>NZ_AUGA01000001.1:0-615794 GCF_000426785.1 Bradyrhizobium sp. th-b2
CAGCCGACCGCCATCGAAGGCAGCTGTGACTTTCTTGGCGTGAACGGCTGGAAACGAGAAGGGCAGAATCGTATCGTCGGTCATGGCGGGCGAGGCGTTCGCGGTTGAGGTGATGGGGTTGGCTTTGCAACCGAATCCTACGCCGCATCAGCGCTTTACACCACGCTCGCCAGCCCATCAGACACACTCTTGCGAATAAGACGAGCTAGGAAGGTTCCAAAATATCCGCAGAATTGACGCGCACATGCCCGGCGGGCGTGGCCTCGTCCGGCTGCGCCACTCGAGCGCCGCGCATTTCCGAACCGATTCTGTCGGTGGAGAGATTGACCCAATCGTGGTCGAATATCATTCCAAAATACTTGGCGAGCGGTTCATCGTCGAACAGCAAGCTCGCGTCTCGATTAAGCGTGACGCCGAGTTGTGACCAATTTTGGCTTCCCACGAGCACCTTCTTGCGGTCGACAATGACGCCTTTAGTGTGGCTGTTGTGCTGAAAATGAACGGTGCCAACTTTCAGGCCTCGATCGGTCAGAAGTTCCAGATTGGCGCGATCGGTGGCCGGGAAAAAACTGCGGATAATGACGCGAACGGAAACGCCTTGCTGCTGCTTTGCGATTATCGCGTCAATCAATTGCGCGAGATCGGTCTGCCCCTGCAGCGGAGCGTTGAATGTCTGATTTTGAATCAGGATCTCATTTTGCGCTTCGTCGATGAGCGCATTGACGGGCGTGACGAAATTGTCTGGAGTGAGAAGTGGTGCGGAACCGACCTACCCTTCATCGGCGATCCGACTCGGAAAGCGGCACCGGCGCCCGCCGGCGCCATGAAGCGCGAACGGGAGAGCCGCGCGCATCGATCGATGCGCGCGGCTCTCCTTCGTGGACGGCGTCGTCATCACGGTGACTTCAGTCAGCCGTTGATCAGACCGCGCTTGAGCAGAGCCAACAGCTCATCCTGCCGGTCACGCGGCAGGTACTGCACGTAGGCCCGGACGGTCCTGACGCCGTCCTGGATGGCGTCGGCGGCGAGTTGCCAAGCGTCGGTCGCCGACTTCGAACCGTTCACCGCCTGCTTCAACACCCCCGTCGCAAGAATGTGACGGATCGCGTGACCCGGGAACGAGGTGATGCCCGGGATGCCGGCGCCGGCCTCGGGGTCGTGGCGCAGGTACTTGCCGATGATGCCGTGGACGAGCCGGCCGAGATAGGCGGTCGTCATGCGGCCCTTCTCGCACCAGGAATACTGCTGCTGGCGCAACCCGCAGCGCTCGTAGGGATTCACGACGAAGAGCGCGCTGGTCTCGCAGCCGCCGAGGATCCGCCGGCGGCCGGCCTTCAGGTAGTGCTCGATGGCGGCGTAGAGGCCGTGCGAGTCCAGGAGGTCGCGCTCATAGTGGTGGCGCCGGCCGGGGCCGGTGCCGAAATAGGGACCGGCCTGTCCGTTCTTGAAGCGCTTCGCGGGGACCCGCAGGCACCACTTGCCCCTGGTCTCGTCGTAGAAGATGTCGTCGACCTCCATCGCCTCGACCGTGCCCTTGCGGAAGCCGACCTGCGTCAGCATGCCGATGATGAAGGCGTCCCTGCTGGCGTAGGCCAGCGGCTCCGGATCGAGGCCGGCCATGTCCCGCTCCAGACCGCGGCACAGGGTCGCCAAGGCCGACAACGGGTTGTCCATCAGCAGGATGGGGCGGACCGACTCGTGCGGGTCGCGCGACACCTTCACGTGCTTGAGGTTTGACGCCTTCATCTCCACGTACGCCGCCCGCGCCGCGGCGCAGGCGCCCTTCCAGTCGGCGCGGACACGGGTGATGTCGGCGTCGGAGATGATGACCTCACCATCCGTCGTCGTCACCGGCACCAGGCGCTCGGCAAGGTGCGGCATCTGCGTCAGCCAGCCGGTGTCCGGATCGAGCAAGCTCTTGACCCAGCGGATCTGGTCGACCTCGAACCGGGTGAGGGCGCCCTCCCCGACGCCGAGGTTCTTGGCCGCGGCATCGCGCGCCAGCGCGAAGGCCAGGCGCTCATGGAGCATGCGCGGGAAGATGAACAGCGCCACGGTCATGTCGTCGCCAGCCATGCGCAGCTTATGGAGCGGCGTCGTCCAGCTGCCGTACACGCTCGCCAGCCAGTCGCGCTGCATCTGGATCGTCTTGGCGCCGAGGCGGCCCTTCGGCCGGTTCATGCCGAAGGGGCAGAGCGGCGCGTTACGGAACTCGCCGAAGGCCGCGAACTCGGCCTCTTGGCGTTCCGACCAGACGTGCATGCAGTACGGGTTCTGGATGCGCCACTGCGCCGCCTTGCCGTAGTCGGTGGAGCCGTAGACCGGGCTGGCCGTGCCTGGCGGCGCCACGCGCCGAAGCGCGAGGTCAGCGAGTCGTGCGGCAGGTCCAGCGCCTTCTCGACCAGGTTGACGCGGGCGAAGTGAGCCTCGATCGGACCGCGCTTGCCGGTGAGCCAGTTCGAGAGGGTAGCCTGGTTGGTGCCGGCCATGTTGGCGACCTTGGACTGGCTCAAGCCCGAGCGCGCGAGCGCGTAGCGGAGCAGGTGCGCCGGATTGCGCGGCAGGCCCTCGTTGGCATCCCAGTTGCCCACATAGCCGAGCGCGCGATTGGCCTCATTGAAGAAGACAGCGGACTTGTTCGCGAACCCGGCGCCGGCCGACGTGACCACGGACACGAGGACGTCGCGAGCGTCCTGATCGGGATCGCACTCGGCCTCGATGTCCTGCATGACGGCGGTGAAGACGGCGAGCTTCTGCGCCCTGCCGTCGGCACCCTCCTCTTCCAACTCGCGCTCGCGGTGCGCGACGGCGATCATGGCGAAGTCCGCGAACGGCAACGGCGTCGGCGCGATCGGCGCCGGCTCGAGGCCGTACGTCACGGCGAGCGCCAAGATGCGCTTGCGGTAGGGGAGGTGTTTGGCCGCCAAGAGCGACGCCGGCAGGTTCACCTTCGCGGCGATCGCCTTCCAGTACGGGACCTTCGGCTGGTCGGGGCTCGCCTCCACCTTCCCGCCCGCCTTCAGGTGCTTCTCCTCATAGGCGTCGAGCGCCGCGGTCGCAGGGGTGCGGCGGCGGCCGGCCTCGTCGCCGGCCGGCACCGGCACCTCATCGTCAACGAGGGCCGGCAAGCGCAGCGATGGGAGGAACGCGGCGTTGTTCAGGAAGGTCTCGGTCGTCTCAGTCTGCTGGGTACGCATAGGCTTACCCTCCATTACAAATTTCCAAACCAATTTGGCAACTGAAATGGCAATGATCGCGCCAGCCTCGGGCACGCAACCAAGTTCACTTTTCATAGTTAACGGATAATTCAGGGATTTTTCGCATAACACCAACAATTGCCAAACAATTTGCGAGTAATCTAAATGCAGGATCATTGGCTCGACAAGGAGTTCGCCAGGAGCGGCCTGCCCAAGTCCGCATTGGCCAGTTATCTCGGCGTCGAGAAAGCCGCGGTCAGCAGGGCCGTCAGCGGCGAACGGCAGCTGAACCGGGAGGACACCGATCTCGCCCACGCCTTCTTCTCGATCGTCCCACCCGATGCACCCGAATCCTTGACGGAGGCGATCCATCGCCTTCGCTCGACCAAAGTCCGCGAAGCCGCCGGACTGATGTTGAGCCGATGGCTGCTGGAGAGGGTCGACGAAGGGGATATCGCTTCCCGCGATTTCTTCGGGCCGGTCGCATCTCAGAACACGACACTGAGAGCCGACCAGATCGTCGCGCTCTGTCGCTTGCTTGGAATCGACTTTGGAGAACTGGTCCAAGGATTCGGCGTCCGAAGCCGAAACAATCTCGCACCGCCACGGAATCTGCTTGACGCACTACAGAGCGAAGCAGAACGGTGGCCCAGACGAGGCACCGTCCCATATCAGTTCGACCGCAATTCCGAAGCATCGCCTCCCCGCCTCGCCACGTCGAAGACAAGGTTCGTCACCCTGCAACCGGCCGATCCATCGGGCGAGGATCTGACCTCATGCGTCCCCTATCTGATCCCGGACGATTCCTACGCGCCTCGTTTCGAACAAGGTCAGACGATCTACCTCGACGCCTATTCCGAACCGAGGAAGGGCGACTACGTCGCGGTGGTGATCAAGGATTCGAATTCCTGGGAAGTGAAGGCGGTGCTGGGCAGGCTCCTCTACGTCAGCCGCGACCAGATCGGACTTGAGTCCTTGAAAAACACTCGGACGGAAGTGCCGCGAAGCGATGTTAGCGAATTCAGACGGATCGGCTTCTGCAAGATGTAGGTGAAAACGGACACCGAAGCCCTGTGTGCGCGAGGTCGTCAATCGCTAACGTACAAGACGGCGAAGGGTAGGCCTGCCCGTCCGTTAAACGAACCACCCAGACTCAAGGTCTGGCGGCACTGCGAGGATAAGGGGAGTCGGGACCGGACCGTCACACTCAGGGTGAAGTTCGCCGACTTTGAATTGATTTCGCGTAGCCGCACGTTGGCCAGCGCAATCGGCAGCCGTGATGAACTGTCGAACGTTTCGGTCGATCTGTTAAGGGTGCTGTTTCCGATGCAGAAAGCGGTTAGGTTGCTCGGCGTCTCGGTATCTGGGTTTGCTGCCGACGATATCCATCCCAAACAAATCGCCTTGGCCATCTAGTGCACTGAATGGGAAGGGAGAAAGTTCGAGTGAATGGAACGCGCACCTTTGACATCCGGACCACGGTAATCGTTGCGATGACACTTTTCCGCTTTTGTCAAAGAACGGGGTCAAACTAAGCTCTGTCCGGGTCAGGCTGAAGCAGCAGATCGAGGTATCAACTCCACGAGCGCCGCCAGACTCGCTAAATAGGCGAATCCAAAACCATTCAGCGCCATACCATAGACCTGCGCGAATGCCATCTGCAGCCGTTCCCACAATCGCCCGGTCGCAAGATATTTGCTATGGTGACGGACATGGCGCAATGCTGCGGCCTCCCCGTCGTCCCGAAGGAAAGGCAACTCGTGCCGTCGGAGACCAATTGGAGTGGTGTGGCTCCCTGCGTCTTCGACGTTAAGAAATGTCGTCAAGAACGCGCCCAAATACCCTCCCCGGAGACCGTGGAGAGATAGTCGAATTGATAAAGCAGATTGCGGCGTGCGAGTGCCACAAGTACACCGAGGGCAAACGTAGCGGAGCGGATGCCGCCACCGGAAATAGCAAGAGCAACGGCGTGTGGCCGACTTCGCCAAGCTTCCTCTACCGACGCTTCGGCCGGTAATGCGCCTTGCGATTGGGTCGCGTGCGACCGAGTGTCAGTCTGAGCCGAAGTTTCGTGCGCAACGGGGAGAGGGCGGTAATAGTGACGCCGCGCGGTCACGGCTTTCTTTTCTTCGGCATTTATCGCCGCCGCCATTTCCTCGCGAAGACCGCCCAGTTTCTCGTCGATGTGCCATTCAACGTCCTCACCCATTTCATCCGCGATTCTACTTTCGTCCTCGCTTTCGGCGGTCACCAGCGCCGAAGGTGGCGCCAGTCCATCGCGGATTTCCATGAGTAAGGCGTCGAAGCGAGTTAGCTTTTGTTGCAACGTGTAGAGGTCGTCGCGAAAAATGTCCGTGGCGTCGAGCGCCGAGAGAGCGCCGCGCTCGCTTTGCCTGTGCCATTTGGCCGTGAAGGGTCTGACATGCGTGTTAAGTACATGCCAGCTAATGGCGTCGACCAACCGGCTTCTGGAATGCGCCATGAAAATTTCACGTCCTTCGCCAAATAGCTGATAAACGCTTATTAGCGCAGCGGCCTCCACGCCGTCGGCGTAAGGAAGACGTTGCGTGCTGATGCGCGATACAAGCTGGACATGCAGCTTGGTCGCGGCGGTGATATCATCTGCACCTGCGGGATCGTCATGCGACGGCCACGCCTGGTTGCCCCATCGCTGGAGAAAATCTCGTCCAAAAATGACGATGCCATCGACGTCATAAGGAGTGAGCTTATAGCGCCACCTTGCAGTCACCACACTCTCCGAAACTGCTTCCATTGACCTAGGTTAGGCGAGGCGCGTCAGTAGTGTACTGGCCACGCGCTCCTAATCGTGCTCAACGTAACGCGCATCATTCGAGCGGCTTTGTCAATGCGGCTCCTCCTGTTGTCGGTCTTGTCGACTGAGCCGTGAGCGACGATGCCTTCAACGTGGGATCGAACCAGTCGCGGAGAGTTTGCGCTGCACGCGAACCTAGCCGTACGTTGACCTCCAAAGTGAAGTCTAGAAACATCTTGTACTGCTTCAGCCAGCCTCCAATAAGTCCGTCAAATTTGGGCGATTCACAATTCTCTCTCAATAGCTCTGTCGAACACTTGACCAATGCGTTCCGGGCCTCGGCCCAGTCAGCAAACGATTTTGTGACAGCGTCCGGGTCAGCATCAGATCCATAGTATTTAAAGTAGTTCGACGGCTCATCGAGCCCGTAGATATGACTCTCGTCTTCAATGAGGAATATTTTTCTCAACACCACTTCAATGCAATTCTTAAATTTTGATTTATCACCCTTGTTGACGAACACCGACCTATAGCTAAGCGGCGATTCTTCTTCCAAAAATAGCATCCGATAGCGCGCGGCGACATTCAACAAGGCCAACACGATAGCTTCCGGTCCTTCCTCGTAACGCTTAAACATCGGGATGAAGTAGACGTGCATCAATCGGCTACCGTCGTAGAAGGAGAAATGTCGCGTCACCACAATCCTGTGGATCGAGTTGCTCTGCCCGACGAAGAATTGCTCGTTGTCTACCGGACCAGGCTCGATCGCCGATCGAACGACATTTCTGAAAGCATTTGTAATGAACGGCGCATGAGCGGCGTTCGCTTCCGCAAGATGCTTCACAAATCTGTCCCACTCAAGCGAGGTTTGCTTAGTTTGGATGCCGAAGATTGAGAATGCGTTCTTAGTTGCACTCAGGGCTTTCAGAATTGCGCCCTCCATCAAATCGCCAGGAGGCTCCCCTCCCGCTGACGGCGGGTTCCAACTAACTACTAAGAGCGTCTGCTCTATCGAACTTCGTTCGACGATCCGTGACAGGGCCTTGAACAATGAGGATCGAAGTGCAGGAAGTATCGTATCATCAACCTCCGCTTGACCGCTTGCCAGCAGACCTGACAACTCGGTCGCCCTTTTGTTGTCCAAATTAGATCCGTGTTTGAGCTCATATACACTTCTGATGCTACTATCCGACAACGAACGGAAGAACACACCAAGCCCATCGGCGGGATCGATAACCCGATCGGTCGGATGGCCATCGCTGATAGCCTCCACGTTCAGCTTAATGCCGAGCATGTCAACTTCTGCCTGAGGAGGATCATCCAGAAACATCGAAATGATCCTGCGATCAGTACAGCCTCGAGCCTCGATGTCGTTCCTCATGTAGACACTGAACGCCCCTAATTCGAATCCGGTATACGAATGGCTTTTCTTCAACGTTTCAGTGTATATAACGAGTAAAATTTGCGAGCCCTGCAACATCTCGAGCACTTGGCTTTTTAGTGATCGTCCTTGATCGAAGCTGTGAATATCGCGGACAATTGCGACGTCAAAAAACGTTTTCTTGGCTAATTGGTTGAGTGCATCTTCGACAGCAGTCGCAAGCTCTTTGTCTTCGCTGGCGTATGAGATGAACACCGTTGTTGGTGTTGGATCCATCGGACACTCCTTCGTATGCAAGTATCACAATTAGTATAGGCCTGTGAAATTTCGCTCCAACGCAAAGTCCGCGGTTAGTTCAGCACACCGTTAGAGGTAAGTCGATTTTGTCGAGACATTCCCCCGCCTAACGGTCACCCCTCAATGTTGATGCGGTAAGCCAACCCCCGTGCCGAACTGGCAGCTCTTAAAATAGGTTTGCGGCGGCTAAAGCGAATAAATTATCGTATACATCTTCTAATTGTCAATCTAAACTGCTTCTTCGATCATACGGCAATTCATTCAGGCGGTGGTCGAAGCCTATGTGCTTCGGCATGCTGGAACAACATGATCCGAGGGACGTCGGTTTGAACCGACTATTGTCTATGGAAAAGAATCCAAATTCCTTTTTATCAGCAGATACTGACGCCCGAATGCCGACTGATCACGAACTCGGGGCATGGGCGGATCTCACGCCGGATGCCTTGTTGAGCAACGTCCCGCTGGTCCGTGAGCAGGTCAAGGTCACGGAGGCGTGGAAAGCACTGGCTTACGCGCGGATGGTCCCAAACCCGAGTTATGACGAACTTGCCTATCGCACCGCCGCAGCAACGCCGTGTCGCGGAGTGATACCGGTTCAAACAATTGCTCGGATGCTAGTCGAGCGAGAGCGCGATCGCGAACCTGCGCGGATCCGTCGCCTCAGGCGCAATCACGATGCCCTCCGACCGCGCGCGCTCGATCTGCCAATCAGCGAAGGTAGAGTGCGCTACGAGATTAACGCTACGACGCTTAATTTCCTCGTCGAGCGGCGATCTGACCGCGGCGTTAAGTTCGAAGAGAGGTGGGTTGTCGGACGTTCTCATCCTCCTCAAATGCTGCTACGCGGCGCGGTTGCGCGCGATGCTTCGCCGACTCTCAATCAGCACTTTCAAATACAGCTACCGCACGCCGCATGGGTTTCGCTCGGAACATTGATCGAGGTGGGCAAGCTATTGCCCCGTCAGCGATGGGAGGATCGGCTCTTGAAGCAGATAGAGGCGGGGCGCCTCTATCTATTCATCTCACACCGCTGGCGAACGCCGCACAATCCTGATCCAGACGGCCGCGAAGCCAGCCTGCTGGCGTGGCAATTGATCGATCACCTTTGCGAGGCCGTTCTCATAGCGAGCCGGCGAGGTTTGCAGGCGCCGCGAATGTACGCGCCAGACCTCGGTCAAATCATTGGGTTGTCCGGGCGCGACTTGGCCGAAACGATGATCGTGAATCTGCTGCGGCCACAGCTGACGGAGAGTGAGATACTCACCGCCGCAGCGGAAGCCGTGGAAATCGAACTCCATCTGGCGCGCGGGGTGCTCCATTCTGCAGGTGCCGACATCGGTCTCGGTTCGCTTCGTCAGTTGCTGGAACGCTGCCCGGTTCTAAACCGCCTCACCGAGGGCATATGCCTCTGGTATGACTTCGCCAGTCTCCCGCAGGTGCCGCGCAACACCTCCGAGGAAGCCGTGTTTCAGTCTGGGTTGCGCGAACTTAGCCCGATACAGATGATGGGGAATACGGTTGTCCTCATCGATCAGCCAGAACATTACCTTTCGCGCGCTTGGTGCACGCTTGAGGCAATTGGGGCGAATGTCTCGAATCAAGACCTCGTCCTCTTCCACGCCGAGCCGCGATCGACGGCGCTCGGAGCCGAGGTCGAGCACTACTTTGTGAACATGATGAATGATCGACCGTACGTTGTTCGTCGGGCGATCCTCGACACCTTTCTATTCAAAATACAGACACCGCAGCAGTGCTTCGAGCGCCTCGCGATCGCTCTGACCGAGACCGCCGACCTGATCAACGTCTTCGATTTACTTCGACAAGTGTGCCACACTCCCGGAGCCCATATCGATAACAGCAGCGTAGTGACCGGATGCTTGCCGCTTGCGCCTCAAGGAGTAAGCAACGTCGTCATCCCGGTAGGCCCTTCGCGCCTCGAATTGCTGGAGGATGCCGATGGAAATCCCCGTTCGCTGGATTGGACCGAGGCGCTGACACTCATCGGGTCTGGAACGCGCCCGATTTTCCCGGCACACGTCACCATGCCCAACAAGTCAGACCGGCGGCGGGCGCATGTCATCGTCATCGCCGGCTGTGAAGGAGACGCGGTCTTGATCGCGGGATGGGCCAGCGAGCACCTGGCTGCGCTCGAAAGCGAAATCGCTGCGTCGGCGGTCGCTATGTCCTGGATAAGCGATGACCTGATACCGGTTGGGCACATGCCGTGGGGTAAGATCGAGCCAGTCGTGGTGCCGGCCGACGTCTGGGTGATCGTGGCCCCGACCGTCTTGCTCAGACACGGCCACCTTGCGCGACGCCTGCTTACCGCAGCCGCTGCGGCCGGGTTGGCGCGCATCGTCGTCGCAGTTGACGTCCCCGAGCGTAACGTGCATCGGCTGGCCAAGTCTGCAAACGAACAATCCGGAGAATGGCTCGGATCCGTGCCCATTGAACGGCTCGACCGGCGTTCGATTCCTGGTGGGATTTTCGGCGCGGCTTTGGAGCGCGCAGAACTACTTTTGTTCCAGCATCCCGTCGAGTGTCCTCGGCCTCCCTTAGAGGATGCTGCGCCGGCTCCGGAGCAACTGCAAGTTATCTTAATCAACTCAGCATTCAAGAACGACCGCAAGTTGATGGGCCAGCTCTGTCAGACTTTCCCGCGTACAATAACTGAACTTTTCAAGACTTGGATGATGGTTCCCGAGGAATTACGCGAGCCGCCGGAACAAGCCCGCGCGTACGTAGACGCGCTATTTCAGATCGCGCAGCTTATGAATGAGCTCGGCTTCGAGGATCCATTGCAGACGCTGCACTCCTCCGACGGCAACCCGATCAGCCGGTGGTATGACATGATCAATTCGTCGCAGGCGGCGGCCGCGCAAGGCAATTACGAAGTAAGCAATCGCGAACTCGAAGCGGTCTTGACTGAGATGAAAGGCAGCAGGGGCAACGCCATCGATAGTTTACGGCCCAAGGTCTTGGGGATGATCAGCGCAAACCATTTTCACGACGGTCAGATTGACCAAGCACGAGAAAAGTCGCGGCAAGCACTTGAGGCCTGCCGGGAGGTCGGTGATGAAGAAGGCGTGTCCGTGTACCAGCAGAACCTCCAGCTCCTCGACGGCGCCTTGACCGAGGATGATGCGTCTATTGCACAGATTTATCGTGCTCAGGGACTATCTGACCAAGGTCGATACGAGGCGAGCAACGCAATTCTCAACTCTGTAGCGCTCGATGTGGCCACGGTAATGACGTGCAAGGCTCATGGCTTACTAGGGGCGAATTACTTCTGGCTAGGAGATCGGGCCGCCGCAGAACACCACACCCAAAAGGCTGTCAGCTTTGCTCAACATATTCCTGATCCAGATGCATTGCGGGTCTATGTTTATAATCTTACCCGGGTCAAGGAACCCGCGGACAGTGCAAGGTCACCGGAAATTTGATGCTGACTCTGATGACGCCTTGGCTAAGATGCGACAATCTTAGTTGCCGACCATGAAGACACTTTGACCGGGGGCACGATCAAAGGTGCTGCCCTAAGGTCGGCCACCATCGCCGAACAGATCGGCCTGTGACTTTGAGCCCTGGCGCGGCCCATAGAGATCGGACATCTGACGCAGGAAATCTGCCTGGCCGCCGTAGCTTGGGTGCCGGACCTTCAGGCATTTGCCCGGCGCCACGCGCTCGACGCATTTGGCCGCATCGCCGCCGAGCGCCACTACCCGTTCCGGCTGCAGTAGCCGCAGCAACTCGGAGAGAATCTCTTCCCCTACGGCGCGCTCACAAGCCCGATGCGACCTATTCGTGAAGGGAAGGCCCGGCTCGTGAGGGTGAAAGGGGAAAACATTCCACAAGAACACAGGTAGCTCGATTTCATCCAACACCGACCATGCCAGCCCCGCGGTCCGCTCCTTGACCGGCAATCCTTTCGTGCAGCGTCGGGTTTCGATGCCCCAGCGGGCCGCATGAGCGGCAACGTGGACGTCGTCCGTTAGCGCGAGGCCGGTGCGCCGACCACCGCGATAACCAAGGTCCCTTCCAATCCACACCGAGTGGATTCCCCCCGAGGAGGCCGCCCCAAGGATGGCGCTCAGTGTCACGGACCGTCTGGCCGGCGCGTCTGCCCTGTCATGAACGGGACAGCGATCGAAATAGGGATTGAAGACGTTTTCGAAGGCGAGGCCGCGGACGGTGGCCACGAAACGGGCGGCTGCATTCATCAGACTGCTCCGAGTGGCCGGAACTCCAGCTTGCGGCGATTACGGTCTCCGCGAACTATGCCGCCCTCGTGCCTCTTTACACGACGGAACACGTCATAGCCCTGTAAAATGGCATCTTCCCACAGCTTCATGGGGCAGGCATCTACCTCGTAGCCATCGACGAATTGCCGAACCGTCTTGAGAAGGTCGAAGGACAACGAGGATTGGCCTTCGAAGAAGGCAAGCGTTTTCGCGTGTGAGAAAACGAAGGCCGACAGGCCTTCTTCGACGACGATGGCTCGACCGCTGTCCTGCGTCTCATCCACGACAGGATCGCTCTTGCGCTTGCGTTTTATCAGCGCGCGAAAGGTCGGCGACCAGTGCATGACCGCGGCATGCGCGAAATGAAAGACATCGTGAAACCGGTAGCCGTCGCGGTCGGCGATGTTGTCGGTCAGCGGGTCGCCTATGACCACTCCGTTCATTTCCAGGACGCTGCGGCCTCCGGAGCGCTGACGGATCACGATCTCGAATTCGCGCGGCAGGCTTTCTTCTTCGGTAAAAGTTCCGTCGAACTCGGGAAGATCCGACAGAACGGGCGCTAGAAATCTACCCCGCACCTTTCGAACGTTGGCCGACGCGACCTCGGCAAACGAAATGCCCGCGGCACTCAACGCGCGCAGGAACGCGTCGGCGAAAGCCGTTAGGCGGGCCAGCGCGTCCGGGGCCTGCTTCCCCAGAACAAGAAGATTGGCCGCATTGCCTCCGAGACTGAGCAGGACTTCATCGAACGTGCCGGATGGTTGCGGAGACGAGACCCGGGATACGGCGCCCGGCGGATTATTCGCGGCCGACATCGAACACAGGTAGCCCTGCGACAAAGCCGCGGCGAGCACCTCGTGTAAGGGCACGCCTGCGCGCCGGCAGAGGGCGGCAAAATACCAGAGTGCATCACCGAATTCCTCCTCGACCGCGCGGCGGTAGCCGACAAACGCCGCGCCTTCCCTCCTCAGCTTCTTGGCCGCGGCCATAACTCCACCCACCTCCCCGAAGAGCCCGAGGAGGATCGGATTTATCTCCTCCGGCCTGAAACGGTCGGTTTCCCGGGTCAGCCGTTCGTAATCGGCGATGAACATGTTGGCTTTCTCCGTGTTCACGCCGTCGAAGTTTTCAATCGCACTATGCACTGAGTCGGAAGACATAAGGTGTTGCCCGAGCGAGAGGATTGCGTCACAGCACTGACCAGGTTTGGGGCATCTTCGATCGCAAAGGGCAACGCAAACTGTGGTCGACGATTGTCAAATCACCTTGTCGGCTTTCTTGGAATACCGGGCTGTGCTCTGCGTAAATTGGAACGGATCACCGAGCACTAGATTCACCTCACTTCCAAAGGAAGTGTCGAGCCATGATAAAAACGGTTGCGCATCCTGGATCGAGAAGACCCGATGACCGACCCCATTGCGAAAACCTAAATCGTCAAGAATTTCCTTAGGAACAAGGGGCGCGGTTTTACCGAAGTAATAGAATTGGTTTGATATGAGCACGCGGTTGGTCTGTGTGTCGTGCTGAATATTATGCGGATCTGGCGAACCATCTGGCTTACTATGATGAGAGTCTTCTTGCTGCCATTTCTTGGACGAAGATGATCGGTGATAGATATTATCTCCAACTATGGTCTTTCGACTGCCATTTCTGACTGGGCGCTTAGCGCGGAACTCCAACTCCTCCCAGTATTTTTCGAAAGTGCGTGCATCGGTTACCTGCATCGCATAAACGCAACGGCCGACGGCATCTAATTTTGCACCACCCATGCCGACAACCCAGTCGCCGGCTCTCGCAGTGCGACGAATGGTTGGCTTACATGTAGCCAACGTGCACATCCCGTGGAATGGGTTTGGCGCGAATCCGAAGTCCCGAGCCACGACATAAAAATAGACCTTTGCCATTCTGGTCTTAGCAGCGAGCCGTTCGCGCAGCATGAACAAGTGCGCGGGGCGCGGCGCTGCCCGCCGCCTCAAACGGGCTATCTATGCCCTCGATCGCTTGGATCACGCTATCAGAATTCCAATTGACTAGCGCATCACCATATTCTTCAAATGCAGGCGGAATATCGGCTTCGGTTCCGCCTCTCGTGAAAACGCCGACGATCCGCTTACCGAGCTCATTAGCTTTACGGATTTCCCAGTCTACCCATGGTCGTTGGTGCGTTTCTTTGCCTACCAAAACAATGACGGTTGAAGCCCACGACATCTTCATGCGCAAAAGCCGCTTCAACGTCTCCTCGGGAATCTGATTTTTGTCTAGGCGAGCCTGGTTGGATGGCTTCGCTCGAATCGAGCTGTTCCGTATTTGAAAGCCTTGCCGGTCCAGCAACTTAGTCAGGCCGCTAACATGCTCGTCATCCGCATGGTGATGGCTAATAAAGACATTGCGGCGCTTTGACATTGTCCCTCCACGAGCGGCTCGATCGCGGGGCAAGAACCCCGACGGGGACATATTTACGTGTTTGAAAATGTCAAGGCACCCTGGGGTAGAACGAGCGATTTCCATAATAAACGGAGACCGTTGTTCGGAAGGCGATTCGTGCCTTCACCGTGATTCCCCTAGCAATCGGTGGCCCTCGACGGCGGCGGCTCGGAGTATGTCGCGATCGTGGCGCGCCAGGTCGACAGGGACGGCGGTGCCGCTTTTACGGCAGCCCAGTCGGACTTCATTGGCCTTGGGCAGATGCAGCCACAATTTCGCCCGTTCGATCGCAACGTCACACAGAATACTCTCGCAGGAGGCGGAAGTGATCCCGTCATTCCAATTCGCCGGTCTGATCAATGTTAAATTGCTGGCGTATGTGGTCAACACGCTCATCATCGATGTCGGGCATGAAACAGGCATTCGCGATGTCTCCGAAGGCGCTCGGCGCGACGCGTGTCAGCATCCTGTTTCGCAACAATCCGGGGGACGTCGTGGCGAGCATCTATTTCACTCGAGCATTAGGATCTCCGTTCGAGCGCCCCCGGCGATTGGAACTGAGTGGCCCACTTCAAGCTCAAATGACTCCCGCTGGTAAGCCGAAATGGATGCGTACTGACCGGGCCTCGGCGGCCCGTCTGGCGTCGCAGGCGAACTTAAGGCTGGTACCAGCTTTCAAGGTCCATTGCTTGCGCGCGTCGCATGTGCGAAACGAGGTGGGCTTTGGGGCTACACTCGGAGGCTACACCGGCAAATCCGGGCGTGCGAAAAGCCGTAATTTACGGGGCTTTCTTGAAGCCGCTTTAAAGTGGCCGAGAGGGAGGGATTCCCGGCCAGATTGTAATATTGTCGTCCGAAATCAGTGACTTAGTGCGACAACCCTCTCACCTCCGAACGCCATCTAAAGCAGCTACGAAGCGGGCTCCGGCCTGCCCCTTGCTGCAGGCCGCGACAGCAGATGATCAGTGACTAATGATCGGAACCGGCGGGGATACCGCGATGACTCGGGCTTGGGTTTCTACCATGTTCGTCAGACCCGCGGCGCTGATACTGTCCGTCGGCTCGCCGTGACCCGACGGAGAGAACAGCCAGCCAAATTCCAGCGGGCTGATCCCCGGTTTAAGCGCCCGCGGCGAATGCAGGATCGAGACGTCCGACCAGAATTCGCTGGAGCCACCTTTGGTACCGTCGATCGAAACGAAGAATCCCGGAGCCGCGTTCGTGGCGGCGACCAAAGGAAACTGATCGGCTTCAGCAAACTGCCCGCTCGAGGTGGCGAGGGTTCCGTCGGAGTAGATGATCTGCAGGTCGTAGGTTCTGGCCGTTTCCGAGCCTTTGAAGGCGAGCCTGAGCCCGACCGCGAACTTCGAAGGCAGGTTGTTGAACTTGACCGGCAGACGAAACGGATTGAGCTCACCACTGCGATTGCGCCAGAAGTTGAGCCGTATCTCGGTGAATTTGGCGATCTGCGCCGGCGGGCCGACAAAGCGGAAGTGCAGTTGCACAGTACCGATGTTTTGCTCGAACTTGAATCCGGTCGAGAGCAGGTCGAAATAGGCTTGCTTGTAGGTTTGCGGAACTTGCGGTCCCTCCGCGCACAGGACCGCTGCCGGGGTCTCGAATTCAACAATGCGCACCACTTCTTCCTGCGGCTTGAAGATCTTGCCATCGCTCAGCCGGAGATTGCCCTCCATTGTGACCAATTGATATGCGGCGTCGGCATCGGCGGAGGTGCGGCAGAACACCTCCACAGGAGTGCCAAGCTCCTTCAGGAAACGCGACGAAATCAGGCCGACGTGTCGATGCACGTGGATCGGGGCAGGATTGGCGAATGTCGAGGAGCATAGCCAGACTGCCTTGCTGTCCGCAGGCGATCCGGTCCGATGGAACGTAAGGAATTCGTGGTTGTCGTGGTTAAGCTTCGCGGTCAGCTCGCGCACGTGAATGGGACCTGTCTTCCACTCGTTGTTGCCGAGTTCGGCAACATGAACGAAATCGAAATCGCGCCCGGTCTTGGTCCATCGGAGGAACGTTGATCCGCTCGCCATCGTCTGGAAGGCGCTTGCGGAAGTAGCTTCGAGTCGCACGGAGGGCGGACGTGGCTCCTCCTTGGGACCGCCTGCGTCATCCTTCACCTTCTTCTCTTTGGGCGACGACCATTCGAAGCCCGCGACCACCTGGGGGGTATTGATCTCGCCGCGCTCGGTCTTTGCCGAACCCGTGCGGACGAAAATAGACAAGGCGTGGCGAGCGGGCGCTACCTGCTGATGCAGCGCGGAGAGCTTGCTGAACTGTTCCAGGGTAACCGTCGCGACGGCAACCCAGTCCCGCCCGGGGTTTGAAAAGCCATCGATGGCCAGTATGGAAGCGCATAGCTCGATGTGCTGCTTGTCCGAGCTTTGCCTGAAAGCCAGAAGCGGCATCGAGCCCTCCAGGCCTTCGACTTTGTACCGTAGCAGGTCGGTCTCTTTGTTGACCTTCCAATCCCGTTGATCGAAATCGATCCACCAGGCGTTCTCGGCCTCGAGCCCGTTGCTGTTGTTGCCTCCCGCTCCCGTCCATGCGGGATCGATGTAGCGGCGCATCGTGACGCCGGCAAAGAATTCCTCGATCGGTGGCTTGCTGCCGAACAATACGTCCGGCTTGAGTACGAACATTGAGTTGGGAAAGGCCGGCGCCGGCGCGTCCACGTTGTCAAAGGTGAGGCCGATCGGCCCTTCGCCGCGCAGCATGAGGCTGAGCGCGGTTTCGCTGCCGAGAGCACGATAATCGAGCTGCGCATTGCGGCCCGCTTCCTTGCGTGCGTCTCGAATTTCGAGAGGGTCAACATCATTCTCAAAGCCGTAGCCGAAGCCAGTCTTGACCTCGGTGGCGATGCGATCGGCGAGGCCGCCGCGTGCATAGGGCGGTTCCTGCAGGATTGCCGCGACCGGTGGCGCCGGCCGGTCGATCCTTTCGCCTCCCGGCGCGGTCGTAAGCGGGATCAGTGCGCGCAACTGCGGCCGCGTCAGCTGGATACGCGCAAGATCGGCCAGCATGGCCACACGCATCGTCCAGCCATGGGCCTGGGTCTCCAGCTTGGCGGTGCGCCAGGCATTGATCTGACGGCTGTCCCGCTCAAGCAGGGCGCCAGCGTAGCGCGAACGCAAGGTAAAACGGTGTCGGAAGTAAGTTGCCGATTCCGGATTCCAGTGATGATCCTGAAGTATGGTGCTGGCCGGCAGCGGTGCCATTTGTTGCGTTACGGTCTGGGCGTCGACATCCGACCGATCGAAGAATGCCTCCAGTTCGAACTGCGCCAGTCTTCCGGCCATGTCGAGGTTCAAGGGCAGGGCGGGCTGGTTTCTGGATTCGGTTGACGGCTTCTTGTCGATGGCGAAATCGGGCTCGCGGGGGTTGATGAGGTGGTAGATCGGCCGTCCGCTCGGCCGCCAGCGCTGAGTGATCACATCGACTTCGCCGAGCAGGCGCCATTTCTCCCGCTGCTCGCCAGGCGCTGGCATGCCTGTCACGATTTCAAAGCGGCGGACGTGATCGATGCACCTGGCGGAGATGACCGCTGCAGCGAGAGCGATCGCGCCGGCGCCATCTTTCTCGATACCGTCGTACATCGTCTCTGCCAGCAGCGCCGCTGCGGGGAAGATGACGTGAGTAGGCTCCGCGAGTGGTTCGGAAGAATCATAGACGTTGCGCGACGCGTACTGCAGCAGGCCTCGATAGATGACCGACGGATGATGACCGTCGCTCTTGAAGCGCTTTGCCCTGACCATGGTGTCCATCGACAAACGGGCGACCATTCCGGCCGGCACTGACGCCGTCCGTTTCATTGCCTTCGGCTGGTTTATCGGCGTGAGCGCCAGTGGTCCCGGTTGGACCGTGACCCCAAAGCGGAATTCCTTGTCGAGAGGTTTGAGCAGATTATCGAGAAACCACTTCGGGAACTTTTTCGTCTGCGCATTGGACTTGGCGGCATACGCATTTGCAAATTCTGCCAACCGGCCACCGAGTTCGTGCAGCTGTGCCCCAACGGGCGCGATCGTTGCCTGCGTGAGGTCATCGAGTGCGACCAATTCGAGCCGGATCTTTTCGACCGCCGGATCGGGCAAGCTCTCGAGGTTCCTGGCGAGGTCGGCATCGAACTTTCTCATGGCATAGGCGGTGGCCAGGTCGTTCATGAAGATAACGCCGGCGTTATTCTTCGGATCGTCTCCGCGCTCCTTGCCAAACGTTTCGAGAAACAGGCTGCCATTGGCGAACCAGCGTTCGAAATCGAGATAGCTGACCCGAGGTGTCGTAACGGTGGTAGTCACCGGTCGCTCGACGCCACCCTTCCATGCGTCCTCGTCCGGCGCGAGGATCAGCAAGGGCTGGCTGACATTGTCGCTCTTCTGTGAGCCGATATTGGCAAAGGACATCGACGCCGAATGATCGTCGTCGGTCTTCAGGGCAAGACGCAGCCAGCCATTGAATTCATCGCCCGCCTTAAGGTCCCGCCGTTCCGGTTTGGCCCCGTCGCATTCGAACTCGAGCCAACGCTTGGGCCAATTTCCCGGGTCCAGCTCGAACACGATACGAATCGTGATGTTCGACAGGCTGGCAAATCCCTTGCCGATAACGAATGAGGCACCCTTCGAGCCAGGCTCCTTGTCAGGTTCGTTCGCGGTCCCCTCGAAGACGTTGAGAGTGAGCGTCTTCGGTTGGCCGCTGATCTTGATATCGCCGATGTGCCATTCGCAGGTCTTGCTCGCGACCATCGACCCGCGGCCGTCGGAATCGCGCAGCAGGTCGCGTACGCCATCGATGCGCGCTTCGGCGTGCAGGCCCACGCGGGGGTAGTCGGCCGCAAGCGGCATCACCCCGTCGACCAATGCGCCGATACGTGCAGGCCGGCCCGCAGTGTTCTCGACGACCGACATCTGCGCAATCGCGGTGCGGCGCTGATAATCGACATTCGCGATGACCGTCTGGTCCTCGTTGCCGGCAGAATCCTGCGGCGGCTTGATCTTCCAGTGGGGCGTCCACGGCGGAGTGCCCTCGTCCTGCAACCGGCGTGGCAACGTACCGGCGTTGCTGGTGATAAAGCTGAAGGTCTTGAACGTGCGGCCATAGGCAAGCCGCGGGATCCTGGGGTGGCGGTCCGCGGCGTCGTGCGGATCCTGCACGTAGAACGGACGCCGCGCATCGCGCGCGACCATGTCGTTGCCGACGATGCTCTCCTCGAGGGCCCGGTCGGCGAACGGAAATCCGTTATACTCGATGAACATCGGCCCGCGGCCATCGTTGATGGCAGGCAGCATCGGATGAATGGCCGCTGTAATGTCAGGCGGAGGGTCCTGCGACTCGCCGCCCGGTGGCGGCGGTGTCGGAAGCGTCCAGGTTAGATCGGCGAGATGCGTATGCGCCCAGCTATCGTCGCCGGTGCCGAGATCGCCGCGCTGAATTGCCAGGCCGATTCCGTTGAAGTGTCTGGAAAACGCGTCGATCTTGCCGCCGTCGATATTGCCCGCGACCTCAATCGCCATCGGCTGCGGCGTGCTGTCGGGAATGAAGCGGACGTCGGGATCCGAGAACGATGCGGCCGGCGCGAGGAAGTCGTGGAGGCCATCCTCGAGATGTACGTAGATCGACTCCAGCAGGGCATCGATCTGGCCCTGCAATTCCCCTGCGGGAATTCCGTCGGGTGCGGTGGTCAGCAGCAGCATGTCGGCATCGGCGCGGACCACGGAAGCCGCATGTGCATCGAAACATCCGCCGGCCGGAGTCGGAGTTCCGGTAACCCGGTTTGCGAAGAACGCGCTGCTGTTCAGATTCTTCACCAGCAACGACGTATTGCCGGCTTTTGGTTCGAGCGAGGAGAAATCCAGCAGGCTGCGAACGAAGGATGCGCTTGCGGATCTGCGAACGGCTTCGGCGCCGTTGAAGCTGCCGGCGAGCTCTGTGCGGTAGGTAGGCCACGCCTGTTCGAACGCGGCTTTGACCGCGCCCTTGATTTTTACTTGCTCCGCAGGGTCGGATGGGAGCGGTAGATATTGCTCGCCGACCTGTGTTGACAGAGATGGACCAGCCGTCTCGAACAATTTGATGATCGCGGCTTCTGTACCGGCCTCGTCGACCAGCCGCTGCTCGTATTGCAGCAGCGCCGTCGACACCTTGCTGGCCAGGCCACCCTTGTCGGCACCACCCTTGTCGGCACGAGCCTTGGCGGCTTTATCCGTGATGGTTTTGGCATAGGCGAGCACCTGGGCGCGCGGCTTGACTTTGTCAATCTCTGGCTTGTCGCGTGCTTCTTCGTAACAGGCGAGCGTCAACGAAATGAATTCACGCGCATCCTTGGGCTCTTCACTCTTTGGCGCCTCAATGTCATAGATCTTGCGCAATGCCTGAACGACGTCAGTCCGGGTCGGCTTCGCGCCGGACGGGTTCGAAATCAGCGGGCTGGTACGGGAAAGGGCTTTCCTGATTGCAAGCGCGACGTTGCCCGGATCGATGATTGAATCCGGGAGCGATTTCTCCAACTGGTCGAGCATCGCCGACACAAGCGGCGCAAGCACTTCGCCCTGGGCGTGCGGGTCAAACCCGAATGGTTCAGCCGGCACGGTGAGCGGCTTCAGCGCGCCGATCACTACGTTGTCGAGCGCGGACAGCAGTCTTGCCACGACGTACCAGACGATCGAGCAGCAGGTCACTTCAACGGGCAGTCCGTCCTTCGTGACCTGGACGGTGCTCACACCAAAGCGATTTTCAAACGCGGGATCATCGTCCGGATTGCTGGCGCGCGAAGCGAGCGCGGCGTTCGCCGACAGCAGAGTGGCGGCACGCAGCTCGAACCATGTCAGCAGCCGGTGGACCTGGGGCGCTTCGGGATCGATTTCGAAATAGCCGTCCGGTGTCAGGCCGGGATAGATCCCCTTCAAATCCAGCGGCGATGCTTTGGCGACGATCGACGTGTAACAGGTGACTGCGCCGACGTCTCCCTTCGCGTTATAGTCGAAAGTGCAGGCCGCCTCGTCGGCGAGCGGATCAGTCCCGAGCGCCTTGCCGGACAATGTCTGCTGCTCGGGGTCGTCCACGAAGAACGGCAATACGACGACGCCGTCACCCGTCAGGGCGGCGACCGGCAGCTGAACGATGTGGGTCAGCCTGAACTTGTGCGCAACCGGCGCATTCCACGCCTGCGCGGCCCGAAGGCGATGTGACGCACCGATGACATCGACGTTGATGGCGCTGTCGGGGAGCCATTCCGTCGTGGCCTTCGTCGCCCAGTAGTCGATGTTGTGCTCGATCGGCGCTGCTCTCCGCTCCCGCTCGAGCCAATTATAAACGGCGTCCGGATCCGCAGGTGCGACCGGCTCCGAAGTCAGATCGGTAATCTTCTTGTCATACTCGATCTCGATTTTTCCCGGATCCGGATCCGTGACCTTGTAGAGCTGGAAGCGTACGTCGCGAACGGCTTTCAGGAAATCCTTGAACGCGAGCGCCGCGTCCTTTGCTTCCTGCTCGGGATCGGCGGCCGTGCCGTCGGTGCGAACCTCGAAACTCAGATTGGCCGCGAAAGAAGCCTTGGATCCGTCGTCGTCGCTCGCGTGAAACGCGGTCGGTTCGCGGTCGACCAGGCAATGGATGTACTTTGAAATCGTCATTTTCAATGCCTCGCCGCTTCGAGCTTTTCGGCGGCCTTCTGCAATTTGTTCAACCTCTCGTCGGTAACCTGACCGCTGACGCTCGTGGAAACGGTGGTTTCCGATTTACCGCCGCGCAGCTTGTATTTCGCCTGCGCGCGCGCCGTGATCTTGAAGAACTTCGAAATCCGGATTTCGACTGTCAGGGTGCCGTCGGCATCGATCTGGCCGTTGTCGCGATAAGTCATGCGCAGCATCAGCACGATGCCGACCGTGACGATACCGGCGACGTTGACATGGCCGGCAATCACGAGGACCGCCGAGATCGAGAGGCCACCGCCGGGCCTGCCGATCACCTTGCGGTAGGCGAGGGTGCCCGACAGTGTGATGAATACCTGTCCGGAGAACGGGCCGAATGCGAACGCGAGTGATGCCGATCCGCCCGCACCTGCCTCGACGCAAACCATCAGCTCATTGTCGAAGGGCCGGTACTCCGCGTCGATCTGGATGTAGCCCGTTCCGCCGATGATGAAGATGGAGAAGATGAACGGACGCTCGACCGACGACAGGTTGAAGCGGTTGGCGAGCATGAAGTCGGGGAACGCCAACAACTTGAAATGGTTGGCGATACAGATGTTGGAGACGCCGCTGGTACCAAAATTGAGCGCCATCGGCGGGATCGCGAAGTCGTGCTGCAGGCCGACCGGAATGCCGTTCTCCTTGATGACCGTCAGCCCGCCGATGTCGTCGGGGAACAGGGCCGACAGGAAGTCCTGAATGAACTTGAATGTCGGATTGAGCCGGATGTTCTTTGGATCGAACTCGACGTCGAGGCCCTTCTCGCGGGTGAAGCTCAGCCCGAATTTCTCGAACTGCACCATCGACTGTCCGCCGACCACGAGATCGATCGTCGTACCGACCCGGCCGAACCCGGTCTCGGATACCTTGTCCTGGTCCTTCGACGCTTCGAGGCGCACCTGACCGGTCAGGTGCATGTCGACGAAGTCCGCCTTGAACACGCCGACGGAGAACAGGCTGCGGCGGCCGCCCATCGGCGCATCGATATCGACCTGGACCCAGGCGCGCGCCTGCTTCTTGTCGAAATCGTGGGTGACGCGTACCGCATTGCTGACGCCTTCCGGGATCTTGTAGTCCTTCAGGAGATTGCTGAGCTTGGCGCCACCGAAATTGCGGAACACATTGCCGATATCGAAATTCGAGAGATCGGCAGGCAACAGCTGGTCGCTGATCTTGTCGAACGGCAGCGACAGGCCGAGCGCCTTCAGCTCGTCACTGAGCCGGTTGAACAGCGCGTTAGCCTGGGTCGTCTTGATGACGTTGTCGATTTCATCAAAGTCAGACCGGATCCGGTCGATATCAGCCTTTAGCGCGGCGAGTTCCGGCGCACCGGTCACCGCCGAATAGAGCTTGAGGACGTTGTTCGGGGCCGCGAGCAGGCCGCCGTCGTCGAGCTTGCTGAACTGGTCAAAGACCCGATCACCATACGCGCGCGCCGTTTCGTGCGCGCGCGAGAGGTCGTTCTGCAGACCGCGCACCGAGCGATCGAACGATTTCGCAGCCGAAACCAACTGATCTACATCCTTGGGAAAGTCCGTGAGCGCAGTTTGCAGGTCCCGGAACGTCGGGTTCTCTTCGAGAGCGCCATAAGCGGCCTTCAGCTTGTTTTCGAAGTAGGTAGCCGCATCCGACCCAATCTCCTTGAAGTATTTCTCGACTTCCGCGATGCCCTCCGCAACCTGGCCGCATGCTGCGGAAACCTGCTCCATCCCCGTCAGCGCTTCGTTCCTTAGAGTGCGCATGAGCTCGCCGACCTTGTCGACGAAAAGGGCAAGTTGCGAGCGCATCGTGGCGACGGCCTCGGTGATGGCCTTGTCGACCTCGGGGACGTCCTTGATCGTCTCCGGCAACGATAAGAAGAGCTGATCCAGCGTCGCCCTGATGATCTTTTTCTTAACGAAGCCCTCAAGCAGCGCGTCTGGCGCGAGCGCGACCTGCACGGACTGGAGGAGGGCTTTTGCATCATCGATCACCGGCAGGGCCGCGGCCGGGATGGCACTCAACTCGACCTTGGTCTCGAGTAGGAGTGAATCCAGGAATGCTGCGGCCGGCGTAACGACGGCGTCGATCTGGGTGCCGATCTTGACGAGCCATTTTTCGGGCCAGTCGATGATGTTGGCGATCTCCTCGTTGACGAGGTTGAGGAGGCCGTCGACTTCCGTGGAAAGTTCGGTGGCCGCCTCGTTGGTGAGTTCGATCGCAACCTGGTTCAGTTCGCCGAGTTCGGTCGACAACGAAGTGCCGATTTCCTTGATCGCTGTGCCTACGGCAGCGACCAGATCCGTGACCTGACTTGCGGCCTGGTCGGCGCGCTGGTCGAGGGCCGCGGCCTGTGTCCGGGCTTCGCCGGCCGCTGCCTTCGCCTTCGCAACGGCCGTCTTCAAATTGGTGATGGCCGTTTCTGCACGGGTCTTCAGGCCGGCACTGACACCACTATTCTTGATCTTGGTCAGGACATCGTCGATCTGGCCGGTTCCGCCGGCGTTGACGAAACCTTCGAGAATTTTGTCGATCTTGCCGAGTAACTGATCGACGTGCCGGTGTACCTTCGTGACCTCGCCGAGCGCGCCGGCCTGCAAAGCCGCCAGCTGTCCGAGCGCCTTGGCAATGTGCCCGCCGATGGCCTGGCTGACCTCGTTGAGTTCGACACCCAGCCTTTGACGCGCTTCCTCGATCGCCGCGACGATGTCGTCACCGACACTGCTGACGGCAGCCGTCAGGCCGGCGCGGAACGAGCGGCGCCGTTCTTCCGACCACGGCTTGGTCTGGTCGTAGCCGTGCACGAACTGCGCGATTCGCTGCCGCGCGCGGGCCACGACCGCTTCGATTTCCGCCTCGACATCCGCGACAATGGCGCTCGATTTCTCGACGCCCTCCTGCAGCCGCGTGACGTCCTTGCTGGCCTCGTCGAAGAGCGGACGGATGTATTTGACCGCACTGTCTGTGAGCTGATTGATGACATCAGTCTTGGACGTTGTCCTGTAGGGATCGAGTGCCTTCAGGATTTCGTCAAGCAGTCCGCTCCAATCGTGCAGGGCCGTGCGAACCAGCAGTTCCTTGCGCTGGATCGTTTCGACGGCGTCCGATTTAAGTTTCTCGCACAGCGCCGGCGCCGCCTTGAGTTCCGACACGAAGCCCTTGAACTTGTCCACGTCGCCTGGAATGAACTTCTTCAGGTCGTTCTTGAGGCTTCCTGTCCAGGCTGCATCCAGTTTCTTTCGTGCATCGTTGAGGGCGGCAAGGTTGCCGGCTCCAAGCGCGGCATTGAGGGCCGAGATGCTGTCGGAGAAGGCCGTGGCACCGTCAGAGCCAGCGTTCTGTCCGTCAGCGCCCCAGTACCTCAAGGCGGCGAGTGCCTCGCTTTCCGGCTTGCCTGCCAACCCGCCAACGATCCCGAGGACCTTCGAAAGTTTGGGAGCGGATTCGGCGAGATTCTTGGGCCTTGCGTGCGTGGCCCGCATGAAGGAGACGCTGTCGAGGCCGGCATAGACCGGTTTGCCGGCGCGCCCCGCATTCACCGCGACCTTCTGCGCAGCCGGTGCCAGCCGCCAGGTGAAACGACGCAGGCCGGGAAGGATGCGGCTGACCGGCGGACGCCGCTTTTCGTGTTCGCTGGCTTCGGGCTGGTCCGACGATTTCTTGTCGACTTCGACGGCAATGTCATGCGCCGCCGGCATGTTGGGAAAGTCGAGATTGTGCCGCGGTTGCCAGGTGTCGGTATCGGGTGAGGCGTTCGGGCTCACATCGGCGTAGAAGTACAGGTAGTCCGGATCGAGACACTCCTGCGCGACGACAGGTTTTTCGGCATCGCCCTCGGCGGTGGAAACGAAGGCCACGTCCGGCATCGGGTAGACCTGCGGCCGCTCGCGCGCGCTTTGCCGGTTCCAGAGCGGAATCTCCCAGCCGTAATTTTCGATGTCGTGCGCCCATGCGCTGTCGACATTGATGATCTTCGAGTTGAATCGCACGCGTTCGAGGAAGCCGGCGCTGCGCTGTTCGGCGATCGTGAAATCGGGATAGTTGCGTTCCGGCTGCAGGAGCTCGATATATTCGCGGACCTTACGCAGGATCGGCCGGCGGGATCGCGTACGGTGCTTATCATCCTCAAACTTCGGTGCGAACTGCGCGGAAGGGTTGACCGTGCGCTCGTAGACCACGACGTGCTTGGCCCGATGCCAGAAGGCGCAGATGCGGCCGAGCACCTCGACCTGCTGACGCTGCACGTAGCCGTTATAGGTCTCGCTGATGATCGTGACCCTGCCGTCGAGGAATTGGGCTTTCTGCTTCGCGTCGCCCCCGGTCGGTGAGAGCGCGATCGCCTCGATCGTCCCGCCGGCCGATTGAGGCACCTGCAGCAGGGTCTTGAACAGGTTCAGCTGTTCGACCGGCCACAGCGCCCCGCCGCTCAGCCCTTGCGGATGGTGGCGCGGGTTCTGGAGTTCGATCGACGCCTTGTCGGCGGCGATCCCTCCGACGCGCGGCAACGACTTGTAGTCGTCAGCCGTTTCCCCGACCCCGCTGTCCGGCGTCTGGTCGATCAGAGGCGGGCGATGCAGCGCCGTGTGGCGCAGGGCAAATTGCACACCGTCGGTAAAGCGCGCCGGGGTGAAGTCGACAGCCGAATCGATATCGCGCGCCCAGATCTCCAGACGCTCGGGACGCCGGGCGATGGCGCTGCGCAGCGCATTCCAGCGACTGGAAACCCGTGCTTCCGAGCCGGGCTGCGCCGGGCCTGTCGGCTTGCCCGTCAGGGCCTCGATCTCGGCGACACGCGCGCCGCGGGCGATCGACCGTTCCTTGCTGACATCGATTCCGACCGGTAAGCCGTAGAGGAATTCAGCGCGCAAATATCCAAGAGCCGCGCCAAGTCCATATTCGCCGCGCTGGCGGAAAATCTCGTAGCTCGTCGCCTCCGGCATGAAATAGCCACGTTGGACGTCGCTCGGTTGGATCCACATCTCTGCGGACGGCGTCAGGCGGAACTCAACCGCGCGGCGCTGCAGATCGCTCTTCGCGCCGGCCTGGCGATAGTTGTGCGCATCAAGGATATTCTTGCCCTCGCCGTCCTGGTGCGGAACGAACGGGGTGGGCGGGTTCTCATTATTCGGATCCGGTACGAGCAGATCATGCAGTTCGAGTCGTCGCGGCTTGTCGGCGCTTTCGCCGACCACCTGCGGCGGGAAGACGTAGTGGTAGAGATCCGAGGTTCGCCGGTACTGCCAGATCCGGTCGTCGTCCGAATAGAACGCGACATTCGCCGTATCGACCGTGCCGCGCGCGTAGAGCGGCTGATGGGTATAGCGGAAAATCGAGAACGGCTCCGACGAGAGCACGACGTAGGAGCGTGTTCCGGTCTGCTGCGAGTTTTCGATGATCGAGGCGACAAGCTTGCGATCATGAGTCGGCGACAGGGTCTCGGTCGCCTTGAGCCAGAACACGTTGTCGCTGGTCGGGCCCACGGCCGCAGGGTCGAGCTGGATCAGTAGCGGGCCCGGACGCCCGCTGCGGTCGGTACGCGCGGTGTCGACGCCGATCGGCTCGATGATCGACGCCGGGATAGCGAGGCTGATTTCCGTCGCAATGCGGCCTTCGGGATAGGGCAGCAACGGGGCGCCGTCACCGAGGCCGAGATGCGCGCCTCGTCCGCCGATCCTGAGATGGCCGCGCTGCGATGTTGTCGGATAGTTCGTCGATCCGCGAAACTGCAGCGATGAAAGCCGGCCATGCCAGCTCTCCTGTTCGTCCTGCAGCCTCGGCCGTGTGGTTACCTTAAATGACGCAAAGAACGGCTCGCCGTCTTCCACGCTGTCGGTGGCCTGCGGCGGCCAGTCCTCGTCGTGCTCGAGGGTCAATTCAAGCTCGGGCGGAGGGGCAGCCGGCTTCGGCTGAAAGAAAGTCAGGCCGGTAGCGGACAGCACCAGTTTGAAGTTCGTGACACCAGGCTTGCTTTCGTCAGTCCCCTGGATCAGCTGGCCCGGGTTGGCGATGCTCAGTCGCATCGATGGCCGTCGCCAGCCGGCTTCTCCCGCGCCCGGCGCCGAGCGTCCCCATGAAACCATTCCGTCCTTGAAAGAGGCGGGTAGCGGCGAGCCATAAAGACAGAAGCGGATGTTCGAACTTCCGTCAGGACCGGACAGGTCCGGCAGGAAGGAATGAGGACGTCCTGCCTCGCCGCACTCGAGCGAGTCCCTGACCGTGCCGAGCGAATGGTTGGCGTGCGCGAGCAGCCCACTTCGAAATTCGGTGTCCGCGTTGACGGCTGCCGCTTTGACGTTGTGCGCCGAGATCGGCTCGAGCCAGTGCAGGCGTATACTGACGGTGGGAGACCAGTCGGAATCGGGATCGGTCGTCCAGATGTCGCGGCGTGAAATCTCCCAGGCGAGTTCGCAATCGACGGATAGATGCTTGGCGCCGATCCTGATCCAGCCGTCGACCTTGCTTGCGTCCTCCTCGTTGGGGGTCTCGTCGGCTCCATAATGGATGCCATCTGCCAGGCGGCCGCCGAGTTCGCGGGCCAGGCGCAGACGCAGTCCCTTGGTGTCGCCGCGAAAATCTCCGGAATCCGGGTTGTTCACTCCGGTCCGGATCACCGAGGCGCGATAGATGAGCGAACTGGAATGTCCCCGGTCCGCGCCGGTTCCATCTGTCGCGAGGGAAAAGCGCAGGCTTGAATCCGCAAGCCCGATATTGGCTGACCGCAGCCAATCGTCATCATTGTAGTCCAGCGCAAAGCCGTAGGGCCAAAGGATATCCTGGCGCAGCGCCTGGCTGTTGAGCGGCCAATAGGTCAGCGTGGTCGGCCGGTCGAGGCCATAAACGGCGAAATTGCTATCGGTCTTGCCGTATTCGGCAAATCCGAACGAGCCAAGGCGCATGTTGTCCTTGTTGGGCTTGTTCTCGCCGCGGAACGGAAAACAGGTCTTCTCCGGCACGTCGAACTTCGGCAGGCCGTCATTGGCCTTCCAGCCGGCGAATAGCCGGTCGATCTTGAACCAATCGCCCGCGGCTTTCGGCTTGAGATCGAGCACCGCCGAGAATGGAAACGCGCCCGCGTTCTTGCGGCTGGCCGCCGGAAGGCTTGTCCGGCGCACGGGCAGCGGCAGATGCAGACCCAGATGAAGCAGCGGATGGGTCTTGCCGTAGATGCCGAGCGAGGAGAAAACCGGATTGTCGGCATAGGCGAAGCGGCGCATCAGCGGCCACTGCACCTCGAGGTCGGCCGACCCTGCCGCCTTATCGCCCTTGGGCCGCCGGTACTGCTCGAAGAGGAACGCGCCGCGGAAGATGACGAACGCCTGGTCGGCGCCGGCCGCCGCGGCACCGCTACTGTCGAGCCATATCGCGCAGTCGTTGCCCGTGCTGGTGCTGAACCAGTCTGCCGCGCCTTGCGGGGTGAGATCGAAGAGATGGTCCGTCGGCTTGGCTAGGCCGGGGGGGCATGGATCGGCCAGGCAAGGGGGGGATGGATCGGCCTCACGATCGGTTGGAAACCAGCGCAACAGTGCCGTGTATTTATCGGCCGCTTGCTGCCTTGGCGCCGCGTAAACCTCGACGATGCCGGACTGCCGCGACGTCTCGTCGTCGTCGTGAAACTGCGCGGTCGGCGGCCAACAGAATTTGCCGTACAGCCTGAATATCAAGAACATCGAGCAACCCCCGGCCCAAAACGTAAAAAACAGAAAATAAAGCGCCTACCTCCGACAGAGTCCTTGTCGCGTCGTCTTCTCAAGCGTGACGCGAAAGTCCGAGCGATCAGAAAACTGGGTCGATAACGGACCGTTGCGTCGGCCGCTGCGCGATGTCCGCCCGACGGCGGCCACCCTCTATCTTCGGTGCGTGGGTCGACGGCAGTTCAGGCCTTCTTGACCGACACATGCACGTGGCTGGTGTCCTCGTAGAACACCCAGTCGCAGCCGGCATTCACCGCCAGCCGGGCAAGGCGCCCAAGCTTGGCGCCATCCGGCGGCTGCGTCGTGATGTCGGCTGCCCGGCCCTCGTAGTGCAATGCGGTGGGCAAGTGCTCGTCATTCTCGTCCCAGGCCTCCGTCACGCGAAGCTTCACCCCCGCCCATTCCGCACTGACCAGCGAAGCCAGCGCATCGAGCTTGGCCTGCAAGCGGGTCGACATCATGCGGTCGGCGCCGGTGCCTTCCTCGTCCTTGAAAACGATGCTGGCGTTCTGATTGGAGACCAGCGTCGCAAACTCGGGGTCGGTTCGCTTGATCTTCTTGGCGATCGCGCCGCAGGTCGCCGTTTCGGACGCGTTGGGGACCTTTTGCCCCTGCGTCAGGTCATCGGGGAGCAACGACGTCGGAGCCGATTCCATCGACGACCGATCGCCCGCCGACTTCGGCGTAATGCCGAAATAAGCGTAGGCCGCCGACACCGCGAGGCCGAGCCAGGTAGTCCCGATATCGCTCAGTGTCTGCAATGATTTCGGATAGGCCATGACGCCGATCACGAGCGCGGCGAGGCCCGTCGCCATCCAGCCCAGAAGGTAGGCGATCGCAACGGATGTTGCGGCCGTTGTCGCTTCGGTATCACCCACGCCGACCGTCGGCACTTTTCCGGGTTCCGTCACGCTGAGCTTGGCAATGACAAATGCCGAAACCAGGCCGCCGACCGTCGTGACGACGTAGATAAGCCCGTCGCCGAACTCGGGCTTCACAGCGCAACTGGTTCCCACGGCCCAACACGCCTTGATCACATAGAAGACGATGTAGAATGTCGTCGCCGAGAAAAGCAGAAGCAGGATGATCGCGATGAAGCCGCCAAAGACCTTTCCAACTGGAGTATCCATTTAATACGCCCCCGTTTACGCACTAAAATAAAATATGCCTTCAACTAAACATTGCAGAAATAGTAATCGCATCCGCGGTAGAAAAGCAAGATGGTGGCCATGGCCAGACAACCACCGGTGGCGGACTAGTCCAGGTTGAGTTCGGGGAACAGGCACTCGACGTCACCCGTGCGGGTTGTGCGGCTGCACCCGTCATGCTGCAAAGCGGTAGGCGGCGCGCGATTGCTGTGTCCTTCCGTCGCATCGACGTGCTGCCTTGCGGCGCGACATTCCTTGAGCGAGGGCCTCGGCTGATAGCGATACAAGCGGTCGGGGCCTGGCATTCACGAATGCCGTGCGAACGCTTGCGGTCGGATCGAACGAGGAGGAAAGTAGTTCGCTGGCAACAGGCGGGCGTCAGGTTTGCTGGCGCTGAGGCGAGACCGTCTATTTTCGATAGTTGCAGATTTTACTGGAGACCTTCATGGCTGATATCAAGATTGCCCTTACGTTTGACGATGGTCCCGACAACAACGTCCTGGATGCCGTCGGCGGGCCCGACGAGAAGAACAGGACGGAGCGTGTCCTGAACGTGCTGTCAGCCAAGGGTTACAAGGCCGCCTTCTTCATTCAGACGGAAGTGCCCAACCGCTTGAAGGGCGCGAACGGCGCCAAGATCGGCGCCCGTTCCCACAGCGACGGGCACGTCCTTGCCATTCACAACGGGAACAAGGAGGACCATCGCTGCCACAAGTCGCGCGTCGCGAAGAATGCCGATCTTCCCGGTACGACCAACGGTCCGGATTCGGACATGGTGCGGGCCAAGCAGAGTCTCAAGGCCATTACCGGCAATGATCCGGCATTCGTACGGGCAACGTTCGGCTACACAAACGCTGCCTGCATGAGCGTTTATCAGACGCGCAGCCTCAAGCACATCTACTGGGATATCGACAGCACGGACACCGCCGAGGGGGCGAACAAGGCTTCCGTATCGGCAGCGCTCAAAACCAAAACCGAGGAAAAGCTTGCCGCCGGAGTGACGGAGCTGATCTACCTGTTTCACGACATAAAGCTAATAACGGCCCAAAGTCTGGATGCATTCATTGGTGTCATCAGTACGACTGTCAGCGGAAAAGGTCATACCCCCAAGTTTCTGACGACATCAGCGGAAGTTTCCTCCCTTCTTCAAAGCAAGGCGAAAGCAACGGACGATGCCTGCCCTCCAAACTCCTTGTAGTCAGTCAATAAAGAGCCGAAATATCGGGAGCGCTCCTATGCGAAAGTCTCCACTGCGTCTGACGGCCGGCCCGGCGTATGTCGCGCTGGCAATCTGCATCGTCATGTGGTCGCCGCCGGCGAGGGCGGACAGATGCCAGTCGGACAATGGTCTGGCGTTATGCAGCTGCAGTGGGCAATGCGAGAAGTCGACCGCTGATTGCCGATGCAAGAGCGCAAACGACCCTGGTGTTCCATTGCTATGCACGTCGCTGGACGGACGGAGGGAGGCAATGTGCTTTGTGAAGTGCGAGCGGAGTAACACCGAAGTCCGGTGCAACGATCCGCCGGCGCCGCGGAGGTAGCGGTAGTCTCGTCCGCATAAGGAAGCTGAGGCAGCGGAAGGGTTTGGCCGGTTAGTTATGAACTGACAAAGACTTCGATATCGGCCAACGCTGCCGGCTAGTCCAAGTTCCTACCTCGCCCCGCGCGCCGACAGGCGCGTTGGGGCGTACGTTTCAGGGTCTGCTGCTCCTACATCGAAATCGCCAAGGCTCGAAGGCGTCAAAGGCGACGCGGTGATCGACGGCGAGCTGATCGTCATCGCAAACGGAGTTTCGCACTTCCAGCTCCTGCAGAATGCCCTGCGTCACGAAGCGAAGCTGCTATGCACCTCGAAGGCGTCATGGCCAAGCGTGCCGACAGCCCGTACGCATCCAGCCGGTCCGCGGATTGGCTAAAGGTCAAACCGCGCAGCGGCAGGAGGTCGTAATCGCGGGCTACACGGCGCCGCAGACCGTTCCCCGTGACGGGGCACGGCGAGTGCGGACATTCCCAACCAACCAATCCGACTGGCGCAAATGTGTCCGTAAGCTGAACAAGCAGCTTCAGAGCCCCGCCGGTGTCGGCAGCGCGTCGACGAGCATCTCGGCATCGTGCGGATAGGCGGCTCTATCGAATTCCACGTAACAAGGCGACAAATGGTGACATCTCTAGATTTTGTTCTATATCCGTTCTAACGAGGCGCGGTTTGTCAACCCGATTCCCTTGAACCCGCTCCGAGAGCACAAGCGCCAAAAGAGAGGCAATTGCCTGGACATCTGGGGGTATCCCTAGTTCCTAGCGGCTCAACCGACAGGCAAATTGGCCTTCCTCTCACTTATTGGGCCGACCGCCATGCCGCCGTCTTACCGACAAGGTTTCGAACGTAGAGGCCTGCGCTCGTGAAACTTGAGCTTGGAAAATTGCGCGACCTACATCCGCGAATGCCGGCCGGCCAAGCTAAGACGTTCCACTTCTATGCGTCGGCGGGTCTGTCTAGAGCTCATCATCGATCGGGAGTCAGTTTGCAGGTTTCCAACGGCGACGACAGCGGCCAGGCCACGCTTCATTTTTTTAGCTTCGCCACAGATGCCCTAGAGCAACTGGACAACAACAGGATAACCGAAGAAGCTGCCGAGGCCATCGCGTTAGCCTTCGTTGGAATAGCTAAAAAATGGCAGATCCGGAGACGCTTGCAGCGGGAGGAAAGCGCCGATTGGCTGCTGAACGACGGACCCGGTGCGGCTCGTGTCGCTTTGGAGATCAGTGGGATCGCAGAGGGCAAATCGGATGAGGCACGCATTAGGCGCAAACTCGAACAGGTCAGCCTGTGCCTAGTTGCGTCCGCTAAAGCGGCATGCGTTGTCGAGTTGAGCGTCCCATGGACGAAATTGAGGTTAGCCAACTGATGGAAGAGGAAATCGACGATATCTATCCGATCGTCAGCGAGGCGATCCGAAAAGCCGAATATCTCGAGAAGGTAGGGCTGGCTGCTTACGACGCGTTTCATGAGGTTTCCATTTTCGAAGAACGCGTCGCACGCATTTTGCCGGCGAGCGACGAAGAAGGAATGATCGCGCGAAGAGGCGCCGTCAGGGCAGCGATCAAGGCGCAGCGATATCGCCGTGCCACGTCGCTTCGGAACGAATTCCTTGCGGAGGTCGGCCCAGATAGCACGCTGGGAAAGCAGCTCGACGAAATCTACTTTTTGTTCACCCAACAGAGCCTGCAAAAAATCACCCTCGTGGAAGCAGAGATCGTTAAAGGTCTAGTGATGCTTTCCTTTCGAACCAGCGAAAGCATCGGTTACGAAAACATCGCCGAGGAGCTTGCCGAGAGAGTCTGGTTCTTTGCAGACGCAAGGCCCCCGTTGTTGCCGCGCCTCTTGTCGAAAGCCGTCTTAAGCCTGACTATTTCAGCCATCCGACAGTTGCTTGCCGTGTTGGTTGAATGCGCCGATTTAGATCTGCAGAAAGCTGCAGATGCCATGGTGTCGTCTCCCGGCTCACCCCTACGGCTGCTAATGACGGATGACGACTATATGTTGAGCTACGGCGGCAAGCGCTTTAAGCTCGATATTTTCGGTACCGGAAAGTCCGCGTCGACGGAGCGTCTATGGATTGAATTCTGCGTTCGCAATAGCGAAGAGAGCCAGGACGCCGATGTGGCACGCGCTTCGCTCTTGAATGCGGTCGGATCATGAACCAACCCGAGCGAGCCAAATATGTGAAGGGGGCGCGACGGCTGCGCGCCAGCATGCGCCTCAATCTGCAGGACGCCGAATTCGCATCAGAGGGTGGTCAAATCGTATACTTCGCGGATGCCAACGTTGTGGCGATGTTCACCGATCCGGCCTCCCACCGAGAACTTCTTGGTCCTTTCAATGATTGGCTGCAGGACGATCAAGCCTTTGCCACGCTGACAATGACGGCAGAATTTCTTTTCTCCGGCAATCTTCCGGGACAGCGCGGCCTGCCCATGCTGATCAGTATCGACCATTACGAAGAACTTCATAGTATGGCTGCTGCCATCAAACGTAACGGCGAACGATGGGCCGCCACTGCAGGCGCCGATCTTTCCTCGGCAGGAACGTACCGAAATCAGCTCGACGATCTCGTCCTCAATTACCGTCACGGGGACCTGAACACGCACGAATTCATGATGAAATGCTCCGAATTGCTGCCCAGATCGATGGTCGACCTGCTTCAGGGACCGGTGTCGGAGGCGGTCCAGTTTCGGAGGCTTCTCGGCGGCGACATGTTGCAGCGTGCTGACACCATGACCTGGTTCGACAGAAGTCTGCTTCACCCCAACCCACAACATGTCGCAGACTGGACTGTCGCTATCAGAACGGCCGCGCCAAAGCGCACTGCCGTGAAGACCGTACGCGATGCACGCTCGATCGTACAAGTCATGGAGCTCAGCAAACGGGAAGACTACCGGGGACCGGAGAAGCGTTATGTGCTCATAACCTCCGACTCTGCAATACACGTGGCCTATCTTCAATATCGGCAAAAGGAAATCCGGGCAGGAAGACGGCCAATTGAGCTTCATCTAAGACAGCCGACCGAATTTGTGCCCCTTTTGAATTTAGGCTCAATGGGCGGAAACGAAGTAGGCAGGCTGGAGCTTTTTCCTGAAATTGAGAAGGCATTGGAGAGACTGCTGCGGGGCGATCGTCTGGGGGCCGGCCCTGCGGATCCGTCGCCGCAGGATCTGAACAGCTCAGTCGCAGTGGCCGGAATGGCTGGAGATCCATCGTCGGACACGACGCAAATCGAAAGTCTGAGAAAGCTTTGGTCGCGCGCCGCTGCTCAAGCTCTCGCTCTGAACGCGAGCTACATTGCGCGGCGGGACACCGAGCACTTCGTCCAGATCGTCAATGTACTATCGAACGGCAACGTGGTCGATGCGGCCTTGCAGGAAATTCGTTCGGTCGTACACGACCTTAATGTCGCCCACGCGCGATATTCGGTAGCCGGAATTCTACAGAAATTCGTGGACGATGGGCGTGCGCGTGCGCGAAACGTTCCGGCCTTCGGAGCGCGTCGAGCGCCTTTGGTCATCCGACCCCAGATATTCCGCAGTCTAGTCGGTAATCTTTCCATCAACGATTATCTGGAAGCTCTCATTTCCGACACGTCCGAATTCCGGGTCGACGGCTTTGATCCAGGCGACAAGGACGTCGCCCTGCTCTTCGCCGCCTGCGTGGCACTCACCGCTGAGGATTGGATTTCAGCGCGAGCTTACGCCGAGCGGGCTATGGATGAAGCCCTTAACGTCGGAAACGAGGCGATGCTGAACGAAGCACGCTATTGTTGCGCCGTGGCGCTACGCTTCACGATGAAGTCGCCGGTAGAACTGGCTCGCGCCCGATCCCTTCTGGACGCTACGGACGCGTACTGCAAGTCGATAAAAGATGAATTGGGAAGGCTGCGCGCAGCAGCCGAGAGCGCTGCTCTGTTTTGTGTTGCTGCGTACAAAATGAAATTGGTGAGCGGCACTGAATTTGCGAGAACGCAATCCTCCGAGATTGCGAAGACCTGGAAAACCAGCCGATTATTGGCGGAACAAGCCGACGAATTGTACCGATTCGTCGATAGTCGAAGCGCAGTTAGAGGTGGACTGCACAAGCGGATCGGACTGCAAATCGCGTCGATAAACGCTGCACTGGCGCTCTTTTCTATTTGGATCGACTCCTCTCTACGAGGAGATGCTGGCGAGGAAAGCTTCGCGGGGGACCTCGAAGAACTCGAAAACAGATCGAGAGAATGGAGCGAGAGATCCCGGTTACCTTATACCGCCAACGTCTTCATCAAGGTGCTCAGATTTGTCCTTGAAAAAGACGAGCGGGCGCGCGTCAAAGCGGGTCTTGAGGCAGAGGAACTGCTTCGTAATCTTCTAATCTACGAAGAAGTCATGACCGATTTTGATAGCGCAGAATATAAGTTCTTCCTCGACAGGATATTAGCTGCAAGTCAGCAAGAGTAAGGTGGTTCGCCCCATCCTAATTCAGCATTCCTTCGCCAATGCTACGTAAGCGGTTCAGAACCCGAAAAATTCGCCGGCCACGTGATCCAGCCAAGTCGAAGGTCCTTCTGACCAAAACAATGTCAGGACGCCGAATGCGCTCTTCAACTTAACCACCGTTCCGGCTTCGACGATACCGAACCCTCCGGCGCCGATGACGGTATTGTTGATGCGAAGAGATCCGCCGATGACGAAGGTCGAAAGCGGCGCGGACAATGATAGATGAAGTCTTTCGCTCCCAGGTATGAACTGCGAGTCGGATGCGTGCTGCACTCCGTTGAGCGTTCCTGCGAAAAAAAGGACGGTTGAAGCGAAGAAGCGCTCAGTCAAGCGCCTTCAGCACGTCCATGCCCGGTAACGCCGCCAAAACGCAAGAAATGACGGAGCGCATCAAGTCTTCCGCGACCTAGCTTTTGAGGCCTTCAACAGGCCACGGAGTATCAATGCCGCCGCCTCATCCACATGGACCGTTTCCGCCAACCGGCCGTTTTCTTCGACCGTCAATCCATTGCGGAGGTCGGATGCGCCGAACTTCTCGAATTCTTCAAGGCCAGGCCACGACGAAGATCCGAACTGGACGGTCGAGCTCGACAGGCCCATTTTCATGGCAAGGTCGGCGCTACACCCGCCGAAGCCACCGAGCAGATAGAGAGGTTTTCCGCGCTTCAATTGAATCAGTGCCTCCTCGGCGATGCCCGGCAATCTGCCCTTGTATTTGGCGGTTTGCCCTCCCAAAGCTACCCTTGCTTGCACTTGCGACGCCATCTTTTCACGCATGGCCGTAAGAGCCGGCGCCCATTCGGCATCTGCCACTGGCAGACTTTCCGACGGTCGATCTTCCAGTTTGAGCTCGGCTCCGTCAGCGGATAGCAGCACGATCGACGCTAGGCCCTCAAGTCCGCTTCGCATCCTTTTGATATCGTCGGAACTCATGACTGCGTGTACTGGCCAAGCGAGATAACTCTTTACCAATATTTTGTCGCTATCGCTATTCAATCTGTATCTATTGACGATCTCAAACAATAGTTCAGTAAAGCCGCCCGGACGCAAATCTCCCCCGTACGCCACGGTCCCACCACTCGCGATCAGATGACGAGCTATCTCCGACATCGCGTCTTCCAGATGCTCCTTGCCAAGACCGCGGGCCGCCATGTCGGGGCTGTTCGATATCGAAATCGCGATGCACCGATCCTTCAGTAGCGGCGTCTTCATTTTGCTGCTCCAGCGAGCCATTCCGTAACACTCAGTAGCTTCACTCCGGGCGCAGCGAGCTGGAATAGATGGAGCTCTTCGGCGCCGATAGGCGGATCAGGATAGATAAGCGTGTCGGCGTGCGGATCCGCCGATCTCATCGCCGTCAAAACGATAAGTTCGGGAGGTCGTGGCAGAAAAGACGTGCTTTTGCTCGCCGCAACGGAGAGAAGGGTAACTCGGCAGCGCCAAAGAAAATCCTTCAGGACTTCGTCCATCAATCTTGAAACAACGACATCAATGCGGTCCCGCTTTTCCGGATCCATTCTGACGATGGGAACGTTCGCCATGTACGGAAACCCGCGTTCGTCGACGTCCTTCATGCAGTTCGCCACTACGAGCGGAACGTGAAACATATTGGCTTGGATCATTTCGCGCCGGCACCACTCGCGGCTAGAGTAGCTATCGGTATGTATCGCAACAACCGCGCTGACTTTGACCTTTTCAAGGAGGACCTTGTTGAAACGGAGGCCGATCGGAATATCGAAGACATCGAAGAACGCGTCGTAGCCGCCGTCTTGCACGAATTTTCTGAATTGCAACGCGATTGCGGTGCCGTCGCCGTCGTGTTTTGAATGGCTTAGAAAGACGTCGACGCGCTTCAAATAGGCAATAAGATCAGGCTCGTCGACTTCGGGACGCTTCAAGTGTTCCAAATACTGGCGAAGCATTCGGCAGAACTGGTACGACAGCGCGGTGGTCAACCGTCGATATTTCGTCTCCACAGCCTCTTCAGACCACTCGAACCATCGAACGCTTTGATCAGGAATGAGCGCATTTTTGATGCCGCTGGGGTCGATCGCTATCGGGAAAATGAGCGTCGTCAGCCCGGAGGCATCGGCCCTATCGGAAAGGTGTCGAGCCCATTCAGCCCAAGCTTCGTCTTCGGTCCAATTGCTGTCCACCAACAGGATAATGGCGTTGGTCTGAGCCTCGTTAAAGTCGATTTCAAGCGGAAGTTTCGATCCGCTCAAAGGTTCGAAACGATAAAGTACGGGCACGCCGGACCCGCCTGCGATATTTTGATAAAGGTCGCGCCTGTAATGCTGGAACAGGCGCCGGCCGATCTGGGCTCCATCGGCTAAGCTCGGATGCCAGGCAACGTAGATGGCAAGGAATGGTTTCGTCGAAACCGCCATGTTCAGCTCCGCCCCCCCGCTTTCCACGCATTATGTCTCATCCCTAAAGCTTTGTCCCGCGGATCATGGACAAGAAGGCAACATGGGCGGCGTCGTCTTGGTGAAAAAAGACGAGATTTCCGATTGATTTAAGTCCCGCCAAACGAGTTCGCAGACGATTCCCGCCAGGCGATCCGCGCTGATCACAGTGCTCCTTATCGTGCCGTCGTCGCTCACGGAGACAATCCGCGAGCCGGCTTTGTCGAAGGCAAGCGATCTGACCACGTCCTTGTGCAGATTCAGCAACACGGGCTGCCTTTCTGGGCGATCAAGCGACCAGAGGCGAACGATGCCATCACCAAAACCGGCCGCGAGCATTCTGCGATCGTCGCTGACCGCAGTCGCATACACCTGACCGAGATCCTTGCTGATCGATCTTTGCGTAGGGGTTCTCTCGTTGAGAGAGATAATTTCCACCTCCGCTCCCCGACCCACTACCACGCGGGTTGGGTCGACAAGCGCCATCGAAACGATGGGTGGCCCACCTCCTATTAGCGCTTCGGAAGTCGGCGTTGTACCCTGTATTCTCCATCGAGCAAGCCGACCAAAGTCGTCTCCGACGAGCAGCGTGTCTTCGTCTACAAAGGCGATTGCTCTGACCGTATGGTCGCCTTCGGAGGCTAGTGCAATTTTTTGTGTCGCGGCGCCGTCTTCGTTTAGATCGTGCATCACTGTAAGTCGCGAGGTTGCTCCTACGACAAGGCGATGTCCGGACGGGCTGAGAGCTACCGACAGGCTGGGGTGGCTCACATCCGCCGATTGGACAAGGACCGGAGGTTTGGCATCGTTGGCAGTCCAGACAAGGGCATACCCATAAGGGTCGACCGTGGCGAAGCGTTTTCCATTCTGTGAAAAGGACACAGCCATCACATGGCCGGTCAGCAGGAAATTTCTGCTCGAACTTTCGAATCGCGAGAGGTTTGGCACGCTTTGCATAGCCAGCCGTCTCCGCTCCGCAAGTACGACGGGAGGAGATTCCAGCTGAGCCGACCAACGTTGCAGGACGCCGTGATCTCCGCCCACGGTGAATTCGTCCTGCGTCGGATGTCTGGCGACGGAGTAAAGTCTTCCTGGTATTGGGAACGGCTGCCAATCACGAGCAACGATACTTCGCCCGCTACCGCTTCCCTTCATCCTCCAAAATTTGACCTCAGGGTCGGCCATTCCCGAGGACACCAGAAACTTTCCGTCTCCAGTGAACGCCAGACGCGCCACGGATCGCACTCCGGGAATGCGCCCTTTCTGGGCACGGGAACCTAGGTCCCAGATCAGAATGCCTGGGGATATCGCGCCCGATGCCGTTGCGGCCGTTTGGCCGTCGTCGGACACAGCTATGCTGTCGACCGATCCTCGTACCTCGGCTTGCTCAAACTCTCGCCGGCTGGATGGCTTATTCTTTGGATCCCAACCCCAAATGCGACCTCCGCGCTCGCCGACGATCAGCGTGGTGCCGCTGGCGAACTCGAAGGAATTGACCCTGTCGTTTGCCGGAAAGGTAGCGACGGGTCGGCTCAACCCTTCGGCATATGCACGCAGCTTTCCCTCTTTGTCTGTCGTTGCGATCAAGCGGCCGTCGGCCGACACGGCAATGCTTTCAATGAAACTGTCCACTTTCCAGGACTTCGAGACTTTAGCGGCCGCAACATCGATCCGTACCAACTCGCGCTCGCCGAGAACCGCTACGGCGGCTCCTCCATCGCGCGTCACGATGAAGATCGACGGAACTTGTCCGAGTTCTCCGATCAGCCGACGTCGTTGTTCCGGAGCCGCAAGCTTTCGTATTTCGACGCCGCCCTTGGAGGTTACGACTATGAGATCATCGCCCTTGCCGACGAAGCCCGCGACGGGATCGCCCAACTCCACCTCAAGCGCCGTTCCTTGTTTCGCGTCGCCGCCCAAGAGCGGGCCGAAAAGAACGTTCTTCTTTCCTGATAACAACGCGTAAGAACCCGACGCAGAGATGCGATCGAAGGTGCGCCCTTGCGGTACGCGCGCGATGCTTCCGACGAACGGAGTACCGAGCACTTCGGAGAGCGCCGCAATCACGTCGTACGAAGACTTGCCTCCGGTGCGCTTGTCGAGGAGGTAGGCTTGTCGCGCCAGCAGCAGTGCGCGTTCGTCCGCTCGATCTTCGCCTATCGAGCGTGACGCAAGCGACGTCAGCGAGCGCGCTTGCGCGATCCGAGCGCTCTCGGTTGCCGCGTCTCTCTGTCTGCCTGCTTCGTTTCTCTGAAGGATGGCCATCCCCGCCAAGATCGCCGTTACGACAGACACGGACGCAGCAGCTCCCGCAAACGCTCTCAGACGATTTCGCTCGCGTTGGGCGCATCTATCAAGATAGGCCGGCACCGAATTCACGCTGACGAATTGAGGGTTGGTTGCGGCCTGCGCCCGGGCCGTCTTGAGGAGCTGTCCCCCGATAAGGAAGCTGTTGTCCTTTCTATTGCTCAGTTCCCAAAGCGCCGCTTGGCGCCGGATGTAGTATGGCGTTATGGCTTCCGGCCCCGCCGCCCTCACGGGGAATCGCCCATGAACAGCCTCAATCAGTTTCGCCCGGGCCGCGTCGTCGGTCGGACCTTCGAGCTTTATCCAGTTGAAGGGAGGTTGATTGCCGGCACCGAACAAGTCCGACCAGGCGGCAGCCGGCGCATCGGGAAGATTTATCGGAATGATCCGGAAGTCGGCGCGTTCGGCCTTCACTTCGAGCGCGAGACGCGCCTCGACGAGATGCGTATTGCCCCAGCCATTGGCGCCGACGAATATGGCGCAGGCGGCCGATTTTCTCATCTCTTGGCGAATGAACTCCAGAAACTCTACGCTAGGCGGAATTGAAAACTCGTCGAGAAAAAAGAGAATGCCGGCTTCGATCTGAAGGGCGTCCGCGACGTCCTTAACCAACGGCTTATCAAGCGAGTTATGGCAAAGGAAAACGTCGTAGCGGGCTGCAGCAAGAGGAGCCACCGCGACGGCCAGGGCCGCTTCCGGTTTTTTTTCGGAATCCAAGTTTCGCCTCCGCAGTCCGGCCGACCGTAGCCGTAACATGCCCGTTCCCACGGGCTTGCCTAGGGGTTTCCCGCGTCGAAACTAGATCCCGAATCGTCTAATTTTCCAGATTCTGAGGGCGGAGGTCGGTCGGTGAACGAAGAAAAAAGCGCGGTTAGTCCGGGCGAGCAGCGCAAGATGTCGCCGGATCAGAAGGCCGCCCACGATCTGCTGACCGAATTGCGGACCAGAATATCAACCCAGCGCCTGCCCTACCAATACGGGGTGGAAGCGCGGGCTCTGGAGAGCCTTTGGGAAATCTTCGGTCTGACCCGGAAGGCCATAAAGGACAATCCGGGCTGCCAGCAGTTCGCGCAGATCGCGACCACCATGCTGAACGTGGTGCTCCGGCCGGTGACAGCCAAGTGGCATCGGGCCAAGGAAGCTGGGCTGCTGGACTCTCGGGACGGTGCCAACGACTTCCGAGCCGATCTGGCTCAGGTCCGCGAGAAGTTGGTCGCCTTTGCCGAGCATCTGCAGATGTTGGCGTATGGCAATGTGATACCTGACGAGCTTGGACCGGAAGTGCTGAGCCAGGCCCAGCTTCAAGCGGCTTTTCTTCCGCTCAAATTCGGCCAGGACGAAGGTGTCATTGCCGCGCCGGCCACCACGCGCACGCCGGAAGCGCGCATCAATTCCGACGAAGCAACGGACATCTCGAATCGCCGCCGCGCCGTAGGGCTCGTCCCGAACGATGTGGATGCCATCGGCTTGGCGCTGTCGGGCGGCGGCATCAGATCCGCGACGTTCTGCCTGGGGGTCGTTCAGGTTCTCGCGGATCGTGGATTGATGAAGGATTTCGATTATCTATCTACGGTCTCGGGCGGCGGTTACATGGGATCGTTCATCACCTCCGTCGTCGGAACGGGCGGGTCTTTCGACGAGCTCGCGAGTCCCTATGGTCCCGACACCGAAGCCGTCCGTCACGTCCGCCAGAATGCCAAATATCTCAGCGCCGTTGACCTAAAGCACCGCTGGCTCATGATAACCGGGACATTGTCCGGCATGATCATGAATTGGATCGCGCCGCTATGTCTGCTTTCTTTCCTGGCTCTGATTGCAGCGTTTTTCGGCGCCGGAATCACTCCGGAAGTCTGGTCCAAAGCCGCGCTTGCGTTCTCTATCGCCACCCTGTCGGCCATCTACGTGTCCGGCTTCTCGCTTCGTGCCGGCGCAAACGCACGATCAGGCGCGGCGGTTGTCGCCGTCGGCGCCGCTGCCGCCCTTGCCTGCGCTTTGATGTTCGCGATCGAGTGGGGGTTCGTCAAGTTCGACGCACTTCTCAATTCGAAGATCTCAGGTGGCGTGGCCCTTTCAGTCCTGGCCGGGCCTGCGCTGGCGCGATACCTGCCGATCTTCAAGAGCGAGATCTTTCGGAAGAACTTCTTTCGTATCGCACTGTACGCAGCAGGTCTCGTCGTTCCCATCCTGGCGGTCGCCGTGTTCTACCTGCTGAGAGAGTTGGGCAGGACGCCGGTCGACCCCGCGGCGTCTTGGTGGAATCCCATATACCACATTTCGGGCATCGAGATATTAGGCTGGGTGTTCTTGCTCACTCTGTTCTTTTCGCTCCTAGGCTTGGACGTTAATCTGACGGGGCCGCATAAGCTCTATCGCGACGCATTGGCGGGCACGTTCGTTCGGCCGAAAACCGAAGAACCGACGCTCCCGTTGGCGACGCTCAATGCCAGCGGAAGAGCGCCTTATCACCTGATCAACGCCGCTGTGAATCTGCCGTCGAGCACCAGCTTGGTGCTGCGAGATCGAAAAGCGGACTTCTTCCTGTTCTCGAAACACTGGATTGGTTCAAAAGCCGTCTGCTACAGCCCTACGAAGGCTTGGGCAGCGAAGACTTCGGAGGTCGACCTGGCCACCGCGATGGCAATCTCCGGTGCGGCGGCTTCCCCGCATATGGGCCTCGGCTCGATGCCGACGCTTTCCGCATTGATGACGCTGCTTAACGTCCGCCTCGGGTACTGGATCGCGAACCCGAAGGAGCGGTCGTTCTGGGATTTTCCGGGTTTTATTTGCCTCCTCCGCGAAATGTTCGGCGTCGGCATGGCGGAGAAAAACGCTTGGTTGAACGTTTCCGACGGCGGCCACATCGAGAACATGGGAATCTACGAGCTCCTCAGACGCCGATGCAAGTTCATCGTCTGCGTCGACGGCGAAGCAGACGCCGAGAGCACCTTTCATGGACAGTTGACCTTGGTTCGACATGCCCAAATCGATCTGGGCGTACGGATCGAGCCCCGGCTCGACGACATGCGGCCCGATCCGAAATCGCGCTTCAGCAAGACTCACGCGCAGCTATTTCGGGTGATCTATCCGGCGACCGCGGACGGGCGGCCGCAAGGCATGGGCTTGATGCTCTATCTGAAACTATCCTTGACCGGCAACGAAGCGGAAATATTGAAGCGATACCGGTTGCTTCACCCGGAATTTCCACATCAGTCGACCTTGGACCAGTTTTACGACGAGGAGCAATTCGAAGCCTATCGCCAGCTCGGCGTCCATGTTGCAGAAGGAACGTTCTCGCCCGCACTAATGACAAGCAATACGGAGCCGGCCAACATACCAGAATGGTTTCGCCAGCTTGCCGCGAACATGCTCGAGCCGTTTGAGGGTCGTTGATCTGCGGATTGCATCAATCCTCGACTTGCTCGGTAAGTTACTATCAGGCCACGATCAGCTTGTTGGCGTAACCACGCCGTATGAATAGCGGAAACCATGGCTCGCCGTCGACTATGCCCGGGCACCAAAGCGCGGTGTAGGTGGATGTGGGCACGTTCCACAGTGTGACCGTTCGCCCTTCGGAGTTCTCGTATCCGAGCGCGTCCTTCTCGGCATTGGCTTCCTTCAATCCGGAAGTTTGGATGCAGCCTGCACCCGCCTTCCGCAGAAATTCCAAGAATGGCGCTCTCAAAGTGAGCGTTGCCGATCCGGCGTCGAGACGCTCCCCGAACAATGAGCCTCCAAATCTTATGGATTGATCAGCGGGCGCCAGCTTTGATCGTATCGACTGATCGCTGCCGGGTTTGCCGACGCATGTGGCGAGCCGAACGTTGAGCTGCGAGAACAGGGCGATCTCATTGGGCTGCAGCCGGTTTGCCTCGATCCCCGCTTCCCTGAGCACCGCGGGATCGTCGCTCTGATCGCGCACTCCAAGCCAAGCCAGCATCTGGGCGCTGAATTGGGTGCCCGAGCTCACGTTGTCATCGACGAATATCACGGCATCGCCGGCTTTGGCCACACCGAGAAGTTCGTGGATCGAAGAACGGTCTTGAAGGGCCAAGGTAGCGAGTTGGGGCCTATTTTCCTGTTTGACCAATTCAAGCATCATCCGCGCGCTGGTGCCCGCAAGGGCCACTAGATGGATCGATGCAGGCTGATCTGCTTTTCGGATGTCTTCCACGGTATTGCGAACAGCAGTCCAAAGTGTTCGGCTCGCCGTCTCCCTGTTCAGGAAATTCAACGAAAGAAGGAGGCTTTTGGCGTCTTCTCGCATGGCGGGAGGAAATTGATTCAGAAAATGCCGAACCGTGCTCTCGGTAATGCGCCAATTGTGCTGTCCGGAAAATTCGCGAAACTTGTGAGCAATCTCCTCGCTTTCCCCGGTAGACGACTCCGGTTTCGCCAGTCGAGGACGACGGTCGTAGTATCCGTCCTGCGAGAGCAGCCGGCGATACAACGCAAGCTTTCCACGTTCAAGCCTGCACCTGCGTACCGCGAGATCCTCGGCGATGTAGAATCGTTGCATTGTTTTGACCTTGAGAAATCTCCTCTCGTTCCGACCGTCGCCCTGCTCGGCGTTTCCGAACGTGAGATCGATGTCGAAATGTCCGACGGGACCGTTGAAATAGTCATAGAGTATTTCTTGGGAAGCTAAGAAGACGATTTCAGCCCACTCGGAATCGCAAGTCACGAATCCGATCGAGCGGCCGATCTCTTTTGCACTCACGATCTGTGCCGCTCGCGAATGCTTCGCGGAGCTTTCGAGCTCTCCCTCGTGCGTCAGGAACGCACATGAACTGGGCGAGGCGCTATGATCGGGCAATGGGATGAAAAATACGGCCGGCCGACCGTCAGGAACCGAGCTTTCGGTCTTCTTGAGGATCTTGACCATCTCCATGGCTCGCTCCGAGATCCGCTTTTCGATCTCGATGTGACCCGATTTCGACTTGAAGTTAGTGGACGACTCTTTGAGCCTCGCGACGATGTCGTGGAATGGATCTTTGGAAGTTACGTCGTGATGATAGTGGGAGGCAGCTCTATGTGCTTCCACGTCTGAAAATATTTCCACGTAGGGCACGATCGGAGAGTAGAACTCTGGTGAGAAGGCGAATGCGCGTTTAGGAAGTTGCCTGAATTTGATTTTTCGAACTAGATCTTGACCGAGAGGCGAGGCGGCATCGAGAAGACTCTGCAGAAAGGTCTCGTCGTCGGCGGTGAAGCTGTTCAGAGCCTCAAGCCAAAAGGCCGGGTTCTGCGCGGCATCGGCGGAATCGGCGATAGCCACGGCCAACATTCGCTCCGCATTCCTCGTAACGGAGTGCCGGTACACACGCTCGTAGAGCGTGGCCCTCGAGAAGGCGACCTCCTCGATTGTATCGACGCCGGAACTGTTGAGCACCAAGGTAAGCGCAGGCCGCTCGAAATCAGTCTTGCGCGCAAGCACGCCCTTGGCGACGAGTTTTCGAAGCGTGCCTGTCTCGCACTTCACCAAAGCGGAGTTGAGAAAGAGGCGAGCCTTGTCGATAGCGACAGGAACATTGCTCATGGTCGAATCGCGCAACAGATAGTCGACCTTGTCGCAATCCACGGCCCCCGAAATGAGCTGGCTGTATCCGGGTTTATTGACGTCCATCGGGAGACCCGTAATAAGGCAGGCCACCCGCAGATATGCGGTGTCGTCCAGTCGCAGCGCGCTGTAGAATTTTTGGAAGCGCGGCGAAAGAATAATCGCGACGCTTAGCTTCTCACTCAGTTCCGATCTCACATCCGGAAGAGCCGACATGACTTCGTTTTCGAATTCGAGAACGGACGCGCCGCCAAGTGTGAACTTCGTAGGCTGCGCCCCCAGAATACCTTCCATCACATGAGAAAGAGGAAAATGGCCGATGTCGTGAAGCAACGCCGCGTGGCGGAGGTCCATCGCGAGCTCGGGGGACATCTCGATAGCACTCAGCCCCTCCGCGTAGCTTCGAGGCTGGGTCGCGCTGCGGTTTATGCTTTCGATGTATTTGGACACGACGGCGAGGACGCCGAGCGAATGCTCAAGCCTTACGTGCGAAACCGACGGAAACACAAGATAAGTGAATCCATTTTGTCGGATCGAGCGAAGTCTTTGTAAAATCGGTGAGTCCAGGATCGCGACGCATGTCGCGTCGAGCTCAATCATGCCCCAGACAATATCTTTAACTACTTTAGTTATTTTGGCGCCGCTGCTCTCGACTTGAGCGGCATCTCTTTCGTGACGCTTGAGTAGTCGTTCTGCACAATTTTTTACGTACGACTCAGAAAAACCAATTCGATCGAAAGCCGCATTTAGACCGGCTTCGAAGTTTTTCAGTGGAGATTCAGCGTCGGCGTCGGGTCCCGGATAGAGTAACCTTCCCAGATGCCTGAACTTATCCAGCGACGGGAAGTCGGCGTTCATCGGCGGGCGACTCGGATGGTGAGTCGAATCGCCGAGCCGCAGACTTTGCCAGCTCCGCCCATCCCGATTCTAGGAATTCCAATGAACTCTCCGCGTAGCTCCGTGAGACGTTGAACCTGAGATCCGCGAAGGCGGGGTTCGGCGAAGAAACCATACTTGTTTGAAGCGACCGCAGACAGGATTCGAAGTTGTCGAACTCCCCGTTCGAACTTGGTGCCAGATCGGTTCTGATCTTGAGGAGGCTGTACATTCCTTCGCGATCGTTCCGTTGCCTCGCCAGGCTGATTTCGTCGTCCAACCGATCCATTACCGCTTGAAAGCCGGCGCGCGCCGCATCGCTGCGGGGACGGACGGAATTGATGCCGGCAGTCACCAAAGCTGACACGAAGGCCGCACAGAAAGCTTCCGTCGACAAGCTGGTTTCGAAAGGCATCACCAAATTCCCCTTGACCATCTAAGAACAGATAACGAACAAAATGTGTTTTTACAGAGGCAAAATATGACTCCGAATCACATCTGTAGGTAGATATAGTTCTCCGGCGACTCGAGCGCACCACATTTAGAGGATGACGCCAATTTTCCAGTGCATGAGTGACACTACTCCGGACGTTGCAAATGAAAAGTCCTGAGTGATGGACGCTTGGTGACCTCGGACAACTTTCCCCGCTCTTCGCTAACCGCCGCTTGAGGCCGTGATCCACTTTTTACTCGCTTGTCAGAACCCGATTCGACAACCGTGTGACAAAGTTTTGCTCAAAGCGACTGGGGATATTCCTAGGTAGTGAAGCCATTGCCGAGCCGCTCCGCGCAATGTTGAACGGCCGTGCGAAGGCCGATTGGCTAATGCATGCCGCCGGTCTGAGGCGATGGCATTGCGGCTGTATCTCGGCGATGAACCTCAAAGTCCATACAGCAAGACTGTAGCCGGCACCGTATGCGGTGTTTTTTGGCGCGACTGGCTAGGGCAATCCACAGATACCGGCAAAGGTGAATCAGCTTAAACTCGCGACTCACCGGAGGTTACAGGATGATGGCCAACCCCTATGCTCCCTATCAACCGCAGCGCAGGCGCGTTTTCGTGAGCTACCACCACCGCGGGGATCAGTTGTACTATGAGGAATTTTCAAAGGTATTCCACGACGGCTTCGAAGCCATCACCGATAATTCTTTGGAGCGAAGGATCGACAGCGCGGACTTCGGTTACATCATGCGGTGCATCCGGGAGAACCATCTCAAGGGCAGTTCATGCACGATCGTGCTTTGTGGTCGCGACACGCCGAAGCGCAAATACGTCGATTGGGAGATCGAGGCGTCGCTGGATCAAAGTATGGGTTTGATTGCCGTCTTGCTTCCGACCCTTGAAGTATTTTCGAACGGCGGCACCGCAAAGCCGGATCGTTTGCAGGATAACATCGACAGCGGATATGCGGAATGGGTTTGGTGGCATAACCTGCGCAGCAATCCGGCCTTGCTCGCGACCATCGTCGAACGCGTGAATTCCAAATCCAGCCGATTGATCATCAACGCCAGGCGTCGAATGGACAGAAATGGTTGAATATATCACACGCGATACTCTTCGCAGTACCGGTGGGACACTCACCGAGCAGGCCTCCGTTCTCAGAAAGGCGCAGGCGCGCTCCCCTCAAGGCTCGACCTTTCTGAGCCATTCCTCAAAGGACATCGACATTTTGCCGGGTGTCATAGCGATACTCGAACGCCACGGCGCGACGGTTTACGTGGACAAGAAGGACGACTCGCTGCCGCCGACGACATCGCGCGATACAGCCACGATCCTCCGCGGCAGGATACGGCAGTCGCGCAAGTTTCTCCTTCTCACGACCACGAATTCGAAGGACAGCCGATGGATGCCGTGGGAGCTGGGCCTGGCCGATGGCTACAAGAGCCCGACGAATACTGCGATCTTTCCCGGCGTGGACTCGGCAACTGAGCGAACTTGGGCGGAGCGCGAATATCTCGGCATCTACGATCGCGTTGTGTACGGCGATCTGCAAGGGCAACCGAGGCCCGTGTTCATGGTCTACAATCAGGAAAAGCATACGGCGACCGAACTGTCCGTTTGGCTGAAGGCTTGAGAGTTGGTGTGCATATCGGGCGGCTTTTTAGCCGGCGACTGATCAAAAAGGGGATTTTCCGGTGGCGAAGTCATCCAAAATACGCGTCATGATATCGAGCCGCTGCAACGACGACTTTCCCCTGCGAAGCAAGGACAACATGAGGTTGACGGATCTCCGCGTGGAGATGAAGAACGAAATCGAAAGCAGCAAGACGCTTGGCAGCAGCGTTTACGAAGTCTGGATTCACGAGGATGCGGGCGTCTCCGCCGAACGAGATTCATGGGAGGAATGCGTGCGCCAGTCCCGCGACTGCGACATGTTTCTGATGCTGTATAACGGAAATGCTGGCTTCAAGGGAAAGGGCGAGTTCGCGTCCGTGGGAATATGCGACGCTGAATTTCAGGCGGCTTACGCCACCGCTCCATCGAAAGTAACCGTAGTAGACATCTTCGAACGCGATTCACCGGCTGCACCGTCCGGGGCTCACCATAAGGTTTTTCAGAAACGAATCGAAAGGGAAAGCGTGTTCGGTGCCCGTCCGACCAGTGTTCGAGAACTGAAGGACGCAATCCGGCGCGCAGTGGTTTCACGGACCATCGAGTTGACCCAGAAAGGTGTCGTATCGGGTAGGCAGGGACGAGGCTATCTCGGACCGGCGCTGGACTGGAAACGGCTCAGCTACTCGGAAAGAGCGGATAAAGTGACAAGTGCTGTCGTATCGGCGTTGGGCGGCCGCTTAGACGCAGGTACGTGCACGATCGAGCTCGACGACCGTATCCTTCTCTGCAAGCCTGCATCCATTCCGGACTCGCTTTCTGTAGCAGCCGCCCGCGAACTTGTAGGCCAGCCGCATCTCCGAGACCACATTGAGTCGGCCAAATTGAAGAAATGTTATGGTGGCCCGGTGCACTTGATAGCTTGCCAAAGGGGTGCGACCGAAGCTCAAGCGCAACGGATGCTGGGCTTTCCCAATGCGACAGTCGTCGCCGGCCCCTTCGGCGTCTACATCGTCGATCCGATCCAGGCTATTCAGCTCGTCTTGATCACAGATTGTTGGGACGATTACGCTACGCGCCTGGCCGTCCAACGCTTTCTGGATTGGCTGCCCCAATCGGCCCAGCTACCCTTGTTGGTTCGAACAGCTAAGAAAAGGAAGGAAATCGTCGACTTGCTGGCGAAGGACATCTGACCGATCCGCTCGCGGCGGACCATTGCGCTACCCGCCTTCCTCCCGTCCCTACTGCAGTGGTTCCTCTGCGGCGGCGGTCCAAAACGTGTGACGATCTCAAGGGCCCAGGAGACCTATTCAACGACAGGCCCGCGGCAGCACCGGAACCCTGTTCGCGATCACAAGCGTCGCGCTTTCGGAAGTTTCCAAGCCGATCTTTTGAGCGAGCATGACGTCGCCAGGCACAAGCGCCCGCACGGGATCGACGCACCACTCCCATCCCTCCTTGCCCTCTACGGCCCGTTCCGGATGTTGGCGGAGGTCCCGTAGTGGATCCGATACCGCGCCCCAGTGTCGCCACCGATGACATCGAAGCACCTGTCCGCATCGAACTGCTCGCGCTGTCTGGACGACAGCCATTCGCGAAGCAGCCGGCGACCGCGCGCTTCCGGGTCGTTCTGAGCCCGGATGGTCGCAAAGAGCGCGCGCACGCATTTGAAGCGCGAATGATCGCGGTCCTTGCCGATGCGATGCAACATCTCTGCCGAACTGCGTCTTGTCCGGACTCGCGCTTTGTTGTCGCTCGTTCGCTAGTTCAGGAAGCAAACTACGTAAACGCGGCGGCAAAGTCCGTCTGTAATGCGGACCTCGGGAATGGCGGTGGCCAGCTGCAACTTAGATTGTTGCTGTCGCAAATATGCTTGCTTTATCCAATCTTGCTAGGGTAACCCCGAGTGGAAACAACTGGCTGAACGTGCTTCGATCGTGGAGCATGTGTTCTATCGTTCGATAATGCGCCCCCGGCGGACTTTTGGACCCGAGCAATCTCGCGGTTATCCGACGCAAAGGCTTTTCGATGATTAAGGGGGACTAAGCCATGAGCTCGTCTCAGATCGATCATGCAGAGACAGCCGAGCATATGTCCGACGCCGTGACTTATCTGCAACGGGTCGCGCTTCGAGCCGGCTTCGAAGGTATCGCGGCAGAACTTGCAATCATTGCCTACCGCTTGAAAAGCATGGCAATCGACGAAAATCCTGCCAGCACCGAAAACTTGGGACGGAAGCACTGATTTTGAAGATCTTCACCCGGCAGCGAGCGTGCTACCGTTAGAGTTCAAGAAAGCCCCTTTTTATGCTGACCATGACCGCCGTTATGCGGTTGCTTGCGCCTAGTTTGCGCATCGAGTTTCCCAAGTGGAATTCGACGGTCTTTTCAGAAATCGAGAGTATCTCGCCGATCTCCCAGTTAGTCTTCCCTTCCTTGCACCACCGCAGACATACCACTTCCTTTGCCGTCAGCGTATGGTCCCGATTTTTGACGCTTCCTTCAATACCCTCTAAAACTCTCATGGGCCCCCACCTTAAAATCACTCGTTAAAAACCCGTCCTTTTCGCACTGGTTTTGCGGCCATAGCAATGCCCTGCAACCATTAGTCTATCGGAATTTTTTATGCGCCCATAAGACGATTACCCGCTGCCGATGGTCTACTCGTTAAAGCGAATAATCGACGGGTACAGATCGTCAGGCAACCGGAGCCGAGAAAAGGTTGGCAAGGTCTACGCCCAATGCCGCAGCCAATTTGTCCAAGGACTCCAGGGTCGGATTGGCGCTTCCGACCTCGATGGCGCTGACCAGCGCCTGACGTATCGCGGCCTCGTCGGCCAAGTCGTGCTGCGACCAGCCGCGGCCGTGCCGCAACGTTCTGACGTTGCGCGCTAGATTACGCCGTACTTGTGCTAGGCTTCGCTTTCCCATCCGGCCCATTCTCGATCACTGGAGCCTTCGGCGTCTACTCTTTAAAGATGGGTTTTAGAAAATTTGCTGGCGCCGATCCTCGGACGGTTCAAGCCAAGTCAGTAAGCGTGTTCCGTCAGCGCGACTAGGCCATGCCCGATCTGCAGAGCCTTTGAACTTGCCGGCAGCCTATCGGGCCGTCAACGCCGTATCAGCGACGGGTTGAGCTCTCACCGAGGTTTTCGTGGGTCGTCCGCAGCATTGAGATAGTCGATGTCGGTCGGTCCGACGCCGGTGATCTGAAACACCACTTCTTCATCCCTCGTTTCGGCGAATTATCAAACCTTAGGCGGCACGTAGGAGAACGTACCGGCCGGGAAGGCCATCAGCTTCGATCTGACGACATCATCGCCTCGAATACATCGCCTGGCACCGCGATATAGCCATCGCTTACGACATCGACCTGAAACTCGCCCTGCGTGAACGAGAAGTGGCTTCCTTTCGTCGGTCCCGCGCTTTGACTTTTGCCCTTGGAACTGCGGCTCCGTCGATGGCGTGTGAATGCGGTATCGAAGCGACGATGCCCGCCTGCAGAAAATGTTCGGGCGCCAGCGGTTAATCCATTGCACGATGGTATCGCGCACTTTGGTATCGGACGGCGACCGGGCTCGCCTCCGGTGCTCCGCCTCAAGCGCTCCTACGTGACCCGCGCCTCCTGCACCAAGGTATCGACGATACCATCGTACGATGGCGCATCGCTCGGATCGCTTTCGGATAGGCCGGTGTCAACGGCTCGCGCGGTGGGAGACTCGTAATGGGTAAACTGTCTGGGAAAGTCGCGTTAGTGTCGGGAGGAAGCAGCGGCATAGGGCTGGCGAGCGCCAAACTGTTTGCTCAGGAAGGGGCGCTGGTGTTCATCACTGGCCGGCGCAAGAAGGAACTCGAAGACGCGGTTGCCGAAATAGGCCACTTGGCGACGTGGATACAAGCAGACATTTCAAACCTTGCGGACTTGGACCCCGTGTATGAAGCGTTTAACGCGGAAGCCGGTGTCATCGATATCCTCTTCGCCAACGCTGGTGTCGGAGATTTTGCGCCTTGCGCGGCGCCATTACCAAAGAACACTTCGATAGGATATTTTCGATCAACGTGAGTGGAACACTATTCACTGTTCAGAAGGCGTTGCCGCTCCTGAACAACGGCGCCTCTATAACTCTGACCGGATCCACAACGGGCACGACCGGTACTCCTGCATTCAGCTGTACGGCGCGAGCAAAGCTGCGATCCGCAACTTTGTGCGAACCTGGTTTCTGGATCTCGCGGACCGGGCGATCAGGGTCAACGATTTGGTCCCAGGGAACACCTCCACGCCCCGCCCCGGGTGGCACGGCCTTGCTGCGTCCGAAGAGGTAAATCGAGAGATGGTGAATTACGTTGTATCGACGACCTCTCATGAGGCGGCTCGCTCAACCTGACGAGGTAGCTCGGGCGGCCCTGTTCCTTGCTTCGGACGAAAGCAGCTACGTAACCGGAAGCGAAATCTTCGTCGACGGCGGTTCTGCTCAGACCTGAGGCAACTTAGTGCTTCGAAAACGATCGCCGATACTCCCTCAGGCATTCGCCGACAAATGTCACGTTCCACATCGTGGTGCGACCAAGCCTCGAAGGACGGCTTTGAAACTCACCTCGGGGATACCAGGACCAGTCCCTCAAGGACTGGAACTCGATGCAGGTGAAGATTGATTTGCCTTGAACGGTCGTTATCGTCCAGCGCCTCAGCGAGGACGATTTGAGGCGGCTATGCCTTCGCCGCGTTTCGTAGATGCGCCCCTGCTCCCGAGCCGCTTGGTCGCCGGCGGGCGAATGCGAACTTCATACCACGCATTTGAAATTGATGTCCGATGCTCGTTAAGGCTGCCCCTCCAGCCGCGTTGAAACTTGCAGCCCGCCATGGCAGATTAGAGTGACCTTGAGGCTACACCCCGGGGCTACACCAGAGATCCTCTGGCGTGCAGTAAGACCTGATTTTAGGGGGCTTTCTCGAAGCCGTTTTATTATGGCGGAGAGGGAGGGATTCGAACCCTCGATATAGTCAGAGCAAAAGAGCAATAATCTTGCTCGGAATGGACTGGCATTCCGCCGCAACGTGAGCATTGCTGTCGGGACCGGGAGCCGCCTAGGGCGCGCTTTTGGGACAAGCCCCACCGGCTGATTTGCCTGGGTGGGGCTGAGGTGGTGCGGCGGACGGCGTCGCACAAACCTAATGAGGCCCCCCATGACCAGGACCAAATCTCAACGTAAGACGACTGTTGCTCAATCGCGGCCAACGAGGAAGTTGGCCAAGCGCAAATCATTAAAACCGCAGGTTCGAGCCGATGCCGCTTCGGGCGCGCTCGGAAGAACAAGGAGTGGCACCAAGAGCGCGCAGGTCCTCGCGATGCTAAGCGATAAGGCGGGAGCGACGATCGCCGCCATCGGTGGCGCGACCGGCTGGCAAGAACATTCTGTGCGTGGATTCCTCGCCGGTGTCGTCCGCAAAAAGCTCGGCCTCAATCTGGTATCTGAAGCATCCGAAAGCGGTCGCCTCTATCGCATAATCGACACGTCGACGCTTCGAGTGAAGCAAGCGGCGTGATGCGATGCAGAGCAAACATCGAAACCACCCGTCGTCGAAGACATCCGTAGAGGACGAGATCGCGCATCTGCGCGGTCTCGCTCTCGGGGGCTTACGTGCCCGATGGCAAAGTATCTTTCAGCGATCAGCGCCTCCTCACCTGCCTCGACACCTCTTGATTGCGATCGTGGCCTATCGGATCCAGGCCGATCGATTCGGCGACCTCGATCAAGAGACACGGAGAGTACTGGATCAGAAAAGCGCCAATGAGTTGGGTTCGACAATGGCGGCACGCCTGGAGGCCTTCGACCGAAAGCGGACCGATCTCACACCGGGAACAGTCCTCGTTCGGGAGTGGGATCAGAAATCGCATCGCGTGATGGTGCTGGTTAATGGCTTTGCCTGGAACGGGCGGTCTTATGACAGCCTGACCAAGATCGCCTTTGCAATTACCGGTACAAAGTGGAATGGCCCCCGCTTTTTTGGTCTGAGGGGCAAACCGGCAAAACCGATGGCAAGACCATGAAGGTCGCCTCCGTTAAACTCGTCCGCTGCGCCGTCTATACAAGGGTCTCGACCGACCAGGGTCTGGATCAGGAGTTCAACTCGCTGGACGCGCAGTACGAGGCTTCTTCGGCCTACATCAAAAGCCAGGCGCACGCCGGATGGACCCTGATCAAGACCCGGTACGACGACGGCGGCTACTCGGGGGGATCGACGGACCGGCCCGACCTCCAGCACCTGCTCGATGACATCCGCGCCCGCAAGATCGACGTCATCGTCGTCTACAAGGTCGACCGGCTAACACGATCTCTCGCCGATTTCGCCAAGCTCGTCGAACTTTTTGATGCTCACGGAGTGTCCTTTGTCTCGGTCACCCAACAGTTCAACACGACGACCTCGATGGGCAGGCTGACGCTCAATGTTCTATTATCCTTTGCCCAGTTCGAACGGGAGGTCACCTCTGAGCGGATCAGAGACAAGATTGCCGCCTCCAAGCGAAAAGGAATCTGGGTTGGCGGTCCCCTCCCCCTCGGCTATGACCTGAAAGATGGCAAGATTGCCGTTGACGAGCGTGAGGCTGAGCAGGTCCGCCTTATTTTCCAGCGTTATCTCGAACTCAGCGGGGTCAACGCCCTAGTTCGAGATCTCAGGGAGCGCGGGCTCCGCACCAAGACAAGGCTAGCCTCAACCGGCAGTACCCGAGGTGGGATCCCCTTTGAGCGAGGAACGCTGTTCTATTTGCTACGCAACCGCTTCTATATCGGCGAGGTCAAGTACCGAGGCGAGATCCTGCCTGGAGAGCAGCCTCCGATTCTCGACCGCGCCCTCTTCGATGCGGTCCAGAAAAAGCTGACGGATCAATGGACCACCAAGTCCACCGCCCGGAATGCCGGCGACCACTTGCTGGCGGAACTTCTGTTCGACGACGCGGGCTGTCCTATGATCCCAACGCATGCGACCAAAGCCGGCATTCGTTATCGCTATTACGTGTCCCGCCCCTGCCTGCATGGAGAAACCAAAATAGCCGACGTCGGATCAGTAACGCGTGTTCCTGCCGCCGACGTCGAGGAAGTAGTCGTCAAATCCCTCAAAGAACATCTCAGAGGTCAAAGCGGATTGCCGAGTACGCCGGTCTACGACCGCAACACTGTCAGGACGTTGATCGACCGTATCGATGTCCAGGAGTACAAGTTGGTGCTCCACCTAAAATCTAACGCAGGTCAAATGTCTACGGAACTAGCACGCGACGCTGAGGGGACAGACAATACTAAGGACCTGATCGATCACCACCTCTCCATTCCCTGGCAGAAGCCACCGTCCAAGCGATTCCGAGAGATGCTGTTGCCTCATGGCACCCCGCGAAAGGATGTTCGCCCCGAACGACCAGAACGACGGCTACGACTTGTCAGTGCCATCGCGCGAGGTAGACGCTGGCTTGATGAGATCATTTCTGGCTCAGCCATCAGCGCCGAACATATCGCTTCGCGGGAGCGTTGCAGTGTTCGTCATGTCAACATGACAATTTCGCTCGCCTTCCTTGCACCCAAACTCGTCCGGGCCGCCGTGGAAGGCCGCCTTGCTCGCGGCATCAACATCGAGCGCCTGCGCGACGCACCCGCGGAATGGAGCCGGCAGTTCGAAGCGCTGGGTCTGAATCCGCAATAGCCTGCTGCCGATAAAGGCTGGTCGTTGCGAACTCGCGGGTCTGGTTCGCTTACCCATAAGCCACACGTCAGCCGCCGACCGTTCGCTGCCAGGAACGGGATTTTTGGATGCAGAGACACGGGCCTCGAAATCGCTGCTAGAGATTGCGAGTGCGCGCAGAGACCGGTAGGCGCCAAAAGGCACCGCGGAAATCCCGGCAGATACGGCCCATCTGGACCTGACGGAAAGCTACCCAGTTTCGGGGGACTGGGTGGTGGGTGCGACAGGGATCGAACCTGTGACCCCTACCATGTCAAGGTAGTGCTCTCCCGCTGAGCTACGCACCCAAAGCGCTGTTTGGATCGGGACCCTATAACGGACCGCGGCGGGGCAGGCAAGGACGCAAAGTGAGGCTTTTTTGGCGAATCAGGCCGCCAGCAACTTGTTCACTTCGCTGACCAATTCCCTGAGGTGCACGGGCTTGGCCAGCACCTTGGCATTTTTCGGCGCCTCCGAATCGGAATTGAGGGCGACCGCGGCGAAGCCGGTGATGAACATGATCTTGATGTCGGGATCGAGTTCCGAGGCACGGCGCGCCAGCTCGATGCCGTCCATCTCGGGCATCACGATGTCGGTGAGGAGCATTTCGAACGGCTCCTCGCGCAGCCGCTGGTAGGCCGACATGCCGTTGTCGTGCGGCGAGACCTTGAAACCCGCGTTTTCGAGCGCCTTGACCAGGAAGCGGCGCATATCGGTGTCGTCTTCGGCGAGGAGAATTTTCGGCATGACTGAATCGTCGAATCCGGCTTGGAGGATCTGTCCGAACAGTAGGCACGACAGACGGTAAATTTCGGGTGAAATTTGCGGCAGGCCTGAGGCTGCGACCACCACCTATTTGTGGACCGAACCCCGCAGCGAATCAACCTTGGTTGGCATTTCCTGCTTTTAAGACCCGTTCCAGCGGAAACCACACTCTTTTCACTTGGCAGAATGATCGCGATTACCGACAATGCCCGCCCATAAATCTCCGCTTTTCCGGCAGAATCAATTCCTGCGGGGCGAGGCGGACGCAAGGGACGGCGCCAAGGGAATGAGCGAATTTGCTGGCGAGTTGTCGCCCCCGTTCGAGATCGTTGAGCCGCAGGCCTGGCGCGCGCCGATCATCTTCAATTCCCCGCATTCGGGTTCGGTCTACCCCACCGAATTCCTCGAAGCTTCGCGCATCGATCTGACGTCGCTGCGCCGCTCCGAAGATTCCTTCATGGACGAGTTGATCGCGGGCGTGAGCGATCGCGGCTTTCCGATCGTCCGGGTCAACTTCCCGCGCTCCTATGTCGACGTGAACCGCGAGCCCTATGAGCTCGACCCGCGTATGTTCACCGGACGGCTGCCGAGCTTTGCCAACACGCGCTCGATGCGGGTGGCCGGCGGCCTCGGCACCATCCCGCGGGTGGTCGGCGACGGCCAGGAAATCTACCGCGAGCGGCTCGACGTCGACGAGGCGCTGCGGCGGATCGAGGTGCTCTACAAGCCCTATCACCGGGCGCTGCGCCGGCTTATCAACAAGGCGCACCAGGCATTCGGCGCCGTGATCGTGGTCGACTGCCATTCGATGCCGTCGGTCGGGGTGTCGCGTGACGAGCCGCGCCGGCCCGACGTCGTGATCGGCGACCGCTACGGCACGAGCTGCGCGCCGCTGCTGCCCGACCTGGTCGAGGAGATGATGAGTTCGCTCGGCTATTCGATCGGCCGCAACAAGCCCTATGCCGGCGGCTTCATCACCGAGCATTACGGCAACCCGGCGAGCGGCCTGCACACCGTGCAGATCGAGCTCAACCGCGCCGTCTATATGGATGAGCGCCACCGCGAGCGCGGGCCGCGCTTCGCCCAGGTCGCGGCCGACTTCGCGAAGCTGGCGGATGCACTCGCGAAAATTCCGTTCGGGGATCTCGGCCCGTTCCAGGCGGCGGCGGAGTAGACAAGTCTCGGACAGGCACTGCGGTGCCCGTCGAAGTCATGAACAGAGAATCCATTTCGCGACGCGAGCCGAGCGCCGAACTGGATTCCAGGTTCACGCGCGGAAATGTCGGCCTAAGAAAAAAGGGCCGCTTGAATGAACAAGCGGCCCAAGTCTAGGGAGGAAACGCCCAAGGAGGGCAGCGATAGCGCGAGGCGCTACCGCACCGCAACAATATGCGGCCGCGCTGCACAAAACGCAAGAACTTTCGAAACATTTCCTCTGCAATGTTGGTAAATCTGGCGAAACTGCAACAGGCCGCACGCTCTAATTTTTGTCATTTAGATTCAATTGCTTATGGCAAAAATCTGAGGCGTCCAGCGCCCTGCGCATAGCTTGTATACCAGGACTCGCAACTTCGTGATCCGCCGCCAAGCCCAGGAGACTTTCGAATCCTAAGCCAAACGAAAGTGGGGAACCCCGTCATCAGGCCGGGATAACACTCCGTTAATCGTGCGCGCCGCGCCGGATTGAGCTAGGCAGATCGCATCCGATTTCTACCGCGTCGTTTGCGCATTTCAGGGACATGCCGTGACGGTCATCGACTTCACCGCCTTCATCGGCCGCCTCGCGACCGCATCCGGCGAAACCATCCTTCCGTTCTTCCGGACCTCGCTCTCGGTCGACAACAAGAGCTCGAACGATTTCGATCCGGTCACCGAGGCAGACCGGGCCGCGGAAGCCGTGATGCGGCGGCTGATCAAGGCGAACTTCCCCCAGCACGGCATCGTCGGCGAGGAATTCGGCAATGAGCGCGAGGACGCCGACTATGTCTGGGTGCTCGATCCGATCGACGGCACCAAATCCTTCATCGCCGGCTTTCCGATCTGGGGCACGCTGATCGCGCTGCTGCACAAAGGTACGCCGGTATTCGGGATGATGCACCAGCCCTATATCGGCGAGCGCTTCTCCGGCGACAGCGGCTCGGCGCATTATTCCGGGCCGTCGGGCCATCGGCGGCTCTCGGTGCGGCGCTGCACCTCGCTGAAGGAGGCGACCGTGTTCACCACGAGCCCGCTGCTGATGAATCCGGATGACCGCGCCCGCTTCGGCCGCATCGAAAATGCGGCTCGCCTGTCGCGCTACGGCGGCGACTGCTACTCCTATTGCATGCTCGCAGCCGGCCATCTCGACCTCGTGGTCGAGACCGAGTTGAAGCCCTACGACATTGCCGGCCTGATCCCGATCGTCACCGGGGCCGGCGGCATCGTCACCACCTGGGACGGCAAGCCGGCGCAAAGCGGCGGCCGCATCATCGCCGCCGGCGATCCGCGCGTGCACGAAGCGGCGATGAAGCTGCTCAATGCCTGATTTCCTGGCGTGATCTCTTGGCCTGATTTCTTGAGTTGCCGCGCGATTGATCTGCGCCCATCCTGACGGCAACAAGAAAAGTCAGGGATGGATGGGCGCACATGACGATTTGCGGCAGGCTGCTGGCAACCCTTCTGCTTCACGCGCCCGGCGCAGCCTCGGCCCAGGATTATCCGACCAAGCCGATCCGGCTGATCGTGCCGTTCCCGCCCGGCGGGCCGAACGACATCATCGCGCGGGTGATCGGGCAGAAGATCTCGGAACTGGTGAAGCAGCCGATCATCGTCGACAACCGCGCCGGCCAGGGCGGCGTGCTCGGCACCGACGCGGTCGCGAAGGCCGCGCCCGACGGCTACACGGTTGCGATCGCGAGCGCCGGCGCGCTCGCCATCAGCCCGAGCATGGAGAAGGTCGCCTACGACACGCTGAAGGATCTCGCGCCGGTGACGCTGGTCGCGACCGTGCCGGAGATGCTGGTGGTCGCCACCAATGTGCCGGCGAACAACATGAGCGAATTGGTCGCGCTTGCCAAAGCGCAGCCGGGCAAGCTCAACTTCGCCTCCTCCGGCCCCGGCAGCCTGCCGCATCTGGCCTGCGAATTGTTCAAGCTGACGGCGAAGATCGACATCGTGCACGTGCCCTATCGTGGCGCGGCACCGGCGGTGAACGACCTGCTCGGTCAGCAGGTGCAGATGACCTTCCTCGACCTGCCGGTGATCCTGCCGCAGATCAAGGCGGGCGCGCTGCGCCCAATCGCGCTCGGCGGCCGTGAGCGCGCCCCGACCGCGCCCGACGTGCCGACCACGGCGGAAGCCGGCATGCCCGATCTCGTCATCGAGAACTGGTATGGCATGGTCGCGCCCGCCGGAACGCCGCCGGCGATCGTCGCGAAACTGAACAGCGTCGCCACCGAGGCGATAGCCGACCCGGCGGTGAAGCAAAAGCTCGCCGAGTAGGGCCTGACACTGGTCGGCGACACGCCGGACCATTTCCGCGACTTCGTCGCCGCCGACATCAAGAAGTGGGCCAAGGTGATCCAGGATGCCGGCGTCGTGACGGCGAAATAAGGGTGCCGTCAGCGCTGCGCTTCGGCCCGGAGATACTCCACGAGCTGCTTGGCCGCCCGCGGCAGCGCCTTGAAGCTGCGGGCGCAGATCGTCAGCCGGCGGTTAGCCCAGGCGTCGCGGATCCGGATCGTTGTGATCGGCATCGAAGCCGCGCAGCGCCGCGCAGCGGTTTCCGGGATCACGGCGATGCCGACGTCGGCGGCGACCATCTGGCAGATGGCGTCGAAGCCGCGCAGCCGGGCGCGAAAGCGTAGCCGCGCCCCGAGCTTGGCCGCGTGGCGCGAAATATGGACCTGCAGCGCCGACGTCGCCGTAAGCCCGACGAAATCGCGGCCGACCACTTCCTGGAAGTCAATCTGGCGGCGGCCGCCGAGATCGCTGCGCCGCGACGCCACCAGCATCAGGCGATCCTCGCTGAACAGGAAACGCTCGACGCTGTCGGGCAGCGCGTGTTCCGCGGCGAAGCCGAGATCGGCGGCGCCGCTGGCGATCGCGGTCGCGATATCGGTGCTCTCGCGCTCCTCGACATCGACGCTGATGTCGGGATATTCGTGCAGGAAGGCCGCCAGCGCCCGCGGCAGGTGCTCCGACAGGCCCGAAGTGTTGGCGAGCAGCAGCACGTTGGCGCGGACGCCGCTGGCATAGGCGGCAAGATCGCTCTGCAACGCCTCGACATTGTGGATCACGATGCGGGCGTGGCCGAGCAGGCTCTCGCCCGCCGCCGTCAGTTCGACGCCGCGGCGACCGCGCTTGAGCAGCGCGACGCCGAGCGCCTCCTCGAGGCCCTTGATCCGCTCGCTGGCCGAAGCCAGCGCCATGTTCGCGCGCGCCGCGCCCTGCGTGATGCTGCGCGCATCGGAAACCGCGATGAACAATTGCAAGTCGATCAGGTCGAACCGCATGTTTTTTCCCGCCCCATACCTTCGCCCGGTCCGAAGGCTAACTCCGTAACCTCCAGATTGTGCCGATCGGATCGATCGGTCAATGTGCCGCTATGGTCGACCATCTCCTGATCTTCATCGCCTTCGCCTTCCTGCTCGCCGGCTTCGTCAAGGGTACGCTCGGCCTCGGTCTGCCGACGGTCGCGATGGGGCTGCTCGCAACCACGATGCCGCCGGGCCAGGCGATCGCGATCGTGATCGTGCCGGCGATCGTCACCAATATCTGGCAGACCTTCGTCGGCCCCTATCTGCGCGACATCATCAAGCGGCTGTGGCCGCTGATGCTCGGCACCGTGGTCGGGATCTGGATCAATGCCGGGCTGTTGACCGGGCCTTACGCGGCCTACGGCACCGTCGTGCTGGGCGTGCTGCTGGTGATCTACGCGATCGTCGGCCTGAGCCGATTCAACTTCAAGGTCGCGCGCCGCAACGAAAAATGGATCGGTGGCGTCGTCGGCGTCATCACCGGGCTGATCTCGGCCGCGACCGGAGTTCAGGTCATCCCCTCGATGCCGTTCATGCAGGCGATCGGCATGGAGAAGGACGAACTGGTGCAGGCGCTCGGCGTCTTCTTCACCACCGCAACCATAGCGCTCGCCTTCAACCTCACCGCCTCGGGCCTGCTGACGGCGGCCACCGCACTGCCGGGCGCGGTCGCGATGGTCGCATCATTCACCGGCATGTTCATCGGCCAGGCTGTCCGCACACGGATGCAGCCGGACGTCTTCCGCCGCTGGTTCCTGATCGCGATGATCCTGCTCGGCATCTATCTCGCCGGCAGCGCGCTGCTCAAGATCCACAGCTAGGGCATGATCCGGAAAAGTGCGAAGCGGTTTTCCCTCGCGACAAACGCGGAACGCGTTTGCGCGGAGATCATGCCCAAACTAAAGGGCTGAAGCGCGAGGACGATTCACCCCAATCTCATCGCGCTTAGCGCGCCTCCAGCATGGCGACGCGGACGCCGAGATAGATGAAGAGCGCGCCGAGCGAGCGGTTGATCCAGGCGACTACGCCGGCCGATTGCCTGATACGGCCGGCGGCCCTCGCCGCAAACGCGGCGAGGCCGAAGCACCACAGCGTGCCGCCGGTGATGAAGATCAGCCCGAGCACCAGGAAGGCCAGAGTCTTGTGCGGCGCGTCCGCCGCCACGAACTGCGGCAGGAAGGCCAGGAAGAACAGCGCCACCTTGGGATTGAGGATGTTGGTGAGCGCCCCCTGCCAGAACACAAGCGAGATCGAGGTCTCACCGCCCTGCCCGGTGATCTCCGTGATCGGCTTGGCGGGCGACAGCAGCATCTGCAGGCCAGTCAGCACCAGATAGGCCGCGCCGATCAGCTTGACGGCCAGGAACGCGGTCGACGACGCCATCAGCAGCGCCGACAGCCCGATCGCCGCGCCCAGCACATGGACCAGGCAGCCGCAGCTGATACCGATTGCCGCAGCGGCACCGCCGCGCCATCCCAGCTGAATCGTGCGCCCAACGATATAAGCGGTATCCGGCCCCGGCGTGATGTTGAGCAGCAGGCCGGACAGGACGAAAAGCCAAAGTTCGTGAATTCCCAGCATGTCAGCGCAATTAACCTATGTAAGTAACCGCCCCGGAAAGGATGACCAGCCGACCGGCGCCATCCCGGCGACACACGAATCCAGTAGACAAACGGACTGTACGATCCGTTGGTCGCATGCCAAATCCTGCTACTATGCATTATAGGTGCCTGCAAACCGAGCTTCCGCCGGACCCGGCCTGTCTTGTAAGTATCGGATACGGTCACCTCGGCTGAATGGCCATTCCAGGGCACAGGAAATATGGAAAGACGGCTCGCTGCCATTCTTTGCGCTGACATTACCGGCTATTCCCGCATGATGGGCGCCGACGAGGCGGGGACGCATGCCTCGTTCAAGGCGCATCGCAGCGCGATCTACCCGATCATCCTCAACCATGGCGGCCGCATCGTCAAAAACACCGGCGACGGCTTCCTCTTGGAATTTCCGAGCATCATCGGCGCCATCGAAGCCGCCGTCGCCATGCAGACCATGATGGCCGAGCGCAACGAGCATCTGCCGGCCGACCGCGCCATGCATTTCCGGATGGGCGTCCACATGGGCGACGTCATGGCCGACGAGGACGAGGTGTTCGGCGACGACGTCAACATTGCCGTCCGTCTCGAGACGGTCGCAGCGCCCGGCGGCATCGCGGTATCGGACAAGGCCCGCACCGAAGCGGGGCGGCGGCTTGCCGTCATCCTGGCGGACGCCGGCCCGCACCGCTTCAAGAACATCGCCGAACCGATCCATGTCTGGACCTGGGCGCCGGCCGGATCCGATCTGCAGGAGAAGACCCCGGACGACGGTCCGCATCTGCCGGGGCAATACCGGACCGCAATCGTCGGCGTGCTGCCGTTCGACAATCTCAGCGGCGGCGCCGACGAATATTTCTCCGACGGCCTGACCGAGGATCTGATCCACGCGCTGTCGCTGCAATCCTTCTACCGCGTGCTGAGCCGCAACTCGACCTTCGCCTACAAGGGCAAAAGCGTCTCGACCCGCCTGATCGCGCGCGAGATCGACGCGACCTATCTGATCCAGGGTTCGGTACGCCGCGCCGGCAACAAGATCCGCGTCTCCGCCGAACTGATCGCTCCCGAGAAGGGCGAGCAGCTGTGGACCGGCCGCTATGATCGCGACATGGGCGACCTGTTCGCGATGCAGGACGAGATCACCGCCAACCTCTCCGCCGCGGTGGCCCAGGAGATCTACCGTGCCGAGGCCTCGGCACCGGCGCGCTCGCCGAATGCCGAACTGACGGCGTGGGACCGCTTCCTGAAGGGCCTGTCGCACTACTATCACCAGACCAAGGACGACTGCGACACCGCGATCGCGCTGTTCAAGGAGGCGATCGAGCTCGACCCCGCGCTGTCGATCGCGCGCGCCTATCTGGCGCTGATCCAGATCCAGAGCATCCAGTTCGGCTGGATCCCGAGCACGCGCGAATTGTGGGCCTCGTCGGTCAGCCTGGCCGAGAGCAGCGTCCGGCTCGACCCGCGCTCCTCGTTCGCGTTTTCGCTGCTGGCCTATCTGCACGCGATGCAGGGCCACTACGAAGCCGCGATGGATGCCATCAAGCGGGCGATCGAGCTCAACCCCTACGACATGGGCGCGCGCGGCGTGCTCGGAATCTGCCACATGGTGATCGGCGACCACCGCAAGGCGGTCGACCTGTTCTCGACGGCGGTCCAGCGTGGCAACAGCGACCCGCGCTACCAATGGGCCGGGCTGAACGCGTTCAGCCATTATCTGCTTGGACAATATGACGCGTCGCTGTCGTGGTCGCGCGAGGGGCTGTATCTCAACCCGAACCATCTGCAGTGCCTTGCGGTGCGCACCGCGGCGCTCGCCCAGCTTGGCCGCGCCGACGAGGCCGCGCAGGCGGCAGAGGCGCTGCTCGCCAGTCATCCCGATCTGACGGTCGAACGTCATTTGCGGAATTTCCACTGGAAGAACCCGGCCGACATCGCGCATTACCGCGATGGCCTCTTGAAAGCCGGCCTGCCCTTCGGCAAACTCGTTCTGGTTGCATCTACGCCGAAATTCGCCGCTGAATCCTGAGCGAGTTCATCCGCTGGTAATGGATGCTTTTTAGGCTGAAGCTTTTCAGGATGTGGTTTGATGTCCGATATGCCTGCAAGCGAGGCCGCTGCCCCGCAGGTTTCCCCCAATAATCCTTGCCCGTTCCTGCGCGCACTCGTCGCCGGCAACTATGTCGGCGGTCATATCGTGCCGCTGCCCGAACTGACCGGGACGATCGGACGCGCCACCGGCAAGACGGGCCTGGCGGGTGCCGACGCAAAGGCGAAGATCTTCATGGTCGCGCAGATGGCCAACGGCATCGGCCCGTTCAGCCAGTTGCGCAGCCTGACCCATGGCGCGATCCTCGACGAGCTGCGCAACGGCCCGCTCGACAAGCACGGCGCCGGCTCACGCATTCTCGACCAGCATGCGGTGGTGCATGAGGACGAGATCGCCAGGCTCGCCACCTTCGGCAAGGACTATCCGAATCCTGACGGTGGCACCGAACGCGGGCTGTCGGCGTCCGACATCAAGACCTTCATGGCCGCGAACTTCCAGCGCGCCAAGGACGAGCATCCGCCGTCCTACGCGATCCTGCACGGCTACTATCCGCTGTTGATGCTCGGCGAGTGGCCGGTGCTGCTCGACATCATGGGCAAGGGCGACGGCAACGACCGCTATCTCAGCGTCGCCGAGGTCAGGACGCTGTTCGTCGAACGGCGCTTTCCGGACCGCATCGTCACGTTGCTCAACGCCTGAGCCACAGGCCTTCCGCAAACAGGCGGATCACTTGAAAAGCGGCGTGCCCGGCACGAAGGCGTCGAACGCCGCCCAGAATTGCCCGCGATAGCGATCCTGCTCCTGCAGGATCTCGTGCTTGGAGCCGGCGATCACGAGATGCGAGCCGGCGCGCAAATGATAGGCGAACTCCTCGATCGCCGCCGTCGACACCACCTCGTCATTGCTCGCCGCCAGCATCAGGATCGGCTGGCGGATTTCGGACGGATACGACATGCCGCGGAAGGTGCGCATCGCCTTGAACGCGGTGTCGGCCCAGGCGATGGTCGGCGCCGCGATGCCGAGCGTCGGGTCTTCCTCCAGGATAGCCGCGTTGCGGGCGTGGCGCACCAGATCGCTGGTCACGGGATTGCCGATGAACGGCGCGAGGCCAACCAGTTCGCCGCCGCCGCCCGGAACGTAGCGGCCGCCCTGACCGGCCAGGCGCATGATCCGGAGCAGCGCGCTCGGAAAGAACGACACGCGCCGCCGCGGCAGGTCGATCATCGGCGCCGACAGCACCATGCGGTCGAACCAGCGCTTGCCGGCATGCGCAAGCCGCAGCATCACCGCGCCACCCATCGAATGCGCCAGCGCGAAATAGGGCGGCGGGCAATCCGGCAGCACCACCTGCTGCACGAAGGTCTCGACGTCGACCTCATAGTCGGCGAAGTCGCGCACATAACCCTTGCGCGGATCGCGCAGCCGCCGCGACGAGTGGCCCTGCCCGCGCCAGTCGATCGTCGCCACCGCAAAGCCGCGGTCGCGCAAATCGCGCACCGTCTCGAAATATTTTTCGATCATCTCGCCGCGTCCGCCGAACACGCAGACCGTGCCCTTGCGGCCGGGCGGCGGCGCCCAGCGCGCAAAGCGCAACTCGGCCCCGTCGGGGGTCTTGATGGTGCCACTGACCACGTCGTCCGGAACCGGATTGGCAGGAATCGAGACGAGCGTCATGCGGGGAACCGGTAGGTGGGACGGAGTGGAGATCAAGGGCACGGGCGTCAAAAGCGACGCTGTTTCCGTCCCTTGAACGCGACGTAACCCCTCCCATATCACCTCAGTGCAGGCCGCTACCAGTGTTTCGGAACCGGAACATCAGGCTGCACACATCTAAGCCCGGCCCGATGGCGGGCGGGTAACTGAAACAGTCGCTCACTGGAGGACTAGCTCTATGCGTACCTACGACCTCACTCCGTTCTATCGTTCCACCGTCGGCTTTGACCGCCTCTTCAACCTGCTCGATCAGGTGACCTCGGACGGCAGCCCCGGCTACCCCCCCTACAACATCGAGCGCACCGGCGAGAATGCTTACCGGATCAGCGTCGCGGTCTCCGGCTTCTCGCAGGCCGAGCTGTCGATCGTCGCGAAGGAGAACACGCTGACGATCAAGGGCGAGAAAACCGCCAACGAGAACTCCGGCAACACCTCCGAAGTGCTCTATCGCGGCATCGCCTCCCGCGCCTTCGAGCGCGTCTTCCAGCTTGCCGATTTCGTGCAGGTGAAGAACGCCTCCCTCGAGAACGGTCTGCTCCACGTCGATCTCGTCCGCGAGATTCCCGAGGCCAAGAAGCCCCGTAGCATTCCAATCGGCGGCGGCGAGAAGGCTCCGCAGGTCGTCGACGGCTCGGCGAAGGTCGCGGCCTAAGCAACACGTCCCGCGTCAGCAGATATTGGCTGCACGCGAAAACGCCCCGGGAAACCGGGGCGTTTTTTGTTGCTGGTAACCGTCACTCCAACCCCTGCACCTTCGGCATGTCCTGGGTCGGCAGGATCGCGGGCGCGGGCGGCGCCGGCGGCGGAGCGGCCTGGCCGACGGTTGGAGCTTCGGCACGCTGAACGGCAGGCGGCGCCGCCTGGGCCTCGGCCGGCTTCGGCGCTGCTGCGGCCTGCTGGGCAGGCTCAGGCGCGGCCGCCTGGGTGGGCGCGGGCTGCGGGACCGCGGCCGGGACAGCCGCCTGGGCCGCCGGAGCCGGAGCGTCCGCGGGAACCTGCGCCTTGGCCGCAAGCGGACTGCGCTTCGGCACCGGCACGCGGCTCGCGACATGGGGGATCGGAGCCGGCGGCCGCGGCACCCGGGCCTGGATCGCCCGCGGCATCGGGCCGAACGGACCGTAGGTCGCGCTCAGCTCCTCTTCGTAATTGTCGCCGAGCCGATAGGCTGGGGTGAAGCGGAGAATGTGCCCGTCGCGGGCGTCGATCACCAGCCGGCCGTCGTCGCCGCCCTGATCGATCACCGAGATCGTGTAGACGAAACCCCGCTGCCGGGGGGCGCCGAGCGGCAGATAGCCGTTCTCGCGGAGCACGGTGTAGACCTCGACCGGCGGCAGCAGGCTCGGGACACGGCCGAAGCGCGGCGGCGGCGGAACCTCTGGCATGGCGGCATAGGGTCCGCCCATGTCGGATACCTTGATCAAAGCCGGGCTGCCGATCCTGGCCGATGTCGCCAGCTGGGCCTGGGCCGAGAGTGCGCTGAGCGCGAGGGCAGCGGCTGCAACCGAACCTGTGAACAACTTCATCGCCGTTACTCCTGTCTTGCCCACGCCCTTAAGGAGCTTCCCGCTCTCTGGCCGGCTTGCCCGGAGTAAAATTTCAGTTTGAAATCCGGCGGTCCTTGGTCGCTCCTTGGGCCAGATCACGGCGTGTTTGCTTCGAATCAGGGGCGCGGCGGGCCGGCCGAGCCGTTCGTTCCAAGCATGCGGGCGAGGACTTCCTCGCGCTTGTGTGATAGACAAAAATTTGGCAAGGTCGAAGTTAGGACAGCAAGACTGTCTCAAATTCGAGGCCATTCCGGCATAGGGATTGCAACGAAACCTCGGCGCCCCGGGCTCCGAGAATGCTGCAGGCAGGGCCGTTCCGCAGGGGACGTTGAAACGCCCGACGTCTGAATTTAGGAAAATGCGGCTCGCGGCGGACGAGCGGTGGCCCGGTGGGTGCCGCAACGTCCAAGGTGCGCCAAATACGGTGAGGCCCCTGACGCAAGGGAGAGGACACATGAGCGGGTCGGAATTCGAGCGCGAAATCATCGTGGCAGGTACGCTGTCGGCGACCGCGGACTCGAAAGCCGCTGATGCCGCGCATGACGCCTTATATGATGCGTCTTTTGGGCCGCACACTCCCGAGCTGCACACCTGGCGTCCGCAAGCCGAAGGCCTCTACGACCTCAGCCTGGAAAAGGATTCCTGCGGCGTCGGCTTCATCGCCAACATCAAGGGCCAGAAGTCGCATCAGATCGTCTCCGACGCGCTGAGCATCCTGTGCAACCTCGAACATCGCGGCGCCGTCGGCGCCGACCCGCGCGCCGGCGACGGCGCCGGCATTTTGGTGCAGATCCCGCACGCCTTCTTCGCGCGCAAGACCGCCGAACTCGGCTTCAAGCTGCCGCAGCCCGGCGAATACGCCATCGGCGCGCTGTTCATGCCGCGCGATGCCGCGTGGCGGAACGTGATCAAGAGCATCATCGCCGACGAGATCAAGAACGAGGGCTTCAAGCTGCTCGGCTGGCGCGATGTACCGTCTGACAATTCCTCGCTCGGCGTCACCGTGAAGCCGACCGAGCCCTATCACATGCAGGTCTTCATCGGCCGCAACGGCGCCGCCAAGACCGAGGACGATTTCGAGCGCCGGCTCTATATCCTGCGCAAGTCGATCTCGCAGGCGATCTATCAGCGCCGCGACCGCGGCATGGCGGGCTATTACCCGTGCTCGCTGTCGTGCCGTACCGTGATCTACAAGGGCATGTTCCTGGCCGACCAGCTCGGCAAGTACTATCCCGACCTGCATGAAGCGGATTTCGACAGCGCGCTGGCGCTGGTGCATCAGCGCTTCTCGACCAACACCTTCCCGACCTGGTCGCTGGCGCATCCGTACCGAATGATCGCCCATAACGGCGAGATCAACACGCTGCGCGGCAACGTCAACTGGATGGCGGCGCGGCAGGCCTCGGTGCATTCCGAAGCCTACGGCAAGGACATCAGCCGTCTCTGGCCGATCTCCTATGAAGGCCAGAGCGATACCGCCTGCTTCGACAACGCGCTCGAATTCCTGGTGCAGGGCGGTTACTCGTTGCCGCACGCCGTGATGATGATGATTCCGGAAGCGTGGGCCGGCAATCCGTTGATGGATGAGCAGCGCCGCGCCTTCTACGAATATCATGCCGCGCTGATGGAGCCGTGGGACGGCCCGGCCGCGATCGCCTTCACCGACGGCCGCAAGATCGGCGCCACGCTCGACCGCAACGGCCTGCGTCCGGCGCGCTATCTCGTCACCAAGGACGACCGCATCGTGATGGCGTCCGAAATGGGCGTCTTGAAGATTCCGGAGGACCAGATCGTCACCAAGTGGCGGCTGCAGCCCGGCAAGATGCTGCTCGTCGACCTTGAGCAGGGCCGCCTGATTCCGGACGACGAGATCAAGGCAGATCTCGCCAAGAGCCATCCCTACAGCGACTGGCTGCATCGCACCCAGATCCAGCTCGAGGAGCTGCCGGATGCGGCGGCCAAGGGCGTGCGCTCCAACCTGCCGCTGCTCGATCGCCAGCAGGCGTTCGGCTACAGCCAGGAAGACATCACCATCCTGATGACGCCGATGGCAGCCACCGGCGAGGAAGCCGCCGGCTCGATGGGCAACGACACGCCGATCTCGGCGCTGTCGGACAAGCCCAAGCAGCTGTTCACCTACTTCAAGCAGAACTTCGCGCAGGTCACCAACCCGCCGATCGACCCGATCCGCGAGGAGCTCGTGATGAGCCTCGTCTCGATCATCGGGCCGCGGCCGAACCTGTTCGACCTGCAGGGCCTGGCCTCGACCAAGCGCCTCGAAGTGCGGCAGCCGATCCTGACCGACGCCGACCTCGAGAAGATCCGCTCGATTTCCGACGTCGCCGAGACCCACTTCAAGTCGCGCACGCTGGACACCACCTTCCATGCCGGCTTCGGCGCGGCGGGCATGGAGCAGGTGCTCGACGAGCTCTGCGCACGCGCCGAGGGCGCGGTGCGCGAGGGCATCAACATCATCATCCTGTCGGACCGCATGACCGGCACCGACCGGATCCCGATCCCGTCGCTGCTGGCCTGCGCCGCCGTGCATCATCATCTGATCCGCACCGGCCTGCGCACCTCGGTGGGACTGGTCGTGGAGTCGGGTGAGCCGCGCGAGGTGCATCACTTCGCCTGTCTCGCCGGCTACGGCGCCGAAGCAATCAACCCCTACCTCGCGTTCGAAACCATCCTCGCGATGAAGGACCGGCTGCCCGCAGCACTCGACGACTACGAGATCGTCAAGCGCTACATCAAGTCGATCGGCAAGGGCCTGCTCAAGGTGATGTCCAAGATGGGCATCTCGACCTACCAGTCCTATTGCGGCGCGCAGATCTTCGACGCGGTCGGCCTGAAGGCGGACTTCGTCGCCAAGTATTTTGCCGGCACCCATACAAGGATCGAGGGCGTCGGCCTCGCGGAGATCGCGGAAGAGACCGTGCGTCGTCACGACGACGCGTTCGGTGACGGCCAGATCTACAAGAGCGCGCTCGATGTCGGCGGCGAGTATGCCTACCGCACCCGCGGCGAGGACCATGCCTGGACCGCGGAATCGGTCTCGACGCTGCAGCACGCCGTGCGCGGCAACTCGCTGGAGCGCTACCGGGCGTTCGCAAAAATCCTCAACGAGCAGTCGGAGCGTCTGCTGACGCTGCGCGGCCTGTTCCGGATCAAGAGCGCCGAGGACGACAAGCGCAAGCCGGTCAAGCTCGAGGACGTCGAGCCGGCCAAGGACATCGTCAAGCGGTTCTCGACCGGCGCGATGTCGTTCGGCTCGATCTCGCGCGAGGCGCACACCACGCTCGCGATCGCGATGAACCGGATCGGCGGCAAGTCGAACACCGGCGAAGGCGGCGAGGAATCCGACCGCTTCAAGCCGCTGCCAAACGGCGACAGCATGCGCTCGGCGATCAAGCAGGTCGCCTCGGGCCGGTTCGGCGTGACGACGGAATATCTCGTCAATTCCGACATGATGCAGATCAAGATGGCGCAGGGTGCCAAGCCCGGCGAAGGCGGCCAGCTGCCCGGCCACAAGGTCGACGCGACCATCGCCCGCGTGCGGCATTCGACGCCGGGCGTCGGCCTGATCTCGCCGCCGCCGCATCACGACATCTACTCGATCGAAGACCTCGCCCAGCTGATCTACGACCTCAAGAACGTCAATCCTGACGGCCAGGTCTCGGTCAAGCTGGTGTCGGAAGTCGGCGTCGGCACGGTTGCCGCCGGCGTCGCCAAGGCGCGCGCCGACCATGTGACCATCGCGGGCTTCGAGGGCGGCACCGGTGCCTCGCCCCTGACCTCGATCAAGCATGCCGGCTCGCCGTGGGAAATCGGTCTTGCCGAAACCCATCAGACGCTGGTGCGCCAGCGGCTGCGCAGCCGCATCGCGGTCCAGGTCGATGGCGGCTTCCGCACCGGCCGTGACGTCGTGATCGGCGCGCTGCTCGGCGCCGACGAGTTCGGCTTCGCCACCGCGCCCTTGATCGCGGCGGGCTGCATCATGATGCGCAAGTGCCACCTCAACACCTGCCCGGTCGGCGTCGCGACCCAGGATCCGGTGCTGCGCAAGCGCTTCACCGGCCAGCCCGAGCACGTCATCAACTACTTCTTCTTCGTCGCCGAGGAAGTCCGCGAGATCATGGCGCAGCTCGGCTACAAGACGTTCGACGAGATGGTCGGCCAGGTCCAGATGCTGGACCAGACCGCTTTGGTCTCGCACTGGAAGGCCAAGGGCCTCGATTTCTCCAAGCTGTTCGTGCGGCAGAAGGAGGAGAAGGGCCAGACGATCTATCACTCGGAAACCCAGAACCACCATCTGGACGCCGTGCTCGACCGCCGGCTGATCGACAAGGCGCAGGCCGCGCTCGATCGCGGCGCGCCGGTCAGGATCGAGGAAGAGATCAACAACACCGACCGTTCCGCCGGCGCGATGCTGTCGGGCGCGGTGGCCAAGATCTACGGCCATGCCGGCCTGCCGCTCGACAGCATCCATGTCAGCCTGAAGGGCACCGCGGGACAGGCGTTCGGCGCCTGGCTCGCCAAGGGCGTCACCTTCGATCTCGAAGGTGAAGGCAACGACTATGTCGGCAAGGGTCTCTCGGGCGGACGCATCATCGTCAAGCCGCCGAAGAACTCCGGCATCGTGCCGGAGGAATCGATCATCGTCGGCAACACCGTGATGTACGGCGCGATCGCGGGTGAGTGCTATTTCCGCGGCATCGCCGGCGAGCGTTTTGCCGTGCGTAACTCCGGCGCGGTCGCGGTCGTCGAAGGCGCCGGCGATCACTGCTGCGAATACATGACCGGCGGCATCGTGGTGGTGCTCGGCAAGACCGGACGCAACTTCGCGGCCGGCATGTCCGGCGGCATCGCCTATGTGCTCGACGAGAGCGGCGACTTCGCCAAACTCTGCAACCTGTCGATGGTCGAGCTCGAGCCGGTACTGTCGGAGGAGCTGATCAACGCCGGCACCTACCACCACTCCGGCGATCTCGAGGCGCATGGCCGGGTCGACGTGTTCCAGAACCTGCTCGACTCCGATGTGGAGCGACTGCATGTCCTGATCACGCGTCACGCCAAGCTGACCGGCTCGAAGAAGGCGGCCGAGATCCTCGCCGACTGGAAGACCTGGCTGCCGAAATTCCGCAAGGTGATGCCGGTGGAGTACCGCCGCGCGCTGAAGGAAATGAAGGCGAACGCCGACGCCGAGCCGAAAATCGCGATCGGCGCGTAATATCACCAGGCGTCATTCCGGGGCGCGCGAGGCGCGGACCCGGAATCTCGCCAACCGACTTCGGGACCTTCGGGTCTGCGCCTCGCGGCGCAGCCCGGAATGACGGAACAACTGAGATGCAGGGGCATCGGGTTTCAATGGGTAAGATCACAGGTTTTCTCGAGATCGAGCGGCATGACCGCAAGTACGAGCCGGTTGCCGAGCGGCTCAAGAACTTCAACGAGTTCGTCATTCCGCTGAGCGAGAAGGACACCCGCGACCAGGCCGCGCGCTGCATGAATTGCGGCATCCCCTATTGCCACGGCACCGGCTCGACCGCGCCGGGCACGCCGGGCTGCCCGGTCAACAACCAGATCCCCGATTTCAACGACCTCGTCTATCAGGGCAACTGGGAAGAGGCGTCGCGCAATCTGCACTCGACCAACAATTTCCCCGAGTTCACCGGCCGGATCTGCCCGGCGCCGTGCGAGGCGTCCTGCACGCTCAACATCGACGACAACCCGGTCACCATCAAGACCATCGAATGCGCGATCGTCGACCGCGCCTGGGACAATGGCTGGCTGAAGCCGGAGATCGCACCCCAGAAGACCGGCAAGAAGGTCGCCGTGATCGGCTCCGGTCCCGCCGGCATGGCCTGCGCGCAGCAGCTCGCGCGCGCCGGCCACGAGGTGCATGTCTACGAGAAGTTCGCCAAGGCCGGCGGCCTGCTGCGCTATGGCATTCCCGACTTCAAGATGGAGAAGAACATCATCGACCGCCGCGTGGCGCAGATGGAAGCCGAGGGCGTCACCTTCCACTACGGCAAGGCGGTGGGTGGCTCAACGCCCGGCGCGATCGATCCGCAGGAACTCGCCAAGCAGTATGACGCGGTGGCGCTGACCGGTGGCGCGGAAGCCCCGCGCGACCTGCCGATCCCCGGCCGCGACCTCGCCGGCATTCACTTCGCGATGGACTTCCTGCCGCAGCAGAACCGCCGCGTCTCCGGCGAGCCGCTGGACGGCACCGCCGACATCCTCGCCGGCGGCAAGCATGTCGTCGTGATCGGCGGCGGCGACACCGGTTCGGACTGCATCGGCACCTCGTTCCGGCAAGGAGCGCTGTCCGTGACCCAGCTCGAGATCATGGCGGCGCCGCCCGAGCACGAGAACAAGGGCGTGACCTGGCCGAACTGGCCGCTGAAGATGCGGACGTCGTCGAGCCAGGCCGAGGGCGCGGTGCGCGAATACGCGGTGCTGACGACGAAGTTCGAAGGCAAGGACGGCAAGGTCAGCAAGCTGCACTGCGTCAAGGTCGACGACAAGTTCAAGCCGCTGCCCGGCACCGAGTTCACGCTCGACGCCGAACTCGTGCTGCTGGCGATGGGCTTTGTCCATCCGGTGCACGAGGGCCTGCTCAAGACGCTCGGCGTCGAGCTCGACCAGCGCGGCAACGTGCGCGCGTCCCTGCACGACTACCAGACCTCGCGCGCAAAAATCTTCTCCGCCGGCGACATGCGCCGCGGCCAGTCGCTGGTGGTCTGGGCAATCCGCGAAGGCCGCCAGTGCGCCCGGTCGATCGACGGCTTCCTGATGGGGAAGACGGATTTGCCGGGATAAGGACCGGCAGTCTCGTCGAACCGCATCTCACAAACGCAACTGTCATCGCCCGCGAAAGCGGGCGATCCAGTATTCCAGAGGCGCCTGCTGGATATTCTGACGCCGCGGCAGGGTAAAGCCGGAGGCATCGATACCATTTGCATTCTTAATTGGTGTCATTGGCTCAATTAATTTCACCGTGCCCGTTACAGCTGTCAGTATCGCCGCCCACGGCGAGGAATTGAAACGATGCTGGCAGGACCGCGGCCGGAATGGCTGACCTTCGATTGCTACGGGACGCTGATCCAATGGGACGAAGGTCTGGGTGCTGCGGTTCGCAGCATCCTTTCCGGCAGCGGAGGACGGGTCGATCCAAATAAGCTCCTGGCGATCTACGACCGCCATGAGCATCGGTTGGAGCAGCAGCGCCCGCATCTGTCTTTCAAGGAAGTCAGTACTGAAGCGTTGCGCCTGACGATGGCGGAGCTGGCGTTGCCCTTCGACGCCAGTCAGGCGGAGATTCTGATATCGTCGATCAGCGCGATGCCTCCTTTCCCGGAAGTGGTCGAGACGCTGGGCCGCCTCAAGGCCGCGGGCTTTAAGCTCGCGATCATCTCCAACACCGATGATGCGATCATCGCCGGCAACGTCGCGCAACTCGGTGGCCATATCGATCGCGTCATCACCGCCGAGCAGGCCGAAGCCTACAAGCCGTCCGCGCGGATATTTCAACACGCCTGGAACGCCATCGGCGTCGGCAAGGACAGGCTCCTGCACATCTGCGCCAGCCCGCATCTCGACCTCGCGGCGGCTCGCGAACTCGGCTTTCGGGCCATCTGGATCGATCGCGGCACGGGCCGGCAGCCTTTGCCGGACTATGTGCCCAACGCAACGGCCAGAGCGCTCGATAGGGTGCCCGAGCTGCTGCGCGCTGCCGGCTGGATGTGACACCGTGCGCGACGATAACGGCTATGCGGGTCCCAGGATGATCGCGGCGCAAGCGGACGCGCGCTAAGCTAGTTCTGCACCCGCACGCCGAGCATCACCACCGTCGATGCCGAGCTCTGTCCCGGCTGGTTCGAATCCAGCCAGTCGCGGCGCAGGGTGCCCTTGATCCAGAGGCTGCGGGTCATCTTGTAGATCAGGTCGCCGGACACCGAGTAGATGGTGTCGTTGCGGTTGTCGCCCTGGTAGTCGAGCGTGCCGTAGGTGAACCTGCCAATGCCGGTCAGCCAGCGGCGGAAGTCGTGGTCGACCTCGACGGTGTAGGTGCGCGACAGCACGCCCGAGGTGCCGGGCAGCGTGGTCTCGCCGAGCTGGGTGTCGGAATAGAATTTGGCCGTGGTCAGCGGCGTCGCGGTCCAGGTCAGCGAGGCGGTGGTGAGCAGGCCCTCGAGTGGGCTAAGCCGCGGGTCGACATAGTCGCGCCTGGCATAGCCAATCGAGACCTCGCCGAACAGCAGCCGGGTGAACTCGAACGACGTACCGACCTTGGCATAACCGCCCGAGGAGTTGCGCGCGTAGCCGGAGCGGTCGAGATAGAGATCGTGGAAGCGGCTGTCGCCCTCCACCTCGACGAACGCCTTCACGGCCGGATTGAGCTCATAGCTGACGCGGCCGACGCCGCCATATTGCGTGAAATTGCGGTCGTCGTTCGACGACGAGGTGCCGTCGGTGAGCTTGGACCATTGGTAATCGGTACGGTCGACGGTGGCGCCGAGCGAGACCTGCAGGCGGTTGAAATGCTGGTCGATGCCGAAGGTGCCGCCGACCGTGGTGTAGATCGGATATTTGGCGAGGCCAGCCTGCACGTTCGGGCTGCCGGGATTGTCGGTCGAGACCAGCAGGCGGGCCTGCCCCAACAAATGCGTGTCTCTGGAGACGTCGAGACGGCCGTCGATATGGCCGGTGAAATTCGGACGGTCGACGTCGAGCGGCGCCGACAACGGCGTGCCGTCGGCGTTCGGCGTCAGCTGGGAACCGTAGCCGGTGAACGAGCCGCGCAAATCGGCGACGATGGCGTGACGCTCCCAGTCGGATACCGCGAGGAATTCCGGCGCGACCATGTAGAACGCCCTGCCCTGCGGCGAATAGAGACGGCCGGGGTTGGTGTCGTAGCCGGCCATCACCTCGACCGCAGTCTTGACCATGAACGAGCCGGCGTAATCGCCGACCGCGCCGAACGGATCGTCGTCGATCCTGAGCCGCCTGCGCGGCGGCTGGCCGACGATGGTGCCGGCCATCGCCGGCGGTAGCGGCGGCTTGCTGGCGGTTTCCGACGGCGGGATCGACAGCCGCAACTGACCGCTCGCGCTCAGCGGCGGCGGCGTGGGCACCGGCGAGCCGGGCCCCGGCGGCGGCTTCGGCTTGGCCTGGCCCGGATAATATTTCGGCTTCAGGCGCTTGCGGTTGAGCGAGTCATAGCCCGACGTCGCGGCGCCGTTCGCAGCGGGGAGGCCGTAGGTCGGGACCTGCCCGATCCGCTGCGACGTTGATGTCGATGAAGACGACGAACGCCGGTCACGATCGGCATCCGGCAGCCTCAAGCCGTTGAGCGGATCGAGCGCCTCGGCCGTGGTCCGGCGCAGCGGCGAATCCTGTGTGATCACCTGGCTCTGGCGGCTCGGGCTGAACAGATCCGGCGTCACGGTCTGGGCGTTGGCGAGCCCGGTGGCCGCGGTCAGCGCAAGGCATGGCAAAACCACGCGAACGAAGCGTCCGCGCCGATTTGGGCCGCTTGCTGGCCGCCGCCACACGATGGAAATACTCCAACGAATTCATGTACTTGACGTACGCATCCCGCCGGGCGGCGGAAAACGTCCTTAATGGAGTTAAAACAATTATGGTTAATGACCCGTTGAGGATCGGCCGCCGCGCGTCGCATCGCGGAATCGAACGTGCTAAGGGAGACGCCCGGGTGCAAAACCCCTCCCCTGGAATGCGAAATGGCCAAACCGAAACCGCTGATGACCAAATCATCCGGCCCCGATGACGGCGCCATTCAATCGGCGCTCCGCACCCTCGATGCCGAAGCAAGCGGCGTCGCAGCCCTTTCCGCGGCCCTGAAGTCCAACCTCGGCGCGCCGTTCGCGGCGGCGGCCGAGCTGATCGGCAAGGCCAAGGGACGCCTGATCGTCACCGGGCTCGGCAAATCAGGCCATATCGGCCGCAAGATCGCCGCGACCTTCGCCTCGACCGGCACGCCTTCGTTCTTCGTGCACGCCGCCGAAGCGAGCCACGGCGACCTCGGCATGATCACCGTCGATGACGTGATCCTGGCGCTGTCATGGTCCGGCGAGCAGCCGGAGATGCGCAATCTGATCGCCTATGCCGCGCGCTTCGGCATTCCGCTGATCGCGATGACCGCCGACAAGGATTCGACGCTGAGCAAGGCCGCCGACGTGCAGCTGACGCTGCCCAAGGCCCGCGAGGCCTGCCCGCACAACCTCGCGCCGACCACCTCCTCGCTGATGATGCTGGCGCTCGGCGATGCGCTGGCGATCGCGCTGCTCGAAGGCCGCGGCTTCACCTCGACCGATTTCAGCGTGCTGCATCCGGGCGGCAAGCTCGGCGCGCTCTTGAAATATGCCCGCGACCTGATGCACAGCGGCGACGCGCTGCCGCTGAAGCCACTCGGCACCAAGATGTCGGATGCGCTGGTCGAGATGACTTCGAAGGGATTCGGCTGCGTCGGCATCGTCGACCGCCACGGCCATCTCGTCGGCATCGTCACCGACGGCGATCTGCGCCGGCAGCTGCGTCGACCCGACCTTCTGGCGCTTTCCGTCGACGAGGTCATGACCAAGACGCCGAAGACGATCAGCCGCGACACGCTGGCCGGCGAAGCGCTTGAGCTGCTCAACGCCTCGAAGATCACCACGCTGATCGTGACTGATGCGAAGAAGCCGGTCGGCATCATCCATCTGCACGATCTGCTGCGCGCGGGCGTGGCGTAATTTCCCTCCGTCATTCCGGGGCACGCGAAGCGTGAACCTCAGATGCGCAATTGCGCATCGGGGAATCTCGAGATTCCGGGTTCGATGCTACGCATCGCCCCGGAATGACAGCGATTATTTCGGAAACCGCGCCGCGGTCGCCTCCAGCGGCAGGGCCAGCGCGTTGGCGAGGTAGGAGACGGTGCGGTAGAAGCCGCATAGCAGGATGATCTCCAGCACCTGATTGTCATCATAATGCGCCGACAGCGCCGCGTACTCGGCGTCATCAAGCGTCGCCCGCGCATGCAGCGCGTCGACCGCCGCGATCATCGCCTGTTCGGCCGGCGACCAGCAATCGGCGTCGGCCTTGCCGCGCACGGTAGCGTCGACCTGCTGCTCCGACAGCCCCGCGGCGGCGCTGAACGCCGTGACATGCACGCCCCACTCATATTCGCAAGCGTTGAGCGCGCAGGTGCGGTCGATCACGATCTCGCGCTCCCGCAACGGCAGCGGCCCGCGGTCGAGCAGGCTGCCGTCGCGAAACTTCTCCCAGGCGCGCGGATGGCCCGCCATGATGCGGAACAGCACCAGCGGCGGCTTGCCGCGCATGATGCGGTCGAAATGCTGTTGAACATCCGCCGCATAGGGCGGATCGAGCGGCGCGATACGTGACATGGCTCGATCTCCTTGCTACATTTACTGTAGCATCACGCTACAATATCTGTAGCGATCGACGCAAGCGGGATTCAGAAGGGATTCGCGACATGGCAAAGCAGGCTCCCGCCGCAAGACCGGGCGTTCGCGGCTCGCGGAGCGGCCGCCCGATCATGGCGCTGCTCGATCTCTTGGGACGGCGCTGGACCTTGCGCGTCATCTGGGAGCTGCGCGAGACCGCGCTGACCTCGCGCGCGCTGCGCACCGCCTGCGACGAGGCCTCACCGACGATCCTGCAGACGCGATTGACCGAGCTGCGCGAGGCAGGGTTCGTCGAACTGAGGGACGATGGTTACGGCCTCACCGCACTCGGCAGGGAGCTATTCCAGACCTTCACGCCACTCAATCGCTTCGCCGAGCGATGGAGCAAGCAGGGCGCCTGCTAGACCCCAGCCACCGTTAGGCTCGCGCCATCGGCGCGGACCACCTTGACCCGGCTGCCGGCCGGCGCATCGGGGCCGGCGACGCGCCAGACCGTGTCGTCGATCCGCACCGTGCCTGAGCCGTCGACGATTGGCTTCTCCAGCGTAAATTCGCGGCCGACCAGGGCTTCGTTGCGGCGGTTGAGGAATGGATTGCTCTTGCTCGCCTCGGTCGCGCCCCTGGCGAAATGCCGCCAGACCGGCACCGCGAGCGCAGCAAACACCGCGAACATCAGGAGCTGCGTCTGCCAGGACGGCGTGAAGACGAACGACAACAGCCCGACCAGCAGCGCCGCGAGCCCGAGCCAGAACAGGAACACGCCTGGCGCCGCAAGCTCCAGCGCCATCAGGATGAAGCCGAAGATCAGCCAGTTCCAGGTACCCAATGTCGAAAACATCTCGGCCATGACATGACCTCTATCATTGCGGGCGTGATGCCGTCATGCCCTCACCGCTGCGGCGGCACCGGCGGTGGCGGTGTTGGACCTGCCGGCGGCACCGAGCCGCGCCGCGCGGCGGCCGCGGCGGAGGCAGCGCTCTCACCGAAGGTGGCCTTGGCGATCTCGCCGATGCCGGCGAGCGAGCCGAGGATGCTGGTCGCCTCGATCGGCAACATGATGATTTTCTGGTTCGGCGAGTCGGCCAGTTGCCCGAACGCCTTGATGTACTTGTCGGCGATGAAATAGTTCAGCGCCGCCACGTCGCCCTTGGCGATGGCATCGCTGACCATCTGGGTTGCCCTCGCCTCGGCCTCGGCGGAACGCTCGCGCGCCTCGGCGTCGCGGAACGCAGCCTCCTTGCGGCCTTCGGCCTGCAGGATCTGGCCCTGCTTGGCGCCCTCGGCGCGCAGGATCTCCGATTGCCGCTGGCCCTCGGCCTGCAAAATGTCGGCGCGCTTGACGCGCTCGGCCTTCATCTGCCGGCCCATCGCCTCGACGAGGTCGGCCGGCGGCACGATGTCCTTGATCTCGATGCGGTTGACCTTGAGGCCCCAGGGCGAGACCGCGGCGTCGACCACGCGCAGCAGCCGCTCGTTGATCTCGTCGCGATGCGACAGCACCTGGTCGAGATCCATCGAGCCCATCACCGAGCGGATGTTGGTCATGGTCAGCACGATGATCGCCTGGTTGAGATTGGCGACCTCGTAGCTCGCCTTCGCGGCATCGAACACCTGGAAGAACGCGACGCCGTCCACCGTCACGGTGGCGTTGTCCTTTGTGATCACCTCCTGCTCGGGGATGTTGATCACCTGCTCCATCATGTTCATCTTGCGCCCGATGCGATCGAAATAGGGCACGATCAGATTGAGGCCGGGCGACAGCGTGCGGGTGTATTTGCCGAACCGTTCGATGGTCCAGTCATAGCCCTGCGGAACGGTCTTGATCCCGGCGAACAGCGTGACGATGACGAGAAGAACAAGCGCGATCGCGAAAATATCGAAGCCAGTCATAAAGTCCTCCAGGGCCCGCGAGACCATCGCCAGGCACGGTCCGTGCATTGGTCGGCAGGACCGCTCCGCCGGTTCAGCCGGCGGTTGTTCTCCCTAGCACATAGGAAGCTGTTGTCGGATGACCAGATGTATGCGAATGGCCGTGTCCGGTGTCACGGTTCGTTAACAATCAGGCCAAGGCCTTGCTAGATCCAGCCTTGCTAGATCCGGCCTTGTTAAATCCAGCTCTGTTAAATCCAGCCTTGCAGCTCGCGCAGCACCAGCTGGCGGATCACGTCCATGCCGCCGTCGCTGTCGTTGAGGCAGGGGATGGCGGCGAACTGCTCGCCGCCATTGTGGCGGAAGATTTCCGCGTTCTCCTGCGCGATCTCCTCCAGCGTCTCCAGGCAATCCGCGGAGAAACCGGGCGTGACCACGGCCATGCGCCGCACGCCGTCCTTGGCGAGCTTCTCGACCGTCTTGTCGGTATAGGGCTGCAGCCACTCGGCATTGCCGAAGCGCGACTGGAAGGTGAGGATCAGCCCGTTGGCATCGAGCCCGAGCCGCTTGCGCAGCGCATTGGTCGTGGCAATGCAATGCGCCTGATAGGGATCGCCCTTGTCGACATAGTCCTTCGGCATGCCGTGGAACGAGGCGACAATGATCTCGGGCTGGAACGACAGCGTCGCGAGATGCTCATTGATCGAGACCGCGAGCGCCTCGATGTAATCAGGGTCATCGTAATAGGGCGGCGTCACCCGCAGGATCGGCTGCGCACGCATGGCGGCCAGCACGCGAAACGCTTCGTCGCAGACGGTCGCCGACGTCGCAGCGGAATATTGCGGATAGAGCGGCACCAGCAGCAGCCGGCCGCAGCCTTGCGCCGCCAGCGCCTCGATGCGCTGCTTGATCGAGGGGTTGCCGTAGCGCATCGCCCAATCCACCACGACATGGTCGTGATCGGCGATCGCCTCCGCGAGCTTGTCGGCCTGCGAGCGCGTGATGGTCTTGAGCGGCGACTCGTTCTTCTCGGTGTTCCAGATCTTCAGATAGTCCTGCGCCTTGCGGGCCGGGCGGACGCGCAGGATGATGCCGTTGAGGATCAGCTTCCAGAGCAGGCCCTGATCCTCGATCACCCGCGGATCGGACAAGAATTCCTTCAGATAGACCCGCACGCCCGTGGCATCCGCGGTATCCGGCGTGCCGAGATTGACCAGCAGCACGCCGACGCGTTCCGGCTTCGGCGCCGCGGCAGGCTTCGCGCTCTCGAAGGGGATGACCGTACTCATGATGGCCTTGCGCTTGGGGTCCTTTGGGCTTCGCGCGTTGCTCCAACCTTGTCAAGCCGAGTGCCGGTTGGCTACGTTCCCGTCCGGAATATGGGGAGGAACCATGACGATCGCCGAATGGTGCGTCTTCGGGACGCTGATGCTCTCGCTCCTGACGATCGTGTCGGTGAAATGGGCCGGCATCCGCGGGTTCGACAATTCGAAGCCGCGCGATCCCGACTTCTACGACGACCCGATCCGCGCGCGGGCGCTCGGCGCCCACCAGAATGGCATCGAGGCCTTCCCGTTCTTTGCATTCGCCGTGCTGCTCGCCGAATTCCGCGTCGGCCCGCTGCGGCTGATCGACGAGCTCGCGGTGCTGTTCCTGATCGTGCGGATCGCCTACGTCTTCACCTACATCGGCAACCGCCCGACGCTGCGCTCGATCCTCTGGAGCATCGGCTTTGCGATCAACATCGCGATCTTCTTCCTGCCGGCGATAAGGGGATACCTGACGAGTTGAGCCTGAATTCCGTCTCCTTCCCGTCATCCTGAGGAGCGCGCTCTTGCGCGCGTCTCGAAGGATGCACGGCCCGGCCGGTGGCCGTCGATCCTTCGAGATGCCTGCTGCGCAGGCTCCTCAGGATGACGGATCACTTGGAGTTAGAGCCCTAAAGGCACGTCGCCCGTTCGGCCGCGACATAGCCGAGCAGCAGCCCGAGGCCGAACAGCAGCACCAGGCCTGCGGCGGCGAACTCCAGGCCGCGCATGATGACCATGCCGCCGCCGTCGCGCGCCGCGCTCAGCCGTTCCGCCAGGCCGCGCGCCGACACCGCGACCAGCGCGATCGCAGCCACCGTGATGGCGGTGCCGAGCCCCATCACGAAGGTCGCGGCAATGCCGGCCCAGAACAGGCCCTGCGCCAGCGCGAACACCAGCACCAGGATCGCGCCCGAGCAGGGCCGGATCCCGACCGTGAGGATCGCGCCGAGGCCGCGCCGCCAGCCGCCGGGACCGGCGAGCTCGGCTGGCGTCGGCCCGTGCGAATGGCCGCAATGCTCGTCATGGACATGCTGCGCGTCATGACCGTGATCGTGGCCGTGATGGTGATCGTGGTGATGATGGCCGCGATCGTCATGAGCATGGTCTTGGGCGTGACGATGATGGTGATCATGGCCATGGTCGTGGTCATGGTGGCCATGGCCATGATCGTGCTGCTGCGCACCGGCCATCGCCAGCGCCGGGCGCGGCACCTGGAGCGCGCGGAAGAAGCCGCCGCCCTTGACCCAGACCAGCCGGGCTCCGAACGCCGCGATCAACGCGTAGCTTGCGATCTCGATCCCCTTCTCCGCCCCGCACATGGTCTTCGCCGTCGCATTGAGCAGCCAGGCGCAGACGCCAACGACGAGAACGGCGACCAGCGACTGCATCAGCGCCGAGGCGAACGACAGCACGATGCCCCGTCGCGCAGTCTCGCGATTGGCGACCATGTAGGAGGAGATCACCGCCTTGCCGTGGCCGGGGCCGGCGGCGTGGAAGACCCCGTAGGCAAAGGAGATCGCAAGCAACGTCCAGACCGCCGAACCGTCGGATTTCGCGGCGCGGATGGTCTGCGAGATCTCGCGATAAAACTCCGACTGCTTGGCCAGCAGCCAGCCGACCAGCCCGCCCTGCGGCTCCGCCGCGCGCGGCGCCCCGAACGGATTTTGCGCCAGCAGCACATGTACCGCGCCATCGAGCAGCGCCATCGCAGCGACCACGGCAGCGGAAACGGCAAGGCCCCGCATCACGCGGGAGACGATCGGCGTCATGGGCATTCCACCGTGATCTTGTTAGCGAACATCATGGCGAAGTTGCCGGCATTGCCGTCGAGGAAGTTCTGCTCGCCGAGCTTCGCTGCGGCAGCGGTGCCGTCACTCGGCCGCTCGAACTGCAGCTTGCAGTCGGCCGCGGCGCCGACCAGCTTGACCGGCTCCTTCTCGGCGAACTGGAAGTCGATGAAGTAGGTCGGGTCGAACACTTCGAGCGAGAGCTGCCTGGCCTTGAACGGCGCCTTGACCGGCAGGGTGAAGTGCAGCGTCAGCGCCGAATCCTTGTATTCGAGGTAGTAGTCGACCGGCTCGGTGAACTTCTGCTTCTTGCCGTCTCCCTTGGCGAAGGTGAAGTAGGCGTATTCCTTCAGCGATTCGACGTTGGTCTGGGCCAGCGGCGCCAGCTCCTCGCGGCTGTAGGCGCCCTTCACCTTGGTCTCGAGGCCCTGCAGCGCGTAGGTCGAGAACATGTCGTCGAAGGTCCAGGCGTGGCGGACCCCGGTGATGGTGCCGTCAGGCGCGTAGATCAGCTCGCTCCGGGCGGTGATCCAGACATGGGGATGGGCCTCGGCGACCGCCGTGCCGAGCACGACGCACACCGCAAGCACCAGCCAAGCGATCAGGCGGTTGAAGGCGAGCCGCACCTTCAGGCCGCCTCGGGCGTTTCAAGCAGACCGCGTCGGCGCAACAGCGCATCCGGCTCGGGCTCGCGGCCGCGGAAGGCGACATAGGCCTCCTCCGGATCGCGCGAGCCACCCGACGAATAGATGTCGTCATGCAGCCGCTTGGCGGTCGCCGGATCGAAGATGTCGCCGGCTTCCTCGAAGGCGCCGAAGGCGTCGGCGTCCATCACCTCCGACCACATGTAGCTGTAGTAGCCCGACGCATAGTGGTCGCCGGAGAAGATGTGGCCGAACTGGGTCGGCCGGTGCCGCAGCGAGATTTCGGCGGGCATGCCGATCTTTTCCAGCTCCTTCTGCTCGAAGGCCCTGATATCGCGGCTCGCCGCCGCCGGCTGGGTGTGGAATTCGAGGTCGACCAGCGCCGAGGAGACGAACTCCACGGTGGCAAAACCCTGGTTGAACTTGCGCGCCGCGAGGAAGCGCTTGAGCAGGTCGTCCGGCAGCGCCTCCCCGGTCTGGTAGTGGCGGGCGAAGCGCTGCAGCACCTCGGGCCGCTCCTGCCAGTGCTCGTAGAGCTGCGAGGGCAGCTCGACGAAGTCGGTGAACACCGATGTCCCCGACAGCGACGGATAGGTCACGTCGGAGAGCATGCCGTGCAGGCCATGGCCGAACTCGTGGAACAGGGTCCGCGCGTCGTCGGGCGACAGCAGCGACGGCGCACCGTCGGCGCCCTTGGCGAAGTTGCAGACGTTGATGACCAGCGGCGCGACGGCGCCGTCGAGCTTCTGCTGGTCGCGCAGCGAGGTCATCCAGGCGCCGGAGCGCTTCGAGGGCCGCGCAAAGTAGTCGCCGTAGAACAGCGCCTTGTGCTTGCCGTCGCGGCCCGTGACCTCCCAGACCCGGACGTCCGGGTGCCAGACCGGCACGTCCTTGCGCTCCTCGAAGGTGACGCCGAACAGGCGGGTGGCGCAGTCGAAGGCGGCCTCGATCATGTGGTCGAGCACCAGATAGGGCTTGATCGCGGAATCGTCGAAATTGGCGCGGCGCTGGCGCAGCTTCTCGGCGTAGTAGCGCCAGTCCCAGGACGCCAGGGTGAAATTGCCGCCTTCCTCAGTGATCAGCGCCTGCAGCGCGTCGCGATCGGCGAGCGCCCGCGCCCGCGCCGGCTTCCAGACCCGCTCCAAGAGGCCGCGCACCGCCTCCGGCGTCTTGGCCATGGAGTCCTCGAGGCGATAGGCGGCATAGGTTGGGAAGCCCAGGATCTTCGCGGTCTCCTCGCGCAGCGAAAGGATTTCCACGATGGTCGCGTTGTTGTCGTTGGCGTTGCCATTGTCGCCGCGGGCCGTGAAGGCCTTGTAGACCTTCTCGCGCAGGTCCCGCCTGTCGGAGCTCTGCAGGAACGGCTCGACCGAGGAGCGCGACAGCGTCACGATCGCCTTGCCAGGCATGCCGCGCTCTTCCGCCGCGGCCTTGGCGGCCGCCACGAATGTGTCGGAGAGGCCGGCGCGGTCGTCCTCGCCGAGCTCCATGGACCACTCCTGCTCGTCGCCGAGCAGATGGTGGCTGAACGAGGTGCCGAGATGGGCGAGCCGCTCGTTGATCTCGGCCATGCGGGCCTTGGCCGCGTCGTCGAGCCCGGCGCCGGAGCGGTGGAAGCGGGTATAGGTGCGCTCCAGCAGCCGCATCTGCTCGCCGGTCAGGCCAAGCGAAGCGCGCTTCTCGTGCAGCATGGCGATGCGGCCAAACAGCACAGCGTTCATCATGATCGGATTCCAGTGCCGCGCCATCCGGGGCGACACCTCCTTGTCGATCTCCAGGATCGCCGGGCTCGAATGGGCCGAGACCAGGTCGTAGAACACCGCGGAGACCTTCGACAGCAGCTTGCCGGAGCGCTCCAGCGCCGTGATGGTGTTGTCGAAGTCGGGCAGCGCCGGATCATGGGTGATCGCAGCCACTTCAGCCGAATGGTCGGCAAAGGCCTGCTCGAAGGCGGGGAGGAAATGCTCCGGCTTGATCTCGGCGAAGGGCGGCGTCTCGAGCGGCGTCTGCCATGCCTTCAGGAGGGGGTTGGCCAAATTCTGGACCTCGGCTTCTGCGCTGGTTTCTGACATCGAATGTCCCGTTTTTCGCCTTGAAAATGCGGCCCAATCTATATCACGCGATACGGCATTTTTGGGCCTTTTGCGCTTGATAGATGGGCACTTTTCGGAGAGATTGCGCCCCCTGAACAGGACCTATTCCATGACCATGCAGCCCTCCACCTCAGGCAACCGCACCATCGCCTGGCCGAGCGTCATCACCGTGATCTCGGCGGCGATCCTGATCGGCGCGGAAGTGTTCGGCGCGGCGTTCGCCGGCGGCTGGGCGCTCGCGATCCTGCTTGGGCTCAGTGATGTCGGCGCGCACATCCTGCAGGCCGTGCTGTTCGGCATCGGCGTCCTGATCATGATCGCCTTCATCCGCGCGGCGCAGCGCGTCGAGCCGTTCACGCGTCGCGCCTGACCGCTGCGATTCAAGAAAGCGCTGCGGCACAGGGCTAAAACGCCACACGCTTCCTTAGTCATTCTTAACAGCCGTTCATCTTCACCGCCCCGACCGTGTGCTGCGCGCGAGATCGCAAGCACGCGTTAGGGAAATTTGTCGCTACCGCAAAAAAAATTCTTGCACCCCGAATTCAAAAGATTTATTTCCTGCCTTGCCCAATTTCGCACGTGCCTGTGGTCGTGTGTCAGTCGGTAGGTATCCGGACAAGAGGCCGGACAGCCGCCAAGGGGTGGAAGAACCGAGGGTCGCTTACGTCCATCAGGACACGAGGCGGCCAGCCTCCCTCTCCAGGGATGCCGTTGAAGGTCTCACCACTCTTTGCAACCGTGACTGGCAGCCGGAGGCGAACCGGCGCACCCCGCTCTCAACGGGGGACGCGACTTAAAGCAACGACGGATCGGGCTTTTTTGGTCTCTACCGGCAGTCCAAAGCCGGCGCGGGCTACTGAAAAGGCTTGTCCTTCATTGCCAGGTGAGCGGGCGGGAAACTCTCCCAACCAATCCACGGCAGCACAGTCTGGTTTGAGTCTTTTGGCTTCGTTGCGCCTCCATCGCGCAATGTGGCCAGAGCACTCCTATCCGACGTCACGTTGATGCGGATCCCGTCGCTGGGGCCGTTGGAGAGTGCCATGACCGAACGTATCCAGGAATTCCTGCGTCACCGCCGCAGCGAAGGTCTCGACACCGAGCCGTGCCTCGTCGTCGACCTCGACGTCGTGCGCGACAATTACCAGACCTTCGCGAAGGTGCTGCCGGACAGCCGCGTGTTCTACGCGGTGAAGGCCAACCCGGCGCCCGAAGTGCTGTCGCTGCTCGCCTCGCTCGGCTCCTGCTTCGACACCGCGACCGTTGCGGAGATCGAAATGGCGCTGGCCGCCGGCGCGACGCCGGACCGCATCTCCTATGGCAACACGATCAAGAAGGAGCGCGACATTGCGCGTGCCTTCGCGCTCGGCATTCGCCTGTTCGCGGTCGACTGCGCCGCCGAGGTCGAGAAGATCTCCCGCGCCGCTCCCGGCGCCAAGGTGTTCTGCCGCATCCTCTATGATTGCGCCGGTGCCGAGTGGCCGCTGTCGCGCAAGTTCGGCTGCGACCCGGAGATGGCGGTCGACGTGCTCGACCTCGCCAAGCGCCTGGGGCTGGAGCCGTGCGGCATCTCGTTCCATGTCGGCTCGCAGCAGCGCAAGGTGAAGGCGTGGGACCGCGCGCTCGCGATGGCCTCGACCGTGTTCCGTGACTGCGCCGAGCGCGGGATCAACCTCACCATGGTCAACATGGGCGGAGGTTTCCCGACCAAGTACCTCAAGGACGTTCCGCCGGTCCTGCAGTATGGCCGGTCGATCTTCCGCGCGCTGCGCAAGCATTTCGGCAACCAGATCCCGGAGACGATCATCGAACCGGGCCGCGGCATGGTCGGCAATGCTGGAATCATCGAGACCGAAGTCGTTCTGATCTCGAAGAAGAGCGATGAGGACGAGGTGCGCTGGGTCTATCTCGACATCGGCAAGTTCGGCGGTCTCGCCGAGACGATGGACGAGTCGATCCGCTACGCCATCCGTACCCCGCATGACGGGGCGGACATGACGCCGTGCGTGCTCGCGGGCCCGACCTGCGATAGCGCCGACGTGCTGTACGAGAAGCTGCCGTATCCGCTCCCGGTGACGCTCGAGATCGGCGACAAGCTGCTGATCGAAGGCACCGGCGCCTATACGTCGACCTACTCGTCGGTGGCGTTCAACGGCATTCCGCCGCTGAAGACCTACCACATCTGACCCGCCTCCTTTTCGAGGCCTGATAAACCGGGAGCCGGCCCCGCCGGCTCCTTCCCGATCATTTTTGATTTTCTGAACGACGCTTGCCGCGGCGTACGACACGCCGTTGCAAGCGGGGACTGACGTGCCATGACTGCAAAACGGAACACCCCCGTTGCCCTCATCCGACAAGCCGCTCCGTTCGCGATCCGTGCGGAGCGAGCCTCGGACGTCGTCGCGCGCGAGGCGCTGCTGGATGCCTGCTTTGGCGAAAATCGCCATGCCCGCATTTGCCAGCGCCTGCGCGACGGACGCGCGCCCGCCGAAGGCCTGAGCCTTGCGGCCGTGCGCCAGGACGGCCGGCTGGTTGGAACCGTGCGGTCGTGGCACGTCAGCGCGGGGGGCCGCAGCGCGCTGATGCTAGGGCCGCTGGCAGTCGACGATGACTGCCGCGGCCTCGGCGTCGGCGCCGCGCTCATGCAGCGCGCGCTCGCCGCCGCCAAGGCGCGTGGCCATGGCGCGGTGATCCTGCTTGGCGATGCGCCCTACTACGCCCGTTTCGGCTTCTCTGCCGGCAAGACCGGCGAGCTGTCGCTGCCCGGTGCTTTCGAGCGCGACCGGCTGCTCGGCCTCGAGCTTGTCGAGGGAGCGCTTGATGGCGTCTGGGGCATGATCACGCCGACCGGCGCAGTGCCTAAGGTGAAGGCATCCCGGACCCGGAAGGCACCGCTCGCCGTGCCGCACGCGGCGTAAGGCGGCGGCCATGTCGGACCACTTTCCCGCAACCGACGGCGCGCGCCCGCGTTGGCGAGGCCTCGTCACCACGGTCATGCTGATCCTGATCTCGGTCATGATCGTCAGGGACATCCTGATCCGGCGCTGGACCGGTGCGCCTCCGGCGCCGCCGGACACCACGCAGCAGTCCCACTAGCGCCGGCCGCAGGGCCAAAACCCAAGTCAGAATCTCAAGTCAGAATGCCAGGTCAGAATCCGGGGGTTGCGCGGGCGGCAAAAATGCCCGTAAACCCCGCGCAAGGCCATTTTCAGCCGAGGTCCGACATGTCCCGCCGCCTGATTTCCACCGGCTCTCCGTTCGAGAAGACCGCCGGCTACAGCCGTGCCGTGATCGACGGCGATTTCGCCTTCGTCGCGGGAACCACCGGCTACGACTACACCACCATGACCATGCCCGCCGATGTCACGAGCCAGTCACGGAACTGCTTCAAGACCATCGAAGCTGCCCTCAGGGAGGGCCGCTTCGCGATGGCCGACATCGTCCGCGCGACCTACTACCTCACCGACGTCAATGACGCGGACGCCCATTTCGCGGTCTGCGGCGAGGTTCTCGGCGACATTCGCCCGGCGGCGACACTGCTGATCGTCGCGGGGCTCTACAAGCCCGAGATGAAGGTCGAGATCGAAGTCACCGCGAAGCGTCGCAACCCCTGATCCACTCTACCCGCCGCTAGGCACTCTCCTGGAGAATATGATGAGCCCCTCCTCGCAGATCCACGCGAAAATCACCGGCCCCATTGTCATGATCGGCTTCGGCTCGATCGGCAAAGGCACGTTGCCGATGATCGAGCGGCATCTCGACTACGACAAGTCGCGCGTCACCGTGATCGACCCGAAGGACGAGGGCCGCAAGGCACATTGCGAGAAGCAGAATGTGAAATTCATCCAGAAGGCCGTGACCAAGGACAATTATCGCGAGTTGCTGACCCCGCTGCTCACTGAAGGCGGCGGCCAGGGTTTTTGCGTCAATCTCTCGGTCGATACCGGCTCCACCGACATCATGGAGCTCTGCAACGAACTTGGCGCTCTTTATATCGACACCGTCAACGAGCCTTGGCTCGGCTTCTATTTCGATTCGTCGAAGGGCCCGGAAGCGCGCTCCAACTACGCGCTTCGCGAAGTGACGCTGGCCGCCAAGAAGGCGCGCCCCGCGCGCTCGACGACAGCCGTCTCCTGCTGTGGCGCCAACCCCGGCATGGTCTCCTTTTTCGTCAAGCAGGCGCTGCTCAATGTCGCCGCTGATCTGAAGCTCAATGCCCCCAAGCCGAAGACCAAAGCCGAATGGGCGGACCTGATGCGGCAGGCCGGTATCAAGGGCATCCACATCGCCGAACGCGACACCCAGCGCGCCAAGTCGCCGAAGGAGCCCGATGTCTTCGTCAACACCTGGTCGGTGGAAGGTTTCCTGTCGGAAGGCGTGCAGCCGTCCGAACTCGGTTGGGGTACCCATGAGAAATGGATGCCCGAGAATGCGCGTACCCACGAAGCCGGCTGCGGCGCTGCCATCTATCTGATGCAGCCCGGCGCCAACACGCGCGTGCGGACCTGGTGCCCGACCCGCGGCGCGCAGTATGGCTTCCTCGTCACCCACAACGAGTCGATCTCGATCGCCGATTACTTCACGGTGCGTGACGCATCGGGCACGGCGATCTACCGGCCGACCTGCCACTATGCCTATCATCCGGCTGACGATGCCGTGCTGTCGCTGCATGAAATGTTCGGCCGCGCAGCGAAGATGCAGGAAAAGCACCACATCCTCGATGAGAACGAGATCGTCGATGGCATCGACGAACTCGGTGTGCTGCTGTTCGGCCACGACAACAATGCCTACTGGTACGGCTCGCAGCTCTCCATCGAAGAGACCCGCAAACTCGCGCCCTACCAGAACGCCACCGGCCTGCAGGTGACCTCGGCCGTGCTCGGCGGCATGGTGTGGGCGCTGGAAAACCCGAACCAAGGCATCGTCGAGGCCGACGAGATGGATTTCGATCGGCTGCTGGAAATCCAGCTGCCGTATCTCGGCCCGGTGAAAGGGTTCTACACCGACTGGACCCCGCTGACGGATCGTCCGGGGCTGTTTCCGGAGGATATCGATACCAGCGATCCTTGGCAGTTCCGGAATATTCTGGTGCGCTGATCCCGGAGCGCAGTCGATCGATCAAAATGCCCGGCTTCGCGCCGGGCATTTTGCTGTCGGCCGCCGCTCACTTCGCCATGTAGTCGAACGCCACCGAGCCGAGGCCGAGCGTCAGGTCCGCCTTGTAATGCAGCGCCGAGACCACCTCGCGCACCGGCAGACGGGCGACGTCGCACAGCGCGTGCGGAAACAGGCCGAGCGCGGCGGGACCGGTCCAGGCTTCCTTCAGCACGACATCGTCGAGATGAAAGCGCACCAGCTCGCAGATCCGCGGGGTGCCGTCGACATGCGGGATGATCTTCAGGATGAAGTTCGGCGCCTTCATCGCATTCAGCACGGTGTCGTGGTCGACCTTGCGGTGCTTGTAGCCCATGGTGGCGGAGGCGCACAGCACCGAGCCGTAATGCAGCGAGCCGACGAGGACATCGCTTTCGATCTCGATCTTGGGCCGCGCCAGCTTCTTCGGAAATCCCCACAGCTCGCGGCCGCCGGCGATCGGGGCCTCGTCGTCGAGATACATCGCGTGGGTATAGGCCCCGAGCTCACCCTTGAAGCGGACCGGGATCACCTGCCCGGTCTCGGTGTAGTCGCCGAAGCCGGTCGAGTCGGGCATGCGGATGAATTCATACTTCACCACCGGCTCGGCGACCTCGAGCGGCTCCGGCACCACGGCCGCGAGCGCTTCGGGGTCGGTCTTGTAGGTGATGATGAAATATTCGCGGTCGAAGAACCGGTACGGCCCCGGCGGGAACGACGGGTTGGTGAGCGGCATCGAATAGGCGGTGCGGCGGACGTCCTCGATCTTCATGAAAGGCCCCGATCTGTCGTTGGCGAGACGGCAGATTATGGCGGGCGCGGGCGGCGGAAGCGAGACCGTATAAGCGGCAGCGTTCGTCAAATGCGCGTCACAATGCGCCGGCCGGCAGCGGCTATTTCTTCTCGATCGGCGGCGCCGTCTTCTCGGCGGGTGCCGGCGGCAATGCCGGCCTGGCACCGGCCTTCTGCGCGTCGGCGTCGGGACGGGCCGGCTGCGGAGCCGGTGTGGTCGGCCGCTCGCCGCCGGGTTTCGACTCCGCCGGCGCGGTCTGCTGCGGCTCGGGCGACGGCGTGGTCTGCAGCGGCTGCGTCGCCTGCGCCATCTCCTGCGGCGGGGCCGCGTTGATCGCGTGCAGCGACAGCGCCGCGATCGCGACGCCCGCCACCACCAGTGTGGAGGCGATCAGCATGTCGTTCCGCAGCCTGGTCCGATCCGAAGCCATCTCGCTCACCTGCATTGTCAGCGAGGTCAACGATCCTGCCATGGCATGGTTCCGACGCGCCCGGCTGCGGAACCCAGCCTCAATCCGTGGTGCTGATCTCCCAAGTCGCGTGCCGCACGCCGGGCTGATGCTGCAGGTCGACCACCACGGCATTCAGCTCATTGGGGTCGACCGCGGTGGAGACCAGTGTGGCCACGATCTCCAGGAAGTCGTCGCCGGCCTCGACCACATTGACATCGGCGACCGGATAGTTCGCGGCCTCGAGCTTTTCGACCACGCGGTCGCGCATGTCGGGCAGCGCCTCGGGAGTGACCGCGAGCTTGAAGTAGTAGGTCGCCTCCGAGGCCTTCTCGTTCAGCGGGATGCGGTTGATGGCATTGACCAGCGGACGCAGCAGCGTGTTGCCGGCGATCACGAACACGGTCAGCGCGGCCGCCTGCGCCACCAGATCCGCGCCGGCGCAGGAGCCGACCGCGGCCGAGGCCCACAGCGTCGCCGCGGTGTTGAGGCCGCGCACGTCCATGCCCTGCTTCATGATGACGCCGGCGCCGAGGAAGCCGATTCCCGACACCACATAGGCGATCACCCGCACCGCGCCGTCGGCACCAGCCAGATGCATTGCGAGATCGACGAAGGCGGCCGCGCCGACCGCGACCAGCACATTGGTGCGCAGCCCCGCGGTGCGCTGCCGGTACTGCCGCTCAGCGCCGATCAGCGTGCCGAGCACAAAGGCGGTCGCCAGGCTGACCAGCGTGTCGATGAAGTCGGCGAGCTGGAATGTGGTGAGAAATCGCATGACGCTGCCCCGGCGCGAGCTTCGGATGCCGCGATCTCTTACATTTCCAGGATGCCCGCGTCACCATCTTCCGTGCCGAAGGCGAGCAGCGTGCCCTTGGCATTCCAGCCCAGCGCCGACACCGCCACACCGGCGTTCCGTCGTACCAGGATTTCGGCGCCGTCTTCGAGCCGGACCATCAGCACGGTGCCGTCGGCATAGCCGACCGCCATGACGTCGTTCTTCGGATGGCAGGCGACCACCGCGACCCGCGCCGGCATCGGCGCCAGCATCGCCGGCTCCTTGCCCATCGGGCCATCCTTGCTGGTGAACGGCCAGACGATCACGGTATCGGCGCCCGAGGTCGCGAGCCCCTTGCCGCCGGCGCTCCATGACATCGAGCGCACCCGGCCGGGATAGCCGCTCATCCGCATGTGCCTGTTATCGGCGAGCCGCCAGCCATGCATCGCCGGCTCGTGCATCGCGGTGACGAGGAATTTGTTGTCCGGGCTGAACATCACGGCGAGATGCGAGCCAGCCCATTCCAGAAACTCCGGATTGGCCGCCATGTTGGGAAACCACAGTGTCACGCCGTTGTAATGCGCGATCGCAAGCCGCAGGCCCTTCGGCGCGAAGGCGAGCCCGCCGACCGTCGACGGCACCTCGAAGGTTTTCGCTTCGCCCTTGGCGCCCTGAACGAACGCGGTCTTGCCCGCCGACCACGCCACGGTGCCGTCGCCATGCAGCGCGACATTGTCGATCCAGCGCCGCTTGGCGTCGGTCGCGATGGTCGAGGTCTCGCCCTTGGCGTCGATCGCGATCAGCTTGCCGTCGTCACCGCCAGTGACAATCCGCTTGCCGTCGGAGGCCGCGCACAGGATGGCACCGAAATGCGTCTCCGTCCGCGTGAACTCGCCGTCGGCGGTCGCGATCGCGATGCTCTCCTCGGCGCCGACGAAGAACGCGCGGTCGCCGAGGAAATGCACCGAGCCGACCGACGCGCCGAGCGCAAGCGGCTTGACGCGGTCGGTGATCGAAACGATGGAAGAAGGGGCCTCGCCCGGATCGAACTCTTTCATCACGTGGTGATGCACTGCTCGAAGCCGTCGCGGATCGCCTGCTCCGGCAGTTCGCGACCGATGAACACGACGCGGCTCTCGCGCTTCTCGCCGTCCTTCCATTTCCGCTGGTGGTCGCCCTCCAGCATCATGTGAACGCCCTGGAACACGTAGCGGTCGTCATCGCCGGTGAAGGCGAGGATGCCCTTCGAGCGCAGGATCTTCTGGCCCTCGGTGGCGACGAGCTGCTGCAGCCAGGGCATGAACTTGGTCGCGTCGAGCGGCTTCTCCGAGCGCAGCGACAGCGATTGCATGTCCTCGTCGTGATAGTGCTTCAGCCCATGGCCATGGCCGTGATCATGATGATGGTGGTGATCATGGTCGTGATGATGATGATCGTGGTCGTCGCCGGCCTCGAGGAAATCGGGCTCGATCTCCAGGATGCGGTCGAGGTCGAACGCGCCGCGCTCCAGCACGTCTGATATCCCGACCTGGCAACGCTCGGTGCGATGCAGCTTGGCATATGGATTGATGCCGCGGATGCGCGCCTCGACCTCGGCGAGCTCGGGCTTGGAGACGAGGTCAGTCTTGTTCAGCACGATGACGTCGGCAAACGCGATCTGGTTCTTGGCTTCCGGGGCGTCCTTGAGGCGGTCGCTCAGCCATTTGGCGTCGGCGACGGTCACGACCGCGTCGAGCCGGGCGTTCTTCTGCACGTCCTCGTCGACGAAAAAGGTCTGCGCGACCGGCGCCGGATCGGCCAGGCCGGTGGTCTCGACGATGATGGCGTCGAATTTGCCCTTGCGCTTCATCAACCCGTCCATGATGCGGACGAGGTCGCCGCGCACCGTGCAGCAGACGCAGCCATTATTCATCTCGAACACTTCCTCATCGGCACCGATGATGAGGTCGTTGTCGATGCCGATCTCGCCGAATTCGTTGACGATGACGGCGTATTTCTTGCCGTGGTTCTCCGACAGGATGCGGTTGAGCAAGGTGGTCTTGCCGGCGCCGAGATAGCCCGTCAGCACGGTCACAGGAATTTTTTGCGAAGCTTCAGCCATAACAACTCCGAATTGGGGCCGCGCTCAGCCCCGGCAGGGAGGCCCCTGCCCCTAGTCGGCGAGCGCGCTGGTCAGGGCCTTTATATTGTGCCTGACCATATCAATGTAAGTGGGGACTTGGCCCTTTTCGCCGGTCAAACTGTCCGAATACAGGGTGCCGCCGACCCTGATCCCGGTCTCGGCCGCGATCCGCTCGATCAGGCGCGGATCGCTGATGTTTTCGAGAAAAACTGCTGGAATTTTTTCAGCTCTGATCTGGGAAATGATGGCGGCGATATCGCGTGCGCTGGGCTCGGAATCGGTGGAGACCCCGAGCGGAGCGATGAAGGCGATGCCATAGGTATCGGCGAAATAGCCGAAAGCGCCGTGGGTCGAGATCACCTTGCGCCGGCCTTGCGGTATTTTCGCCACCGCCTCGCGGACCTCGCGGTCGAGCGCGTCGAGCTTCGCCAAATAGGCCTCGGCATTGGCCTTGATAACAGCGGCATCGTTGGGGGACACGGCCACCAGCGCGTCGCGGATGTTGCCGACATAGACCTTTGCATTGACGACCGATTGCCAGGCATGCGGATCCTCATGGCCGCCACGCTGGCGCGGCGTGATCCCCGTCGTCGCCACCACGACCGGCGCCTTGCTCCCGGAGGCCTGCACCAGCCGAGGCATCCAGCCCTCGAAGCCGAACCCATTGACGACAAGCAGCCGCGCAGAAGCGACTGTCTTGGCGTCCGCCGGCGTCGGCGCATAGACATGGGCGTCGCCGTCGGGCCCGACCAGCGCCGTGACATCGACCCTGTTACCACCGACATTCCGCACCATGTCGGCGAGGATCGAGAAGCTCGCGACGACATTGATACGCTCCGCAGCGCACGCCGGGCCGCTCGCCACCGCCAGCGCCAGACACATCAACCCGAGCAAACGCCGCATCGCACTCACGCCTCGAGATGGCGGCCGGGGAACAGCTGCCGCACCAAACCACTGACATTGCCGAACAGCAGCGACACAATATAAAGCCCCGCCGCGACCAGGATGATCGCGGGGCCGGAGGGAATCCGGGTCTGGTACGACAGCACCAGCCCGGCATAACCGGACACAATCGCGCTCGCGACCGCGATGCAGATCATCGTCGTGATGTCGCGCGACCAGAACCGCGCAATGCCGGCGGGCAGGATCATCAGCCCGACGCCGAGCAGCGTGCCGAGCGCGTGGAAGCCGTTGACGAGGTTGACCACGACAAGCGCGAGAAAGGCGAGATGCGCCGGCGCGCCGGCCCGGCTCACGGTGCGCAGGAACACCGGATCGACGCATTCGATCACCAGCGGACGATAGATCACCGCGAGCACCAAAAGCGTGATGGTGGCGTTGAACGCGATCACCAGCAGGGTCTGGTCGTCCATCGCCAGGATATTGCCGAACAGCACATGCAGCAGGTCGATATTGGTGCCCTTGATGGAAACAATCGTGACGCCGAGCGCGAGCGAGACCAGATAGAAGGTCGCGAGCGAAGCGTCCTCCTTCAGCTCGGTGGTGCGGGCGACCAGGCCCGCGAGCAGCGCCACGGTGAAGCCCGCGATCAGGCCGCCGGTCGTCATCGCGAACAGACTGAGCCCGGACAGCAGGAAACCGATCGCCGCCCCCGGCAGGATCGCATGCGCCATGGCGTCGCCGACCAGGCTCATCCGCCGCAGCATCAGAAACACGCCGATCGGCGCGCCGCCGAGCGACAGCGCGATCACCGCCGCCAGCGCGCGGCGCATGAACTCGAATTCGGTGAAGGGCGTGATCAGCGCGTCAGTGAGCATTGGCGTCAGGCAGCCCGCGAGCGCGGATCGGCGGCGCAGGCGCCGGCAGAGTCGTCGAACGCCTCGCACATCCGCATCGCGACCATCAGATTGTCCGCCGTCAGCGCCTCTGCGGTCGGGCCCCATTCCACCGGGCCGCGCGCCAGGAGCAGCGTCTCGGGGAAATTGTTGCGCACCATGTCGAGGTCGTGCAGCGCCGCCAGCACCGTGCGCCCCTCGCCGTTCCAGCGCTTCACCAGCGCCAGCAAATCGGCTGACGTCTTGGCATCGATGGCGTTGAACGGCTCGTCGAGCACGATCAACCGGGCATCCTGCAGCAGCACGCGCGCGAACAGCATGCGCTGCATCTGGCCGCCGGACAGCGTGCCGATCGGGCGGTTCTCAAAACCGTTGAGGCCGACGGCGGCGAGCGCCGCCAGAATCTTCTCGCGCGCACCCTTGCCGATGCCGCCGAAGAAACCGGTGGTGCGCCACAGCCCGGTGCCGACGAAATCGAACACCGAGATCGGGAACGTGCGGTCGATGTCGGCGGACTGCGGCAGATAGGCGATGTCGCGATGGTCGAGCCCGTCGAGATCGATCACGCCCGACAGCGGCTTGAGCACGCCGGCGATGCCGCGCAGCAGCGTCGACTTGCCGGCGCCGTTGGGGCCAATCACGGCAAGCAGCGCGCCCGCCTCGACGGCACCGTTGAGATGATGCACCGCCGGATGGCGGTCATAGCCAAGCGTAACGTCGCGGAATGTGACAAGGGCACCCATACTCACCTCATCGCCAGCCAGACCACGCCCCACAGGCAGGCCGAGACCGCGAGCGCCGCGGCCAGCCGCGCCGGCACGGTCATGCGCAGGATCGACCAGTGGGCCGTCTGGGCCGGATGCCCCGCCGGGCCGTGGCTGTGGGCATGCGGATGGGGGTGGCCGTGCTGGTGGTCGTGATCGTGGGTATGCGTATGCGCCATGGACAGACTGTTATATTATAACATAACGCGAGTCTACAAACGAGGAACTCATGGCGGATCCGCAAAACCGGGAGAGATTTGAGCTGCGACGGCAGAGTGACACCCTCGTCCATGTCTTCGTCTGCAAGACGCGCCCCGATGGAACCGTCGGCTACCAGCGCCAGGATCAGGATCAAGGCCAGGATTTCTGGATCTGGCACCGGCCGGATTGGGGGGTAGGTGGCCTGGGATCCGCAGAGCCAATCCTGCACCGGCCGCCCCTGAAGCGTGCTGCCGGCCAGATGCAGGTTGTGAGGCGCACCTGTGCGCTCAAATTCCGCCGTCGTCCCGGCGCAGGCCGGGACCCATAACCACAGGATTGGGTTGGTAGGAAAGCTGTGGCCCCAGCGTCGCGCAACCATCACCTTCGGTGGTTATGGGTCCCGGCCTGCGCCAGGACGACGATGAATTTGTTGCACCACTTGTACGTCACACTCCAACGGCCCCTTCAGTGGGCCGATGTCGGATCGGTCGTGTCGTAGACCACGCCGCAGACCCTGTGCGCGTAGCAGGAACGCAGATGACATCGTTGATCCAGTGCACAGCCGCCGTAGATCAGGGCGAAATAGCCGAGCACGGCGAAGGCGGTCACGCCAAGAAGGCATCTGGTCCAAACATCCATCGACGGCCGCCTCACCCCGTGTGCGAGTTGCACCACCACGCGCCCATACCCTTCGTATGATTTGACCGTAAACAGGTTCGTCCCCGCCTCACGCCTCTCTTGCGTAGCTCTTCAACCTTGCCTCGAGCACCGCCATCACCTGGTCGCGGACCGGGTCACGGGAGCCTTTCAGCCAAGCGGCGGCGAGTGGCAGGCGGCCGGCGGCACTGCCGCGCTTGAGTCTGAGGGGAACGAAACGCACGCCGGGGATCGCCATCCGCGCGGTCCAGCGCGGCACGATGGCAACGCCGAGCCGCGCCGCGACCATGTTGACGATGGTCTGCTTCTCGTCGGCGATCTCCTGGATGCGCGGCGTCAACCCGGCCTCGTCAAACAGTTTTGTCGTGAGATCGTGGCTGTGCGGCCGCGAGCGGCGCTCCGGCACGATCAAAGGCTGATCGGCGATGTCGGGCAGCACGATCTGCTTACGCCGCGCCAGCGCATGCTTGTGCGACAGCGCCACCACGGCGGTTTCCCGAAATAACGGAATGAACTCGATGCGGCGGTCGGGCCGCTCCGGCGGGCGCACAAAAGCGAGATCGAGCGCGCCCGACAGCAGCTTTGGCAAGAGACGGATGGTCTTCTCCTCGAGCAGCTGCACCGCGACATCGGGATGGGCGACGCGGAGGTCGCGCAGCAGCGGCGGCAACAGGCCGGCCGCGGCGCTGTCGATCGCACCGATCCGGAAGCGCCGCGCCTGTGGCTTGCGCAGCCGGCGGCGAAAGCCGTTCTCGATCGCTTCGGCGCGGCCGAGCAACTCGCGCCCCTCGCGCAGCAGCGTCGCGCCGTCCTCGGTCAACGACACCGCGCGCGTGGTGCGCGCGAACAGCCGCACCCCGAGATCTTCTTCCAGGAGCTTGATGTGGCGGCCGAGCGCCGACGGCATCATCTGCAGGCGCTGTGCGGCGCGGCCGAAATGCAGTTCCTCGGCAGCCGCGACGAAGCAGCGAAGCTGGTGCAGTTCCAAGATTTTCGTTCCCGGCTTTCTGTGATCGTCATGGCCGAGCTTGTCCCGGCCATGACGTGCCGAGGGCGCGTCGCTCGCGGCGATTATATCATTTTTTTGTATAAACCGGCGCGGATTGAAGCGGAAGGGCGCGAGCCTCTAGGGTTCCCGGTGGCGCGGCGAAATGCGCCGTCCCAACAAACAAGACGAACCCCGGGGAAGCCCATGGAAAGCGAGCTTGGCACTCGCGTGTTGCGCAAGATCTCACTGCGCATCGTGCCGTTCATCATGCTGCTGTACTTCGTGGCCTTCATCGACCGGGTCAATATCGGCTTCGCGTCGCTGACCATGAACAAGGACATCGGCCTGTCGCCGACCGTCTATGGCTTCGGCGCCGGTATCTTCTTCTGGGGCTACTTCCTGTTCGAGGTGCCCTCCAACATCATCCTGCACAAGATCGGTGCGCGGATCTGGATCGCGCGGGTGATGATCACCTGGGGCCTGGTCTCGGCGGCGATGGCGCTGGTGCAGGGCGCGACCAGCTTCTACGTGCTGCGCTTCCTGCTCGGCGCCGCGGAAGCCGGCTTCTTTCCCGGCATCATCCTCTATCTGTCCTACTGGTTCCCGGCCCGGCAGCGCGCCGCCGTCACCGCGCTGTTCATGGCCGCAGCCCCGCTGTCGACGGTGCTCGGCTCGCCGGTGTCCGGCGCGCTGCTGGAGATGGACGGCCTGTTCGGCTTCAAGGGCTGGCAATGGCTGTTCGTGCTGGAAGCCGTGCCCGCCGTGCTGCTCGGCTTCGTGGTGCTGGGCTTCCTGACCGACCGGCCGGAGCAGGCCAAATGGCTTGCCAACGACGAGCGCGCCTGGCTGGTCAAGACCATGAAGGCGGAGAACGACGGCAAGGCCGCGACCGCGAGCCACAGCATCTGGCGCGGCCTTGCGGACCCGCGCGTGCTGGCGCTGTCGCTGGTCTATTTCGGCACCTCGGCCGGGCTCTACACGCTTGGTGTGTGGGCGCCGCAGATCATCAAGGCGTTCGGCCTGTCGTCGCTGCAGGTCGGCTTCCTCAACGCGGTGCCGGCGACAATTGCCGTGATCGCGATGGTGCTGTGGGCACGGCATTCCGACCGCACCGGCGAGCGCACCTGGCACGTTGTGCTGGCCTGCCTGGTGGCATCAGCGGGACTCGCGCTGGCCGGACTTTGGACCGGCCTTGCCGCCGTGATCGCGGCGCTGACCTTGGTCAATATCGGCATCTCCTCGTCCAAGCCGCCACTGTGGAGCATGCCGACCATGTTCCTGTCGGGCTCGGCCGCCGCGGCCGGGATCGCCACCATCAACTCGATCGGCAATCTCGGTGGCTTCGTCGGGCCGGCGATGATCGGCTGGATCAAGGAGCGCACCGGCAGCTTCGAGGGCGGCCTCTATTTCGTCGCTGCCCTGCTGGTGCTCTCAGCCGTGCTCACGCTGCTGCTGTCGCGCGCGCAAGCCGCGCCAGTGCAGGCCGAACCGCAACCCAATCCCGTGCAAACCCGCTAACAACAGATCCGGAGACAACCCATGCGCACCCATTCCATCGCCGCCATCCCCGCCGACGGCATCGGCCCCGAAGTGATCTCCGCGGGTGTCCGCGTGCTCGAGGCGCTGGCAAAGCGCAGCGGCGACATCAGCTTCAACGTCAAGACCTTCGACTGGGGTTCGGACTATTACAAGAAGCACGGCGTGATGATGCCGGCCGACGGCCTCGCCGAGCTCAAGAAGTTCGACGCGATCTATTTCGGCGCGGTCGGCGCGCCCGATGTGCCGGACCACATCACGCTGTGGGGCTTGCGGCTGCCGATCTGCCAGGGCTTTGACCAATACGCCAATGTGCGGCCGACAAAGATCCTGCCCGGCGTCGCCTCGCCGCTGCGCAATGTCGGCGTCGGCGATCTCGACTGGGTGATCGTGCGCGAGAACTCCGAAGGCGAATATGCCGGGATGGGCGGCCGCGCGCACAAGGGCCTGCCGGAGGAGGTCGGCACCGAAGTCGCGGTATTCACCCGCGTCGGCGTGACGCGGATCATGCGCTATGCATTCCAGCTCGCGCAGTCGCGGCCGCGCAAATTCCTCACCGTGGTGACCAAGTCGAACGCGCAGCGCCACGGCATGGTGATGTGGGACGAGATCGCGGCCGAGGTGGCGCGGGAGTTCCCCGACGTCACCTGGGACAAGATGCTGGTCGACGCCATGACGGTGCGGATGACGCTGCATCCGAAGAGCCTCGACACGATTGTGGCAACCAATCTGCACGCCGATATCCTCTCGGATCTCGCAGGCGCACTGGCCGGCAGCCTCGGCGTCGCGCCGACCGGCAACATCGATCCGCAGCGCCGCTTCCCCTCGATGTTCGAGCCGATCCACGGCTCGGCCTTCGACATCACCGGCAAGGGCATCGCCAATCCAGTGGCGACCTTCTGGACCGGCGCGCAGATGCTGGAGCACCTCGGCGAAAAGGACGCCGCCGTGCGATTGATGGCGGCAGTCGAGAAGGTCTGCGCCGCCGGCGTGCTGACGCCCGACGTCGGCGGCACGGCGACGACCAAGGAAGTGACGGATGCGGTGATCGACGCGATCCATGGATCGAATGTGTGAGGCGCGGTCGCGCCGCTGCATCATTGAAGTAAGGTGAGCACGCTGCTCGGGCTCCCTCCCCCCTTGCGGGGGAGGGTTGGGGAGAGGGGCGCACTTGCTCCGCTCTCAGTTAGAAGCGGCGACACTTGCTGCGCAGGTTGATGGCGTCGTCGCTTCATCACTCGCATCACGCCCGGGGCCACCCCTCTCCCCGCCCTCTCCCGCAAGGGGAGAGGGAGCCTGAGAGGGTGCTCACCTTACGAGGTCCGTACGCTTACCTCACGAAAGCGTCTCCGCCTCCGCGCAGTTCGTCAGCCGCGCCGGCACGCCGACGGCGGTGCAGCCGGCGGGCACATCCGAGGTCACCAGCGCGCCGGCGCCGATCTTGGCGAAATCGCCGATCGTGAGATGTCCGATCACCGTTGCGCCGGCACTGAGCAGCACACCGCGGCCGATGGTCGGGGCGTGGCGCGGGTCGTCCTGATGGCGCGCGATGGTGACGTTCTGCAAAATCGTGACCTCGTCGCCGACAGAAGCCAGCGCGCCGATGATGATGCCGGTGCCGTGATCGAGGAACACCGCGGTTCCGATTTGGGCCGACGGGTGAATGCTGATCTGCAACTGGTCCGCAGCCGCACTCTGCATCAGCAGCGCGAGGTCGGGGCGATCTTCGCGCCACAGCCAGTTCGACACGCGCCAGGCCTGCAGCGCGGCGTAGCCCTTGAAGTTGAGAAGCGGCGGCAGGAAGCCTGAGATCGCCGGATCGCGGCGGACGATCGCCGTGAGATCAACTGCTGCGGCATCGACCAGCGCGGGCTCGGCCGCATACGCCTCGCGGGCCGCACGCGCAAACTGCGCACGATCGGCCTCGGCGCGGCCGATGCGCCGGCCGATCAGGAACGCGAGCGCGCCGCCGAGCTCGCCCTGATCGAGGATGAAGGCGGCCGACGCCTCGAGGAAGGGATCGGCGACGACGGCGGCTTCCGCTTCGCGCCGGATCGAACGCCAGAGATCGTCAGAACTCGCCGTCACATGCGTCGCCATGATCTTCGCCTCATCGTCCGGGCCGCCGACGATAGAGTGGGCGCGACCACCCCAAAATGCAAACCGCCCGCTTGCTCATCGCAAACGGGCGGCTCAGGGCCATCAGGTGTTATGGGGGCACATCGCCTGAAGGCTCAGCGCTTGCCTCGCGTGATCAGCTCTGCGGCGGCTGGTCGTTCGGCGGGGTCGGACGGGTCTTGTGTTGCGCCATGAAGGCGTCGAACTCTTCCTTGTCCTTGGCGTGGCGCAGGCGATCGAGGAAGTTCTTGAACTCGACCTGCTCCTCCTCGAGACGGCGCAGCGTGTCCGTGCGGTACTCGTCGAAGGCGCGGTTGCCGCTCGAGGGCGAACCGAAGCCGCCGAACGGGAAGCCGCGGCGCTCCATGCGGCTCTTCATCCGCTCCATCCTGTCCTGCATGCGCTCCATCTTGTTCTGCCAGCGATCCATGTCGTTGTGACTCCAACAGGCCATCTTTCTGCTCCCGAGTGTGAAAAAGAGAAGGGCGAGACCGATCGGCCACCAGATCATGAAACCAAGGATGATCCCGGCGATCTTCAGGGGATGCCACGGCGTCGCGTAGAAGTAGGGGCGGTAGGGTTCTTCGACGGGGCCGCGCCAGCGATTGACATCAGCGGTGTAGGCCATTTCCTTCTCCATGACGGCATCACGCCGTTGTGAATGTAAATAACATTTACATAGATAGCCGACCCCTTGGGAAAGTCAAGCAGCGCGAATGACGCACCCCTGGGATTATTTTTGAAATTTTATTTCGGCTTGCCCCAGGGACCCGCCTTGTCACCAGCGGGCATGTCGTCGGCGGGCGCCTCGGCACCCGGCCTGCGATCGGTGAGGAAGCCGAGGCCGCGCAGATAGATCAGCACTTCGGCTTCGAGCAGATCTTCCGGCGACATCGGCAGCTTGCGCCGCGCCGCATCGCCGCGGCCGAACAGCGAGGCGACGCCATGCGACATCGACCAGATGTGCAGCGCCATCATCATCGCCGGCGGGCGCGGCGTGGCGGGCGGCGCCAGCGCCGCGAGCCGCTCGGCGGCGGCGCGGATGATCGCAAACGCGCGTTCGCTCGCGGCCATCAGGGTCGGATTGGAATCGACCGGCAGGCCGGATTCGAACATCGCGGAGTAGAACGCAGGCTCCTCGCGAGCAAAGGCGAGATAGGCCTTGCCGACGCGCTCGAACGCCGAGACGGTGTCGGGACGGCCGTCGTCCCAGGCCTGCGTCAAGAGCGCCTCGAACTGCTCGAAGCCGCGCTGCGCGATGCTGGCGATCAGCTCGTCGCGGTCGCGGAAATGCCGGTACGGCGCGGCGGGGCTGACGCCGGCCATCCGCGCGGCGTCGGCGAAGGTGAAGCCGGCCGGCCCTTTCTTCGTGATCAGGTCGAGGGCTGCCTGCAGCAACGCCTCTTTGAGATTGCCGTGATGATAGCCGCGCTCGGCGCGGCCTTGGTCCTTGCGCCAGCTCATGTGAACGGCTTTTACATGAGCCGGCGGTAAAGGTCACTAGGCCACCGGTCCTGGCCGACCCAGGACCGGCGGCCTGGATTCTTGTTTCAACGCGTTCTCCGCGCGGAAAACGCTATGCGGCGGGGCGCGGGTTAATCAAGATTAACGGATAGGTGGCGCAGGCTCGCTGCTCTCGACCAGAGCAGCCCGGCTCAAGCCAATGGCTCCATCTTCCCCTTCCCCCTGAAAGGGGGAAGGTCGGGATGGGGGTCAGCCGCAGGCGACGAAGCATGTGGAGAGAGCAGATCCCCACCCGCTTTGCCCTGGCGAGCAAAGCGACCTCCCCTTTTCAAGGGGAGGTGAATGGTCCGGCCTCAGCGGCCCGGGATCGGCAGCACAGGCATTATCTCGACGGCCTCGCCCGGGAAGATCGCAAAATGCGGGTGGTTCTCGAACAGGTTTGCCGCCGCTTCGTGCGACGCCGCGCGCACCACGGTGAAGCCGGTCATCAGATTGGCGATGTCGGCGGTGCCGTCAGCGGCGACCTTCTTGGTCTTGCCGAGCGGTCCGCCCATCTCGACGATCACGTCGTGGTGCTTCTCGACCCAGGCTCCCCAGGCGGCCATGCCCTGCTGCTCCTTGGCACGCCGCTCGGCCTCCGGCATCGCGTTCCAGGCTGCCATCCGCGAACCGGTTTTGCCGCCGCCGAGATAGACGGCGAGGAAGGTGTTGGTGCTCATCTTGCGTCTCCGTTGTGGTGGTTGGTTGATCGTCAGTGCGTGTCGCGATGACGCTCTGAAGCGGCACCGCTTTCTTGGTGGTTAGCGCAGCGCCTTGCCCCAGCCGCCCTGCGGGTGCTCGAAGGTGGCGGCGGCCTGCTGCACCTCCTCGGAGAAGTCGGCCATCTCCTGCACCTGGCGGATCTCGATCATCTCGTTGGCGGACGCCGGGCACTTGCTGGCCCACTCGATCGCTTCAGTGCGCGAGGCGACATCGATCATCCAGAAGCCGCCGATCACTTCCTTGGCCTCGGTGAACGGACCGTCGGTCACGACGGGCAAGCCGCTGTCGAACCTGACCCGCGCGCCGGTCGCCGGCGGATGCAGGCCTTCCAGCGTGATCAGCACGCCGGCATCCTTGAGCGCCTGGTTGTATCGCATCATCGCGGCGACCCGTTCCGGGTCGAGCTCGAGCTTGGCCGGCGCGGACTCGTAGCCCTGCGGGATCATCAGCATCATGAAACGCATTGGTCGATCTTCCTTGCTTGTTGAATTACTCGCCTTCGTCATCTCGGGCATGCGCCGTCGGGCGCAAGCCCCGCAATAACGAAGACGTCACTTCTTTGCGGCCTGCGCGCGCAGCCGCTCTCCCCGCTCGCGCAGCTCGGGCGTCAGCGCCTCGCCAAAATCCTCCGCAGCAAACACCTGACGGATCTCGATCTCGGAGCCGCCGTCGAACGGCGCGCGCTTCATCCAGCCAATCGCTTCATCGAGCGATTTGGTCTCGATCAACCAGAAGCCGCAGACGAGATCGCCGGTCGGGCTGAACGGTCCGTGGCTCACGGTGCTCTGCCCGCCGGCATATTTGACGCGGGCGCCCTTGTTGGTCGGATGCAGGCCCTCGCCGGCCTGCATCACGCCGGCCTTGACCATCTCCTCGTTGAACTTGCCCATCGCGGCGAGCAGCTCGGTGCTCGGCATCACGCCGGCCTCGGTATCCTTGTTCGCCTTCACGATCACCATGAACTTCATCGTCCTGCTCCGTTGTGTTGGACCGGCGGTTGCCGGTGCTCGTCAGAAGGACGACGCCGCTCTTGCCACGCCGACAGGTCGAACGAAATTATTTCGGAGGTCATTGCATCGCGCGCCACGGCCTTCAGCGCTCCTGCCTGACGAGTTCGCCGTCCTGATGCGACGGACCGAAATAGACGTCGATGCGCGACACCTTGTCGCCGTCGAACACGACAAACTCGGTGTTGCGAAAGCTCTTGCCGTCGCGGCCGACGCAGCGATAGGTGACGAAGGCCTCTGTGCCATCGACCATGATGCGCTCGATCTCGTGGCGGCCGATCCAGCCAGAGTCGCGCCAGCACTCGGCGAAATAGCGCGGCTTGTCGATGTTCTCGCCGTAGGGTGTCGAGAAGCGGAAATCCTCCGCAAATGCCGCTTCGACCGCCGCGCGGTCATTGGCGAGATAGGCGGCGAAGAGCCCGCGGATGATCTCCGCCCTGTTGCCAGCTGCAGCCATGTCGTCTCCACACAATTCGCCCGGGCCTCCGGAGCGCGCTCCAGAACCCGGGCCTCAGGGAGATGACGAACGGGGCGGCGCGAAAACGACATCGCGCCGCGATTTATTTTCAGGCCCGGCTGGGACTTCAGCCTTCCCTGGGGAACATGCCGAAATAGGGTTCGGCCTCCCCGAGGACGCGCGCGAAGGACGGCCGCGCCTGCAGCCGCGCCAGATAGCCGGCCAGATGCGGATGGCCGTCGCCGAACGGCTCGACCTTGTTGCCGTAGAACAGCGCCGGCGCGGCGGCACAATCGGCCAGCGAGAAACGTTCGCCCATCATCCAGCCGCCATGCGCGAGTTGCTGCTCGAGAATGGCATAGGAGGTACGGAGCTGCGCCCGTGCCTCCGCGACGCCATGCGGGTCCTTGGTGTCCGCCGGCCGCAGCCGGTCGCCGACGATCCGCTGCATCGGCAGATGGACATAGAGATCGAGGAAGCGATCACGCAGCCGGGTCTGCAGCGCGAGCTCCTGATCTTCGGGGATCAAGGCGACGGCGCCGGGATAATGCCGGTCGAGATATTCGATGACGATGCTCGATTCCGGCACCGTCTCGCCCCGCGTCTCGTCGCGGAGCACGGGGAAACGGCCGATCGGCCACAGCGCGAGCAGCGCCGCGCGTTGCGCGGCATCGCCGAGATTGACCAAATTGGGCGTGAACAGTGCGCCGTTCTCGTAGAGCGCGACCAGCGCCTTCCAGCAGAACGAGGACAGCGGGTGGTAATGCAGGGTGAGCGACATCAGAACTCCATCATGAAACCAGTGCCCGGAGGACGAAGCGGAGAACGCGCTGCCGACATCCGGCACAGCAATTATTTTTCGCAGTCGCCGGGCATGGATATGAGCCTGGACATTGAGCATCAACGCGACGCGCATTCGTCGAGCACGCGAATCACGATGCTGGATTGTTTTGCGAAGCGGTCAGCAATATCAGCCTTCGTAATAGGTCTATCAGCGTTGCTGAAGTGCACGCGTTCCGATCATCCGCATCAGACGAAAGTTGTCATCGATTTTCGTCCGTAGGATTACGGTAAACATCGCATGCTGACTATGGATGCTAACGTGCACATCGGAAAATTTCTTCGCAAGTTGAAATAGATGCGCGCGCGACACAACGCGTTGTGCAGTCCGTGCCAGGCCCGCGCGACCATCAGGCTTTACCGATGCTAAACGGCTCGCTGCAACCTTTCCGTGAGTTGCCTCGATCCGCTTTTCCGCATCCCTTTCTTTTGAACCTTCACGGAGCCCTGATGTTCAGTTTCCGCAACAAGGCAACCATCGACAGTGCGCTGGCGCAAGCCGCTGCGATCGGCAAGTCGCAGGCGGTGATCGAGTTCAAGCTCGACGGCACCATCGTCACCGCAAACGAGAACTTCCTGAACGCGATGGGCTACACGCTCGACGAGATCAGGGACAAGCACCACAGCATGTTCGTCGAGCCGGCCTATCGCGACAGCCACGACTATCGCGCGTTCTGGGCGAGCCTCAACCGCGGCGAATTCCAGGCCGCGCAGTACAAGCGCGTCGCCAAGGGCGGCCGCGAGATCTGGATCCAGGCCTCCTACAACCCGATCCTGGACAAGAGCGGCAAGCCGGTCGGCGTCATCAAGTTCGCCACCGACATCACCACGCAGAAGATCCACAGCATGGAGGACGCCGGCAAGATCGCCGCGATCGGCCGCGCCCAGGCGGTGATCGAGTTCAATATGGATGGCACCATCGTCAATGCCAACGAGAACTTCCTCGGCGCGATGGGCTATTCGCTCGCCGAGATCCAGGGCAAGCATCACAGCATCTTCATGCCGCCGGCCGACCGCGACAGCGCGGCCTATCGCGATTTCTGGGCGCGGCTGAACCGCGGCGAGTTCGAGGCCGGCGAATTCAAGCGCATCGCCAAGGGCGCCAAGGAGATCTGGATCCTCGCCACCTACAACCCGATCCTTGACGACCGCGGCAAGCCGTTCAAGGTGGTCAAGTTCGCGACCGACGTCACCCAGCAGAAGCTGAAGGCCGCCGACAATGACGGCCAGATCGACGCGATCGGCAAGTCGCAGGCGGTGATCGAGTTCAACATGGACGGCACGATCCGCACCGCGAACCCGAACTTCCTCGGCGCGATGGGCTATTCGCTTGCCGAGATCCAGGGCAAGCATCACAGCATGTTCGTCGAGCCGGTCGAGGCGAGTTCGGCCGGCTATCGCGAGTTCTGGGGAGCGCTGAACCGCGGCGAGTTCCAGGCCGCCGAGTACAGGCGCATCGCCAAGGGCGGCCGCGAGATCTGGATCCAGGCTTCCTACAACCCGATCCTCGATCTCAACGGCAAGCCCTACAAGGTGGTGAAATACGCCACCGACATCACCGCGCAGGCGATCGGCCGCAAGAAGGCCGACAGCGCGCGCGGCCTGATCGAGGCGGTCGCCGCCGGCAGCGAGGAGATGAGCGCCTCGATCCGCGAGATCTCGGAAACCATGACCAAGTCGAAGCAGAACGCCGCGGTCGCCTCTGGCCGCGTCGAGGCTGCCGACGGCCAGGCGCAGAAGCTCAATGCCGCAGCTCAAGCGATGAGCGGCATCGTCGAGATGATCTCGAGCATTACCGGACAGATCAACCTGCTCGCGCTCAACGCCACGATCGAATCGGCGCGTGCGGGCGAAGCCGGCCGCGGCTTCGCGGTGGTCGCCTCCGAGGTGAAGAGCCTCGCCAACCAGGCCAAGCTGGCGACCGACACGATCTCCTCGGAAATCGACGCGCTGAACTCGATCGCCGCCGAGGTGGTGACCTCGCTGTCCGAGATCAAGGCCGCGATCGCCGGCGTCAACGAATACATCACCTCCACCGCCGCCGCGGTCGAGGAGCAGAGCATCGTGACGCAGGACATGTCGACCAACATGCAGCGCGCCTCCGCCGAGCTCGCAGCGTAAGCCACGGTGCGATCCTCGAAGGGTGCACGGCCCAGGCTGGTGGCCCTGCATCCTTCGAGACACGCCCCGAGTGACGAAGAATCCTCGTCGGGTTGACACGTCAGGGTAAAGGTCGCAGACGGTCGGGACATTGCCCGAACCGATGGACCACCCCGATGACTACAGCTTCCCCAAAAGTCGCACTCGTGACCGGCGCCGCGCGCGGCATCGGGCTTGCCGCAGCGAAACGTTTTCTCGCTGACGGCTGGCGCGTCGCGCTGCTCGACATCGAGGGTGAATTGCTGGCGAGCGCCGTCGCGGCGTTGAAGCAGCCCAACAGCACGCTGGCGCTGACCTGCGACGTATCGGACGCTGACGGCGTGACCAAAGCGATGGCGGCGATCACCGGCCGTTTCGGCCGGCTCGACGCGCTGGTCAACAACGCCGGCATTGCCGTGTTCACGCCGGTGCTGGAGACCTCGGACGCCGACTGGAGCCGGATCATGGCGGTCAATCTCACCGGCCCGTTCCTGTGCACCAAGGCGGCTGCGCCCTTGATGCGCGAGCATGGCGGCGCGATCGTCAACATCACCTCGATCTCGGCGGTGCGCGCCTCGACGCTGCGCTCGGCCTACGGCACCAGCAAGGCGGGGCTTGCGCACCTCACCAAGCAGCTCGCGGTCGAGCTCGCCTCTCTTGGCATCCGCGTCAACGGCGTGGCGCCCGGGCCGGTCGAGACCGCGATGGCGAAGGCCGTGCACACGCCGGAGATCCGCGCCGACTATCACGACGCCATCCCGCTGAATCGTTACGGGCTGGAAGAGGAGCTGGCGGAAGCGATCTTCTTCCTGTGCTCGGAGCGCGCCAGCTACATCACCGGACAGATCCTCGCCGTCGACGGCGGCTTCGACGCCGCCGGCATCGGCCTGCCGACGCTGCGCGGCCGGCGGCGGAATGGGTAGCGCCTCCGCTTTCTCACCGTCACCCTGAGGAGGCTGCGCAGCAGCCGTCTCGAAGGGTCGACGGCCCCGCTCGTGACCGATTCATCCTTCGAGGCTCGCCCGGCGGCGCAAGCGCGCCGCAGGGCTCGCACCTTCAGCGACAAAGGCGAAGCCTTTGCGCGGGGATGACGGGACAGAAAGCCGCGCAGTTGGCCTAGCGGTCGTTCACTGCAACAACACGCCAAGCATTCTCAAGCCGGTCGATCCGCGTCAGGGACAGTGGATCGATCACGAACCGCAGCGCGAGCTCCGGCGCGAGATCGAGTGCGATCGCAAGCACCGCGCGGATGGTGCCGGAATGCACGACCAGCACGACATTGCCTTCCGACAGGCGCGCGAGCCCTGCCCGCGCCCGCGCAATCTGGTCGGCGAAGCTTTCGCCGCCGGGCGGCCCGTTGGTGCCCGGCGATTGCCAGAACGCACGATAGGCTGCCGCGCCGAGCTCTCTCTCGATCTCGCAGTGGCGCCGGCCGGTCCAGTCGCCAAAATCCTGCTCGCGAAAGGCGTCGTCCTCGGCTGCCGCGAGACCGAGCCGCGCAGCGGTCTCGCGGGTGCGCCGCGCCGGGCTGCAAACGGCGAAGGCGCTAGCCGGCAGCCGCGCCTGCAACGCTGCGAAGGTCGCTGCATCGCCGAGATCCGCGGGCGCATCGGGCGCGTGGATCACACCGCGCGGACCGTCGACCGGCGCGTGGCGGATCAGCCAGAGATGCGTTTCGCCGTCCATCTTCGGCTTACTCCAGCCGGGCCGCGAGCAGCACCAGGATCGCGGTCTCAGCAACCTGCTCGGCGCCGCCGAGCACATCGCCGGTCTGGCCGCCGATCTGCCGCTTGGCCAAAAGCGCCATGATCAGCGCGCTCGCGCCGGCCGCGATCGCCGCCAGCAGCGCATTGCCAAAGGGCAAGGCAAGGAGTGCGATCAGAAGCGCGATGCCGGCCGCGACCGCCGCAATCGTGCCATCGGGCCGGCCTGCATTGGCCGCGAGCCCGTCCTTGCGCGCGTAAGGCAGGCTGATCGCGATCCATGGCAGCACGCCGCGGCCAAGCGCATGCGCGGCGATCAGGGTCTGCACCACAAGACCGTTCGGAATGGCCGCGAGCGCCGCAAGCTTGGCGGCAAAGCTCACCACCAGCGCCAGCGCGCCATAGGTGCCGAGCCGGCTGTCGCGCATGATCTCGAGCTTTGCGGCCGGATCGCGGCCGCCGCCAAAGCCGTCGGCGACGTCGGCGAGCCCGTCCTCATGCAGCGCACCGGTCAGCAGCGCACCGCCACCGAGCGCAAGCGCCGCGGCAGCGAGATCCGGCACACCGATCGCCCGCAGCAGCAGGCAGAACAGGCCGATCGCCGCCCCGATGCCGGCCCCGACCAGCGGAAACAGCCGCTGCGCCCGCGCAAAACTCTCCGGCCGCGCACCGTCCGGGTGCGGCATCGGTAGCCGGGTCAGAAAGGCGGTGGCGATCCTGAGATCGTCGAGCCACTCACGCATGGTCTTGGTATTCAAAGTCCTGGCCTTCAAATTGCTCCAAACCGCGATGAGATCAGGCCGGATCGTCATCCCGTTTCAGCGTCCAGTTTGAGCATAATCTTCCCGGAAAACCGCTTCACAGCGTTCCGGATCATGCTTTAGTTTGCGGCCCGCTCGACGAGGGAATCGCATGCAGTTCAGTACTCTAGACGACATCCGCAGCTTTTGTCGCGACCTGCCCGCAGGCGACGAGGCGAGCGCTGCGGCGGCTACCCTGCGCCAGCAGAATCTGACCAAGCCGCCGGGAAGCCTCGGCCGGCTGGAAGAGGTCGCGATCTGGCTGGCGCGCTGGCAGCGGCGCGAGATCCCCCGGCTCGACCAGGTCACCATTGCCGTGTTCGCCGGCAATCACGGCATCGCCGAGCGCGGCGTTTCGGCCTTTCCCTCTGAAGTAACCGCGCAGATGGTAGCGAATTTCGCCGCGGGAGGCGCGGCGATCAACCAGATCGCAAAACTTGCCGGCGCCGCGCTGCGCGTCGAGCCGCTCGAGCTTAAGCGCCCGACCCGCGATTTCACCATGGCGCCGGCGATGGATGGCGCCGATTTCCTGGTCGCGCTCGACACCGGCTGGCGCACGGTGCCCGAGCAATGCGACCTCCTGGTGGTCGGCGAGATGGGCATCGCCAACACCACCGTGGCCGCGACGCTGTGCGCGGCATTGATGGGCGGGCGCGGCGCGCGCTGGGCCGGCCGCGGCACCGGCGTCGACGATGCCGGCCTGCTGCGCAAGCGCACGGTGATCGACACCGCGCTGAAACTGCATCGCAACCTCCTCGACGATCCCTTGGCTGTCGCAGTCGCGCTCGGCGGGCGCGAGCTCGCAGCGATCGCAGGCGCCGTGCTGGCGGCACGGGCAAGATCGATCCCGGTGCTGCTCGACGGCTTCGTCGCGACATCGGCGGTGCTGCCGCTGGCGCGGCTTGCGCCCGACAGCCTCGCGCATTGCCGCGCCGGGCATGTGTCGGCCGAACTCGGCCACCGCGAATTGCTGCGCGAGCTCGCGCTCGCTCCCCTGCTCGATCTCGAGATGCGGCTCGGCGAGGCCTCCGGCGCGGGCGTGGCGATCCTGCTGCTGCGCGCCGCACTCGCCTGTCACGGCGGCATGGCGACCTTTGCCGAGGCCGGCGTTTCCGGCGCGGACTGAAGCCGGGGGATAGCGGCACAGTTCCTTCAAAAAGCCGGTGCATACCGCTGATGCGGGGCACAATCTTCGCGTGCGCAGCATGACCACTGTGCGCGGAAGGCCTAACCTGCGTGCCGGCGGGCGCCGGCCGGCGCCTCGGGCCATGCTGAAACCAGAATCCGGGGAGAATCACGTCATGTCGGGTGTTCTCATCAATCTGATCATTCAAATCATCAGCGGAGCCGTCGGCGGCAATGTCGCGGCGGGAGCGGCCAAGAACATCGATCTCGGCACGCTCGGCAACACCATCGCCGGCGCCATCGGCGGCGGCGCCGGCGGACAGCTGCTGGGCATGCTGATCCCGCTGCTCGCCAATTCAGGCGCGGCGCCTGACATCGGCAGCATCATCGGACAGGTCGCCGGCGGCGGCGTTGCCGGCGCGGTGCTCACTGCGATCGTGGGCGTGCTCAAGAACCGGGCAGCCTGAATCGACTGCCGTCGCGGAGCGGGCATCGGTCTTGACGATGCCCCATTCCGGCGCGAGCCTTGAGCTATCCGATGCGGCGGAACCTTGATCGCATCGGCGGCAGGGATCGCGTTCATGAAGGCACTTGTCGCGGCGGCAGCTCTCTGCGCAACGGTTTCCTGCGCACAAGCCGACGTTCGCATCCTTGCCAGCCCCGGCGGGCAGGTCGGCCCATTCATCGAACTGTTCGACAAGGTGCGCGAGTCCGGCGAGCGCGTGGTGATCGACGGGCCGTGCCTGTCGGCGTGCACGCTGGTGCTCTCGATGGTGCCGGGCGACCGCATCTGCGTGACGCGCCGCGCGGTGCTCGGCTTTCATGCCGCGCGCTCGATCGACCAGCGCGGCCGGACCTATGCGGAGCCGGAAGCCTCCGTCGCAGTCCTGGAAGCCTATCCGGCGCCGGTGCGCAGCTGGATCGTGCGCCGCGGCGGCCTGACCTCACGCCTGCTGCTGCTGCGCGGCCGCGAGCTCGCGGCGATCTATCCGCGGTGCAGGCGAGAATCTGTAGCTTGCAGAGTGGGCAAAGGCACGTCTGCGTCATGCCCACTCCGCGAACCCAAACCCGTCATCCTGAGGTGCGAGCCCTTGCGAGCCTCGAAGGATGCACGGCCACCAGCCGGGCCGTCGATCCTTCGAGGGCCGCTGAAGAAGCGGCCACCTCCAGCGACAACGGCGAAGCCGTTGCGCGGGGATGACGGTCCAACCACGTCGTGTACGCCCTACATCTGCTGCGGGCAGTTCACCATCCAGGGGATGCCGAACTGATCGACGCACATGCCAAAACCGTTGGAGAAGAAGGTCTTGCCGAACGGCAGGGTGACCGTGCCGCCTTCGGACAGCGCCTTGAAGCGGCGTTCGCCCTCGGCAGGATCATCGACCTGAAGCGCGACGTGGAAGCCCTGCGGCTTCTGGAAGTGGCCGGGCGGGGCGTCGGAGGCCATGATGATCTCGCCGTCGATCGTGAGGCGGGCGTGCATGATCTTGTCCTTCCAGCCGGGCGGCGTCTGCATCTCCGCATTGCCCTCGCCGTAAGGGAAGGTCTCCTCGATCCGCGCGCCGAGAACCGTCTGGTAGAATTTCAGCGCGGCGTCGCAATTGCCGTCGTAGGAAAGATAGGGGTTGACCTGCATGACATGCTCCCTGTGATAGATTCTCGTTTTGACGCGTTTTCTTCACGCAAACCGGTAACCGCTTCGTTCGAAAACGCTCTCTATTTTTCCGTCAGCTTCTTCAGATTGGCGAGACCGATCTCGAAATCCCTGCCGATCATGCGATCCAGGTTCATGAACACCTGCATCACCTTCGACATGAAGACGGCCGGACCATACATGGTCCATGTGACGCTGGTCGCATCTCCCTGCGGCAGCATTGTGAACTCGGCGGTGTTGTGGCCCTCGAACGGCTTGATGAAGTCGAGCTTGATGACGATCTTCGACGCCGCGGAGGACTGCAGGATCTCCATCCGGCCGGCGCCGACATTCTTGTTACCATCCCAGGCATAGACGGCACCCTGCCCGCGCTCGGCGCCGCTATAGATGCGCTTCATGTCCGGATCCCGGTTCTCGTAGGGCGACCACACCGTCCACTGATGGAAATCGTTGATCAGCGGAAACACCCGCTCCGCCGGCGCGTCGATACTGATCGCACGCGTCACCCGAAGCGTGCCCGGCTTGGTCACCACGAGGATCAGGATGACGGCAATCGCGAGCGCGAGGATGATAGCGATGATGGCAATGGTCTCGAACATGACAGTCTCCAGGTGGATAAATTAAAACGATAGCTCAGCGGCGAAACGGAAGCATTGCGCGCAGATTGCCGTCGCGCAGATAGAGCCCGCCCCACACCATCAGGCCGAGATAGAGCCCGAACAGCGTGTGGGTGAACAGCGGACTATCGATCCGCACATGGGAGGCGATGGCGCCGCCGAGGTAGCCGGTGAGCAGGATGGCGCCGAGGATCGAGGTCGGCGGCACCGAATACAGCAGCGTGCAGACGATGGTGATGATGCCGAGGCTGCGCGCCAGCGTATCGCTCGCGCCGTAACCCATCTTGTCCATAGTCTCGGTAACGACCGACAGCGGCACCAGCTTGATCGCGCCGTCGAACAGCAGGAACAGGACGACCACGCCGCTCATAACGCGGCCGGTGATGCGGGCGGGCTTTGAGATTTCGGCGTCGACGATCGTCGGCATGGCTTGCTCCCCAAGGTGTGGTGATGCTCTGCCTTCATGACGAACGGAGTGATGCGCGGCCGACAGGGGCGGTGAAGATTTTTCTGGGAGAGCGCGATGAGATGCGGTCATATCGCGACCGCGGCGGGACTGCGCCTCCCTCTCCCGCTTGCGGGGGAGGGCTGGAGTGGGGGTCTCACCACGAGTCCTATTGTGGTGAGAGCCCCCACCCGTATCGCATCTACGATGCGATACGACCTCCCCCGCAAGCGGGAGAGGTGCAGCGTGCGTGCGGCGATGTGGATGAAACTACTTCGCCTTCACATTGCGCGGCTTGCTGTCGCGCATCAGGCGGTCGATGTGCATGCGGATGTGGGCGGCTTCGGCGGTGGTGTTGGCGAGCGCGATGGCGCGGTCGAAGGCGACGTGCGCTTCGTCGTTGCGGCCGAGCTGCATTAGGAAGGCGCCACGCACGCCGAAATAATGGAAGTAGTTGGACAGCCGCGGCGCCAGCGGCTCGATCATCTCGAGCGCGGCCTCCGGCCCCTTCACCTTGGAGACCGCAACCGCGCGATTGAGCGTGATCACCGGCGACGGCTGCATGACCTCGAGCGCGCCGTACAGCAGATCGATCTGGGTCCAGTCGGTATCCTCGGGCTTTTCGGCGCGGGCGTGCAGCGCTGCGATCGCCGCCTGCACCTGGTAGGGCCCGCTGCGGCGGTGGCGCATCGCCTTGTCGATCAAGGCGAGGCCCTCGGCGATCAGCTTCTGGTTCCACAGGCTGCGGTCCTGGTCGTCGAGCAGGATCACCTGGCCGTCGGCGTCGAAGCGCGCGGCGGCACGGGCATGCTGCAGCAACAATAGCGCCGTCAGCCCCATGATCTCCGGCTCGCTCTGGAACAGCCGCAGCAGCAGGCGGGCCAGCCGGATCGCCTCCTCGCACAGCGGCGAGCGGATTTCGGCGGTGTCGCCGCTCGCCGAATAGCCCTCGTTGAAGATCAAATAGACCATCGCCGCGACCGAGACCAGCCGCTCGCTGCGCTCGACCGCACCCGGCGTTTCGAACGGCACGTTGGCATCGGCGACGCGCGTCTTGGCCCGCGTGATGCGCTGCTCCATCGCGGCTTCCGAGACCAGGAAGGCGCGCGCGATCTGCTTCACCGACAGGCCGGAGACGATGCGCAGCGCCAGCGCGATCTGCTGCGTCGCCGGCAGATCCTTGTGACAGCAGATGAACAGCAGCCGCAAAATGTCGTCGCGGTAATGCGAGCCGTCGAGCCGCTCGGCGATCTCGTCCTCGGTGTCATCAAGGTCGGAGATCGCCTGGTCGTCGTCGGGCAGCGGCTCCTGCTTTTTGCTGCGCCTGATATCGTCGATCGCGACGTTACGGCCAACCATGATCAGCCACGCCGCGGGATCGCGCGGCGGGCCGTTCTGCGGCCAGCTCTTCAGCGCCCGCAGGCAGGCGTTCTGAAAGGCCTCCTCGGCGGTATCGAGATTGCGGAAGTAGCGCAGCAGTGCGCCAACCGCCTGGGGACGCGCCGACGTCAGCGCGGCATCGATCCAGGCGGCGTCGGTCATGCTCACGCTTTTGGACTCCCCTGATTGAAGTAGCCGACCGGGCGGATCTCATAGGTGCCGCCCGGATTGGCCTCGCCAAGGTCGCGTGCGATGTCGAGCACCTCGTCGAGGTTCTTGCCCTCGACCAAATAGAAGCCCAGCAGCTGTTCCTTGGTTTCGGCGAACGGGCCGTCCAGCACGACCGGCGGGTTTTCCTTGCGCAGCGTGGTCGCGGCGGTGGTCGGCAGCAGCCGGGCCACTGGGCCGAGCCGGCCCTGCTTGGCGAGCTTGTCCTGCACCACGGACAGTTTCTGCATGACCGAGGCGTCGTGCTCCTTGCTCCAGGAACCGACCATGTCTTCGTCATGATAGCAGAGGATGGCGTACAGCATCGAAAAGGCATCTCCGTTCATTGCAAGAACGAACGATTATGCCCGCTGCCGACAGGGGGAGCGAAAGAAATTTAGGTTCCGGATATCGGCGATGGATTTCGCCGAAGCTGCATGGCGAGCCGCGACCGACCAAAGCCGAGGCACGGCGATGGCGCGTGAGGTCACCACCGTGACGATCATGCTGCGATTACCAGGTGACGCCGTAGCGGGCAGCGATCCGGCGCGCCTTGGCTTCGTCGCTCTCGCGGCGGCGGGCATGGCTCTTGTTCACAGGCCGGGACGCCTGCTGCCGGGGGGCCTCGGCCGACTGGGCCTGCGACGGCGCCGGCTGGGAGTCGGCCTGAGATGCAGCAGCGGCCGGTCGCGCCTGGGCGGGCGCATCCGCGGCGGCGAGCACGAGGCCGCGGCTCTGACCGGCATGGGCAGTGGTGAGCGAGGCCAGGATGAAAGCCGGGATCAGGATCAGTTTGCGCATGGAAGTTCTCCCCTGTTGGTGGCAGGAGACTGGGGGCGGGCCGGACCCGCTCTGTGATGCATATCACAATGACGTTGGAGGTATCTGGATGGGTAATGGCGTACTCGCGCTGCTGATCAATGGCGGCTCGGAAAACTGGTCGTCGGCGCGCTGGAAGGCGCGGTTCGACACCGTCTGCCCGGACCGCCGCGTGGTGCTACTGCCGGACGGCACGCTCGATGCGGCCGAGGTGCACTATGCCGCGGTATGGAAGCCGAAGCCGGGCGAGCTTGCCGCGTTCAAGAATCTGCGCGTGATTTTCAATCTCGGCGCCGGGGTCGATGCGCTGATGGCCGACCGCTCGCTGCCCGAGGTGCCGCTGGTGCGGGTCGCGGTCGGCGATCTCACCGACCGCATGACCGAATATGTCGTGCTGCATGTGCTGATGCATCACCGCCAGGAGCTTTACTTGCGGGAGTCACAGCGGCTGAAGCGCTGGGCGCCGAAATATCAATGGGCGGCGGGCGCGATCACCGTCGGCATCATGGGGCTTGGCACGCTCGGCGCCGCCGCGGCGCATGCGCTGCGCGCGCTCGGCTTCCGCGTCGTTGGCTGGAGCCGCAGCGAGAAGCGGATCGACGGCATCGCCTGCCACCACGGCACTGAGGGGCTGGATGCGTTCCTGCGCGAGACCAACATCCTGGTCTGCCTGCTGCCGCTGACGCCGGACACAAGGCACGTGCTGGACCGCGACGTGTTCGCGAAGCTCAATCGTAGCAGCCCGCTCGGTGCGCCCGTCATCATCAATGCCGGCCGCGGCGGCTTGCAGAACGAAACGGACATTTTGCGCGCGCTCGACGACGGTACGCTGGGCGCCGCCTCGCTCGACGTCTACGAGAGCGAGCCGCTGCCCGAGGCGAGCCCGATCTGGAGCCATCCCAAGGTGGTGCTGACGCCGCACAACGCCGCCGACACCGACGCCGACGAGATCTCGAAATACGTCGCGCAGCAGATCGCGCGCTTCGAGGCCGGCGGCGCGCTGGAGAACCTGGTCGATCGGACGCGGGGATATTGAGACATCGTCGTCCCGGGCAAGCGAAGCGCGACCCGGGACCCATAACCACAGGCGTTCGTGATCAAGAAAGCTGTGGCCCCCCAGCTTACCATAACAACGACAAACCGTGGTTATGGGTCCCGGCTTTCGCCGGGACGACAGGTGGTGAGGGCGCTCGTCAGCCCATCCCCGCGACAATCTCGGCGAGCCGGTCGTAGGCGGGCTCGACGCCCTTCTCGAGGCCGGAATTGAGATGGCCGTCGCGCGCCTCCTTGGTGGGATGGCGGATGGTGGTGGTCAGCGTGGTCGTGCCGGCCTCCTCGACGAAGGTCGAGGTGACCAGATATTCGTCGCTGGTGAAGCCCGGCATCGAGAAGGTCTCGCCGAAGGCGATGCGATCCGGGCGCGCGACCTCGCGGAAGGTGCCGGTGAGGACGTGCTCGATACCGTCAGACGAACGGAACACGTAGCGATAGCGGCCGCCGACGCGCAGGTCGACCTCGCAAACCGGCATCGCCATCTCCTCGCAGCCGAGCCAGCGAACCAGATATTCCGGCTTCGTCATCGCATCGAACACCAGGTGCCGCGGCGCGTCGAACTGGCGCGTCATGGCGAACTCGACATCCGACGGGGTGGTGATCCTCAGCGTCTTATCCACGCGTGCGTCCACGTTGCTTCTCCTTTACTCTGACTTTACGGGTGCTGCGCGGCGGGGCCTTGGTGGCCTCCTCCGCCTTCATCTCCTCGAGCAGGCCGTCGAGGCGGTTGAAGCTCTCGTCCCAGAAGCGGCGGAAATTTCCGAGCCAGAAATCGACCTTCTTGAACTGGTCGGGCGCGATGCGGCACGGCCGCCACTGCGCCTCGCGCCCGCGCGCGATCAACCCGGCATGCTCGAGCACCTTCAGGTGCTTGGAGATCGCCGGCAGGCTCATGTCGAACGGCTTTGCCAGTTCCATCACCGAGGTCTCGCCGAGCGCGAGCCGCGCCAGGATCGCGCGCCGGGTTGGATCGGCCAGCGCCGCGAAGGTCGAACTGAGGGGGTCGGGCGGCATCTACTTAGCTCATCGGTTAAATAACCTTTGGGTTAAGTACGACCAAACAGCGCCCGCGTCAACGGCGGATTTTCCGCTGACGCAGGCGTGAGTGGTTCAAGACTTGCGCGCGAAGGTGACGTGCGTGGCGTACGGGCTCGCGACGTGCGAGACGACGGCATAGCCGAGACCAGGCAGATCGAGGCCTGCGAACAGGCTTTCACCGGCGCCGAGCACGACCGGCGGCAACACCAGCTGCAATTCGTCGAGCAGACGCGCCTGCAGGAATTGCCGCACCACCGAGACGCCGCCGACGACGCGAATGTCCTTGTCCCCCGCAACCCCGCGCGCCCGCTCCAGTGCGGCAAGCATGCCATCGGTCACGAAGTGGAAGGTGGTGCCGCCTTCCATCTCGATGTCGGGCCGCGCATGATGGGTCAGCACGAACGTCGGCGTGTGATACGGCGGATTGTCACCCCACCAGCCCTTCCAGGAATCATCCGGCCACGGCCCGCGGATCGGGCCGAACATGTTCCGCCCGAGGATCCAGGCGCCGATACCCTCCATCGACTTGCGCGCGATCTCGTCGTCGAGTCCGGTCGTCCCGCCGTCCTGGCCGATCATTGCGCGAAAGGCGCGCGTCTCGAACAACCAGGAGGCGGGCAGCGCCAGGCCGCCCTCCCCGAATGGATGTTCGAGGCTCTGGCGCAGCGCCGCGCCAAATCCGTCGATCGAGACCGTGAATACTGAAGTCCTGACTTTTCCCATGACATTCCGCTTCCGTGGTTGAGAGACCTTACGGAGGACGGGCGGGAAAACCAGCACCCGACATTTGGTGCGGAGGAATTTCGCGAGCCGCTATTTCGGCCCGCACATCACGTCGACAGCCCCCTTCACGATCGCCTCGAGCTCCTTGCGCGGCACGCGCGCGCGGGCACGGATCGCAATGGTGTGGATGGTGGCGGAGGCGAGATGCGCCAGCGCGGCCGGATCGGCGCCGTCAGCCAGCTCGCCGCGCTCCTTGGCGTGGCGGAAGCAGATGCCGAACGCCTTGTCGAGCTCGGTCAGGCCCTCCACCACCATGCTGCGGATGCCCGGATCCGACACCGCCTCAGACGCCGCGGTCATCACCGTGAAGCAGCCGCGCGGGCCGGACTCGCCGGAGAGATAGATGTCGAGCGCGATGCGGTAGATGCGCTCGAGCCGCTCGCGCAGCGGTGCCTCGGCGCGGAAGATGTCGACCATCGCGGCGCGCGCGTCGTCGCGATAACGCTGGTAGCTCTTGATGTAGAGCTCGCGCTTGTCGCCGAACGCGCCATAGAGGCTCGGCCGGTTCATGCCGGTCGCAGCACTGAGATCATCGAGCGAGGTCGCGGCAAAGCCGTCGCGCCGGAACAGATCGAGCGCCTTGCCGAGCGCGACATCCGGCTCATAGGCGCGCGGCCGTCCGCGGCGCTTCGGTGCGACCGGTGCCTCGATTTTGGCAGCAGATGGCGGCTTCTTACTTTTTTGTACCATTTCGCATTAAATTCCTTGACGCCACTAATATTATCCAAGACAGTACAAAAATCAACAACGGCCGGGACACCCGTGCCAGACGCCCCAAGGAGGCACAAATGGACCTTTATTTCTCGCCGCTTGCCTGCTCGATGGCGACCCGCGTCGCGCTCTATGAGGCGGGCCAGCCGGCCAACTATCTCGAGGTCGATCCGAAGACCAAGCAGGTGCGCAACGACGGCTCCGACTTCAACAAGGTCAATCCGCTCGGCCTGGTGCCGACGCTGCGCACCGACGACGGCGTGGTGCTGACGGAGAACGCCGCGATCCTGCAATATGTCGCCGACCAGTTCCCGCGCGCCGGCCTCGGCACCGCATCGAATGCCGAGCGGTCACGGCTGCATCAATGGCTGTGCTTCATCGGCACCGAGCTGCACAAGGGCCTGTTCCTGCCGCTGCTCGACAAGAAGGCGCCGCCGGACGCCAAGAGCTACGCGCTGGAGAAATACGTCTCGCGGCTCGACCATGTCGAGAACCATCTGAAGGGCCGCGACTATTTGCTCGATCATTTCAGCGTCGCCGACGCCTATCTCGTCACGGTCATCAACTGGACCATGGCGACGCCGCCGATCGAGCTTTCGAAATGGCCGGCACTGAAGGCCTATTACGAGCGACTGCGGACGCGGCCATCGGTCGCTAAGGCGGTCGCGGAGGAGTTCGAGCTCTACAAGGCCGAGATCGCGCGGCATAAGGCGGCGGCGTAAGGATTGACGCACAAGGTGTAGCGGCTCCCGGATGGGGCCGTTCACCCTTCGAGGCTCGCTCCGCTCGCACCTCAGGGTGACGGAGATGGAACTGAGCTCGGCTGCAATTCGAGCCGCTCGCGAACATCTATCACCGTCATGCTGAGGTGCGAGCGCAGCGGCGCGTTTGCGCCGCTCCGCAAGCCTCGAAGCACGACGGCCCTGCTGTAGCGATATCCGGCTAGAACGGACTGTCCCCCAGTCCCGGCACATCGGCCGGACGCGGGCCGGGAGCGGGCCAGTGGAAGCGGCGGTCCTTTTCCAATATCGCGATGTCGTTGATCGAGGCCTCGCGGCGGCGCATCAGGCCGTGCTCGTCGAACTCCCACTGCTCGTTGCCGTAGGAGCGAAACCAGTTGCCGCCGGCATCGTGCCATTCGTACTGGAAGCGCACCGCGATGCGGTTGCCGTCGAACGCCCAGAGATCCTTGATCAGGCGATATTCCAGCTCCTTCTCCCATTTGCGGGTCAGGAAGGCCACGATCGCCTCGCGACCCCCGAACACCTCGGAGCGGTTGCGCCAGCGGCTGTCCTCGGTATAGGCGCCGGCAACCCGAACCGGGTCGCGCGAATTCCAGGCATCCTCCGCCATGCGCGCCTTTTGCGCGGCGGTCTCGCGGGTGAAAGGTGGCAGCGGCGGGCGTGACATCGGCGATCCCTCGCGGTTGTTTGTCGCGCAAATCTATCGCCGCGCCGCGCAGAGTCGATGGGGCATTTGCTATCGGTCAATAGTTAGGCCATATCGGCCTTCATCAGTGTGCGGATGCTCTTCGGTATAGGCTGTGCCCTGCCCTGACTGACGAAGGCAACGCGCACCTGCGCCTTCACGAGCACGTCATCGCCGCGCCTGACCTCCTGCGCGAGCATGATCGAGGCGCCCTTCACCGCGATCGGCCAGGTCACGACGTCGAGCATGTCGTCCATCCGCGCGGGCTTGAGGAAGTCGAGCGTCATCGAGCGCACGACAAAGGCGAAGCCGCCGGTTTCTTCCTGTGCCTCCTCGAACAGCGCGTTCTGTTCGGCGCCCATCAACCGGAGATGATTGGTGCGTCCGCGCTCCATGAAGCGCAAATAATTGGCGTGGTAGACGATGCCGGAAAAGTCGGTGTCCTCGTAATAGACACGGACCTGCATATGGTGGCGGCCATCGCGGATCGCGCCGTCGATATGGGGTAAGGTCATCTGGAAAACTCTCGCTCAGTACCTCCGCGACCGTCGAGAACGCGAACGATCACGATCCGATCCATCCCACCAGATAGAATGCAATGTAGCCCTCGATCAACCGCCCACGTAACGACGGCCGCAACCAACTTCGATTGCCTCATCGTGCAACGAACACGGAACCATCCGTGCTTCACTCCGACTTGTCGATATTCCAGAAGATCGGCGTGGCAGGGCCGTCAAGCACGCCCGAGAGCGATTTTCGCCACGCGCCGACCCCGCGCCACTGCCCGAGGGGGACATAGATCACCTGATCATAGACGACCGCCTGGATATCTGCGGCGATCTTCTTCTGCTCGGCCGGCGTGGATGCACGCACGAACTGGTCTTTCAGACCTTCAAGCCGGACCGATTCCGGCCAACCAAACCAACCACCGTTCCTGCCTCGACCGTTGACCAATATGTTGACGACGGGGTCCACCACATCGGCAATGATGAAGTTGGTGAAAAACAAGTTCCAACCGCCCTCTTTGGGCGGCTTCTGGCTGGCGCGACGGGAGACCACCGTTTGCCAATCGGTCGCCTGGAGGTCCACGTTGAAACCGGCCCTACGCAGCAGTTGCGCCGCGACGATCGGCTGTGCCTTGAAAACCAGGACGTCACCGGGAGCCATGATCACAACAGGCGTACCGTCGTAGCCGGACTCGGCAAGCAGCTTGGCCGCTTCTGCGAGACCATTGCCTTTCACCAGCGATTCCGAACCGGTGTCGGTGGCCAGCGGCGTGTCACAACCGAAAACCGCGCCACATACCCGGTAGTATTCTGAATTGCCGACCAATGCGTCCAGCACGTCCTTCTGGTTCAGCGCCAGCAACGCCGCGCGGCGCACCAGGACGTTATCGAACGGCGGGTAAAGAAAGTTCATGCGCCCGACGATCTGGAAGCCATGCTTGTCCAGGGTTTCAAGCTTCAAGTCCTTGTTGGCAGCCAACTTCGTTACGAGATCGAAGGGGATATTCTCCACGAAGTCGATGTCGCCGGATTGCAGCGCGTTCACGGCGGTCTGTGCATCCGGCATCCTGATCCATTCGACCCGATCGACCTTCACGACCTTGCCGCCCGACGTCCAGTTCGGCGGCTCCTTGCGCGGCACGTAGTCGGTGTTTTTCTCATAGATGGCCTTTACGCCGGGCTGGAATTCGGACTGAACAAACTTGAAGGGACCGGAGCCGACCTGCTCCTTGATTTGCTGGCCCGGCGGGGTTTCAGCCAGACGCTTGGGCATCATGAACGGAACAATCGACGAAGGCTTTCCAATCGATTCCAGCACTAACCCGTAAGGCTCTTTCAGTTTCAGCGTGATGGTTCTGTCGTCAGTCGCCTCAATGCTGGCCGTGAAGTCCATCAGCGTCTGGCCCATGGTCTCGTTCTTGCTCCAGCGCTTGAGCGACGCAACGCAGTCTTCCGCGGTGACCGGGCTGCCATCATGCCATTTCAGTCCGTCGCGGAGAGTGAAGGTGTAGGTGAGCCTGTCGTCGGAGATCTTCCAATCCGCCATCTGAGGCTGGATCTTGAAGTTGGAGTCGGTGGCGAGCAAAGTGTCAAAGATCATGTAGCCGTGATCGCGCGTGATATACGCCCCGGTGAAGCTTGGGTCGAGGATGCGCAGATCGGAATGCATCACCGCAATGAGAGTCTTCGCATGCACTTGCGACGAGATTGGTTGCGCCGAAGCGAACACTGCCGACAAGGCGCCGACTGACACCACAGTGCAAAGTTTTCGACATGATATCTGAAGCATTGGATGTCTCCTGATATCGGCTGGTCAAATCCTCAAATTCGGGCTGAGCTGAGCGTGCAGGCTTGATACGGCGGCGGAGCACCGCACCAGCGACCACATGCAGAGATCTCCGCCCGGCACCTTATCCGCAATCATCCCTCGGGTGCCGCGCTGGACGGCGCTCATTGCGCCGCGAGCGGAATGAGTACCCATGAGCCGACCTTGTCGATCGACTGCGATTATTTCATCCCCGCCTGCTGCAATCCCTTGAAGAGTTCATTCAATGTACTCTGAAACGCCAGATGCTGATTTGGAATTTCCTGGGAATAGATGTCGCGGATACGCGCCAGTGTGTAACCCGGCAGCGCGCTGTTGAAATCATTCAGCTCGTCGACCGCTTCGGTTTGCTTTCCGGCCAGCGCAAAGGCGCTCACCAAATGCGCGCGACTGAACCAAACCGTGCGTCTCTCCTCAACCGCCCTACGAAGCCAGACAATTGCGTCGTCGTAGTTTCCCATCGCGAAGTACGCGCGCCCCAGGACCCAGGAAAATACACTCCTGGCAGGATCGCGAGGACTGAGTCTGATCGCCTTCAACACCAGCGGAGGCGCTTCCTTGGGACGCCCCGTCAGGACAAGTTGATTGGCCTTTTGAGCATATGCGAGGGCAAGATTTGGATCGAGGGCAAGCGCCCGTTCGAAAGCATCCAGGGCTCCTTGATGATCCCCCTTCGCACGGCGAATAAAGCCATCATCCATGTGGCTCAGAGCAATGGTCGGGTCGAGACTGAATGCCTGTTGCAGCGCATGCTCGGCCTGGTTCAGCAGCTCAATGCGTGCGTTGGAATCCTTTCCAGCAGCCTCATTCCAGCGATTCAAATAGTCACGCATCAAGACATCTGCCAGTTGGCTCCAGGCGATGGCCGATTGCGGGCTGAGCTGCAGAGAATCCTGAAGATACTTGCGTGCGATAAGATTGTGCTGCGGAGTAATCGATTCAATGAGAATAGCCATGGCTCGTAACCTCATATCAATCGCATTGGAATCTCCCGACCGATTACGTCGGCGGCTCTCGGCCTTGACCAGTTGAAGTCCGAGTGACGATGCGATTCGGCCAGTTACAACTTCCTGCAATTCGAAAAGGTCTGTAACATCAGTATCAAATTGATCCGCCCAAATGGCCGTGGCGGAACGCGCATCTACCAGATGCGCGTTAGCTTGCACCTTGGTACCGACTTTCCGGATGCTGCCTTCCAAGAGATATCGAACGTCGCAGTCCAGTCCGATCTGTCGAGGGTCGATATCTTTCCCTTTGTAAGTGAAAGCCGTCGCACGCGCAATCACCACAGTATCAGCCAAGCGGGAGAGGTGCGTGGTTAGATCATCAGTGACCGCGTCGGCGAAATAGCCCTCCTGCGGATCATTGCTCATGCTGCGAAACGGCATCACCATGATGGACGCTTGAGCAGACTGCGCTTTTTGGCCATGCCAAAACGGCACTGTGCCTGCAAACATCGCGATGGCTAATAAGACTGCAAATGCAGCGACCACCGGACGACGCATCGGAGGAAGCGCGATAACTCGGCGCGCGGCGAGACGCATTCGCCCCAGGAGGGATTTGTCTTGCTCTTGGGCCTGGGTGACCCGAAAGACCTGAATCGGAGGGTCAATGTTCTTGAGCCGGTGACGGCCCCTGTCCTCAAATGCGAGGTCCGGATGACCCAGGAGCTGATCCCGAACAGTATTGGTAACAAATAGCTCGCCCGGCTCGGCGAGAGTCTCTAGCCGAGCTGCAATATTGACGCTGTTTCCGTAGATGTCGCGCTCGTCGAAAATGACGTCACCGGCATTTACGCCGATGCGCATTTGGAAGCGGCGCTCGGGAGCGGCACCGACATTGCGCTGGCTCAATTCCTGCTGAATTTCGATACCGCAATGCACGGCATCCAGAGCGCTGCCGAATTCGACAAGCAATCCATCGCCGCTGGATCGGATAAGACGACCACCGTGCTCGGAAATTTTGGGTTCGATCAGGCCGCCGAAACATTCGGCCAGCATCACGTGTGTGGCGTCCTCGTCGGTCGACATAAGCCGACTGTAGCCAACGACATCCGCCAGCAGGACGGCTGTCATCCTGCGTTTCACAGGGCACCTCCTTCCCGCTGCATCGGGGCTTAATGTTTTTACAGGAGCGGGCAGCTGTTGTCACGCGCCGAGGTCGGCGTGGCTGCACAACACCCGTTTGGGTGACGAACGCGCGTACCTCGCTAAAGGATGCCGCGTTTCAAGGCACTTCCCATGCAGCCTGATCTCCAAACGCCGACATCCGCGCCTTTATGAGTGCACGGCCGGGCTCGTCAGGAAACCACCGGCCCCTTGGCGCCGAGCGTCACCTGCACGACCTCGGGCGGCACGCCGAGGCGGAACGGCATGATGCTGCAGCCGAGGCCGCCGGAGACGACGACGTCGCATTTCAGCTTCAGATGGCCATAGGCGAGCCGCATGCCGTGCTTGACCGGCACCGCCGGCGACCAGCCGAGCAGCCGGACCTGGCCGCCATGGGTGTGGCCGGACAGCTGCAGCGCGACGCGCGAGGGCACGCGGAGCGCAACGTCGGGCTCATGCGCGAGCAGGATCACCGGCGCGTCGTCGGTGACCTTTGCAAGCGTCGCGTTGAGATCGTCGACGCCGATGCGGGTGACCTGGCGATAGTGCCGCGCCGGCAAATAGGCGAGCTGGTCGCCGAGGCCGGCGAGCCAGAACGCACGGCCGTCCTTGACGAGCCGCACCGCATCGTTCTCGTAGACCGGGATGCCCGCCCGCTCCAGCGCACGGCGCGCGACCGGCGTGCCCTGCCCCAAACGCTGTACCGCCTTGTCCTCCCAATAGTCGTGATTGCCGAGCACGGCATGCACGCCGAGCGGCGCCTTCAGGCCCTTCAGCACCGCAGCCCATTCGGAGGCCGGAATGAAGCGGGTGACGTGGCGCAGCCCCGCGACATAGTCGCCGAGCAGCACGATGATGTCGGCGTTGAGCGCATTGGTGCGCTCGACGATTGTCTCGATACGATCGAGCGACATCCAGGGATCGCAGGCGTGGATGTCGGCGAGCACGGCAATCTTGAGCGGAAAGTCCGCCGGCCATTGCCGCGGCGACAGATCGTAACGCGTGAGCGTGAGCCGGGCGACCGGCTCGCTCAGGCCGTAGGCCGCGGTCGAGGCGGTGACGGCGGTCAATCCGCCGAACCCGCGAAGCAAATGACGACGTGAAATCATGGACGTTGGATCGGTGATGCCTGACGCTTCCTGGAAACGCTCCGACCAATCATAAGCCCTTTGATTGGAGCGGAATTGGGCCGCGTTTGTGCAGACGGCCTGCAGAGACCTCGCAACGGTTAGCGGGCAAGGTTACCGGCAGCACGATGCACTGCATCAACACGTCTTTTCACGACTTCGGGAGCAGCTCAGTCCTCGTCGCCATTGTTGCCGAACAGGCCGAACTGCGAGGGATCGCGGTTCGGCTCGGCGAGGCCGAGATGACGGAAGGCGTGCGAGGTCAGCAGCCTTCCGCGCGGGGTGCGCTGCAAATAACCGCACTGGATCAGATAGGGCTCGATGATGTCCTCGATCGCATCGCGCGGCTCCGACAGTGCCGCTGCCATGGTCTCGACGCCAACCGGTCCGCCGCCATAGTTCAGGGCGATGGTGGTCAGATAGCGCCGGTCCATCGCGTCGAGCCCGGCACTGTCGACCTCGAGCGCACTCAGCGCGCGGTCGGCGATGCCGCGATCGATGGCGTCGGCGTCCGCCGCGGAGGCAAAGTCGCGCACCCGGCGCAGCAGGCGGCCGGCGATGCGCGGCGTGCCGCGGGCGCGGCGCGCGATCTCGTTGGCGCCGTCAGGGCTCATGCCGATGTTGAGCACGCGGGCGCCGCGGGTGACGATCTTCTCCAGCTCGTCCTCGGTGTAGAAATTGAGCCGGATCGGAATGCCGAAGCGGTCGCGCAGCGGATTGGTGAGCAGCCCCGCGCGCGTCGTCGCGCCGACCAAAGTGAATTTCGACAGCTCGATCTTCACCGAGCGCGCCGCCGGACCTTCGCCGATGATCAGGTCGAGCTGGAAATCCTCCATCGCGGGATAGAGCACTTCTTCCACCGCCGGACTCAGGCGATGGATCTCATCGATGAACAGCACGTCGCGCTCTTCCAGATTGGTCAGCAGTGCCGCGAGATCGCCGGCCTTCGCAATCACCGGACCCGAGGTGGCGCGGAAGCCGACGCCGAGCTCGCGCGCGACGATCTGCGCCAGCGTGGTCTTGCCGAGGCCGGGGGGACCGACGAACAGCACATGATCGAGCGCCTCGCCGCGCTTCTTCGCGGCCTCGATGAAGATCGAGAGATTCTTGCGCGCCTGGGCCTGGCCGACGAATTCCGTCAGCGACTGCGGACGCATCGCACTGTCGCCGACATCATCGGAGCGGCGTTCGGGCGAGACCATGCGCGACGGCGTGTTCACTTCGACAATTCCTTAAGCCCCAGCCGGATCAGCTGCGCGGTCTCGGCCTGCTCACCGGCGCTGCGCGAGGCGGCGGCGATGGCGGCGGCGGCCTGCGGCTGGCCGTAGCCGAGATTGACCAGCGCGGAGATCGCGTCCGTCACCGGACGCGGCGCGCGGTTGTTGTCGATCGCGCCCGACAGCTGCACCACCGCGGGATCGACATCGGCGAAGCCCGGCGCCTTGTCCTTCAATTCGCTGACGATACGCTCGGCGACCTTCGGCCCGACCCCCGGCGTGCGCGCCACCGCCGCCTTGTCGCGCAGCGCGATCGCGTTGGCGAGATCGGTCGGTGGCAGCGTGCCGAGCACCGCGAGCGCGACCTTGGCGCCGACGCCCTGCACGGTCTGCAACAGGCGAAACCATTCGCGCTCGAGATCTGAGCGGAAGCCGAACAGCTTTATTTGATCCTCGCGGACATAGGTCTCGATCGAGAGCACGGCCGCTGCGCCCGGCGACGGCAGCGCCTGCAACGTGCGGCTGGCGCAATGCACCTGATAGCCGACGCCGCCGACGTCGAGGATCACGTAATCCTCGCCATAGGAGTCGATCAGGCCCTTGAGCTTGCCGATCATGAGGACCACCCGGACTCAACGGCCGCGCGGTGTTCGAGTTTTTCCAAATCCGTGAGGGAGGCACCGGCGGAAGGGTTCCCTCCCCCCTTGCGGGGGAGGGTTAGGGAGAGGGATGCCGCTTGCTCGGTTGGCTGACGCAGAGCAAAGGCAACACTCACATGTCGAATGATCGTCTCACGAACTTGGTTGGCGCATCTTCGCTGCATCTCATGGGCCGTCGCCCGGGGCTTACCCCTCTCCCCAACCCTCCCCCGCAAGGGGGGAGGGAGCCCGATCAGCGCGCCATCCTCACATTGCGTGATCATAGGCTTGCCACCCTGAGCCGCAGCGCGGTGCTCTGGCGGTGATGGGCGTGGGTGATCGCGACCGCCAGCGCGTCGGCGGCGTCGGCGGATGGCGGCTCGGCCTTCGGCAGCAGTATCTTCAGCATCACCTGGATCTGGTTCTTCTCGGCATGCCCGGCGCCGACCACGGTCTTCTTGACCTGGTTCGGCGCGTATTCGGCGACCGAGATACCAAACATTGCGGGCGCCAGCATGGCGACCCCGCGGGCCTGACCGAGCTTCAGCGTGGCGACGCCGTCCTTGTTGACAAAGGTCGCCTCGACCGCCGCCTCCGCCGGCTTGTAGTCGCCTAGCACTGCGGCAAGCCCCTCATGGATCGCGAGCAGCCGGCTCGCCAGCGGCAGATTGTCCGGCGGTTCGACCGAGCCGCAGGCGATATAGACCAGACGGTTGCCTTCGGTCTCGATCACCCCCCAGCCGGTGCGGCGGAGACCCGGATCGATACCGATGATGCGGACGGGAGAGCGAATCGGCTGCGATGTCATGGGGTAGTGATACCGCCTGCGCCGGGAGAACGAAACACAAACGGAGGTTCATCCCCTGCCGCGGCCGTTGTAGTCGGCCTCGCTTGTCATCCCCGCGAAAGCGGGGATCCAGTACGCCGCGGCTTCTCGGTTCAAACGCAGGTCTCTGGAATCCTGGATCGCCCGGTCGAGCCGGGCGATGACAGTGGAGTTTTGAGCGACGAACGAGCCCTTACCCACCCATCTTCGCGATCAGCGCGTCGGACACCTCGAAATTGGCGAACACGTTCTGCACGTCGTCGTGCTCGTTGAGCAGGTCCATCAGCTTCAGCAGCTTTTCGCCGGTCTCGTCGTCGACCGCGACGGTGTTTTGCGGCTTCCAGGTCAGCGCCGCCTTGCGCGGCTCGCCGAACTTCGCCTCCAGCGCCTTTGCGACTTCGCGGAAGGTGTCCTGCGAGGCGTAGACCTCGTGACCAGATTCGCTGGAAACCACGTCGTCGGCTCCGGCCTCGATCGCGGCGTCCAGCATGGCGTCGTCGGAGGCGACCTTGGCGTCGTATTCGATGATGCCGGTGCGGTCGAACATGAAGGCGACCGAGCCGGTTTCGCCGAGATTGCCGCCCGACTTGGTGAAGAAGGAGCGGATGTCGGAGGCGGCGCGGTTGCGGTTATCGGTCAGCGCCTCGACGATGACGGCGACGCCGCCGGGGCCATAGCCCTCGTAACGGATCTCGTCATAGTTCTCGCCCTCATTGCCCGCGGCCTTCTTGATCGCACGATCGATATTGTCCTTGGGCATGTTCTCGGCGCGGGCCGCGACCACGGCGGCACGCAGGCGCGGGTTCATCGCAGGGTCCGGGGTGCCGAGCTTGGCCGCCACGGTGATTTCGCGGGCCAACTTGCCGAAAAGCTTCGACTTCTGGGCATCCTGCCGGCCCTTGCGGTGCATGATGTTCTTGAATTGGGAATGGCCGGCCATGCGACGTCTCTTCGAAAGCGTAGGGTCTGACGGGTGGAAAACGCGGCCTTATAGGCCCCTGGCGGTCAAAATCAAAGATCGGCGGGGGCGGTCCGGCCCCGGAATACTACCGCAAGCCGGAATATGAGGCACTTGTTAACCATGACTTCACGCCCGGATGCGAGGATCGCCCCGTCCCGCCGCAACTCCAAGGCAACTTCCAACAGCCCCCACAGAGCCCACATGGCGTTCGGTTTGTTTCGAAAGCAAGTGCCGGAGCCGGCTGCGCCCGCCGTCGCGCCGAAGGTTCCAACTGCGGCGGCTGCGCCTGAAGCCTCCGCGACCGAGACTGATTCGGCCAAGGACTCGGCCAAGGAGATCCTGGAGCTGCTGGAACTCGAGCTCGGCGCGATGATCCGCCAGCTCGAGCGCGCCGCAGGCTCGGTCGCCGACGGCGCCGAGGCGACGGCAGCCAAGCTTGCGACCATCCGCGCCCGCACCGACGCGCTGAGCGGCCGCAGCAGCGACGCGCAGAACACCGCGACGACATTCTCGGAAGCCGCCGGCCGATTCACCCATTCCGCCGAGGGCATCGGCCAGCAGGTGCGCAGCGCGAGCCAACTCGCCGACGATGCCGCAGCCGCAGCGCGCGAGGCCACCGCCAATGTCGATCGCTTGCGCGAATCCTCGGCCGCGATCGGCAACGTCGTCAACCTGATCGCGCAGATCGCGCGGCAGACCACGCTTTTGGCGCTCAACTCGACCATCGAGGCGGCGCGCGCCGGCGCCGCCGGCAAGGGCTTTGCGGTGGTTGCCACGGAGGTCAAGGCGCTGGCGGTGCAGACCCAGAGCGCCACCGAAGAGATCACGCGGAAGATCGAGGCGCTGCAGAAGGATGCCACCGGATCGGCGGACGCCGTGCACCGCATCTCGCGGGCGATCGAGGCAATCCGCCCGGTGTTCGAGAACGTCAACGGCGCGGTCGCCGAGCAGAATGCGATTACCGGCGAGATGGGCCAGAACGCGGCCTCCGCCTCCAGCTTCATCGTCTCGGTCGGCACCAGCGCCGGCGAGATCGACTCCGCGACACGCGAAGCCGCCGCATATGGCGACAATGTTGCGAAGGCCGGGAAGGCCGTGACCGCCTTTGCCCAGAAGCTGAAGGCACGCTGCGCGGTGCTGCTCCGCCAGAACGAGCGCAGCGACCCGCGCAAGAACGAGCGCCTGCCCTGCAGCCTCAAGATCGAGATCACGACCGCCCGCGGAATCATCACCGCGCCGGTCTACGAAATCGCGATGGACGGCATCCTGATCGGCGGGCCCGATGCCGAGAAGCTGCCGGCCCATGAGACCCTGAGTGCGACCTTGCAGGATGTCGGTGCGTGCCGGATCAGGATCGGCGACCGCACCAAGGCCGGCGCGCAGGCGCGTTTCGAGGCTGCGAGCTCCGCGCTGCGCGAGCTGATCGAAGACCGGATGTGGGCGATCCACGAGGAAAACGCCGAGCTGATCACCCGCGCGATGGAAGCAGGCACGGCGCTGACCAAGGTCTTCGAGAGCGGCCTTGCGAGCGGCGCAATCACGATCGACGACATGTTCGACACCGACTATGTCGAAATATCCGGCACCAATCCGGTGCAATACCGCACAAGGATGCTGGATTGGGCGGATCGCGCGCTGCCCGCTCTGCTCGAGGCGTTCCTCGCCAAGGACAAGCGGCTGGCGTTCTGCGCGACGGTCGATCGGAACGGCTATCTGCCGGTCCACAACAAGATCTACTCGCATCCGCAGCGGCCGGGCGATGTCGCCTACAACACCGCCAATTGCCGCAATCGCCGCATCTTCAACGATCCCGCGGGCCTCGCCGCCGCGCAGAACCAGCGCGCCTATCTGGTCCAGAGCTATCCGCGCGACATGGGTAACGGCACCACCGTGATGATGCGCGAGATCGACGTGCCGATCCGCGTCCGCGGCCGGCACTGGGGCGGCTTCCGCACCGCCTACAAGCTTTGATTGGAATTTTTGGTGCCCGGATGGAGCGAAGCGTAATCCGGGACGAGCGTGCCCACGGGCGGGAAACCCGGATTTCGGGGAACCTGTCATCGGGCCGCGCTTGGCGCAGACCCGTTGGCTGCATCCGGGCTACGGAGTGCACGCTCAGGCAAGACCGGCGGCGCGAATCACGCTTTAGATTGAAATGGGGAATGCTGCGGCGGCTCAACCGACCGCTGTGATGGAGGAAGCGCTGATATGTCGGCCGCGCAGCTTGCAGTTCTGGACACCTCATCGAACCGGACGCTGGCCGAACGGCTCGTTGACCAGCTTGCCGACCGCATCGGCGGCCTCGGAGTGGAACTCGCCGACATCGCCGGCAACGTCCAGGAGGTCGCCAACCGCGTCACCAACCAGTCGGAGCGGTTCCATCATTTGCAGGCGACCGCCGAGACGATGGTCTCGGCCAATCACGACATCGCCAACGCATCGCAGGCGGTGCAATCGACCGCGTCCGCCGCGGTCGGCCAGATCGCGGAGTCGCGCCATGCGGTGGACACTGCGGTCAGCCACATCTCCGAACTCGTCGCCGCGGTCGCGCGGATTGAGGCGCGGCTTGCCGCTGTCGGCTCCGCGCTGAGCCAGGTCGCCAAGGTTTCCGGTTCGATCGAGGCGATCGCCAAACAGACCAACCTGCTCGCGCTCAATGCCACGATCGAGGCGGCGCGCGCCGGCACCGCCGGCCGCGGCTTTGCCGTGGTCGCGAGCGAGGTGAAGAGCCTTGCGGAGGCGACGCGCCAGGCGACGCATCAGATCTCCGACACGGTGCGCGATCTCGACGGCCAGATCGGCAGCCTGATCGGCGAGAGCAGCGACGCCTCGCTGCGCGCCAAGAGCGCCGGCGAAGGCGCCCAGCAGATCTCCGGCATCATCATGCGGGTGCAGGAAGGCTTTTCATCTGTTGGTGCCGAGATCGACAACGTCGCGCGCGCCGCGACCTCCAATCTCGGTCATTGCGACACCGTGATCGCGGAGCTGAACGAGCTTGCCAAGGGCGTCGATCTCTCGTCGCGCGATCTCAAGCACGCCGACGGCCGCGTCGCGAAGCTGCTCGAGCTGTCCGAGAGCCTGATCGTGACCATCGCCGACAGCGGCGTGGAGACCAGTGACGCGCCGCTGATCCGCGTCGTGATCGACACCGCGAAGCAGATTTCCGAGCTGTTCGAGAACGCGGTCACGCGCGGCGAGATCACGCTCGCGCAGTTGATGGACGAGAATTACCGCGAGATCGCAGGCAGCAATCCGAAGCAATATCTAACCAACTATGTCAGCTTCACCGATCGCGTGCTGCCCGCGATCCAGGACCCGATCCAGAAGACCGATCCGCGCATCGTGTTCTGCGTCGCCTGGGCACGCGGCGGCTATCTGCCGACCCACAATCCGAACTACCGGCTGCCGCAGGGGCCCGACCCGGTCTGGAACAACGCCAATTGCCGCAACCGCCGCCTGTTCAATGACCGCGCGGTGAGCAAGGTCGCAGCCAATACAAAGCCGTTCCTGCTGCAGACCTACCGCCGCGACATGGGCGGCGGCAATTTCGTGCTGATGAAGGATGTGTCATCGCCGATCGTCGTGCACGGCCGCCACTGGGGCGCGTTCCGGATGGGCTTCCGGCAGTCGTAAATCCGTAGCCCGGATGCAGCGAAGCGCAATCCGGGATCAGCCCCTCAGCTTTGTTAGACCCCGGATTTCGCGGAGCCTGTCATCGGGCGCGCGTTCGCGCGACCCGTTGGCTGCATCCGGGCTACAAGCTCTACGTCCAGAACCCCGGCACCGCGGGCTCGAGTCGTCCGCCGGCGCGCACCGGCGCGACCTTCACCGCAAGCCCGGTCGTATCGTCGGTCTCGACCGCGATGCCGCTGAGCGTGGCTGTGCCCGCGGCCGGTTCGAAACGGCCGGAGGGAATGCCGGTGAGGAAACGCTGCAGCGGCTCCTCCTTCTGCATGCCGATCACCGAATCATAATCGCCGGTCATGCCGGCATCGCTCATATAGGCGGTGCCGCCCGGCAGCACCTGGTGATCGGCGGTCGGCACATGGGTATGGGTGCCGACCACGAGGCTGACGCGGCCGTCGCAGAAGAAGCCGATGCCCTGCTTCTCGCTGGTGGCCTCGGCATGGAAGTCCAGCACGATGGCGTCGGCGCCCTCGCGCAACGGACAGGCCTCGAGCTCGCGGTCGATCGCGGCGAACGGATCGTTGGACGACGGCTCCATGAAGACGCGGCCGATCGCGTTGATGACCAGCGCGCGCTTGCCGTTCTTGGTGTCGATCAGGGTCGAGCCGCGGCCGGGCGAATGGCGCGGGAAATTCAAGGGGCGGATCAGGCGCGGCGCGCGCTCGATGAAGACCAGCGCTTCCTTCTGATTCCAGGCGTGGTTGCCGAGCGTGATCGCGTCGGCCCCGGCGTCGAGCAGCTCCTGGTAGATCGCCTCGGTAATGCCGAAACCGCCGGCGGAATTCTCGCCATTGACGATGACGAGATCGAGCGACCAGTCCCTGATCATGCCGGGAAGGTGGTCGGCGATGGCGGTGCGGCCGGTCCTGCCGACGACGTCACCAACGAACAGAATACGCAATGCTAGGGGCTCCGGAAATCGAACGTCTTGCGCTCGGTTAGCACATAATCCAGCGGGACGTCGTGCGACAACGCCGGAATAGCCTTGCTTTCCTGTGCAGCGAAGGCAATCCCGACCCCGATCACATGCTTGGCCTTTCGCAGATGCGCAAAGGTATAGTCGTAATAGCCGGCGCCATAGCCGATGCGGTGGCCGAGCTTGTCGAAAGCCGCAAGCGGCACCAGCATCACGTCGGGATGCACCTCGGGTGAGGCCGGCGACGGCTCGGGAATGCCGAGCGGCCCGAGCATCAGCCGGTCCTGCGGCGACCAGCTGCGGAAGGTCAGCGACTGGCCGCGCGCATTGATGCAGGGCAGCGCGAGCCGCGCGCCCTTCTCGGCCAGCTTCTTCATCAGCGGCGCCGGATCGAACTCGCTGCGGATCGGCGCATAGCCGGAGACGATCATGCCTTGCGTGATCTCGAACGGCGCGCCGCGCTTGGCAAGCGCCTCGGCCGCCGCTGCGCGCTGCTCGTCGCTCAGCGCATCACGCTTGGCGAGGGCAAGCGCCCGAAGCTCGGCCTTCGATGGAGCTGCGTGCATGATCCATCTTCCGCTGTCGTCGTCCGCGACAACGGACGATCCATCGTTCCAGAGACGCTAAAGCGCGATGAGCGCTTTAGCGTTCTTGTTTGAGCATGATCTTTTCGGAAAACCGCTTCACACTTTTCCGGATCATGCTTCAGCACCGTATGGCCAGGCCGCGGCGCACTGGACGCCCCGCTTCGCAGGGGACAGCGCTGCACCACAATCGAACCGCCGCCGCGCGACGACAAGGCAACAGCAAAAATAGTGCGAAGCCGCAGAGGCCGTTGGAGCGCTCGATCCCGGAGTTCCCTACGAAAGTAGGTGGGCACCATATGTCCGGGTCCACGGACCCGGCCAGGGACAGTTCCCTAAAGGATCGATAAGGCCCCGGGGATATATGGCTCCTGACGCACGACGCAGCTTCGCGAAGCCAATGTAGCGACGAAGTGCCGGTTCCGCCAGCGGCAAGAAACCGCGATTCTGGATCGTCCTCCCTGCGACCAAGGACGTCATTGCTAGCGAAGCGAAGCAATCCACCACCCCCCGCATATGCTGATGGATGGATTGCTTCGTCGCTATCGCTCCCCGCAATGACGCCTCGGCTACCCGATCGCGATGCCGCCGCCGATGGTGCGGTTGAGCACTTGGGTGGTGCGCTCGATCCGCTCGGCGGCGGCGTTAAGCGCGTTGGAGACCGCGGTCTGGGTGGCGCGGGCGCGGTCGGTGGCGGCGACGCGTGCATTACGCAGCTGCTCGACCTCTTCCTCGAGGCTGCGGAGGCGTGCGCTGGCATCGGCCAACTCGTCGCAGGCGGTCAGCGCCGCCATCACCGTGAGCCGCGCATCGCCGATCTCGCCGAACTTGCCGCGCAGCGATTCGACGCGCTGCTCGAGGTTTTCCGCGAGCTTGAGCAGCCGCACCTCCTGGCCTTCCTCGCAGGCCATCCGGTATTGCCGGCCATTGATGGTGACGTTGATGTGGCTCATCTGCTGTCTCCGCCCTCGAGCACGGCGCGAATGGTGCCGATCGCCGCGTCGAGCTTTTCCGCGATGTCGCGATTGACGCGCTCGAGCTTGCGCGTCTTGACCAGCGATCCGTCGAGTTCGTCGGCAAGTCTGGAGCGATCGGCGCCGAGCGCCTGGATCCGGCTCGCCAGTTCGTTTTCGTCGCGGTCGGCCTCGCGGCGCCGCTCCACCGAGCTTTCCAGCGCGTCGAGCGCAGCCATCAGCCGCTTTGTCGCAGCATCGATATCGGCAAGCGGTGCCTCGGTATTGCCAGACCCGTTGGCGAGACGATCACTCATGACACGCGGCGTGGACCTTTCTTGGGTTGGCTGGGTAGCCTGCTGGATATAAGCCTGCCGCACGGCAAAACTGGCGGTTCGGCAAGCGCTTACGGGACGAAATTTACGTGGCAAGCGAGCCGAGCGCAACGGCGCAGCAGAACTATGCACCGTTGAATGAAATAGGGCCATTTCGGGCAACTTTTCCCCGTTTTGGGGCGTTTCATCGCCTTGGACTTGCGGAATTGAGGTGCTAATCCACCCTCCAACCCGTAAGGCCATCCACGCGCGCATCGCGGCTGCCCGCCCCGATGCGTCCAGCAACCAGCTCCTCATTTCAGGCGGACTTTTCATCATGTCGCAGGTCGATCACACCCGTATGGCCAATGCGATCCGTGGCCTTGCCATGGACGCCGTCGAGAAGGCGAAATCCGGTCATCCCGGCCTGCCGATGGGCGCCGCCGATATCGCGACCGTGCTGTTCACCCAGTTCCTGAAATTCGACGCCGCCGATCCGGCCTGGCCCGACCGCGACCGCTTCGTGCTGTCGGCGGGCCACGGCTCGATGCTGCTCTATTCGTTGCTGTACCTCACCGGCAACAAGGAGATGACGCTCGACCAGCTCAAGCATTTCCGCCAGCTCGGATCGCTGACGCCTGGGCATCCCGAGAATTTCCACACCAAAGGCATCGAGACCACCACCGGCCCGCTCGGCCAGGGCATCGCGACCGCAGTCGGCATGGCGCTCGCCGAGAAGATGCTCGCCGCCGAGTTCGGCAAGAAGATCGTCAGCCACCACACCTATGTGCTCGCCTCCGACGGCGACCTGATGGAAGGCATCTCGCAGGAAGCGATTGCGCTCGCCGGCCACTGGCGCCTCAACAAGATGATCGTGCTGTACGATGACAACGGCATCTCGATCGACGGCCCGACCTCGCTTTCCGACTCCGTCGACCAGGTGAAGCGCTTCAAGTCCGCGGGCTGGGCCGCCGAACTGATCGACGGCCACGATCAACAGGCGATTGCGGCTGCCATCACCCGTGCGCAGAAATCCAGCAAGCCCTCGCTGATCGCCTGCAAGACCACGATCGGCTTCGGCGCACCGACCAAGGCCGGCACCGCGAAGGTGCATGGCGAGGCGCTCGGCGCCGAGGAGCTCAAGGGCGCCAAGGAGAAGCTCGGCATCTCGCTCGAGCCGTTCTCGGTGCCCGACGACGTGCTGAAGGCCTGGCGCGAGGCGGGTGCCCGCGGCGGCGCCGAGCACAAGGCCTGGGACGAGCAGTTCGCGCAGCTCGGCAACCGCAAGCGCGCCGAGTTCGAGCGCCGTCTGCGTCACGAGCGGCCGGCCTCGCTCGCCAAGGGCCTGCGCGCTTTCAAGAAGGGGCTCCTGGAAAATCCGCTCAACGTCGCGACCCGCAAATCGTCGGAAGCCGCGATCGAGGTGATCGCGGCTGCGATGCCGATGGAGTTCGTCGCCGGCTCCGCCGACCTCACCGGCTCCAACAACAACAAGGCGAAGTCGGCGGTGGGGTTTGCCGCCAAGACGCCGAAGGGCCGCTTCATCCATTACGGCATCCGCGAGCACGGCATGGCGGCGTGCCTCAACGGCATCTTCCTGCATGGCGGCTTCGCGCCGAACGGTGCCACCTTCCTGGTGTTCACCGACTATGCGCGCGGCGCGATGCGGCTGTCGGCGCTGATGGGCACCGGCGTGGTCTATGTCATGACCCATGACTCGATCGGCCTCGGCGAGGACGGCCCGACGCACCAGCCGGTCGAGCACCTCTCCGCGCTGCGCGCGATGCCCAACATGCGCGTGTTCCGTCCCTGCGACGCGGTCGAGACCGCCGAGTGTTGGGAACTGGCGCTCAACCGCATCGACGGACCGACGGTGCTGGCGCTGACCCGCCAGAACCTGCCGCAGCTCCGCACCACGGTGCCGAATGACAGCCCGTGCAGCCACGGCGCCTACGAGCTGGTCGCGGCGCAGGGTGACGCAAAAGTGTCATTGTTCGCGTCCGGTTCCGAGGTCCAGATCGCGGTCGAGGCGCAGAAGCAGCTCGCCGGACGCGGCATCGCGACGCGGGTGGTCTCGGTGCCGTCGCTGGAATTGCTGCTGGCGCAGCCTGCCGAGCGGCAAAATGCCATCATTGGCAACGCCCCGGTCAAGATCGCGATCGAGGCCGCGGTGCGCTGGGGCTGGGATGCCGTGATCGGGCACGATGGCGAATTCATCGGCATGCACGGATTCGGCGCAAGTGCCCCGGCGAAGGACCTTTTCCCGCATTTCGGCATTACCGCGGAGGCCGTCGTTAACGCTGCCCTGAAGCGCGTCTGACGCTGGCCTGACACCCGCCGGTCAAAGGTTGAGCTTGCCGCGAAAAAGGATTACCAAAGCTCCATCTTTTCCGCTCGCGTCCGGCTGAACCGGGCGTTCCGCCGTAAAAGCTTCGTGGGAGCCCTCCCGCGGGGCTGGCAGCAGCTTTTAGAGGAGACAACAGCATGGCAATCCGCGTCGCGATCAACGGGTTTGGGCGTATCGGCCGCAATGTGTTGCGCGCCATCGCCGAGTCCGGCCGCAAGGACATCGAGGTCGTCGGCATCAACGACCTCGGCCCGGTCGAGACCAACGCGCATCTGCTGCGCTTCGATTCCGTGCATGGCCGCTTTCCGGGCACCGTGACCGTTGACGGCGACTCGATCAGCCTCGGCGACAACAAGATCAAGGTCTCGGCCGAACGCGATCCCTCCAAGCTGCCGTGGAAGGCGCTCGGCGTCGACATCGCGCTGGAATGCACCGGCATCTTCACCGCCAAGGACAAGGCCTCGGCGCACCTCACCGCCGGCGCCAAGCGCGTGCTGGTCTCGGCACCGGCCGATGGCGCTGACGCCACCATCGTCTACGGCGTCAACCACGACACGCTGACCAAGGATCAGCTCGTCGTCTCCAACGGCTCCTGCACCACCAACTGCCTCGCGCCGGTTGCAAAGGTGTTGAACGAGACGGTCGGCATCGAGACCGGCTTCATGACCACGATCCACGCCTATACCGGCGACCAGCCGACGCTCGACACCCTGCACAAGGATCTCTATCGCGGCCGCGCTGCGGCGATGTCGATGATCCCGACCTCGACCGGTGCGGCGAAGGCGATCGGCCTGGTGCTGCCGGAACTGAAGGGCAAGCTCGACGGCGTCTCGATCCGCGTGCCGACCCCGAACGTCTCGGTGATCGATCTGAAGATCGTCGCCAAGCGCGCCACCGACGCCAAGGAAATCAACGAGGCGATGAAGCGCGCCGCCGAGCAGCAGCTCAAGGGCATTCTGGGCTTTACCACCGCGCCCAACGTCTCGATCGACTTCAACCACGATCCGCACTCGGCCACCTTCCACATGGACCAGACCAAGGTGCAGAACGGCACGCTGGTGCGGGTGATGGCCTGGTACGACAATGAGTGGGGCTTCTCGAACCGCATGGCCGACACGGCCGTCGCCATCGGCAAGCTGATTTAACTCACGTCTCGTGTCCCGGACGCGGTGCAGCGTCGAGACGCTGCACCGCTGAGCCGGGACCCATTCAACCCAAGGTCCCGGTCCTGCACAGCCGCACTTCGCGCCGCTGTGCGCCGGGGACAAGAGACCTCCCATGACAAAATCATTCCGCACCCTCGACGACGTCGACGTGAAGGGCAAGCGCGTGCTGCTGCGCGTCGACCTCAACGTCCCCATGGAAGGCGGCCGCGTCACCGACGCCACAAGGCTCGAGCGCGTCGCCCCCACCATCACCGAGATTTCCGACAAGGGCGGCAGGGTGATCCTGCTCGCGCATTTCGGCCGGCCCAAGGGACGCGATCCCAAGGAGTCGCTGAAGCCAGTCGCTGACGCGCTGTCGCAAGTGATCAAGCGCCCGGTCGCCTTCGCCGACGACTGCATCGGTGATCCTGCGGCCAACGCGGTTGCGGCCCTCAAGGACGGCGACATCCTCTGTCTGGAAAACACCCGCTTCCATAAGGAAGAAGAGAAGAACGACGCCGGCTTCGTCGCTGATCTCGCAAAGCTCGGCGACATCTGGGTCAACGACGCCTTCTCCGCCGCGCATCGCGCCCACGCCTCGACCGAAGGCCTCGGCCACAAGCTGCCGGCCTATGCCGGCCGCACCATGCAGGCCGAACTCGACGCGCTCGGCAAGGCGCTGGAAGCACCGACCAAGCCCGTCATCGCGATCATCGGCGGCGCCAAGGTCTCGACCAAGATCGACCTGCTGGAAAATCTCGTGAGCAAGGTCGATGCGCTGGTGATCGGCGGCGGCATGGCCAACACCTTCCTGCACGCGCAAGGCATCAACGTCGGCAAGTCGCTCGCCGAAAAGGACCTCGCCGCGACCGCGCTGCGGATCATGGAAAAGGCCAACGCCGCGAACTGCGCGATCATCCTCCCGGTGGACGCCGTCGTCGCCAACCAGTTTGCCGCCAATGCGCCGTCGCATGCCTATGGCCTCGATGCGATCCCGGCCGACGGCATGATCCTCGACGTCGGTCCGCAGTCGATCGCGCGGATCCATTCCGCGATCGACGACGCGGCGACGCTGGTGTGGAACGGTCCGCTCGGCGCCTTCGAGCTGACGCCGTTCGACCGCGGCACCGTGGTGTCGGCCAGGCATGCCGCCGAGCGCACCAAGAGCAAGAAACTGGTCTCGGTCGCCGGCGGCGGCGATACCGTCGCGGCGCTGAACCAGGCGGGCGTGGCGGGCGATTTTTCTTACGTCTCGACCGCGGGCGGCGCGTTTCTTGAATGGATGGAAGGCAAGCCGCTGCCGGGCGTCGAAGTTCTGAAACACGGCTGATTGAGAGCATGATCCGGAAAAGTGTGAAGCGGTTTTCCGAAAAGATCATGCTCAAACAGAGAGTTAAACCGCGATGACGATTCAACCTAAGCTCATCGCGCTTCAAACCCGCGAACGCGCACTACAGGGAGAAATGGAATGGCTCGCATAACGTTGCGGCAACTGCTCGATCACGCGGCCGAGCACGATTACGGCGTACCTGCCTTCAATATCAACAACATGGAACAGGCGCTGTCGATCATGGCGGCGGCCTCCGAGGTCGACGCGCCCGTCATCATCCAGGCCTCGCGCGGCGCGCGGTCCTACGCCAACGACGTCATGCTCAAGCACATGATGGACGCCGTCACCGAGATCTACCCGCAGATCCCGGTCTGCGTGCATCTCGACCACGGCAACGAGCCCGCCACCTGCATGACCGCGATCCAGGCCGGCTTCACCTCGGTGATGATGGACGGCTCGCTGAAGGCCGACGGCAAGACCCCGGGCGACTGGGATTACAATGTCGGCGTCACCCGGACCGTGACCGGCATGGCCCATCTCGGCGGCATTTCGGTCGAAGGCGAGCTCGGCGTGCTCGGCTCGCTCGAGACCGGCATGGGCGACAAAGAAGACGGCCATGGCGCCGAGGGCAAGCTGTCGCATGACCAGCTGCTGACCAATCCCGACGAGGCCGTGAAGTTCGTCCAGGAGACCAAGGTCGACGCGCTCGCGATCGCGATGGGCACCTCGCACGGCGCCTACAAGTTCACCCGCAAGCCCGACGGCGACATCCTCGCCATGAACGTGATCGAGGAGATCCATCGCAAGCTGCCGAACACGCATCTGGTGATGCACGGCTCCTCGTCGGTGCCGCAGGAGCTGCAGGAGATCATCAACGCCAACGGCGGCAAGATGAAGCCGACCTGGGGCGTGCCGGTCGCCGAGATCCAGCGCGGCATCAAGAACGGCGTGCGCAAGATCAACATCGACACCGACAACCGGATGGCGATGACCGGCCAGATCCGCAAGGTGCTGAAGGACAATCCGGAAGAGTTCGATCCGCGCAAGTACCTGAAGCCCGCGATGGAGGCGATGACCAAGCTGTGCAAGCAGCGCCTGCAGGAGTTCAACACCGCGGGCCAGGCCAGCAAGATCAAGAAGGTGCTGACCACGGCGGAAATGGCCAAGCGCTACGCTGCGGGCCAGCTCGACCCCAAGGTCGCCTAAAGAGGTCGCCTGACGAGAGATCGCTGACACCATATTGCCCGAAACATTAACGCGGGACACCGGCTCCGACGCAGTTGGAAACGGTGTCCCGGGGCTTGATCGCCGACTGCGACAAACAGCGGCCGCGACGAACGTTTTCTAGGCATTTGCCCGAGAACCGCCTATTTTGGTTTGCAAAGGCAATGCGCTCTGGAGAACGTTTCCATGAACCTCGCTGACCTCAACAAAGTTGCCCTCGCCATGGTCACCCCGGGCAAGGGCATCCTTGCCGCCGACGAATCCTCCGGCACCATCAAGAAGCGGTTCGACGCCATCAAGGTCGATTCGACCGAGGACAATCGCCGCGACTATCGCGAGATGCTGTTCCGCTCGCAGGAGGCGATGAGCAAGTACATCTCCGGCGTCATCCTCTACGACGAGACCATCTGGCAGGATGCCAAGGACGGCACGCCGCTGGTCAAGCTGATCGAGCAGGCGGGCAGCATTCCCGGCATCAAGGTCGACGAAGGCACGCAAGCCCTGCCGAACTGCCCGGGCGAACTCGTCACCGTCGGCCTCGACAAGCTCGCCGAACGGCTGAAGAAATATTACGAGCGCGGTGCGCGCTTTGCGAAATGGCGCGCAGTGATCGATATCGGCTCGGGCGCCGGCAGCCGCGGCATCCCCACCATGACCGCGATCCGCGTCAATGCGCATGCGCTGGCGCGCTATGCCGCGCTGTGCCAGGCCGCGCAGATCGTGCCGATCGTCGAGCCGGAAGTGCTGATGGACGGCGATCACGACATCGACCGCTGCTACGAGGTCACGCAACGCGTGCTGAACCGCACCTTCCAGGAATTGCGGGTGCAGCGCGTCGCGCTGGAAGGCATGATCCTGAAGCCGAACATGGCGATCTCGGGCAAGAAATGCCCGAAGCAGGCGTCGGTGCAGGAAGTCGCCGAGAAGACCATCCGCCTGCTCAAGAGTTGCGTGCCGGCCGCAGTGCCCGGCATCGCCTTCCTCTCCGGTGGGCAGAGCGACGAGGAAGCGACCGCGCATCTCGACGCCATGAACAAGATCGGCCATTTGCCCTGGCGGCTGACCTTCTCCTATGGCCGTGCGCTACAGGCGGCGCCGCAGAAGGCGTGGTCCGGCAAGCCCGACAACGTCCCCGCGGGCCAGTGCGCCTTTTCGCACCGCGCCCGGATGAACGGGCTGGCAAGCACCGGCAATTGGGAAGCCGGCCTCGAAAAGCAGGCGGCATAGTTGGCGACCAAGCCCGTTCCGCCGCGGCCAGCGCCGCGCCTCTATCTGGCAACGCCGCCGCTCGACGAGCCCGCGCAGCTTGCGGCCGAGCTTGCCGAGCTGCTCGCCGCGGCCGACGTCGCGGCCGTGCTGGTGCGGCTGCGCGAGAGCGATCCGCGCAGCATGATTTCTTCCGTCAAGGCGCTGGCGCCGGCGGTCCAGAACGCCGGTGCTGCGCTGCTGATCGACGGTCATCCGGATATCGTGGCCCGCGCCGGCGCCGACGGCGCGCATCTGACCGGCATCGCCGCGATGGAAGAGGCGATGCCGTCGCTGAAGCCCGACCGCATCGTCGGCGTCGGCGGGCTCGCGACGCGCCACGATTCCATGGCCGCGGGCGAGGCCGGTGCCGACTATGTGCTGTTCGGCGAGCCCGATGCCAGGGGACAGCGGCCCTCGACCGAGGCGATCGCCGAGCGGCTGCAATGGTGGGACGAATTGTTCGAGCCGCCTTGCACAGGCTTTGCGACCTCGCGCGAGGAGGCCGAGGCGTTCGCATCGGCCGGCGCGGATTTCGTGCTGGTCGGAGATGTTATCTGGTCCGATCCGCGCGGCGCCAAGGCGGCGCTCGTCGAGATCGGCGAAGCGATTGCGCAGGCCCATGCCAGCACATTCGGCACGGCCAAGGCCGAGGGATGACGCCGGAATGAAGTCCCTGCGTCCGATAGGTGTTGCGCTCGGCTGCACGATGCTGGCGAGCGGCGCGATGGCGCAGCTCTCGATCACGCCGCCGGCCCAGACGCCGCCGCCTGCGCAGAAGGAGGCGCCGAAAGAGAAGCCGAAGGTGCATGCGCCGGTCGCGAAGAAGCCAGTGCCGAAGCCTGCCGCCTCGGCGACGCCCACCCCGACGCCCTCGCCGACCCCGACGCCGGACGATCCCAATGTCGACCTCGTCTACGGCGCCTATCAGCGCGGCATGTACAAGACGGCGTTCGACCTCGCGACGGCGCGCGCGCAGAACAACAACGATGCCAAGGCGATGACGATGCTGGGCGAGCTCTATGCCAACGGGCTCGGCGTCAAGCGCGACTACGTCAAGGCCGACGAATGGTACAAGCGCGCCTCCGATGCCGGCGACCGCGAGGCGATGTTCGCGCTCGCGATGATGCGGATCGCAGGACGCGGCGGCACGGTGGACAAGGATTCCGCGGTCAAGCTTTTGGCATCGTCGGCCAAGCTCGGCGAACCCAAGGCGGCCTATAATCTTGCGCTGCTCTATCTCGACGGCCAGACCCTGCCGCAGGACCTCAAGCGCTCCGCCGAGCTGCTGCGGATGGCCGCCGACGCCGGCAGCCCGGAGGCACAATACGCGCTCGCGACCTTTTACAAGGAAGGCACCGGGGTGCCGAAGGACCTCGAAAAGGCGGCGCGGCTGCTGCAGGCCGCCTCGCTGGCCGACAATGTCGATGCCGAGGTCGAATATGCCATCGCGCTCTATAACGGCTCCGGCACGCCGCGGAACGTGCCGGCGGCGGTGGCTATGCTGCGCAAGGCGGCCCGGCAGAACAGCGCGATCGCGCAAAACCGCCTCGCCCATGTGCTGGCGACCGGCGCCGGCGCCCCGGTGGACAAGGTCGAGGCGCTGAAATGGCACACCGTCGCCAAGACCGCGGGCAAGGGCGACCCCGATCTCGACGACATCCTCGCCGATATGAGCCCGGAAGACCGCGCCAAGGGCGAGGCTGCTGCCCGGAAATGGATCGGAAACAACGTCAAATGACGCCTTGACGGGGCGGCCTCCAGAGGGCACCCAGTCCAGCAATCTCCGACGCCGCAAGCCGTTCCCCGTCATCCTGAGGTGCGAGCGGAGCGAGCCTCGAAGGATGCGCGGCCCGGCTGGTGGCTGTCGATCCTTCGAGACGCGCGTTCCGCGCTCCTCAGGATGACGGGACCACTTTGAACCCGCCGTCAGCTCAATCGCACCGAAGAAGCCGCCATCATGCTCTACTCCGCCCTCATCAATGTCATGGTCAAGGCCGCGCGCCGCGCCGGCCGCAGCCTCAAGCGCGACCTTGGCGAGATCGAACATCTCCAGGTGTCGCTGAAGGGGCCGGCGAACTTCGTCTCGCTCGCCGACAAGCGCGCCGAAGAGATGCTCTACACCGACCTCGAAAAGGCCCGGCCCGGTTACGGGTTCCTCGGCGAGGAAGGCGGCCAGCGCGAAGGCTCGGACAAGAGCCACACCTGGATCGTCGATCCGCTCGACGGCACCACCAACTTCCTGCACGGCATCCCGCAATTCGCGATCTCGATCGGGCTGAAGCGCGAGGACACGATCATCGCCGGCGTGATCTACAATCCCGCCAATGACGAGCTCTACATCGCTGAGCGCGGCAAGGGCGCGTTCCTCAACGACCAGCGGCTGCGCGTCGCCGGCCGCCGCCAGCTCAATGAATGCGTGGTGGCCTGCGGCCTGCCGCATATCGGCCGCGGCAATCACCAGCTGGCGCTGCAGGAGATGGCCGCGCTGCAGACCAAGGTCGCGGGCTTCCGCCGCTTCGGCGCCGCCTCGCTCGACCTCGCCTTCGTCGCCGCCGGCCGGCTCGACGGCTTTTGGGAGCGCAATCTGCAGCCCTGGGACATCGCGGCGGGCCAGATCATGGTCAGGGAAGCCGGCGGCACCGTCTCGGGCATTCAGGGCAATGACGACCCGCTGCAGACCGGCCACGTCGTCTGCGGCAACGAGTTCGTGCACGGCGAGTTGATCAAGATTTTGAAACCGCTCGGGCAGTAGCACGACGGCACGATCTAATCGTCATCGTCGTCGTCGCGTTCCTCGTCACGAAATTCACCGCCGAGGGTCAGGCCTTCGATGGCCGTGGCGCCCTTGGCCTTGATCACCCGGCGAAGCGGGACCGAACTCTCGCTTTGCAACGCCTCCATCAGCTGTTCCGAATGGGTGACAATCCAGATGCCGGCGCGGCGCGACGCTTTGGCGATCAGCCGGGCCAATGGCGCCAGCAGCGATGGATGCAGGCTGGCCTCGGGTTCGTTCAGTGCGATGAACGGCGGCAGCCGATAGCCCATGAACACGGCGAGCAGGCAGATATATTTCAGCGTCCCATCGGATAGCTCGTGTGCCTTGAACGGACGCGGCATGTCCGCCAGTTGCAGTTCGAATTCGCACCGCCCGTTCTCTTCCCATGCCCGGAGCTCGGCGCCCGGGAACGCATCCTCGATCGCATCCTGCAGGTCGCAGGCATCTTCCCTGATCGCGTAGAGGGTCGCCAGGGCGGCAGCCAGATCGCTGCCATCGGCACAGAGCGCAGGCGTCGTGATCGCGAGACAAGGCTTTCGGATCGGCGACGCCGAATCGGTGCGAAAATCGTGATAGAATCGCCAGCTCTGCATTGCGTTTCTGATCAGGTCGACTTCGGGGCACGTCTTGCCGTCGAGGAATCCGGCGAGCGCGGTTTCCGACGGCAGCACCGCATCCTTGTGCTCGCTCAAGGCGCCGCTCTCGCCGCGCACGCTGACATGTGAATTCGTCCGCTCCATCAGCAGTACTTTGCGCTTTCCGTGGGCCACCTCGATGCGCTCGGACTTGATCATCGGCTCGCCGGAAAATGCCGCCTCGAGCGGGCCGGGAAATCCGAGCTCGATGGCGTATCTGATGTCGTCGAATCTGGCCGCCAATCGCAGTCGTCCATCCTCGCCCCGCTTGCGAATGCCGGACCAGCAGACGGAGTTCAATCCACCTTCATCGGCGATCGTGCGGGTGATCCGGCCCGTCGCCGCGTCGCGCAGCAGCGACAGGGACTTGTAAAGATTGGATTTGCCGACACCATTCTCGCCGACGAATACCGACAGCGGTTCGATGGGCATGAAGAGCCGCCGAATGGAGCGATAATTCGAGATCGCAATATCGGTCGGCCGCATCACATGCCCTCAATCCTCGGGTTGCCTGCACGCTCCCCGTTCAATCCAGAGATGCAATCTGGATTGGTCGGCTTGCGAGAGCAAGCCGGAGGCGGCGCCAGGCCCTGATGAGATCGGCGCCGATCTCGGACATCAGTGGCCGCCCCGCGCCGGCGCGGGCGGACTATAGGCTTCGGCCTTCTCGGGCGCCTTCTCGCGATCCCCCGCCAGCACGCGCTGCACGCTGACGAAGAACACCGGCACCAGCAACAGCGCCAGGATCACGACCGCGATCATGCCGCCCATCACCGACGTGCCGAGCGCCTGCTGGCTGGCGCCGCCAGCGCCGGTCGCGATCGCCATCGGCAGCACGCCGCAGACGAAGGCAAGGCCGGTCATCAGGATCGGGCGGAATCGGAGGCTACACGCCTCGATGGTCGCCTCGACCAGCGGCTTGCCCTGCGCGCGCAGATCCTTGGCGAACTCGATGATCAGGATCGCGTCCTTGGCGGCAAGGCCGATGATGGTGATCAGGCCAACGGTGAAATAGACGTCGTTGGACAGGCCGCGCATCGTCGCGGCCACCACGGCGCCGAGAATGCCGAGCGGAATCGTCAGCAGCACCGCGAGCGGAATGGTCCAGCTCTCATACAGCGCGGCGAGCAACAGGAACACCACCAGCACCGACAGCGCGAGCAGGAACGGCGCCTGGGAGCCCGACAGTTTCTCCTGCAGCGACTGGCCGGTCCACTCATAGCCGAAGCCGCGCGGCAGCTTGTCGGCGAGCCGCTCCATCTCTGCGATCGCATCGCCCGAGGTGAAGCCGGGCCGCGCCTCGCCGGAGATGCGCACCGCCGGATAGTAGTTGAAGCCCGCGATCTGCGTCGGCCCCTTCGACCATTCGATGGTGGCGAAGGCCGAGAACGGCACCAGCTGGCCGCGGCTGTTCTTGACGTTGTAATTCAGGATGTCGTCCGCGTTCATGCGGCTGGTCTTGTCGGCCTGCACGATGACGCGCTGCATGCGCCCGCGGTTCGGGAAGTCGTTGATGTAGTTCGAGCCGAGATTGGTCGAGATCGTGTTGTTGATGTCCTCGAAAGTGAGGCCGAACGCACCCGCCTTCTCGCGGTCGATCATCAGATTGGCCTGCGGCGCCGGCGGCAGGCCCTCGACATAGACCTTCTGCAACACGGGACTGGCATTGGCGTCCGCGATCAGGCGGTCGGACGCGGCGATCAGCGCCGCATAGCCCTTCTGGCCGCGGTCCTGCAGGCGGAACGAGAAGCCCGAGGAGTTGCCGAGATTGTCGATCGGCGGCGGCTGCAGCGCCGAAATCCTGGCGTCGCGGATCGACGACGACAGGTCGCGGTTGATGTCAGCGACGATCGCGGCAGCCGAATCCTTCGGGCCGCGCTCCGACCAGTCCTTCAGCGTGATGAAGGCCTGCGCGGTGTTCATGCCCTGGCCGAGGAAGCTGAAGCCGGTCAGGAACGTGACGTTCTCGATCCCGGCGCGGGTCTTCAGGTACTTCTCGACCTGCTCGACCGCAGCCTCGGTGCGCGCATAGGACGACTCCGACGGCGTCTGCACGTCGGTGGTGATGAAGCCCTGGTCGTCGACCGGCAGGAAGCCGCCGGGCAGCCGCACGAAGCCGTAGGCGACGCCTGCGAACAGCACGAGATAAATCAGCATCAGCCGGCCGGTGCGCTTCAGCCCGGCCTGCACCGTGCTGACATAGCCGGCGCGGCCGGAGTCAAGCACGCGGTTGAACCAGCCGAACACGCCCCTGCGGGCATGGCCGTGGCCCTTCTCGACTGGCTTGAGCAAGGTCGCACACAGCGCCGGCGTCAGCGACAGCGCGAGCAGCGCCGAGAACGCGATCGCCGCCACCATGGTTACCGAGAACTGGCGATAGATGATGCCGACTGAGCCCGGGAAGAACGCCATCGGCACGAACACCGCCATCAGCACCAGCGTGATGCCGATGATGGCGCTGGTGATCTGCGACATCGCCTTCTTGGTGGCTTCCTTCGGCGGCAGGCCTTCCTCGGCCATGATGCGCTCGACGTTCTCGACCACGACGATGGCATCGTCGACCAGGATGCCGACCGCCAGTACCATGCCGAACATGGTCAGCATGTTGATCGAGAAGCCCACGACCATCAGCGTGGCGCAAGTACCGAGCAGCGCCACCGGAACAACGATGGTCGGAATGATGGTGTAGCGGATGTTCTGCAGGAACAGGAACATCACGATGAACACCAGCACCACCGCCTCGACCAGAGTCATCAGGACCTTCTCGATCGAGGCCTTCACCACGGGCGTGATGTTGTAGGGGATCTCGTAGCCGATATTGGCCGGGAAGAAGCGCGACAGCTCCTTCATCTTGGCCTCGACCGCGCTCGCGGTCGCCAGCGCATTGCCCTTCGGCGACAGCAGCACCGAGAGACCCGCGGTCGGCTTGCCGTTGAGGCGGGTGTTGAACTGATAGCTGAGGCCGCCGATCTCGATCCGCGCGACGTCGCGCAGGCGGACCGTCGAGCCGTCGGGATTAGCGCGCAGGATGATCGCGCCGAACTCGTCGGGCGAGGAGAGCTGGCCCTTCACCAGCACTTGCGCGGAGATCTTCTGCGTATCGGTGCTCGGCTCGGCGCCGATGCTGCCGGAGGCGACCTGGGCGTTCTGCGCCGTGATCGCCTTGTTGACGTCGTCGGCGGACAGGCCGTAGCCGACCAGCTTGGCCGGATCGATCCAGATGCGCAGTGAGCGCTCGGTCGAATACAGCGTGGCGCGGCCGACGCCGGGGATGCGGCGCACCTCGCCCAGCACGTTGCGGATCATGAAGTCGCCGAGGCCCACTTCATCCAGCGAGCCGTCGGTCGAGTTCAGCGTGATGATCTGCAGCACGGCGGAGGAGGCTTCCTCGACCAGGATGCCCTGCTGGATCACGGCGCGCGGCAGCCGCGCCTCGACGCGCTTGAGGCGGTTCTGCACCTCGACCGAAGCCTGGCTTGTGTCGGTGCCCGGCTTGAAGTTGGCGATGATCTCGACCTGGCCGAGCGAGTCGGAGGTCGATTCGAAGTTCAGGATGTTGGCGGCGCCGTTGAGCTCCTCCTCGATCAGCCGCGTCACGCTGTTGTAGAGGTTTTCAGGCGACGCGCCGGGATAGCTGGTCGAGATCGAGATCGAGGGCGGCGCGATGATCGGATATTGCGCGACCGCGAGCAGCGGAATCGAGATCGCACCGACCAGACAGATGAACAGCGCGACGACCCAGGCGAAGATCGACCGGTCGATGAAGAAGCTGGGCATGTCGGATCACCGCACCGCGTGCGCGGTCTGCTGCGAATCCGTCATTGCAGCAGCGTCAATGTCACGCCAGGCCTGCGGCCGCACCTTGTCGCCGGCGGCGAATTTCTGGAACCCCTCGACCACGACCATGTCGCCGGCCTTAAGGCCTTCGGTCACGAACCAGTGGCCACCCTGCAGCGAGCCGGTACGCACCGGCTGCACCGCGACGAGGTTGTCGTCCTTGACGACGAACACTTCGCTGCCGCCGCCGCCATTGCGCTGGATCGCCTGCTGCGGCACAGCGATCGCATCGGAGTCGATGCCCTGCTCGATCTGCACGCGGACATACATGCCCGGCAGCAGGATGCGATCGGGATTCGGGAATTCGCCGCGCAGGGTCACCTGCCCGGTATGGGCGTCGACCTTGGCGTCGGAGAACAGCAGCTTGCCCGGTATCGGATAGATCGAGCCGTCGTCGAGCACGAGGCGGACCTTCATCGCATCAGACGCAATGCGGTCGAGGTCACCGCTCTCGAAGGCGCGGCGCAGCTGATTCATCTCGGTCACCGACTGCTGGAAGTCGGCATAGATCGGATCGAGCTGCTGGATGGTCGCAAGGCTCGCGGCGTCGTTCTGCACCACGAGCGCGCCCTCGCTGACCAGCGCGGCACCGATGGTGCCGTCGATCGGCGCGCGAATGGTCGCGTAATCCAGATTGAGCCTGGCACGCGCGACATCGGCCTCGCGGCCCTGCACGTCGGCTTCGGCGCCCTTCAGGTTTGCGATCGCCTTCTCGTTCTCGGCCTCCGGCGCTGCGCGCTGGCTGGTCAAAGTGGCAATGCGGCGGGCCTGCAGCGCAGCCTGCTCCTGCACGGCCTTGGCGCGCGCCAGCGCCGCCTCGGTCGATTGCAATTCGACTTCAAACGGGCGCGGATCGATCTGGTACAAGGGATCGCCGACCTTCACCTCGCTGCCCTGATGGAACATGCGGTTCACGACGATGCCCGAGACGCGCGGGCGCACCTCGGAAACGCGGGTCGGCGCGATGCGGCCCGGCAGCTCGCGCACCATCGCGCGCGCCTGCGGCTTCACGGTGACGACACTGACGTCCGGCTCGGGTGATGCTTGTACGGCGGCGGTTGCAGTATTCGGCTCGTCGCAGCCAGCAAGCAGTGGCGCCGTCACGGCCAGCATCAGAGCAATGCATGCCGATTGCGCGCGAAGTCCAGACATTGAGATGATCGCCCCTGTGGGTTGCAATAAACAAACGGCGGCGTCACACCGACACCGCTTCTGTTGCTGAAAGTAAAACCCGCTTGCTGCGATGCAAAGCGTTTGTCAGGCGGCTCAATGTCACACAAACCTATCGCACTGATTTCGCGGCATGTTTTAGCGAGTCACCGGATTGTGAGCGGGTTCCATCGCAGGCTGTGGGAATGCATTAACGACTGCGTGAGCGGGAATAGGTCAATTGCCTGCGCAGGAATGCCGCACATCGCAACATCATGAGGCGCAGCGAACGAATCACCGGTCACGGCACTTGCCTCACCCGCTGGTGCGTGCGACCCGCACGCGATCTGCTGACCGGACCGGCTCCAGCGCCAATGGTGATGCGCGGACTGGGCTGGAAAGCTGGGCGAAGCGGCAGCAACCCGCCCGGTTTCAACCCAAGGTTCTGCGCGCCCGCTTTGGATTCGGCTTTCCTCACTCCGCCGCTGTGCCATATTGCTGGCAGATGCAGCCTTCGCGAACGGATGATCCGGCAATGCCCCCTTCCCGCTCCGATATGGAGATCGAACTGAGCAAACTGTCCTCGCCCCGGATCTTCCTGGTGCGGATGCTGGTGTTCCTGGTGCTCTGCGGCCTGGTCGGGGTCGTACTGTACAAGCAGATCGTCACCGCCTTCTTCGCCAATCCCGGCCTGAACGCCCTGATCGGCGCGGTGCTCTTGATCGGCATCATCCTGGCGTTCCGTCAGGTGATCCGGCTCTATCCCGAGGTCGCCTGGGTCAATAATTTCCGCATCGCCGATCCCGGGCTTGCGATCGACCGCCGCCCGAAGCTGCTTGCCCCCATGGCCGCGATCCTCGGCGGCGAGCGCTCGGGCCGGATGTCGATCTCGCAGCAGACCATGCGGCATCTGCTCGATTCGATCGCAACCCGCCTCGACGAGGCCCGCGATATCTCGCGCTACATGACCGGCCTTTTGGTGTTCCTCGGCCTGCTCGGCACCTTCTGGGGCCTGATCGAGACGGTGGGCTCGGTCGGCAAGGTGATCGACGGGCTCAAGGTCGGCGGCGATTCCAGCGCATTGTTCGATACGCTGAAGGAGGGGCTGGCCGCCCCGCTCGGCGGCATGGGCATCTCGTTCTCGTCCTCGCTGTTCGGCCTCGCCGGCTCCCTGATCCTCGGCTTCCTCGATTTGCAATCGAGCCAGGCCCAGAACCGCTTCTACACCGACCTCGAGGACTGGCTCGCCACCACGGTGCGCGGCATTTCCGGCGACGAAAGTGGCGTCACCGGCGACATGCAGGGCGCGATCGACCGTCTCCGCACTGCGCTCGAGGAAGGTGGCGGCGGCGGCGGCCGCAACACCACGGCCGCGATGGCCAATCTCGCCGAGGCGATCCAGGGGCTGGTCGCCCATATGCGTACCGAGCAGCAGATGATCCGCGAATGGGCCGACGGCCAGGGCGAGCAGAACCGCGAGATCAAGCGGCTGCTCGAGCGCCTCGCCCGCCAGCCCGAGAAGAGTTGAGCCGAGGAGGCCTGTGTGCTGGACCACGTGACCATCGGCATCAGCGATATCGAACGGTCCAAGGCGTTCTATGACGTGGCCTTGCGTTCGCTCGGCATCAGCCGCCTGTACGCCGAAGGCGCCGAGTTTGCGGGTTATGGCGTTGGCCCGAAGGCGTTCTTCTGGATCGGCCGGCGCGACACGCCGCAGGCCGGCGCCCACGTCGCCTTCACCGCAAGCGATCGCGCCACTGTCGATCGCTTCTACGAGGACGCGATCAGGGCCGGCGGCAGGGACAATGGACGGCCCGGCATTCGGCCGCACTATCATGCAAACTACTACGGCGCCTTCGTGCTCGATCCCGACGGTCACAACATCGAGGCCGTCTGTCATGCAGCGCAGGACTGACCGCGTTAGAGCCTTTTCCGTTCCGATGAAATCGGAACGGGGCTCTAGATTTTTGTTTTGACGCGTTTTCTTCACGCGAACCGGTATCCACTTCGCTTGAAAACGTTCTAGATAAAGGGAAACCGAATGGCCCTCGCCCGCTCGCGCCGTAGCGAATCCGGCTTCAACTACTGGCCCGGCTTTGTCGACGCGCTGTCGACGCTGGTGCTGTCGATCGTGTTCCTGCTGTCGGTGTTCCTTGTGGTGCAGTTCTTCCTGTCGCAGGAGGTCACCGGCAAGGACAAGGCGCTGGAGCAGCTCACCGCCAAGATCGCCCAGCTCAACGAGCTGTTGTCGCTGGAGAAGCTCTCCAAGCTGACGCTGGACGACCAGGTCTCGCAGCTCCGCGCCGGGCTCGCCTCCGCCGAAGGCGAGCGCGACCGCATGAAGGGGCTCTATGAGGGGCTCGCCAGTTCCGGCAACGACGCGCAGGGCCGCGCCAACGAGCTCAACAAGGCGCTGGAGTCCGAGAAGAGCGTCTCGTCGCGCGCGCTGGCGCAGATCGAGGTGCTGAACCAGCAGATCAGCGCGCTGCGCCGCCAGCTCGCCGCGCTCGAGGAAGCGCTCGACGCCTCCGAGAAGCGCGACAAGGAATCGCAGAGCCGGATCGCCGATCTCGGCTCGCGCCTCAACGTCGCGCTGGCGCAGCGGGTGCAGGAACTGTCGAAATACCGCTCGGAGTTCTTCGGCCGGCTGCGCGCGATCCTCGGCAACCGCCCCGACATCCGCATCGTCGGCGACCGCTTCGTGTTCCAGTCGGAAGTGTTCTTCGACACCGGCCAGGCGCTGCTGCTGCCGGAGGGCAAGACCGAGCTCGACACCGTGGCCAATGCGCTGATCGATCTGGACAAGCAGATCCCCCCCGAGATCGCCTGGGTGCTGCGGGTCGACGGCCATACCGACGTGCGGCCGATCAACAGCCCGCTGTTCAAGTCGAACTGGGAGCTGTCGTCGGCGCGCGCGATCTCGGTGGTGCAATATCTGGTTTCGCTCGGCGTGCCGGCACAGCGCCTGGTCGCCGCCGGCTTCGCCGAATTCCAGCCGCTCGACACCGCGCAGACCGAAGACGCCTACAAGCGCAACCGCCGCATCGAGCTGAAGCTGACGGAGAGGTAGTTTGCTGGCGCCTGGCCAATCAGTCGTCATTGCCGGGCTTGACCCGGCAATCCATCGGAAAAGAGTCGTTCGAAGTAGATGGATGCCCGGGTCATCTGCGCGAAGACGCGCTTCGCGCTTTAGCCCGGGCATGACGTTCGTGTTTCGATGAGCCCTTCTTTCCATCTCCGCTCCTATCGCGCCGCGGATGAAGACGCCGCCATCGAGCTGTGGCGGCAGACCTGGCAGCAGGCTTATCCGTCGATCGATTTCGACGCACGCGTGGCATGGTGGCGCGAGCGCTGGCGCAACGAATTGGTGCGCGATGCCACGATCGTCGTCGCGGAAGCGAGCGGCGCGCTGGCCGGCTTCGTCACCATCGACAAGACCGGCTATCTCGACCAGCTCGTGGTCGATCCCGCGCACTGGGGCTCTCCGCTGGCGAGCGCGCTGCTCGACGAAACCAAGCGCCTGTCGCCCGAAGGCGTCACGCTGCTGGTCAACAAGGACAACGCCCGCGCCATCCGCTTCTATGAACGCAACGGCTTTGTGCATGCCGGCGAGGACGTCAACCCGACCTCGGGACGCCCGGTGCTGAAGATGGCGTGGAGATCGTAAAAAATCCTGCGCGCATCGCTGATCCATCCGTCGTCCTGGCGAAAGCCAGGACCCATAACCACCGGCGTTTGAAGGGAAAGGGTTCGAGGCCACAGCGCCGCGCAACAACGCGCATTTGGGGTAATGGGTCCTGGCCTTCGCCAGGACGACACCAAATATGTTACATGGCCTACATCCACAATCGTCGTCCCGGCGAAGGCCGGGACCCATTACCACAGGGTTGTCTTGTTGAAGAGGACTATAGCCCCAACGTCGCGCAACAATTGCCATTTGTGGTTATGGGTCCCGGCCTTCGCCGGGACGACATCGAGTGTGCTGCACTGCTTGTCAGTCATACATCCGCGCTCTCGCGACATGAATCGCCCGAGTCTTGCATTTCGTTCCGCCCTCTCGTTGAACAGAGGGCGCAGGGAAAGCCGGGCGCCGATCGCACCCATGGGTCCCGTGCAACAAAAAGCACGGGAGGTAGGACCACAGGTGTCACCGGAAACTCCGGCTTTCCCTGCGCGATGGTTTTACGGCTTACTTCGTGCTCTCCCCGGCGAGACTGGGCTTGTTTGTCACCGCCTCGCAAAACGCAATTGCGTCTTACAAAAGGACACCGGCCGCTAGGGCGTCAGGACCACACGACTTCACCGTCCGCTTCATGCGCACTCGTCAGTCGCGCAATCAGCGTCCACCGCATCCCACACCGCGTTCGTGACGATCGCGAAACGCCCCTCGATCGGGTGAGACGGGCAAACCATACACTGAGTTTTTGTTCCGATAAACCGAAATATTTTTGCGGCGAGGGCTTGCGTCGTCGGGCAACTCAGTGGCACGCGCGCGTGAGGGAGCCACCGGCGGCAGGGTTCCCTCTCCCCTTGCGGGAGAGGGTTAGGGAGAGGGGTACCCCACGGCAAGCTCTCTCCGTATCTGCTACCACTGCAAGCAAGCTGCGCGTGTAGTGTGCCCTGATCAATCATCTCGCCCAGGGCCACCCCTCTCCCCACCCTCTCCCGCAAGGGAGAGGGAGCCTGAGAGACGTGCTCACCTAACGTCATTTCGGGTCTCGTGGCCTCGGACTGACAGACGAACTCCCCCTCAGCGTCCGACCATCTGTTGCAGATGCTCCGGATAGCGCGCGCCCTGCACCTCGATCGCCGCCAGCGCCGTGCCGATCTCGGCGAGATCGGCGGGCGTCAGCTCGATCCGCGCGGCGCCGATGTTCTCGTCGAGGCGATTGAGCTTGGTCGTGCCCGGGATTGGCACGATCCACGGCTTTTGCGCCAGCAGCCAGGCCAGCGCGATCTGGGCCGGCGTGGCGCCCTTGCCGGCGGCGATCCGGCCGAGCTGATCGACCAGCGCCTGGTTGGCGCGGCGGGCTTCCGGCGAGAAACGCGGCACGAGGTTGCGGAAGTCGTCGCTCGCGAACGTGGTGGACGCGCTGATCGCGCCGGTGAGAAAACCTCGGCCGAGCGGGCTGTAGGGCACGAAGCCGATGCCGAGCTCCTCCAGCACCGGCAGGATCTCCGCTTCCGGCCCGCGCTCCCACAGCGAATATTCGCTCTGCAATGCGGTGACCTTCTGCACCGCATGGGCGCGGCGGATGGTCTGCGCGCCGGCCTCCGAGAGGCCGAAATGCCGGACCTTGCCGGCGGCGATCAGGTCCTTGACGGTGCCGGCGACATCCTCGATCGGCACCGCGGGATCGACCCGATGCTGATAGAACAGATCGATGACATCGGTCTTCAGCCGCTTCAGCGAGGCGTCCGCGACGGCCCTGATGTGCTCGGGACGGCTGTTCAGCGAACGATGCCGCTCCGCCATGGAGCCGATATCGAATCCGAACTTGGTCGCGATCACGACATCCTTGCGGAACGGCGCCAGCGCCTCGCCGACCAGTTCCTCGTTGACGAAGGGGCCGTAGACCTCCGCGGTATCGAACAAGGTGACGCCGCGCTCGACGGCGCCACGGAGCAGCGCGATGCCTGCTGCGTGGTCGACCGCCGGACCATAGGCGAAGCTGAGGCCCATGCAGCCGAGCCCGATCGCCGATACCTCCAGATTGCTGTTACCGAGTTTACGTTTCTGCATGTCGTCTCTCCGCATCAAGGACTGGAACCTGCCGCTGCGGCATTTAGGGCGTGCACAGGCGCGCCATTAGACGTAAAAATCGGGATGGACTTATGAGCTGGATTCATCAATGCCGCGGCATGACGTCAACGACCTGATCGCCTTCCTCGCGGTCGCGCGCGACCGCAGCTTCACCCGCGCCGCGGCAAGGCTCGGCGTATCGCAATCGGCGCTCAGCCACACCATGCGCGCGCTAGAGGAACGGCTGGGGGTGCGGCTTCTGACCCGCACCACGCGCAGCGTCGCGCCGACCGAGGCCGGCGAGCGGCTGCTGCAGGGCGTCGGTCCGCGCTTCGAGGAGATCGAGGCCGAACTCGCCGCGCTCAACGCACTGCGCGAGAAACCGGCCGGCACCATTCGCATCAACGCCGGCGAGCACGCCGCCGAGACCATCCTGTGGCCGGCGCTGGAAAAGTTCCTGCCGCGCTATCCCGACATCAAGGTGGAGCTGACCGTCCGCCTCGGCGAGCAGCTGGCCAAGGACATGATCGCGGTGCGGATCGCGCCTGATTTCCGCATGGTCGTGGTCGGTGCGCCCATCTACTTCAAGCGGCGCGAGCGACCGAAGCGGCCGCAGGACCTGACGCAGCACGCCTGCATCAACATTCGCCTGCCGACCCATGGCGGCATCTACGCCTGGGAATTCGAGAAACGCGGACGCCCGATCAAGGTCCGCGTCGACGGACAATTGGTCTTCACAGCACCGCACTGCGGATCAAGGCGTCGTTGGCCGGACTTGGGCTTGCCTATATCGCCGAGGATCAGGTGCAGGCGCAATTGGCCAAGGGTCAGCTGGTCCAGGTGCTCGACGACTGGTGCGCGCCATTTCCCGGCTATCACCTCTATTATCCGAGCCGCCGGCAATCCTCACCGGCCTTCGCGCTGCTGGTCGACGCGCTGCGCTATCGGGACTGACCGTGAACGTCCGCGCACCAAGTGCGCTCCACACGGATATTTGCTTCGCAGTTGACGCGGCTGCCGGGAACGCGACCGACATGGCCGACGTTATTGACACGCAATCTTGAGGGTTTGGCGGATGTCTCGTCTCCGTCGCGGCCCTATATACAGAAGCAGCCTCACCGCCTGATCTCGGAGTAGCGCATGCTCAGGAACAAATTCGCCATCATCATCGCCGCCGGCCTCGTGCTCGCGCCGGCCCAGCTTCTAGCGCAGAGCACGGGCGGCGGCAGCGCGCTGCCGCCCCGGCCAGGCGACCGTGCCACTTCGTCGAACGGCGTCGGCGGGAGCGCGCTTCCGACCCAGACCGGCCAGCGCGTTGCACCGTCGTCCGGCAGCAGCGCCGGCAGTGCGGCACCGGCCCTTCCGGGAAGCTCGATGGGCACGACCGGCAACGCATCAACGGGACGCTGAGGCGCGCTTGCGCGAGCCGCTAAAAGCACGACGATACGATCGGCGATTTGCTTCGCTGAGCCTGTCGAATACTGATCGATGAATGCTAGATAACGCCGGCCGGCTCCGCAGCCGGTTCGGTCGGCTCAGGCTCCGCCGTTACGAATTTGAGCCCGTAGGTCTTGCCGCGTCGCCACACCACCTCGCAGGGATAGCGCTTGGCGTGATCGGCGAGCAATGTCAGCGCAAGGCGGTCCTTCACCTCGAACTCGACCTCGGTCGTGATCTTGGCGCCGCCGGGCGAGATGTCGACCACGGCGCAGGCGCTCTCGGTTGCGCCGTCATCGACTGTGATCCAGGCCGCGCGATTGTTGAGCTGGCGCCTCGGCTCGCGACTGACCTTGATCCGTGCTCCATTGTTCGCCATCGTCGTCGTCCTCGAAGACATTGGGGACCGGGCGCGTCGATCGACAGGCCCGGCACGCAACCGCACGGGCCACCATGCCGTCCCCCCGTAAAGTCCGGCTTAGCGCGATCGCTTGAACTTTACCGGAATCTTGACGTGGCTTTTAGGCAACCGGGATTCTGCAATTCCCTCAGCATGATACCGGCCGCATCGGCCGCCGTCGGCTTGACACGGCGACCGCATAGTTGGTGAAGTGGCGGCCGTGGCTTTGGCCACATCCCTGCAACAAGAGCGCTTCAAGCCGCCCCCCTTTTTGACGGAAACGCCCCATGCTGATCCCCTTAGCCGACGTGCCGCGCTGGTATGCCGAACGCAAGCCGCTCGATGCCATCGCCGTCAGTCACGGCGCTGAAGCGCTGACCTGGCTCGAACTCGAGCGCCGCGCCAATGCGCGGGCGCGGGCGTTCGCCGCCAAGGGCGTCAAGCCCGGCGACTTCGTCGCGATCGGGCTGCCCAACAGCAACGCGTTCTTCGAGACCTCCTTTGCGGTGTGGAAATGCGGCGCGACGCCGACCTCGCTGTCATGGCGGCTGCCGCGGGGCGAGGCCGCCGCGGTGCTCGAGATTCTTAAACCGTCGCTGGTGGTCGGCGGCGAGGCCGACTGGAATGCGCCGAATTCGCTGCCGGTGAATTTCGTGCCGGAGGGATTTTCCGAGGAGCCGCTCGATGCGCCGGTCGCGCGCTACTGGAAGGCGATGACGAGCGGCGGCTCGACCGGACGGCCGAAGGTGATCCTCGATCACAACCCCGCCGTGATTGAGACCACGACGCCGCCGCTGCTCGGGATTCCGTTTGAGGCGTCGCTGCTCAATCCGGGGCCGCTCTATCACAACGCGCCGTTCATCCTGTCGCATTCCGCGCTGTTCGGCGGCGGGCGGCTGACCGGCATGGTGAAGTTCGACGCCGAGGAGACGCTGCGGCTGATCGAGCGCGAGCGCGTGCAATGGGTCAACTTCGTGCCGACCATGATGCACCGTATCTGGGCGCTGCCCGAGGAGGTGCGCAACCGCTACGACGTCTCCAGCCTGCAGATCGTGTTTCACATGGCAGCTCCGATGCCGCCCTGGCTGAAGGAGAAGTGGATCGAGTGGCTCGGCCCGGAACGAGTCTGGGAGCTCTATGGCGGCACCGAGCGGCAGGGCGCCTGCGTGATCTCCGGCGTCGAGTGGATGGCGCACAAGGGTTCGGTCGGCAAGATCGGCGAGACCGCGAAGCTCCGCATCATCGGCGAAGACGGCAACGACGTCGCGCCCGGCGAGACTGGCGAAATCTACTTCCTGCCCAATGACGGCGCCGGCTCGACCTATCACTATCTCGGTGCGGCGCCGAAGCGGCGGCCAGACGGCTGGGAATCGCTCGGCGACATCGGCCGGCTCGACGAAGAGGGCTATCTCTATCTCGGCGACCGGCTCGCCGACATGGTGCTGCGCGGCGGCGCCAACATCTATCCGGCCGAGGTCGAGGCCGCGGTCAGCGAACATCCCGAGGTGCGCTCCTGCGTCGTGGTCGGATTGCCCGATCCGGAATTCGGCCAGCGCGTGCATGCGATTCTCGAGCTCGCCGACAGCGCCGATGCACAACAGATCGCCGACGGCATGGCCGATTTCCTCAAGGACCGGCTCAGCCGCTACAAGCATCCGGAGAGTTTTGAGCGCGTCGGCACCGGGCCGCGAGACGATTCCGGCAAGGTCCGCCGCACCATGCTGCGCGACGAGCGCGCCGCCTGGATCAAGAAGGACCGCGCCTTCCGCATCATGCCGGCGCGCGCATCGGCGAAAACGGAGTAGCGCCGATTCTCGACATCAGAGATATTTCGCGGAAATACATTCTGAGGTAGAATGAGGATCGGCAGGCGCCGCTGACCGTGGCAGGTAGTCCCATGTCGTTTCGCAGTGACAACAAGGCGTTCGAGGCCTGGCTCGCCGAGCAGTGCGACGTCGTCAGATCCGACATCGCCTACAAGCACGACCGGATGCGCAAGAGTGCGTTCATCTTCCTGCGTGCGACCTATTTCCGTTGGGCGCGCAAGATCGGCGACTGGTGCCCGGAGCTGATGGATGCGCCGGCGGTGCTCTCGGTCGGCGATCTGCATCTGGAGAATTTCGGCACCTGGCGCGATGCCGACGGACGGCTGGTTTGGGGCGTCAACGATTTCGACGAGGCCGCCGTGATGCCCTATGTGCTCGACCTGGTGCGGCTTGCGACCAGCATCCGGCTCGCGCCGCGCCCGGCGATCAGCGCAAGTGAGGCGGCTGCCGCGCTGCTCGACGGCTACCGCGAAGGGCTCGACGATCCGCAACCAGCGCTGTTGTTCGAGGGCCAGACCTGGCTCAGGCCCTACGCCGAACCGGATGAGACGAAGGTGAAGAAATTCTGGAAAGACGTCGCAGATTATCCCACCGCAGCGCCACCGCCGAAGATCGCCGCAGCGCTGCGCGCGAGCCTGACGCGCGATGTCGCGCGCAACAGCATTCGGCTGTGCCGCATCCTGCGCAAGGGTGGCGGCGGCCTCGGACGGCCGCGCTATGCGGCGATTGCCTATTGGCGCGGCGGCCAAATCGTTCGCGAGGCGAAGGCGCTGGTGCCGTCGGCATGGAACTGGGCGCATGGCAGCCGCGCCCGCAGCGCGCCTCACTTCATGGCACTGGCAACCGGACGGTACCGGGCGCCGGATCCGTTCCTGCATCCTCGTCACGGTTTCATCCTGCGCCGTATCGCCGCCGATTCCCACAAGATCGAGCTCGGCGAGGATGCCGGACGGAAACTGCAACGCAAGCTGATCAAGGCGATGGCCTATGATCTTGCATCGATCCATGCAGCCGGCACATCCCGGGTCAGCCGATTGCAGGACGATCTCAAGCAGCGGCAGCGGAAACAGCGCAACTGGCTCGATGCCGCCGCCGAAATCGCCGAGGCCAAGGTGCGACGCGATTTCCGGGAGTGGCGCGGCTGACCCGATGCTGAACGCGTGCGAAGCCGCGTGCCCGATCTGGCATCTCGATCATCCGCCAATTGACTGTTATATATCACGGAAGCGGACGACAGTCCGGACCGTGATCTTTTCGCCTCGCACGGCGTTATCGACGACGCACTTGCGCCCCTGCGGAGACCTCCATGCCCTCCACCACCGAATGGAAAGTGCCACCGGCCTTTCAGCCTCGCCCCGAAGATTACCGCTTCGATCTCGATCGCGCGCTGACGAGTGTGGTCGGCCTGCATTCGATCATTCCGCCTGACGCCTTCAGCGCCGAGACACTCGGCACCGAGCGCGCCGGCAACGGCGTGCTGATCGACGACGGGCTGGTGCTGACGATCGGTTACCTGATCACCGAGGCCGCAACGGTGTGGCTGCATCTCGGCGACGGCCGGGTCGTCGAGGGCCACGCGCTCGGTTTCGATTTCGAATCCGGCTTCGGCCTGGTGCAGGCGCTCGGCCGGCTCGATCTCGCTCCGCTGCCGATCGGCCGGTCCGCGGCAACGCGCGTCGGCGACAGTGTCGTGGTCGGCGGCGCCGGTGGCCGCACCCGCTCGGTCGCGAGCCAGATCGCGGCGAAGCAGGAATTCGCGGGCTACTGGGAGTACCTGCTCGACGAGGCGCTCTTCACCTACCCGTCGCATCCGAACTGGGGCGGCACCGGACTGATCAACAACTCCGGCGAGCTGATCGGCATCGGCTCGCTGCAGCTCGAACGCGAGCGCTCGGGCCGCGCCGAGCATGTCAACATGATCGTGCCGATCGATCTGCTCAATCCGGTGCTGGACGATTTGCGCAAGTTCGGCCGCGTCAACAAGCCGTCGCGGCCGTGGCTCGGCATGTACACGACCGAGATCGACAACCGCCTCGTGGTGGTCGGCATTGCCAGCAAGGGTCCGGCGGCGCGCGCCGAGCTGAAGACCGGCGATGTCATCATCGCGGTCGACGGCGAGAACGTGACGAGCCAGACCGCGTTCTATCGCAAGCTCTGGTCGCTCGGCACGGCCGGCGTCGACGTGCCGCTGACCGTCTACCACGAAGGCGTCACCTTCGACGTGACGCTGACCTCGACCGACCGCATGAAGCTGCTGAAGGCGCCACGGCTGCATTGAAGCGAAGAGAAAGAGGCAGCGGCGATGAGCGAGGCCGTGGTTGATAACATCGTGGCCGTGCTGCCGCCGCTGTTGCAGACGCTGGAATCGCTGTCCTTTGTCGCGCGCAATCTCAACCCGCCAGACTTCGATCGCGTGATGCAGATCGCGGGCGAGCCCGACGAGACCTTGCAGGCGGTGCGGCCGCTTCTCGCCGGATGGCCGGAGAAATTCGACCACATCAAGACCGCACTTGAAGCTGCGATCGATGCGGCGCTCGCCGGCTATGCGGACCTGCGCGCGGTGCAGAACGGCGAAGGCGATCTGGTCAGCGTGTTCCGCGCGCTGCGCTATCTGCCGCGGGCGCAGGAGGCGCTCTATCCCTTGACCGAGCTGCCGCCGGTCAGCGCCTTCTTCCTCGCGCCCGAGTTGCGCGAGGATGCCGAGCTGCAGGCCAGGCTCGCGGCCACGCCCAACGAGAACACCGGCATTTTCCATGAGCGCAACGAACCGGGCAGCCGCGGCGGCTTCTCGATGTATGTGCCGGAGTATTATACGCCCGATCGCACCTGGCCGCTGGTGATGGCGCTGCACGGCGGCAGCGGCAACGGCCGCGGCTTCCTGTGGAGCTGGCTGCGCGACGCGCGCAGCCGCGGCGCCATCCTGGTGGCACCGACCGCGACCGGCCAGACTTGGGCGCTGATGGGCGACGACACCGACACGCCGAACCTCAACCGCATCATCGACCAGGTGCGCGAACGCTGGCGCATCGACGAGACCCGCATGCTGCTGACCGGGATGAGCGATGGCGGCACCTTCAGCTATGTCAGCGGGCTCGACGGCGCCTCGCGCTTCACGCATCTGGCGCCGGTTGCGGCGACCTTCCATCCGCTGATGGCTAACATGGCCGATGCGGATCGGCTGCGCGGCTTGCCGATCTTCATCACCCACGGCCGGCTCGACTGGATGTTCCCGGTGCAGACCGCGCGGCAGACCCAGGGCTTGCTGTCGGCCGCCGGCGCTAACGTCGTTTATCGCGAGATCGACGATCTCAGCCACACCTATCCGCGCGAGATCAATGCGGAGGTCTTCCGGTGGCTGAACGGCGAGCGCGCCGACGGAGCTTGAGGGACTCCCTCCCCGTCACCCTGAGGAGCGCGAAGCGCGTCTCGAAGGGTCGACGGCCCGGCTGCGGCCGCGCGGCTCCATCGGGGCCGTGCATCCTTCGAGACGCGCGCAAGAGCGCGCTCCTCAGGATGACGGTGATGGACGGAGCCGCGCGGGCGCTATCCTGGATTCAGCGCGGACAACGTTACTGGTTATCTCGCGGCTTGAGCAGGTCGGAGAAGCCGACCTGGTGCAGCATCTCGTTGCGGACGCGGTCGATCACGCCGAAGGCAACCTCGGCACCGTCCTGGGTCGGATCGATGTGGACGCGGAACGGCCGCCGGCCGAACGGCGTGTCGACGACCCCGACGATCGCGTCCGCGACGGACGACGCGTCGGCATCCTCGGGCACGATCGCCGCGAATGCCTTCATGATCTCCTCGCCGAAGCCGGCATAGGGACCCGCTTCGTATTCGGCCACGCGCGCCTGGTCGGCGGGGCGGCCGGAATGCGCGAAGTGGTTGGTGCCGCCGGTGAAGGCACCGGGCACGATGATCGAGGTCTCGATGCCCCAACGCGTGAGCTCACGAGCATAGATCACCGCCATCGCATCCATGCCGGCCTTCGCCGCGAAATACGGCGCGAGATAGGGCGGCGTGCCGCCGGCCGAGCTGCTGCTCGACACCCAGACCACAAGCCCCCTGCCCTGCTTGCGCAGCTGCGGCAGCGCCGCGCGGTTAACGCGCTGGGTCGAGAGCACGTTGACGTCGTAGAGCTCGGCGAGCTGCTCGGGCGTGAAGGCCTCCGCCGGGCCGAACACCATGTGGCCGGCATTGTGGATGACGACGTCGAGACGGCCTTCTTCGGCGACGATTTGCGCGATCGCCGCATCAACCGAGGCGTGCGAGCCGACATCGAGCTCGAGCGCGCGCAAATCGACATGGTTGTCCCTGGCGAATTCCTCGATATCGGCGACCGCGGCAGCGTTGCGGCCGGTAGTGTGGCGCATCGAGGCGTAGACAATGTGGCCGGCCCTGGCGAGCGCGTTGGCGGTGAGGCGGCCGAAGCCGCTCGATGCGCCGGTGATGACGATAACCTGTTTCATGACACGTATCCCTGTGAGGTCGATTGAGTGCAAGTTGGGTGAAGGTCTGAGAGCGTCAGACCAGGCCGCCATTGGCGCGCAGCGTCTGGCCGTTGATCCAGGAGCCGTCGGGACCGACCAGGAACGACACGGCGTTGGCGATATCGTCGGGCGTGCCGAGCCGCTCCAGCGGCACCATCTTGGCGAAGCGGTCGATCAGCTCGTCCGACTTGCCGTCCAGGAACAGGTCGGTCGCGGTCGGGCCGGGCGCGACTGCATTCACGGTGATGCCGCGGCCGCGCAATTCCTTCGAAAGGATCGCGGTCAGTGACTCGATCGCCGCCTTGGTCGCGACATAGATGCCGTAGGTCTCGAGCCTGGTGCCGACGACGCTGGTCGAGAAGTTGACGATGCGTCCGCCGTTGCGCAGCCGGCGCGCCGCCTCGCGCATGGTGTTGAAGCTGCCCTTCAGATTGACCGCGACCTGCTGGTCGAACGCCGCATCGTCGCTGTCGGCTATCTTGCCGAGCTTCATGATGCCGGCATTGTTGACCAGCACGTCGACGCCGCTGAACGCCGCTTCCGCCGCGTCGAACATGCCGCGGACGGCATTGGCATCGCTGACATCGGCCTTCGCCGTCAGCGCCCGGCCACCGGCGGCCTCGATCCGGTCGGCGACCGCCTGGGCGGGCTTGGCGTCGCCGGAATAGTTGATGACGACGGTGAAGCCCTCTTTGGCGAGACGCTCGGCAACCGCCGCGCCAATCCCGCGCGAGGCACCCGTCACCAGAGCTACCTTGTTGGTTTGTTTAGTCATTTTCAGTCTCCCATCAGGTGGTGCGGCCGAGCCGCGTTCGATGGGAGGACACTATGCCTTGTCACTATCCGGATAATCATGCATACTCCGGCATCACTATTCGCTATTTTCGGATAATAGATGGACCGCTTCGATGCGATGCGCGTGTTCACCCGCGTGGTGGAGCGGCGCAGCTTTTCGCTGGCCGCCGACGATCTGGGGCTGCCGCGCTCGACCGTGACGGACGCGGTGAAGGGGCTGGAGGCGCGGCTCGGCGTGCGGCTGCTCGAGCGCACCACGCGCACGGTCCGGCCGACGCTCGACGGCGAGGCGCACTATCGGCGCTGTCTGTCGTTGATCTCAGACCTCGAAGACGCCGAGGGCGCGTTCGGCGGCGCGCGGCCGAAGGGGCTGTTGCGGCTCGAAGTGCAGGGCACGCTGGCGCGGCACTTCCTGCTGCCAAATCTGCCGGGCTTCCTCGCCGAATATCCTGACATCGAAATCAGCATGAGCGAGAGCGATCGCTGGGTCGACCTGATCCGCGAGGGTGTCGACTGCGTGCTGCGCTTCGGCCAATTGCCCGACAGCGACATGATCGCGCGGCAGGTGACGATGCTGGAGCGATTGACCTGCGCCACGCCGGATTACTTTGCGCGCTGGGGCATGCCGACCGATCCGTTCGCGCTCGACGGCCATCGCATGATCGGCATTCGCTCGCTGACGACGGGACGGTTGCGGCCGATGGAGTTTTTGATCGACGGCGCGCTCAAACAATTTCCGCTGCCCGCACCGATGTCGGTGACCGGCCCCGAAAGTTATCTGGCGAGCGCCAGGCTCGGCCTCGGCCTCGTGCAGGTGCCGCGCTTCCACGCCGAAACCGATCTCGCCAACGGCACGCTGGTGCCGGTGCTGCAGCAATGCCCGCCGCCCTCGGTGCCGGTGTCCCTACTCTATCCGCGCAACCGCCAGCTTTCGCCGCGGGTTCGCGTGTTCATCGATTATGTGATGCGGGTGTTCGCGCGGGGCTGATGGGCAATCGGAACCACACCGAGCCCTGCGGCGTTATCCCGCCGACACCGGAGGGTTCAAGCGATGCGGACGTTTTTCGGCATGATTTTGGGTGCGCTGCTGCTGGTTTGCGGCGTCTATGTCTACGATTCGATGCGGACGTCGGGCGTGGCCAATGGCGAGGTCGCGCGCACCATCGTCAATTGGGATGTCGCGGCGCACGACTGGAACCTGTTGAAGGAGCGCGCTCGCGAGCAGTGGACCAAGATCGCCGAGAAGTAACGGTTGATTTCAAGCCGGCACAAAAGCCAATGGCCTCTCCGGCGCCGGAGAGGCCATGATTGTTTGTCGTGAGTGTCTTGCCATTCCAAGCTCCCCCGGATGAGGAGTTACAAGTTCTTCTCGTTCGAGCGGCCCATATTGGCCTTGCGGGCGTCGGCGATCACCTGCTCGAACTGGTCCATGCTGAGCACACCCGGCACGCGATACTTGCCGACGATGAACGAGGGCGTGCCGTTGAAGCCGAACGCCAGCGCCTGCTCATTGTTGCGCGCCAGGATCGCGTCGATTGCCTTGGCGTTGGCGTCGAGATCCTTCTTCAAACGGTCCATGTCGAGGCCGGCGCCCGAGAGCAATTCGGCGATGCGCGGCTCGGTGATGCGCGAATTGACCGAGATCATCGCTTCATGCGCGGCCTCGAACTTGTCCTGGTACTTTGCCGCCAGCGCCATCCGCGACGCGACCTTGGAGACCGGCCCGAGGATCGGCCAATCCTTCAGCACGAGACGGACCTTGCCGTCGTCCTGCACCACCTGACGCAGCTCCGGCGCGAGCTTGCGGCAATACGGGCAGTTGTAATCGAACCATTCGACGATGGTGATGTCGCCCTTGGGGTTGCCGATCACCGGAATATCCGGATCACGCAGCACCTGCGCCTCGGTCAGAACGTTGTCGTCCTCGGCGCGCGCGCTGCCTGCGGCCAACAGCGCGATGCCGGCACCGAGCAGGCCGAGCGCGCCGCGGCGGGTGGCACCGGCGTTGGTCAGAGGCGATTTCGTCAGATGGTTCATGGCTGGCTTTCGCAAGGGCACTTCGCCCTTCTACGTTCAGGACACATTGATGTTACGCAGCAGCATATAGATCGCCACCACGATAATCACAGTCGCAAACACGATATTAAGCGCGCCGCGCCGCTCCGACAGGTGCCGGGCGCTGCGTGTACCCATCAGGCCGCCTGCGACGCCGCCGGCGACGAATAGCCCCGCCAGCCCCCACGACACCAACCCGGACCACGCATAGCTCAACGCCGTGGTCATGCCGAAGGCGGTGACGGCGACCAGCGAGGAACTGACCGCGTTCATGATCGGCATCCCGGTCGCCAGCATCAGGGCCGGCACGATCAGGAAGCCGCCGCCGATGCCAAAGAAGCCGGACATGGTTCCGGTCGTCAGCCCGAGGCCGATGATCGCGGGCATGTTGGACATCGACATCTTGACGTCGGTCACCCCGACCCGCGCGCGGGTCTTCAGCATCAGGCCCGCAATCGCCAGCATCACCAGCGAGAACAGCGCGAGCAGCTTCTGCCCCTCCAGCATCTTGCCGAGGATCGAACCGCCGAAGGCCCCGCAAATGCCTGACAGCGCGAACACCAGCGCGCAGGACCAGATCACGGTGCCGCCGCGGGCGTGGTTGGAGAGGTTGATCGCGGCATTGGCGGCGACCGCGATCGCCGAGGTGCCGATCGCGACATGCGGCTCGGGCACGCCGACCACATAGACCATCAGCGGCACGGCAAGGATCGATCCGCCGCCGCCGACCAGGCCCAGCGAAAAGCCGCCCAGCAGGCCCGATGCCAGCCCAAGCACGCTTTGAGTTACGGAAAACACCAAGGGGAACAGACTCACGTTTGAGGCCGCAACCCTAGAAGGATTTGCTGCCGAACGCCATACCAACAGCACAAAACTGCCCTGCAGCCTGATGCCGGATCATGCTCAGCGCACCAGATAGGTCGCGGCGAACGGCACCAGCAGCGAGGTGACCAGCGCGTTCAGGCTCATCGCGATCCCGGCAAACACGCCGGCAACCTCGTCGACCTGGAAGGCGCGTGCGGTGCCGATGCCATGGGCGGCGATGCCGGCGGCAAAGCCGCGGCCGCGGAAGTCGGTGATCCCAGTGAAGTTCATCAGCGGCGTGACGATGATCGCCCCCATGATGCCGGTGAGGATCACCGACACCGCCGTCAGCGACGGATCGGCATGCAGGGATTCGCTGATTCCCATCGCGACGCCGGCGGTCACCGATTTCGGCGCCAGCGACAGGATGATGTCGCGCGGCAGCCCGAACGCCTGCGCCAGCAGCACCACCGAGACGATCGCGGTGAGCGACCCGACCGCGAGCGCAACCAGCATCGGCAGGATCGCAGCCGCGACCCGCCTGCGGTTCTCATAAAGCGGCACGGCCAGCGCGACCGTCGCGGGTCCGAGCAGGAAGTGCACGAACTGCGCGCCGGCAAAATAGGTGGTGTAGGAGGTTTTCGTCACGAGCAGGAATGCGCCGATGATCCACAGCGAATGCAGCACGGGATTGGCGAGCGGATGCCGCCGGGTCTTCAGCGACACCGCATCAGTTGCGGCATAGGTCAGCAGCGTCACGGTCAGCCAGAGCAGCGGCGACTGCGAGAGATAGACCCAGAGCGAGAACGGATTATCGCTCACGGCCTGTCCTCCTCGCGCGGCAGCAGACTGCTCGCCGCAACGAAGGTGGCGACCGTCGCCAGCAGCGTCACAATGACCGAAACCGCCAGGATCACCAGGATCGCGACGCCGTGCTCGGCGAGCAGATCGAGCTTCTGCACCACGCCGACGCCGGCCGGAATGAACAGCAGCGAAAGATTGGCCAGCATGGCGCGGCTCGCGCTCTCGACACCGTCATCGCCGAGCGGCCCGCGTGCCAGCGCCGGAAAGCGGTCGCGCGCCAAGAGCAGCAACAGCAGCAGCAACAGCCCGACCACCGGCCCCGGCACCGGTACGCCAAGCGCCCGCACGCCGACCTCGCCGACCAGCTGACAGAGCAGGATCAGGCTGAGGCTGGCGATCATGACGAGACGCTCACGTGAAGCATCCGCGTATCAGGTCGTTGTGGCGGGAGCTTGTCAATGCGGCGATCTCGGGAGGATGCGCAGATGCTGGGCACGACGGCTTCACAGTCCCGTCATCCCCACGCAACGGCATCGCCGTTGTCGCTGGACGTGCGCGCTCTTGCGCGCTTCGAAGGATGCACGGCCACCCGGGCCGTCGATGCTTCGAGACGCCGCTACGCGGCTCCTCAGCATGACGGGGATAGATTGCTCGTCACAATCTATTGCGCGCGCCGCTGCAGCGCCATCAGCGTGCCGCTCATGGTCGCGATCAGCGTTTCGACGCCGTCCTGTACTGCATAGGCGCGGCCGTCGCAGACGGTCAGCGTGCGGCCGGGCTTGACCACGACGCCGCGGAACACGAACCGCTCGCCGCGGGCCGGTGCCAAGAGATTGGTCTTGAACTCCACAGTGAGGATGTCGGAGCCGTCGGGCATCAGCGTGAAGGCGGCGATCCCGCAGGCATTGTCGAGGCCAGCAGTGATGATTCCGGCGTGCACAAAGCCGTTCTGCTGGCAGAACTCCGGCGCATAGGGCATTGCGAGATCGACCTCGCCGGGCTCGATGCGCGCGATCGAGATGCCGAGCGTCTGCATCGCGCGCTGCTGCGCGAATGTCGCGGTCGCGACCGCGCGATAGTCGGGATTCTTCGGTTCGAAACGCGGCATGGCGGTCACGCGATCGCAGGTTCTGCGGGCACGAGGTGCGGCATCGCGGCGTAGCGGATCGCCGGCGCGAACGGAACCGACTTGCGCGCCGCGCGGTCGATATGTACGGCCGCGATCTCGCAGGTCGCGGCGACCTCGCCGGTCTCCGCGTTGCGCATCTCATGCAGGAAGCGGATCGACTTGTCGCGGAATTCGACCAGCCGGCTCTTGACCTCGATGATATCGCCGGCGAGCAGCTCGCGCTTGTAGGAGATGGTCTGCTGCACGGCGGCCATGCCGCAGCCGGATTCGCGCAGATAGGTCGGCGTCAGCCCGATCCGCGCGAACATGTTCCAGTTCGCCTCGTCGAACTTGCCAACATACCACATCACGTTCATGTGGCCGATGTGGTCGCAATGCCATGGATAGACCGTGCCGCGGTAGGTCGCCTCGCCCTCCATCGTACGCCTCCTCGATTTGTGATACGGTAGCGTATCAGGGACAAGGCGGGCTAGCAATACGGTACCGTATCAAAGCATGATCCGGAAAAGTGCGAAGCGGTTTTCCCTCGCGACAAACGCAACGCGTTTGCGCGGAGATCATGCTCGAACAAGAGATTAGTGCGCGATGACGCTCCCATCGTGCATGAGGGTGCGCGGAGATCACATGACTGAAAGCAAGGGCGACGTCTGGGTCGCGGCCGGCTTTGCCGAACTCGCCCATACCGGCGTCGACGGCGTGCGGGTCGAGGTGCTGGCCAAGAATCTCGGCGTCACCAAAGGCGGCTTCTACCGCCGCTTTCGGGATCGCGCTGCGCTGCTCGAGGCCATGCTGACGCGCTGGCGCGACGGCCGCATCGCCGCGATCGAAAAGCAGACCGCACTCGACGGCGCGAGCGCGCGCGAACGGCTGAAGGCGATCATCACGCTCTATTCGGAGCGCATGAACACCGAGGCGATGGCGGTCGAGCTCGCGATCCGGCAATGGGCGCGCACCGACGAGGCGGCGGCCACTGCCGCCGCGAGCGTCGACGCCGCGCGGCTGAAGAATGTCGGCCAGCTCTATCGCGCCACCGGCCTAGCGGCCGAGGAGGCTGATGCGCAGGCCTTCCTGTTCTACTGCTTCATCTTCGGCCAGAGCCTGCTGTTTCTCGAGCGCGGCCCGCGCAAGCGTGCGCAACTGCTGGCGCAGTCGGCGGACAAGTTGCTGGCGGAAGGCCCATAGAGCGTTTTCGAGCGAAGTGGATGCCGGTTTGCGTGAAGAAAACGCGTCAGAACAAGAATCCGGAGCCAATCGAAAAGCGGCCGACTGGCGCCGGCCGCTCTCGTCGAAAACGCGTATCGGAAGGGCTCAGGCGCCCTTCAGGCGCTTGTTGCATTCGCTGTAATAGCCGCCGCCCTTCTGGATCCACTTCAGGCCTCCATTGCCGCCCGTGGTCTTGTTGGCGTTGTACTGGTCGACGCAGGTATGCATGCGTCCCTTGCCTTCGGACTCCTTGGCATATTTGGGATCGATGGCGTTCGGAAACACGGCGGGCCCTGCCGGCAGCGCCGGGGCTGCAGCGGGGGCGGCTTCCTTCTTGGCTTCCTTCGGCGCGGCCGGAGGGGGCACAGCTGCAGCAGGCGGCGGAGCGGCAGGCGCCGCGGCCGGGGTCGCGTCGGCGCCGCATTGAGCCTTGCGGAAATCATTCCACTTCTGGCCGGCGAGGGTGCCGGCTGTCTTGGCCGCCTGGTACTTGGCGCTGCATTCCTGCGCGGTCAGGGCCTGCGCCGGTGCGCTCGCCGCAAAGGCTGCAAAGCCCGACACCGCAATCACACACAACAATCTGGTTTGAATGGTCATCCCTGGTCTCCCTTTGGGGGGCATTGGCATAAGACCATTATCCTAGCGCAACCCGGACTTGCGACAACGCGCGGACGCGCCTCCCCGTCAAAATATTGTGGCGGCGGGACCGCCGCACGTTCATCCACGGTTCAGCATCGCCGCGCAACGTTTCGACCTCCTTTCCTCACGAGGTGCCTTCATGACGAAGATTTCCACGTTCGCGACCGCAACCGCCCTTGCCTCCCTGCTGCTGATGGGCGGCGCCTTCGCACAAACCGCCGCGCCTGCCGCCAAGGACGCCGCTCCGAAGGCGGACACCAAGGCGCCGAAGGAAGCCAAGCCGCGCACCGCCGAGTCGCTGGAATGCTCGAAGCAGGCCGACGCCAAGGGCCTGCATGGCAAGGAGCGCAAGAAATTCCGCTCCGAGTGCAAGAAGGCGGGCGGCGCTGCCGCTGCGCCGGCGGCCACGAAGTAACGCTCGGACATCTTTGATGTCCTTCACCCTCCCCCACCGGGGAGGGTGAAAATCTGTGCGCCAGGCTAGTTGCCCGCGTTTTCCGGCGCAATGCTGCAATCGCGAGATGCATTTGTCCCGTGGTTGCGAATTTGCCATAAGGCGGCGTGACCCTGATCCGCGCTTCGATGGCAACGGCCATTTCCGACCGCAGCAAAGTTCTGAACGGGCTCGAGACACTCGTCATCGGCGCTGCCGGCGGCTTGCTGTTTTTGTGGGCAGAATTGCCGGGCGGCCTGATCTCGGGGGCGATGGCCGCGGTTGCGATCGCCGCACTGATGGGGCGGCCGCTCGCGGTGCCGCCGGTGCTGACGCAGTCGGTGCTGCTGCTGCTCGGCATTTCGCTGGGCTCGCTGATGTCGCAGCAATTGCTGCAGCATATGAGCTCCTATCCGCTCACCATCGGCCTGCTTGCGCTGGCCACGTTCTGCTCGACCTTCGGCTCAAGCCTCTATCTCCAGCGCGTCCACGGCTGGGACCAGACCTCGGCCTTCCTCGCCGGCAGCCCGGGCGCACTGTCGCAGATCACGATCCTGGCCGCGGAAAAAGGCGCCGACGTCGCGGCGATCGCCGTGGTGCAGACCATGCGCGTGATCATCCTGACCGCGGCGCTGCCGCTGGTGCTGGCGCTGACCGGGGTGACGCACGGCGCGCCGCCGGCATTGCCGACCTCGGTCGCCTCACCGCTCGGACTTGCCGCGCTGGTCGCCGGGTCGATCGGCGTTTCACTACTGCTGCGCTGGGTCAAGTTTCCGGCGAGCTGGATGTTCGGCGCGATGCTCGCCTCCAGCCTGCTGCATGGCTCCGGGCTGGTCGATGGCGGCCTGCCGCCCTGGATCCGCAACGTCGCGCTGGTCGGCATCGGCGCGCTGATCGGCACCCGCTTCGCGCGGATGAAGACCTCGACCCTGCTGAGCCACGTCAATGCCGGACTCGGCTCGTTCGCGATCGCGATTCTGATCTCCGCCGTGTTCGTCGCGGTGATCGGCTTCACCACCCATGTCCGGCTCTCCGACGTCGTGGTCGCGTTCGCGCCCGGCGCGATGGATGCGATGCTGGCGCTGGCGCTGCATATCGACCCGATCTTCGTCGGCGCGCACCATCTGTCGCGCTTCCTGTTCGTCACCATCTCGACGCCGGGCATCATCCATCTGTTCGGACGGCCGCAGGACGACGTCGACGATTGACCTACCAACCGTTATCCTGAGGTGCGAGCGGAGCGAGCCTCGAAGGATGAACGGCCCGGCTGGTGGCCGTGCATGCTTCGAGACGGCTGCTTCGCAGCCTCCTCAGCATGACGGATTGCGAGGCGGACGGGCCTTATCCGTGGAAGCGTAGAATGGGTAGAGCGAAGCGAAACCCATCGCTCTCGTTCCGCCGATAGCGAGATGGCGGGTTTCGCGGAGCCTGTCATCGGGCGGCGCTTTGCGCGGACCCGTTGGCTCTACCCACCCGACAGCTCCAATCCCGATCATGCCTCGGCCGTCGACTGGTTCGGCTGATCGCGGAACGATCGCGCCAACGCCGTCAGCTCCACGGGATCGAACCACAGCTCTTCGTCCCGGTCGGTTTGCAGTTTCGCGACCGCTGCAGCGCGCCACAAGGGCCCGGTGATCCGGGCATAGACCGAATCGGGCTGTGCTTCGTTCCATTCCTCGAGCCGCTCCCTGGCGACTGCGCGCCATAACGCGGTCAGCCGGCAGCTCGCACCATGTATCTCGGCGATCGCGTATCTCGGGCGCTGCTCGCTCATCAACGTAGCGATGAGATTGCGCCCGCTCTTGAGGCGCATCAGCGTCTCATTGGCCAACAGCAACAACTCAACGGGGACGCGGCGCACGATGATCAGCATAGGCTCGTCTGTTGCGCAAAGTCGGGGACGGAGACGGCGGGATAGCCTCCACCTTGAAACACCTGACATGCGTCAGGGCCTTCGCACGGGAAGCCGCTATCTTTGCTTCCGGAAATCGATGCTGCGCAGGACGATCCCGGGCGGCGCGCCCTCGAACTCCTTCGCCTGGTACTTGCCGTCGGCGCAGGCTTCGATGCGCTCGCGCAGGCGCATGAACTGGGTCTCGCGGTGGCCCGCGCGCCCGAGCGCCCCACCTTCCAATTCATCCATGGCAGAGGTCGAGATCGCGCAATGGATCTCCTTTTGGTCGTCGTGCATCGAAAAGAGTACGACCATCCTGTCGTACTCGTAGCTGATGAAGCGACCCTGCCTAAGCGTCATGTGACCGGTTCCTTCAAAGCCGCGCAGTGGTCCTGGCTCATCGCGGCTCGGTGAGCCGGACAAAATCCTCGAGAATTGCCGTGACCAGATCGCGATGCCTTGTATCCTCCGGCGGCAGGCTCGCTGCGTACAGATTCAGGACGTAGCGCGCCTTGGCGGCGACCTCCGGCCACGACGTCGCGGGTGCCGCCAGCAGTCCGGTTTCAAGCGCGGCCTGACGTTCGCGCAGATCCCTCGCGTGGGTCTCGATTTCCGCCAGCGCACGGCGAATATCGGTGGCCTTCTGCGCCGCCATGCCGCGGTGGCGATCGAGGTCGAGCGGCTCGTCAGTCATTAGATGCGCTCGCGTCGATACGCTGGGCGTCCGCGAGATCGACCGAGCCGATCGACACCATCTCCGTCGCCAATCCGCGCGAGCCTTGTGCCGGGACGATGATCATCGTGGCGACACGGCGGAACGCCGCGAACGAGAGCCCTTCGATCGCCTCTTCGTCGGTAATGACCTCATAGGCCCCTGCAGGCAATTCACGATCGATGCCTCTGATCCGGAATGGATGCCGGAAGGTGACGACTTCACGTTGTGAGCGGATGGTCACGGGCCAGCCTTTTGCGAAACGTCTTGCTGCAGTGCGGCCCCACGGCGAGCATGCGCCCCTTCGGCCGTAATAGCCACAGCTTTCTGGGCTTTTTCGGCTTTCCGGGCTCTATCGCCGAGGCCGGAGCGACGGGCCGCTTGCCATTGCGTGCCGTGCGTTGTTGCCGCAGCGCCGCCGGATACTTTCGCGCTCGCTATTTGGGTGACATCGGCCTACGCTCGATGATCATCGCGTGTCCCCACGACATCGGCCGGTGACTGAGGGCCGCGCGCGCTGCCGCCGCAATGAACAGGAAGCATCTGTTGCGGCTATTTCGGCTGGCCGAATGGATCGTGGCATCCATCGTCGTTCCGCTGCTGCCTGCTTTGGTGTGTTCGCAGCGGCTCTCTTCCACACCTCACGCGTTTTCGCGAAGCCGCCATTGCTTCGCGCAAATCCACGTCGACGTCAGAGCCTGCCCCCACGGCCAAGCTCTGGCGGATCGATCCGATCCTCTCGAGAAGCACGATGGAGACCGTCATGTCCAAAGGCGAGCGACGCAGCAACCGGGAAGCCAAGAAGCCCAAGAAGGAAAAGGTCAAGGTGATCGCCGCGGCTCCCAGCCTTAAGGGCGGCGGACAGCCGAGCTTCGCGCCGGGAAAGAAGAAATAGGTCGGTTGAGTGAGGCCTGTTCTGTCAGGCCTTCACGTCAGGCCTTGGCCGCCTTCGCCAGGCCCCAGCCGGCGATCGCAGCCATCAGCAGCGAGATCAGCACATTGTAGCCGGCAAGCGAGATGCCGAGGAAGCGCCACTGCACCTCATCGCAGCGGACCACCTTGACCTTGTCGAGTTGATCCAGCAGCGAGCCGGCCTTGCCGAAATCCACCAGCGGTCCGGTGCAATCGGTCGGCCCCGGCCAAAACCCCCATTCGACGCCGGCGTGATAGGCGCCGAGCCCGGCATTGGCGAGCGCGGCGAGGCCGAGGATCACGAGCCCTGCAAGCAGCAGCCACCGCGGCGCACCGCGGGCCGCCGCCAGCGCGACCACGGCGCCGAGCGGAAGCGCGAGGTAATAGGCATAGCGCTGCTCGAGGCAGAGCGGACAGGGCATGATCTCCAGCACCAGCTGGAAGAACCAGGCGCCGGCCAGCGTCGCCGCCGCGATCACGGCAATCGCCAGGGCCGAGCTCAGCGCCGGATTGCCGGCGGCGGAAGCATGCGACGGATGGGCGGTGGCGAGCGTCACGGCATTCCTCCTGCGAGCATCATTCGGAAGGGCCAAGCCCCCTGCTCCATGGTTCAACCGAGGTCGTATCGCGCGAAAATACCGCTGTCGAGGCGCGGGACAATCACATCCGCGCGGGTTGACCGTGACGGGCCGGCCGCTATAGTCCGCGGCGCTTCGCAACCCCGGCCGTTTTCCTGGCCGGGAGCTGGCGAATGCCCCTGTGGCGGAACTGGTAGACGCGCTCGACTCAAAATCGAGTTCCGCAAGGAGTGCTGGTTCGATTCCGGCCAGGGGCACCAGCCTTCGCTGCTTCGCAGCTACGGCCGGGCGAGCCACGACGGGCTCTATCCAAGCGAAGCAGAGAAGGCTGTCCCGCCGAAGCCTTGGCGAAGGCGGACGCCCGGGCACCGCACCGCGTGGCGCAGCCGCGCGATGGCCAGAAGCGCGAAGCGTGTCCGGCGAAGCTTGAGCAGAGCGAAAGCGAAGACGGACCGCCCCAAGCGAACTGCAATTGCGCGCACAGCCCGCGCCGAAATCCCAATCCGAAATCATCAAGACGCCCGCCGCCAGCATTCCGCAAGCCGATCTCAAGCACGCCCGGAAACAGCCGTCGTCGCTGACTACGACATATCCCAACGTGAGGATGTCGGCAGCGGAGCTATTAACCCTGGAGCTTGCCTGGGTGGGATCGTTCCGCCATCATCCCCGGAGGAGCGTCTGGAAAGCAGGAAGCGATCATGACCACCTATGTCGGCACCCTGGGGGATGACAGCCATACCGGCACGGAAGATGTCATGTATGGCCTGGATGGCGCCGACACGCTCAACGGCAACGCCACCACCGGAGGCGGACAAACGCTCTATGGTGGTGAGGGGAATGACAGCATTTCCGGAGGGAGCCCCACAGGCCCAGGCATAAGAATCTACGGCGGGGGTGGAAACGATACTCTCTCGGGTATCGGTGCATTCTATGGCGACGGGGGCAACGATTCGATTACCGCAACCGGTCAAGGCGGCGCTTTCGGAGGCGATGGAAACGACACCATCAATACATCTCTGAGCGGCTTTTATGGCGGGGTTGCCTACGGCGGTACCGGGGATGACCTGCTGACCGGAACCGTTCTGTATTGGGATGGCGGCGACGGAAACGACAGCCTGTTTGGTGGCTACGCAGCCATTGGCGATACGACATTTACATTCGGTGGCAATGGCAACGATCTCATCGTGCTGACCGGCGCCAACGGCACAGGCGGTTCAGCGATCTACGGCGGCCTGGGCGATGACAGCGTCTACGGCGGGGGCGCGCAAGACACCATCGTCGGGGACGCCGGCGTGGATCTTCTGGAAGGCGGCGGCGGGGATGACTGGATCTATCTGCCGACTGGCGGTGGAAACGCCTACGGCGGCACCGGCAACGATGTGCTGATCGGTTCGCAGGTGTACGACGTCCTCAACGGCGACGACGGCAATGACGTGCTCTACGGTTACGGCGGCAATGACTACCTCTATGGCGGCGCCGGCAACAACACGCTGTACGGCGGCGATGGCACGGACATCCTGCTCGGAGGCGCCGGCAACGACTATTTCGACGGCGGCACGGGGGTGAACTACTATTTCGGAGGCGGCGGCAGCAATACGTTCGTCTCCAATGACGTGCCCAGCGTGCAGGTGGTTCAGGATTGGAATAGCGCGACCGACGTCGTGCAACTCAATGGCTCCGGCTTCAGCTCCTTTGCCGACGCGCTGTCGCACTCCTATCAAAACGGCGCCTACTTCGTTGTCCAGGTCGACGGCGACACCGCGGTCTGGCTCAATGGTGCCACGGCAGGCACGCTGACGGCGGCGAACTTCTCGATCGTCAGTTGACCGCGGGCCCGGCAGCGAGTTCAGGTACGCGTGGATGTCGGCAGCATCCTTGCTCAGCCGGCAACCGGAATATCAACTTGTGCAAGGACTCCCCGTCCATCGCGCCGATTTTCGACAGTCAGCGTCATATTGTTGCGCTGAGCAACCTTTCTTGCAATCGCGAGCCCCAAGCCGGTGCCTTCGATATCGACCGGCGCAGCGCGATAAAACCGGTCGAAGATCCTTGGCAACGCATGCTCTGGAATGCCTATTCCGGAATCTAGGATTCTGACCGAAATAGCCGAGTTCGACTTGGCAATGGAGACCTCTACAGAGCCACCGAACGGCGTGTAGCGGACTGCATTGTCGATCAGGTTAGCAAAGAGCAGGCGGAGTTCTGCATCATATGCCTCAATGCGGACATCCTCATTCAAGGACATATCAAGTTCGACGCCGCATCTGGCGGATGTCGGGACAAACTCCGAGACGACAGAAAGCATGACCCCCTTCAAGTCGATTTCAGCACGGGCATGGTGCAGCATCGGGCCGTCCAGCCTGGCCATCCTTAGGAGTTGTCCGACCATCGCGCTCGCACGCCTTATGCCCTGGCTCAACTCGCTGAGGATTTCACTCTTGAACGCGGCACCAGACTGACGGTGGAGATTGTCGATCTGAATCTGCAGCGCAGCAAGCGGCGTGCGCAGCTCATGCGCGGCTTCCGAGACAAACTGCTTTTGCTGCTCGACCGCCTGCCGATACCGGTCGATCAATTTGTTGATTGCACTAATGATCGGCAGGAACTCGTTGGGCATACCACCAGGGTCGACCGGATCCTTGGCCTCAACACTGCGGGCTGCGAGCGCATCCGAAAAGTTGGCCAAGCGACGAAGCAACTGATCGACCCCGAGAATTACCGCGATCCAAGCAAGCGGAAACGCGGCTAGCAGGGGCACTCCGGCGGCCGCAGCGGCATGATTGGCGATCTCCATCCGCGCACTCTGGCGCTGCCCAACTTGTGCGAAAAGATGACCATCGCCCGCTGTGTAGACCCGCCAAAGGTGGCCGCCGGCCTCGATGTCGGAAAAGCCGATCCTGGTTGATCGAGGCAGCCGATCCATTTCAGGACTTTGGTGAACAGTTTCACCGTCCTCGCGCCAGACCTGAACGGCAACGCGATTCTCGACTTCCGTGTTGCGGAGCGGCCCAAGTGCAGCTTCGGACAAACCGCGCCCGGCGTTGACTGCGATCTGCTGCAATTCGTTGTCGAGCAGCTTGTTGATCTCAACGATCGCGACATGCCTTGCTGCCGCAACGACGATGGCCGCGATGAAGATGATCAGGAGGCTGCTCCAGATCAGCGCTCGTCGGCGCAACGAGCTCAAGCGATATCCTTCGTGACCATCCATCCGGCGCCTCGCACATTGCGAATTATGTCCTTGTCGAACCGCTTTCGAATAGAATGAATGAGCACAGCGACGGCATTGCTCTCCACTTCCTCGCCCCAGCCATAGATCTGCTCCTCGATCTGCGCGCGAGATAGGATCATCCCGGGCCGTTGCAGCAGGACACGCATCAGCGCAAACTCGCGCGCCGACAAAATCAGCTTGACGTTCTTATACTCGACCTCGTGAGTTGCAAGGTCGAGCGATATCTCGCCACTTACGATCACCGATTGCGCCTGACCGTGGAGCCGGCGCATAACCGCGCGCATCCGGGCGAAGAGCTCGCCGAGCTCGAACGGTTTGACAATGTAGTCGTCGGCACCAAGGTCGAGGCCAACGATGCGGTCATCGACGCTGTCGCGCGCGGTGATAACCAAGATCGGTAGCGTTTTGCGCGCGAGCCGTACGCGCCTCAGCAGATCCAATCCCGACATCTCGGGTAGACCGAGGTCAAGCAGTACAATCGCATGCTCATCGCGGTCTGAGCCGAGCACCGCGTGTCCATCCGCGCCGGATCGCACCCAGTCGACAGCCATGCCCTCGTGCTCCAGGCCACTCACAAGGCTCCGACCAATCAGAGCATCGTCCTCGATCAGCAACACACGCATAGTTTGCGCAGACGCTTCCCCCTCTTGTTCCCCAGCGATGGATCGTAGGGATACGGCTAATTGTCAGCTAATTCTACGCCCGTAGCTTTGTTGCGCCACGACATGCTCGAGGAGCCCAAAGGCACGAACGGCAAAGCCTGATTTGAAGTCTGATCCAAAACGCGATCGACTTCAAATCCATCTTTGCTTATTCCCGAGCGATCACCCGCGACAAGACGGGACGTGGCGCATTGGAGGGCGCCGTTGAAGAAACCTGACTCTAAGTCCGCTTGGGACGACAAGGCCGATCGCGCCATCGAGATCGCACGCAGCCTCCCACCGGGGCCTGATCGGCATGATGCGATGAAGAAGGCCGGTCTAATGCGTCGGATGGCAGCGCTGTCGAGGAAATCGACAAGCAAGAAAGACCGATTCGTGGCAAGCGACCACGCAAGCTGAAATCGGCTCGATCTCGCGAAGTTGCGGAGTAACTAACGCTCGTCACGATCGACCAGCCTTGCTGGCTTTCGTCATGCCGGCCGTCGAGGGCCCCATTCCGCACCTTCGTCGCTGTGCTGCAACACGGCTGCATCGCATTGCGGAAGCAAAGTGGTGCCAAATTTGCGACAGACCTCGCGCGATCGACATCATGAATCGCGCGCCTCTGCATCAGCTAATTCAAGCCTCCTACGGTCTCTCCACTCGCAGATTCATGCGAGGACAAGTTGCGTCGGGGGGAGGCACAAGAACCATGCGATCGAAGATCGCCGGTCACGCGTGTCGTTCCGCTGCAGAGTTGATTTCAAAAAGGGGGAGGATCGAATGAAGAGCGTGATAGTGGCAATGGCTTGCGTCATCTGCTTCGGATCGACTGTGAACGCGGTCGCGGCCGAAGATAAGGATGCAACCACCCAGGAAATCGAAATGCTACGCCGTGAGATGCAGCAGATGAAGGCATCTCAGAAAGCGCTGCAGTCGAAACTCGACGCATTAGCGGCGGCGCCACGCCTGAGTGTCGCGGCGCGGGGGACAAATACAGAAGTTCCGAAAAAGGTCCCTCAGTCGCCTTGGCCCGCGGGTGTTCAGATCCCCGCTCCACCGAACACCACCTCGCCCGATATCGCAGAGGTTCCGCAGGTCGCAAGGATATCGCAAACCGGAATCGTTAGGGGACCGGCACCTGTGCTCGGCAATACGTTGAGCACGCGAGTGTGGGGAGTCGATGTCGGCTTGTACGGTTTCCTCGATTTGTCGTTCGATCGAGCCAACAATGGCGTAAAATCGATCAATCAAGTCTCCAGCAACGAATCGTTTCTGGGGGTCGCGGGAGGTATCGACCTCGGATCACCCTACTGGCGGGCAATCTACCAGATCGAGACCATGGCAGAGGTGTCGGCAACGCCTGGCGTCGCGAGTTCGATCGGATCGCGCAATTCGTTCGTCGGCATTGACACACCGATCGGCAGGTTCATGGCCGGGAAGGATGACACGCCCTACAAGCGATCGACCGCCCTAATGAACCCCTTCAAGGGCAGCGTCGGCGATTACAACTCGATCATGGGCAATTCAGCAGGCGAAGGCCGCACCGAATTTGACTATCGCATGCCGCATTCGGTCTTCTTCGACTCGCACGAATTCTATGGCTTCACCGTTAACGCGCTTTACTCGCCTGGCCAAAAGCTCGATGACCTCGCCGCTGCTGGCAACAACGCCTTTCCGGTCGGCGAACTCGTCTGCTCGGGCTCGCAGCAACCTAGCTTGAACGGCGCTACGCCAAACGCGCAAGGGACCCAGACGCTCTGCAATGACGGCGCGTTCAAGGATGCCTACAGCGTTGCGGTCAACTATTCCTATGGTCCGTTGTACCTCACCGCCGCCTACGAACTGCACAAGGATGTCAACAGAGAATCCGACAAAGGCGGTGTCATCGCCGACGAGGCAGCTGCCAAGGTCGGCGCGTCCTATCATCTGCCGTTCAACAACCAAGTCTCCGTCATCTATGAGGAACTCTACAGGTATGGCGTTGTGGCAGCCACCAATGAACGGCAGCGTTCGGGACTCTACGTCAGCGACGTCCAGGACATCGGTTTTGGGATCGATCTGATGGCGGGGTATGCGCACGCAGGCCAGACCCCCGGGAGCCCGAAATTTCCTGGCCTAGACGACCGCGCCAACATGTACTCGGTCGGAGCAAAATATCACTGGAACGAGCACACCAGTCTTTAATCTCGTAGCGGCCCACCTCACGCAGGGCCCAGGCGCCCATTACGGTCTGGGAGCTGGCGAGGGGCACGGCGCGCCGGACCTTTCGCCGCGAACTCAGACCGGCGGGCCGATGCCGGGGCAGACGCTGAGTGCGGTATCGACGGGAATCCAGGTTTCATTCTGACTGCGGTACGGATGCCCCCGTAACCTTTGGCTCGGCACCACGCCGGGCCAATTTTTTGTTGTCAGAGAACCTAAGCCGATCTTTAGAAAAAGCGTAGCGGTAAGCGCCCTGATGTTAGGCACCGCTTCCAGTGCTAAAATTCATTGGATATCATAGGCGCCGTGGGACTCGGCAAAGGTCTTGGGGCTGTCGTGAGCAAGAGAGACAGGATCGCGATATTGGGCTCTGCCCTGTTGCTACTCGTCATTGTGACGGTGGGTATATACGCCTTGTCGAGAGCATATCACTACAACGAACCCGCAATCCCACGGGCTGATCATTAGTCGACGATGTCGGCCGTGGTTCGCGACAAGGGTTGCGTCCTTGAAAGAACAGAATGACGTTGACGACATTGAAATGAAAGAGGCCGCCAACCGAGGCGGCCTCTGATCGTTTGACTGTTGCCGCGCGTGTCGCGACCAAGCGGCTTAGGCTAGAGCTTCGGTTCTGATTGAATCAGAACCGAAGCTCTGGCTTGTTGTATTGACGCGTTTTCTTCACGCGAACCGGTGTCCACTTCGCTCGAAAACGCTCTAGCGCGCCAGCGCTGCGATCAACTCGACCTCGATCGCTGCGTTGCGTGGAAGCTGCGCGACGCCGACGCTCGTCCTGGTGTGCAGTCCGCGCTCGGGACCGAACAGCTCCATGATGAGTTCCGATGCGCCGTCGGCGACTGCCGTCTGACCGCTGAAATCCGCGGCGCTGTGCACGAACACGGTGAGCTTCAAGATCTGCGTGATATTGTCGAGCGAGCCCAGATGCGCCTTGATCGCGGCCAGTCCGCGGATCAGCGCCAGCCGTGCACCTCGCTTGGCGTCTTCCAAGGTGACATCGCGGCCGACCTGGCCGACGACATGCACCTTGTCACCATCGCGCGGAAGCTGGCCGCTGACATAGATGGTGTCGCCGTGGACCACCACCGGTGCATAGGCGCCGCCGGCCGCCGCCGACATCGGCAGCTCGATGTTGAGTTCGTGCAGACGTTGTTCGAGCTTCACGGTTGCCTGCCAGCGAACTGGCCCTCTTCTCGGATCGCGGCGTGACCTCCGTCGGGCGCTCCTGATAGCCGAGTTCGGCGTGAAGCGGTACCGAGATCATGCTCTCGGAGCAATTGCGCCGGCGGCTCAGCTCCTGCCGGCCGCGCCCAGCGTCATCGCGATCAGATCACTTGCCATTGGGCAGTGTCAGCAGCCGCGGCAGATGGTCTTGAGCTTGGCGTTCAGCTTTGCATTTTCATCAGCAAGCATCTCGACGACGCTGCCACGCTTGGCCGACGGATCCGATAAGGCGGTCTTGCCCTTGTCCGGACTTCCACCCGTGATCGCGGCAGCCTTGTCATAGCAGGCCAGCCGGTCATTGGAATTGCTGATCGCCGAGCATCCGGACGTTTGAGCCGCAGCGCCGTGGCAAGCAATAACCTGGCAGGCAAGGATGAGAAACGCCGTGAGGGGAATAAACTTCATCTGAAAATCTCCGTCGGACATCATCTGCCAGCGATTGGGGCTGCACGTTGCGACACGCCTCGAGCCAGCCCGCAAGGCGTCAGTGACCTTCCTCATAGGGACGACCGACCAACGAACCGTTGCCTAACATACCCGGCCGAGATCGAGGAAGAATATTTGCCGCGATCTGACGCCGCGCTGCGCGCCAGGTTAACTGCGAAGCGGAACTCCGCTTATGAGGTGTTTCACCCGTGACACGACGTCCGGCGGGAATTATCGATAGGCCGCTAAAACGGCGGTTTGAAGGACAGCTGCGAAGGACATAGGTTGGGCACCACGCTTCGCCTGTCGGGCTACGCGTGGCGCGGCCGCGGCGCGATTTGCAGACGCCTCAACGTCGTCCAAGGCGCCTCAGATACGCGCAGAACATGTCGGCCATGGCGTCGGCGTAGGTCTCGATCTCCGCCTGCGTTCGCGGGCTTTCCGAAAAATCCTTGCCGACCGTGCTCAGCGTCGTCGCGATCAGATCGCCGGCCATCGCGCGCACCGCGTCGGACGCCTTCGGCAAGGCCGTGCGCATGAAAGTCTCGACGATGCGCTCGCCCGACGTCCGCGCCTCGCGCGCTTCCGGCGCATCGCGATAGAGCGGCGCGGCGTCACCAAGCGCGACGCGCACCGCGGCCTCCTCGCATTCCGAGCGGACGAAGGCGTGCACCAACGTGCGCAGCCGGTCGAGTGGCGGCCGTTTTGCGTCCTCGAGGATGTCGCGCAGCAGGGTCGTGGTCTGTCGCCACTCGTCGCTCTGCAGCCGGAACAGGATCGCCGCCTTGTTCGGAAAATACTGGTACAGCGAGCCGACGCTGACGCCGGCCCTCTCGGCCACCCGCGCCGTGGTGAAACGCTGCGCGCCCTCCTTGGTCAAAACCTGAACAGCGGCATCGAGAATCGCCGCGACGAGCTCGGACGAGCGGGCCTGTTGCGGCTGTTTTCGCGAGGAAATTGAAGAACTTCGGCGCTCGGTCATGGACTTCATCTGGAATGCGATTAGCGAATGCGAATAATTATTCGTATTTCTGACGGAGCGCAAGGACGCGCCGCTTTCAGACCGGAGACCGGATATGACCACCCTCATTTCACCTGAGCTCGCGGGCCTGCTCGATCGCCTGTTCGAGCAGGCTTCCGCCGCGCGGGAAGAAACCCAGCTCGCGGTGGCTGACCTCACCGACGAGGAGCAGACGCGCCTGTTGCGGAGCAAGACCGACTATCGCGCGCTCTACGGCCGCCTGAGCAACGTGCCGCTCGCGGTCTCGCGCGAGACCGGCACGCTGCTCTACATGCTGGCGCGCGGCAGCGGCGCGCGCAGCATCGTCGAGTTCGGCACCTCGTTCGGCATCTCGACGCTGCATCTTGCCGCCGCGCTGCGCGACAATGGCGGCGGCCGCCTGATCACCAGCGAGTTCGAATCGTCCAAGGTGGTGCGCGCCAGGGACAATCTCGTCGCCGGCGGCCTCTACGACCTAGTCGAGATCCGCGAGGGCGACGCGCTCCGGACGTTGCGCACCGATCTGCCCGATACGATCGACCTCGTGCTGCTCGACGGCGCCAAGGCGCTCTACCCCGAGATCCTCGATCTCGTGGAGCACCGCCTCAAGCCGGGCGCCTTCGTGGTCGCCGACAACGCCGACTTCAGCCTCGACTATCTGGCGCGCGTGCGCTCCCCGGCAAGCGGCTACCTGTCGGTGCCGTTCGGCGAGGACGTCGAGCTGTCGATGCGGCTTGGCTGAGGCGGAGGCGGGCGAAGCGCGCGGTCAGGCAATGCCCGTTGCGGAACTGGCCGACGCGCTCGACTTGAGTTCAAGGAGTGCTGGTTTGATTGCGGCCAGGGGCGCCATCAAACCGCGCTGCCTGCGCTAACAATTTGCGGCAATACCGCGAATGAGGGTCTTGCCGCCGCTGAAGGTAGTGGTTACCGCGGCGTTGCCGCGGCACTCGCTGCCATTTGGCCGCACAAAGCGATACTTCACGTTCACCACATCGTTGCTTGCAAGCTCGACGCTGAGCGTTTCCATCGGCGATGGCAGGTTCGAATAGAATTGCCGAATGCTGGTCGGATTGAACGGACCACCGCCCCGCTTTTCAGGAATAACAAACGTCTGCGCCAAATCGCCGTCGGCTCGCGACAGCGCAAGATAGAACGCTCTGACCGTGCCGACGGGATCGTAGGAGTTTATCGGCGACGGAGACGCAACGATTGGCCCGGGATCAGGCTGGACCCGAGCGACCGGAGGTACCGGCGAAGAGGTGACGTTTGGTGCTGGACCGGCCTCGCTGCGGCCTGATGGAGGTCCCGGCCTGGAGCCGGGATCAACGCCTGGCGCGAACTGGCGGATACTCTCGAACCCCTGCCTCATTTTCCCCGGCCGATCAGGCACCGGTTCGAACGCGCCCTCAGTGTTGATCGCGAGGCCTCCCAGCGCCTCGACCAGATCGGGGAGCCAGCCGCTCACCGTTTCAGGCGGGGTCAGATCCAGTGAGGCGAGGGCAACAAATCGTTTGTTTGAGTGGCCCGTGAAGGCAACGTATTTGGCGTCCGGATCGATCATTGCGCGCTCCACTTCATCGTCACTCATGGTATTTTCGAAGAGTGTGCGATCCATGAGGGGCAAGCCCGTTTCCAAATCCCAAAGGCTGTACCATTGAAGGTCCACGTTCGGCGGATCCCAAAGCGAACTTGCGATCAACGCGCGCCGGTTGTCGCGCGGGACAAACACGCGCTTCGTCGACTGAGGCGTGGTTCCCTGGCCGAACAAGCGCCGTTCCACGATCGGCAGACCAAGGCGCCGCGAAAAGTCGGTCGTCCATACTTCGGTGACAAAATCGCTTGTCGTAACCGCAAGGCTATCTCCGCCCTCGCCAAGACACACCAGGATGACTTCGTTGGAAAAGACCGGCGACACGGCGACTTGCACCCCATCCCTCACGACAGCGAGCTGTCGCGGTTCGGGCCGAGACAATTCACCTTTCGATGTGCGCAGCTTCCCGTCGGCCGGAGCGTCCATGGCGTAAAGAACGTCGTCATCCCATCGCTTGCATCCGGTGGATACCTGCTCGCTGACGACCGGGCCCGCCAAAGGCATTTTCACGACCGAGCTCAATGCAAAGAAGGGGGAGTTGCCGGGACCGAGAGTTACGACAATTCGATCGTTGCCTACTCGGTTGATCGACGTCGCAGCGCTCGCGAGATGCAGCACATTGCCAATCAGCTCCCCACCAGCGCCGCCGGCCAGACGGGTGACGCGCAGTATCCCGTCGGAACTCGACGTCATGAGCCATTCGTGTGCGGCGTCCAGCTCGGCGAAGACGATTGGCGCGGCATGTTCGCTCTTCGCAATCATGTCGATGCCAGACGGATCCACCCGGAATATGACGGCGTCTCCCTTCTCGGACACCGTGAACAGCAGCATGCTGGAATCGGCGCCGGCGTGAGCCGGCTCAGGCAGAAACTGCACCCGTGAGAACTGGACGTTTTGACTGTTCGGGAGTCGTCCGGTCGCTCTCACGTCGGAGCCAATTTGCTGATTGGTCTTCAGGTCGATGATTTGCAGGTAGGCACTCTCTCTCCACCCAGTGACTTCCAGAGCCAAGAGATTTCCGTCCAACGACAGGTAGCCTCTGAGTGAAGCGACGTAACTTATTCCGTTGTATGGCGGCTTGATCCAGGGTGTGACAGGTGTTCCGTCACTGCGCCAGATCCGATATTGGGCATCGGTCGCTTCGACGTTGTCGCCGATTGCGGTGAATATTCGTTTGCCGTCGCCGCTCACGGAGATGAACTTGACCTGTGCCGAGGTCCCGTTGACCGTAACGCTCTTGTACCTTTTCTTGATTGCGTCCGGGATTGCGTCCGATTGCACGGGACCGGCGGCAACGGCCGCCGTGCCGTCAGGCTGCGCCGGCAGCCAGAAGCGCCGCTGCTGAAGCAGCGTCCACAGTCTTGCAAGGGCGCGCTTGTCCTGTCCTTCCCTGACGGACCGCGACAGCAACGCCATCCCTTCCGACGTTGTGTCGTTGTTTTCCAACAGCGACGTTCCCTGGCGGAAGTCGGAGGTGGCGAGGGTCCGGACGGCATTCGACCGGCTGGCTTCCGCCAATTGCCGCTGGGTCACCGCAAAGGCCGCCAAACCCAACGCGAGCACACCGACGGCGAGCGACGCAGCGACCGTCAGGCGCAGCCGGCGCGTGGCAGCACGCCGGCTCTCGGCGACAAAGCTCTTGTGAAGAGCCGTCGGCTCGGGCGCCCCACGCGGCCTCGAGGCGATCCAATGTTCCACGCTCTGCAGTTCTTGCCCCCGCAGGGTCAGGCCGCCCGGCCGGTTTCGCTCGTCCCAGCGGCGAGCCAGTTCGCCGACCCGCGTGTGCTCCTTGAGCCAGACAAGGTCCGTCTGCAAAGCGTGCGCGAGCTCGTCGACCCGTGCATCGAAATCGTCTGCCTTGTCGAAGAACAGGTAGTTGATCCTGGCGATGGCTTCGGGAATGCGGTCGTCGGATACCCGTTCGAGAACAATCGGAGCCAGGCGCTTGTTGAGCGCGGCGACCTGCTCGACCTCCCACGCGCAAACCGGCGACAGAATCGAGTTTGGGCTGACGATGAAAACGACCGCGTCGGCTTCACGAATAAAGCCCAGCAACTCCCGCCGCCAATCTTCAAGCTTTGGCAGATCGCGGGTGTCGATCCGCGGTGTCAATCCGCGCGCTTCCAGCGCGGCGACGATCTTCTGCGCAAAATCGACATCCTTGCGCGAATATGAGATGAAGACGCCGAGCTGTTTTTGATCAATCGCCGGGGTCGCAACCATCGATCTTTACCGCCTTTGAAAATAGCAAATGCAGTGGCAATGAGCCCTATGCCTCCGCCGTGATCACAGCGCGCGAGCCTGGTGGCTCGCGGCGGTCATGTGCCGACCGTGCCGGCACCATGCTTCACAGAGCAGTCGTCACCATGCCGCCGAGATGGCGCGGCGGTCAGGCCGTCTTGATCTTGTCGATGATCGCAGACAATCGCGCGCGCCTTGCGGGGTCATCGACATGCGAAACGGTGTTTTCGAGATCACTCAGCATGGCGCTCACCTTCCATCTGGCCTGACCTTCGGCAATCACGGCATCAGCAAGTTCGTCAGCCTTGTCGGGCTCGCCGAGGTCGAAAGCCGCGGCAAGCAGCGTCGGGCGCAGCCATTCGTCCGCGATCTGCATCCGCCGGGCCCGCTCGCAAGAGGCGATCACCAGCCGAAGTGTCGACTGCGCGCGCTCCTCGTCACCTGCACTCCCACGCGTGCGATAGAGACGCGGCAGATTGCCGGAGCAATAATAGGCGTTGAGATCAAGCTCCATACCCCGTTCATAACAGCCGATCGCCTTCACGAGCGACTGATTGCGCTCTGCGGCGGAGGCCGCTGTGGCTCTGGCGAGGCGCTTGTAGCGGCCACCCATCAGGCCCAGACGTTCCGGTGTCGGTCCCGCCAGGTCAATCAGCGTTTCGATCTCGGCAATAGCCTCGATCTCGTTACCGACCTGGGCAGCGGCGAAAGCGCGGTTTTCCTGGACCTCAGGCTCGTTCGCGAAACGGTCGGGAAGATTCTTGATGTAATCCAGCACGACGTTCCAATCGGCAGTGGTGTCGACGCAGTCGCGCAGTAGCAACAGCAGGGCGAGCGCCTTCGCATAGGTCGCGGGTGGATTGCCCTCAGCTGCGATCAACGCCTGGGCGCGCTTCATACGCTCGGCCGCAGGCGCAGCGCGGACCGCGCGTATCTTGGTCTGGAACGCGGCTTGCTCCGCGAGTTGACCTCGCATCACGGTCGCCTTGCGTGGATCCACCTTGTCGGGATAGCCCGGGATCGACTGGTGCATCGGCGAAATCCCGTCGGAAAGCGCCCTGATCGGCTCCTTGATCGCGGCCTGCATGGCGGCGGCGGTTGCCGCCGTGATCTCTCCTTCGGGCAGCGGGTAGCGGACGGTCCGCAGCTGGACGACATCGAACAATTGCTTGGACCAGTCGGCCGCGAGCAGGACGCATCCCGTCTTCTGCGACGCGTGGCGAATGCCGACCTCGTAATAGACGTTGCCATTCGGGATCGTCATGTCGGCCAGCACGAGATCGGCGAAGTAGATTCGTTCTAGCATCTCGCTGACGATCAACGCGCTGGTGTCCTGATCGGCCCGCACCGGCTCATAGCCCAGCGCCTTGATGGCCGGAACATATGCACGATCCCAAAGCGCATTGAAATCGATCTCGGCCGGGCCAAGCTTGGGGTCAGCCTGGGTCGCCTTGCGGCCGTAAGGCATGATCATGAAACACGACGGCATCTTGCAAATCCTTCAGTCCCATAATTTTCGTGTATCCAGCCAGTAAATCCACGTCGTCCGGCGCCCCGCTTCCTCCATCAGGTGCTTCGCGCCGCCAGGACCATCACCGCCCTCGCCGTTCCACAGGCAGATGAAGGCGATCCTTTCGCCGCCATATCGCGCGGCCCGCTCCAGCATCCATTGATTGTCGCGCTCATAGGCGTTCTCGCCGGCCGGCATTGGCCCCAATTCGTCGGGCATGACGTGGAGCGTCGCGCGCGATTTGGCCGCGAAATAGCGCGCGCGCCAATTGCCGCTGGCGAAATCCACCGAACCGGCAAGGAAGGTCGGCTCGTCGAACGGAATATAGATCTCAAGCCGCATGCCCCGCGCCAGAGCCGCTTCCGCAAACAGCAGGTCACCGCCGCAAGCGCCGCCGCAGATGGCAAGATCGCCTTCGGCCGCACCGATCCGCAAAAGCGCATCGGCGATCGCAGCGGCGGCTGCCGGCTCCTTGTCCGGCGGAAAGCGGGGCGTTTTTCGATCTGGCGCATCGATCATGTGACCGCTGAAGAGAACCACCTTGTTCGGTGATCTGGCATCCGGCTCTGTGGTCATCGCGACACCTCGACTAAATGATTGGATCATCGTGTCTCGGTGGCGAACTTAGCTGAAGGCGAATTGCTTGTCGAAACTGGGATTTGCGTGTTGAGAAGCTGCTCCGCGCGGCATCATTTGATATCGAAGGCCGGCGGGAAGTGATCCGGCTTGACCTGCCTGATTGCTGCGAGTCGTCCGATGTCGGCGAGCTCGTCCATGTTGTTCGGGTTGTCCATCGCCGCGATCTTCACCAGCGCGTCCGGCGTCCGGTCGATGGCGACCGTCTTCCTCAACCAGTCGGTTTCCAGCAGTACGTTGTAGCGCGCATAGGTCGCGAGTTGCGGCCCGCTCTGGCTGTCGGCCACCATGTCTTCCACCGCGCGATCGATCATCCACGGCGTCAGGCAGTTCGTCAGCCATTGCAGCATGCCGTGATTATGCCGCCCGCAATCGTCCATGAGCGATTGCAGCGACCGCACGCCCTGCTCAGCCGCCGGCATGTGGACGATCTCATCCGTCGAGAACGTCGATTTGAACACGCCCGTACCGGCCGAGATCAGCAGGAGATTGTCCTTGCCGGTGTGCCAGCGAAAGCCATGGCCATGGAGTGCCGCGAGCATCAGGAGTTGCAGGGCCGGATCGTTGAACGGGCTGACGCCGCCGTCGACGAAGGCGCCGCTGACCGTGCTGCCGTCGCGCGCCGAGATCGTGATCTTCTGCGGTTCGAAATAGGTTGGCGCCGCGGTGCTGGCGCGAACCACCTCGGTCAGCCGCAACGCGCCGTCCTGCTTTGCGTAGGGCGCGTCCGGATGGTTATGCAGCGGCCAGGGACTGCCGGTATCGAGCCGCTTGGTCATGATCATCAACCCGGCGCGGATGTGATCGCCGCCGAGCGCCGTGTCGGCGCCGAGCTGAGCGTCGAGCGCGCGCTGCAAGGCGTCGGCCTTGAATTTCGGCGCCAGCAGCCCGCGCCGCCAGAACGAACCCTGAAAGATGTCGGTGCCGATCCCGCGATAAAGCTTCTTCAAGGCGTCGATCGTCATGCCGCAGGCCAGTCCGGCCGCGATGATCGATCCCGTCGAGGTGCCGCCGATCAGATCGAAATAGTCGCAAAGCAGGAGATCGTCCTTGCCGTACCGCCTGCGCAACATCGCTTCGACCGCGGCGAGATATTCGAGCGTCAGGATGCCGCGAATGCCGCCGCCATCGAGAGCCAGGATCCGCTTCGGTCCGGCGTCGCGATCGAGATGCTGCTGCTTGGTCTTCGGCATAATTGCCCCCGCGGAACCATGACGTCATGAAATGAAGCAACGCGCCCAACCGGCGCATCGGCTTGCTTACAATTTTAGTCATTCGATGCCGGAGCCGGACAATTTCGCGCGCCGGCTCTCCGCGGCAGTCAGCTTGCACGCGATACACCCTAAGGTATAGTGAGATATTTCACTGGCAGACGGTTTTTCTTTTTCTTGCCCGGCGATCGCGGATTTGAAAGACGGGATATCATTCCGTCCGCGGCGAGCCACGGAATTTGGCCGACGAAGATGCGGCCAGCCGTCGCATAACATTCATGCGGATAGGGTTTTGCCATGCCGGATGATTTTTCGGTCTTTCTCAGCCATCGCGCCGAAGACAGATATCTCGCGCGCCTGCTCAAGGCGCGGCTCGAATATCTCAGCAGCCTCGACCGCCAGCGTCCGGTGGAGTGCTATGTGTGCGAGGAAATCCCCGGGGGCTCGGAGTGGCGCCAATGGATGATCGACAACACGGCCAGGGCCGATTGCCTGATTTTCATCCACACCAATGCCGAGCACAATTGGACCTGGTGCGCGTCGGAGATTTCGCAGTTCGACGGCTACAAGCGCGCGCTGAAGCTGATGTCGAAAGTGCTGTGGTTCTCGGTCGATAGTTCGCCTTCGTTCCCGATGCTGGCGGAGAACGAGTTCTACGGCATCGGCGAAGACGATGTGCGGCGGTTTCTCGAGGATCTGTTCGTGAAACCGACCTTCGGTAACGTCCCGCTCCGGCCGCGACTGAATGCCAACCACGCCCGCGAATTCAACGATGCGGCGAAGGACATTCACGCGCAATTCATGCAGATCACCCGTCCGGAAGAGCTGTTTCGGCTCAGGCTGCGCATCGTGTTCAGCGACGAGCTGTCATTCCGGCAAAAGGCCGATTCGCTGGCGCCGCTCGCCCCTGCGGACCGCGCGCGCGGATTCCTGAAGGATGCCAGGCTGGAGGCGGATGCCGCCACTGTCACGCTGCTGTCCGGTCCCGATACGGCGGAGCTCGACTGGGAGGACCTGCTCCGCGCGCAAAACCGCTGCGACAGCGGTGCCTGGCTCGACGAACTGACCAACTATATCGCGAACTCGTTCGCCGACGTCGATATCGCAAGCCGCCGCAGCCGCGAACAGGTGCTGAGCCCGATATTCCGCGACCTGAAGCTTTTTCAGCCGGTCATTGCCCGGCTCGAATATCTCGACAACACGCCATTCTCGGTCGTCCTCATCTTCGTCCCGATGCCGCCCTTCAGCGAGGATCCCCGCCTGATGGTCGCGCAGAACATGCCAAAGGACATCGTCTTCCTGTCAATCCTGCTGCGGCTGGCAAGGCGCTTCCGCTGGTCATTTCTCGAACCCTTGTACAACGCGGTCGAGGGCATGGACGATGACGTCAACGCCAAACGATGGGACGATCTGCTCGAGCGCTACCACGAATGCCTGGAGAATCTGGATTCGATCCTGCGGCAGAGCAATATGCGCGAGTTGGAGACCGTCGGCGACATCAAATCGGCGATCAACATCTCCGACGATGCGCTGCTGAAGGAGATGTTCAAGGATTGGGGGACGTTTCAGACCAGGCTCGCGCAGGCCGTCGAGAAGAGATCGCCAGGCGACATCAGGCAGACGCTGGAGCCTTGGCTGAAGCGCAACAAGGACTTCATGAAACAGCTGCTTGTCGAAACCCAGGGCAGGGTCGAGAAGCTGCGGCCGATGTAACCCAGCCAAGCGAGAGCAAAGGTCCGGCTCGACCGGACCCGGCACTCAGATCATCGCCGCGACTCGTTCGAGCCCGATCAGGCGGGCCAGCGAACGGACCTCGTTCTTCTGGTCCTCGCGGAGCTGGAACAGCAGCGGCATCGCCGCCGATTTCAGCTGCTGAACTTCCTCGGAGTCGGGATCGATCGGCATAGTGCCCGCCGCAGGATCACCCTGACGCTTGGCGTGGATCTTGCGCGCGACGGCACGCAGCGCTGTCTCGACCGCCGGCCAGTATGATTCCTGCGACGACGACAGCTTGAGCCGGTCCTTGATGCCGGCGATCTGCGCGTCGCTGAGCAGCGCGTAGCTCTTCTGCGGCGCCGGCTTGGCGGCGGCCTTGGGCTTCGGCGGCGCGGGAGCCGTCGGCAATGCCCCGGGCTCGGCGGCCTTCGGCAGGCCGGCATCGACCGGGTCGGTGAGCTTCGGCAGGCCGATATCGGTGGGCTCGGCGGAGGCATAGGCCTGGCGCACGGTGTCGGTCGCGCCCGGGATCGCGGCCTGCGCCCGCAGCAGGAGCGGCGACGGATTGGCGGGAGGCACAGTCGGCTGGGGCGCCTCAAAGGCGGCAGTGGCAAGCGTCGTGACCGCGAGCTTGTCCTGCTTGCTGGCGCGGTTGGCGACCGGGCCGATGTCAGCCTGCGCCGCCGGCAGGCTGTCGCGGCCCAAAATGGCTGTGATCGCAGCGCCGGCAAGGAGGAAACATGTCAGCGCGGCGAGGGTGATGGCTCTGGTCAAAAATTACTCCATTCCCTGCCAGTATCACCGCAGGCTGACCGCCAAATGCGGCGTTACCGTGCCATGACGACGCCAAATAGGTGAAATTGTCCCGAAACGGCCCGAAAATTAGGCCGCGGCGGCGAGCTCATAGGCTTCCTGGATGTCGGCGACGATCTCGTGGGCGGTCCACAGCGCCCCCGGCTGGACCGAGTGCAGGCTGACCGTCCAGTTGGTGCGCCGGGTCCGCGGCGTGCTGACGATGTCGAATTCGACCTGACGGCACAGCGGATGCCGCTGCAGGGCGTAGAAGACCCGGGTCCGGAGCTCGTCGAGCGATGCCGGGGTCTTGTCCAGATCCTTGGCCAGATCCTTGGCGAAAAGCGCCTCAAAAGCCATGTCGCATTCCCACAACTGCCGGGCGGCCGGCCGTGGCGGCAGACCGTCCCATGGCGCCATTGTTGGGACTGGCATGGTTAATGCCGCGTTAAGCGGACAGGCGGGACTTGAGCGACAGCTGGGTCTGGTATCAGGCGAGCCGCACCCGCGCGCTCGCCGCCTCGTACTCCGCAACCGTCTGCGCCACGAGATCGTCGACGCCAAGCACCCCAGTCACCCCCGAAGTGGAATGACCGCCGCTCCAGATGTCGCGCCAGCGTTTCGGGCGGCTTTCGCGGGCGCCGATATCGATGTCCTTGCCAATGTCGATCGCGCCGCGCGCCGGCAGATCGTCGGGATCGAGACCGGCGGCCTCGATCGAGGGCCGCAGCATGTTGGTCTGCAGGCCCGTGAACGCCGTCGTCAGCAGGATGTCGTCGGCAGAGCTGTCGACCAGCATCTGCTTGTACCTCGCGTCAGCCATGCTCTCGCGTGTCGCGATGAACTTGGTGCCCATATAGGCGAGATCGCAGCCGAGCGCCTGCGCGGCGCGCAGGGCGTGGCCGTCGCCGATGCCGCCGGCGAGCACGATCGGGCCGTCGAAGAAACCGCGCACCGCACGCACGAACGCGAACGGATTGAGCCAGCCGGTCTGCCCGCCGGCGCCCGCGGTGAGCAGCACCAGCCCGTCGGCGCCGGCGGCGGCCGCGCGCTCGGCATGGCGGATCGAGGCGACATCGGCGAACACCAGCGCGCCGGCATCGTGCAACGGCGCGAGCACCGGTGCGGGCGAACCGACCGAGGTGATCACGAGCTCGACCTTGTGCCGCAGCAGCACGGCGAGATCCTGCTGGAGCCGCGCATTGGAGCGGTGCACGATCAGGTTCGGACAGATCGGTGCCGCCGCCTTGCCGCTCGCATCGGCATGCGCCCGCAGGCGGCGCTCGATGTCGCCGAGCCAGGCATCGAGCTGTTCCGTCTCACGGCAATTCACAGTCGGAAACGAGCCGATCACGCCGTTGCGGCAGGCCGCTACCACCAACTCGACGCCCGACACCAGAAACATCGGCGCCGCGATCAGCGGCAGCCGAAGGCGATCGCGAAAACGCGCAAGAAGATCAGCGGACAAGTTGTTTCTTCCCTGCAGCCTTGTGTTAGCGTTGCCCGCAACATTGGCACGAGAGAAGCCAAAGACAAAGGCGGGAGGAAGAACAAGATGAGCAATCCGCTCTATGCATTTCCGGCGGTGTGCGAGCAGACCTTGCGGGCGCTGGCACGCTATCCGTCGCGCACGGCCTTCGCCTGGCCGGGCGGCTCGCTCAGCTATCAGGGCGCGACCGACCTGATCGGACGGATGCAGAGCGTGTTCATGCGGTTCGGCTTTGCGCCGGGCACCCGCGTCGCCTTTCTCACCGCCAACCGCGCCGACACCTGGTGCGCCGGCGTCGCCGCGCAATTGTCGCGGCTCGCGATCACCTGGCTGCATCCGCTCGGCTCGCTCGACGACCAGCTGTTCCAGATCGAGGATTCCGAGGCCGAGATGCTGATCGTCGACGGCATCACGTTTCGCGATCGCGGCGGCGAGCTCGCGACCAAAGCGCCCGGGCTGAAGACCGTGTTCACGCTCGGCCCGGCAGATTACGGCGCCGACCTGCTGCAGGCGGTCGACGCCGCGGGCAGCGCGAGCCCGAAGAACTTCGCTGGTGCGGACGACATCTCGACCCTGAACTACACCGGCGGCACGACAGGCAAATCCAAGGGCGCGCTGCGCCGTCACCGCGAATATGGCGGCTTCGCCGCCGCCATCCTCGCCGACTTCGAGATTCCGGAAACGCCGCGCTATCTGACGGTGGCGCCGATCAGCCATGTCGCCGGCACGAAGGTGCTGCCGACGCTGATGCGCGGCGGCACCGTGCACATGCTCAAGGGCTTCGATCCGGAGGCCGTGTTCAAAACCATCGCGCGCGAGAAGATCAACTTCACGCTGTTCGTGCCGACCATGATCTATGTGATGCTGGATCATCCCGCGCTCGACAAGACCGACCTCTCCTCGCTCGAGCTCCTGCTCTACGGCGCGTCCGCGATGTCGCCGAGCCGGCTGGTCGAGGGCATCGAGCGGATCGGCCCGGTGTTCTCGCAGCTCTACGGCCAGACCGAATGCTATCCGGTCTCGGTGCTGCGCAAGGCGGATCATGATCCAAAGACGCCGGAGCTGTTCCTGTCCTGCGGCTTCCCGATCGCCGCCTGCCAGGTCAAGATCCTCGATCAGGACGACCAGGAGGTCGCGACTGGCGAGGCGGGCGAGATCTGCGTGCGCGCCACGCATGTGATGGCCGAATACTGGAAGCGGCCCGACATCACCGCCGAGACGCTGAAGAGCGGCTGGCTGCACACCGGCGACATCGCGCGCATGGATGAGCGCGGCTACATGTTCATCCTCGACCGCAAGAAGGACATGATCGTCTCCGGCGGCTTCAACATTTTTCCGCGCGAAGTCGAGGATGTGCTGTCGCAGCACGCTGATGTTGCGATGGTCGCGGTCGTCGGCGTGCCCGACGACAAATGGGGCGAGGCCGTCACCGCCGTCGTGGTGGCGCGCGAGGGTGCTGTGCCCGACGCCGACGAGCTGATCGGCCTGGTGAAGGCGAAGAAGGGCTCGGCCCATGCGCCGAAGCAGATCCAGTTCGTCAAGGAGCTGCCGATGACCGGCGTCGGCAAGGTCGACAAGAAGGTGCTGAAGGCCCGCTTCTGGACCGGCCGCGACCGCATGGTGGGGTGAGCACCGCGGCGCGCACGAAACCTATCACCGTCATCCTGAGGAGGCCGCACAGCGGCCGTCTCGAAGGATGCACGGCCCCGATATTTCGGCTCGCACCCCAGGCCATCGCGGCGACAGCCGGGCCCCGTCGCCCTTCGAGGCTCGCTCCGCTCGCACCTCAGGGTGACGGGGAGAGGCCGCCGGCGGCGGCACATTCCACGTTACTCCTTGCGCTGGTCGAGACGCGCAAGGAAGCCGCGAACCAGCGTCGCGATCTCGTCGGTCGCTTCGTCGAGCGCGAAATGTCCCGCATCCAGGATGTGTACCTCGGCTCCCGGCACATCGTCGGCATAGGCGGTTGCGCCGGCGACGGTAAACGACGGGTCGTATTTGCCCCAGACGACGAGGGTTCGCGGCTGCGCCTCGCGAAGCCATTTCTGCCATAGCGGGTAGGAGGCCAGGTTTGTCCGGTAATCCAGGAACAGCGTGGTCTGGATGTCGGCCTGGCCCGGGCGGGACAAAAACGCTGCTTCGTCGACCCACAGATCCGGATCGTAGCGTTCGGGATGCGGGCTCGTTCCGACATGACGCTGGCGCGTCGCTTCGAAGGACGTGAAGTTGGCCTTGAGCTTGTCGAGCTCGTGCGCCGGATCCGCCCAGAATTTCCTGCGCGCTTCCCACAGCGGGCCCAATCCCTGTTCGTGGGCGACCGCATTCTGGACAATGATCGCGCGGACTCGTTCGGGGTGCGCAAGCGCCAGGCGAAAGCCGACCGGCCCGCCATAGTCCTGCATGAACAGCACATAGTGCGCGAGCCCGAGCTTTGTCGTGAACTCGTTCGTCACGCGCGCGAGATTGTCGAAGGTGTATTCGAAGCTGGACGGCGCCGGCGCGCTGCTGTTGCCGAACCCCGGATAATCAGGGGCAATCACGTGATATTTGTCGGCGAGAAGAGGCAGTAACGGCTCCCACATCCGCGATGAGGATGGAAAGCCGTGGAGCAGCAGCACAACCGGTGCGTCGGCGGGCCCCGCCTCGCGGTAGAAGATGTTGACGCCCAGGATATCCACCGCGTGATACGAGATCGACCGTCGGCTCGATTGCAGGTCGGCCAGAGCGGCAGACATCGCTATTCGGGTGGGCATCTTCATAGGGCAGCTCCTGGTGCTCGGCGTTCTTCGACGTGATGTGACCAACACCGATCACGCGCGCATCCTTCCCGCCCAGTCGGTCGCGCGCAGATCACGTTTTCGACATTGTCAGCCACGCGACGTAGCCAGGCCGCCGCCCTTCGCGACGCCGCGCAAGCGCGGCTCCTCAGGGTGACGGAGAGAGCGTGGAAGGCGTGTCGCGACTGTCGGCGCTGGTGGCGGCGGTGTGCTGACCGGCGCCCTGCCCCAGCAACTGATCGAGCCGCTCGCGCAGTTGATCCTGGTGGTAGGGCTTGGCCAACCGCGGCAGGTCGACCTGGATGCCGTCGGGCAATTCGGCATAGCCGGTGGCGAGCAGGACGGGAAGCTGCGGCCGCAGCTTGCGCGCGGCCGCGGCGAGCTCGATGCCGGTCATGCCGGGCATCACGTGATCGGTCATCATCAGGTCGATCTCCTGGTCGCTCCTGATGATGTCGAGCGCGTGCGGTGCTGAATTGGCGCCGATCACGCGATGGCCGAGGTCCTCCAGCATCTCCATGGTGGACATCGCGATCAACGGATCGTCATCGACCAGCAGGATCACCGCCGAGCGCTTGACGGTCTGCGCCGCAGGCGCCGGGCTCTCGGCCTCAGGCGCTGCGGTTGCGACCGGCAGCACCAGCGCGGCCGTGGTGCCCTTGCCGACCGCGCTCGACAGCTGCAGCGCGCCGCCGAGCTGCACCGCGAGCCCATGCACCATCGACAGCCCGAGCCCGGTGCCCTTGCCCACCGGCTTCGACGAGAAGAACGGCTCGATCGCCCGCTTCAGCACATCCGGCGACATGCCGGTGCCGCCGTCGACCACCGACAGTTTCAGGTAATTGCCCGGCTGCAGCGACGGATCGTTCTTCGCCTGCAAGGCCGCGAGGCTGATCTCGATCGTGCCGCCATCCGGCATCGCATCGCGCGCATTGATCGCAAGGTTGAGCACCGCGAGTTCGAGCTGGTTGGTGTCGACACAGGCCGGCGGCAAGCCGGCGGGAATGTCGAGCCGCAGCATGACGCGCGGTCCGAGCGAGCGCTCCAGCAGATTGCTCATGTCGCGCACCAGCGCGCCGAGATCGACCGGCACCGCGCGCAGATCCTGCTGCCGCGCGAATGCCAACAGCCGCTGCGTCAGCGAGGCGCCGCGCTCGGCACCCTGCAGCGCGCCGTCGACCAGCCGTCGCAGGCGCGGATCCTCCGGCATCCGCTTGCGCAGCAAGTCGAGATTGCCCATCACCGCCATCAACAGATTGTTGAAGTCGTGCGCGACGCCGCCGGTGAGCTGGCCGATCGCCTCCATCTTCTGGGAATGGCGGAGCTGCTCCTGCGCCCGCTCGCGCGCGGCGACCTCCTTCATCAGGTCGGCGGTGCGCTGCTCGACCCGCTGCTCCAGCGTCGCGGTGAGTTCGGCCAGCGCGGTGCGCTCAGCCGCGAGCTGCGCCAGCAGCGCCTCCCGCTCGATCTCCGCGGTCTTGCGCGCGGTGATGTCGGAGCAGACCCCGACCAGCGAGCGGATTCTGCCGTCGGGCCGGCGCACCGCGCGGGCGCGGACGTCGAGCCAGTGCTGGGTGCCGTCGGGCCAGATGTTGCGGTATTCGATCCGGTAATCCGCGCCGGTGCGCAGCGTCTGCGCGACGATTTTGCTGCGGCGGGCACGGTCGTCGGGATGCACCGCATCCAGCAGCTCCGGATAGGTGAAGGGATCGGCAGGCTTGCGCCCGAAGAATCTCTTGCAGGTCGGCGACGCTTCGAGCTCGAAATCCGGCATATGAAGTTCGAGCGCGCCGAGATGGCCGGCATCGAGCGCGGTCTGCAACAGGCCTTCGCTCTCGGTCAGATCCTCCAGGATCTGGCGGGTCTGATACTGGCGGCGGCGGCCGCGCACCGCCGCGGCGACCAGGCTCACCAGCGTGGTCGGATGAAACGGACGCTCGACGAAGGTGACATTGCCGAGCGCGCGGCCGAGCCGCGCCGCCTCGGGATTGCGCTCGGGCCCGCCGCCCTCGCTCATCAGCACGATCGGGAAATCCGACCATGACGGCTGCTCGTTCAGCCAGCGCGTCAGGCCGGCGAGGTCGGCGCTCCGGATCGCCTCATCGGCAATGATGGCAAGCCCCGCCCCGCTTGCGACCTGGCGCTCGAGAGCGGCGAGGTCGCCGCAGATATTGGCGTAGTAGCCGGCTTCCTTGATCAGATGGGCCGTCTTGACGGCGTCCCGCTCGCTTGCGGCAAGGATGACCGCGCGTTCCGAGGACGGGCCGGGCCTCATCGCGACCGCCCCTCGGGCTGCCGAGCTTCATCACGAACCGGCGCCACGTCACACCGCCGCCGGGCGGCCATGGCCACGATACCGGCGGTGGGATCGATGCGCATCATGGGGCCCCTCACGGGAGCGAAACTCGCTGGCGCTGCCAACCGTTCCCGGGAAACCGGGTTATTTTTGCTGCAAGGGCAGCCGCTTGGCAGGGCTCCCACACCGCGGGCCGGTCAACGACCCCCCCGCGCTATTAAGGCGCGGCTGATCCTCTCCTTCCCCCTGAAAGGGGAAAGGTCGGGATGGGGATCGCTGCAGGCGATGCCGTATGCGGAGAGAGCTGATCCCCACCCGCTTTACTCTGACGAGCAAAGCGACCTCCCCTTTTCAAGGGGAGGTTGGAGAAACGTAGTCCTAGCTAGCGCCGCTCGATCACCAGGCTCTGGACTGCCCGGCCGAAATAGCCGCGCTGGTCGGCGAGCCGCGACATCGCAAGGCCGGCGCCGTCAGGCCCGATCCAGGATTCGCCGTCGAGCAGGATCCAATCGCCGACCGGCTCGCGCGCCAGGCTCACGGTGAGGTCGGCGTTGATGAAGGTCCATTGGTTGAAATCGAGCGCCGGCGAGGTGCCGTTGGAGAAATCCGAGGCGACCACCGCGCGCATCGCCTGCGAGACGGCGGCGCCCGCGATCAGCGGCTGGTCGACGCGAAACCAGATCGCGCCCGGCCCGATCTGGCCGAAACGGCCGCGCGCGGCGCGCATCGAGATACATCTGACGAACGGGCTGCTGATGTCGCCCGGCTCGGCCGAGCATTGATCGGGCCCCGGAAGATCGACCGGGAGATCGGCAATCTCGGGCGGCAGCTCGGCCGCCTGCTGCTTGATCTTCAGCACACTGGCCGAGACCACCAGAACGCCGTCAGCGAGCAGCCTGACGCCGCAGAGCTGGATCTTGCGGCCGTCGCGCAGGATCTCGCTCTCGACCGTCAGCGGCGCCACCGGCACCGGACGCATCAGGTCGATCGTGACGCGCGCGATCCGCATCGGCACCGGCGCGGGGATGGCTTCGGCCGCCCACACCACGAGCGCCGCCGGCGCGGAGCCGTGCTGCATCCGCGGGTCCCATGGACCCGCGGCGTCGGGACTGGTGACGACGCGGTCGCCGTCAACGCGAAAGATCGGCTCCATCAGAGCGCCGGATCGACCGCTTCGTCATATTCCTTCCTGAACCGGGCAATCAGCTCGGCCGCAGGCACCACCTTGGAGATGCTGCCGACGCCCTGGCCCGAGCCCCAGATCTCCTTCCAGGCCTTCGGCTTGGCGCGCTCGCCGGACGAATCGGTGCCGAAGCTCATCTTCGAGGGATCGGAGGTCGGCAGGTTTTCCGGATCCATGCCGGCCGCGACAATCGACGACTTCAAGTAGTTGCCGTGCACGCCGGTGAACAAGTTGGAATAGACGATGTCCTCGGCGGACGAATTGGTGATCATGTTCTTGTAGCCCTCGACCGCGTTCGCCTCCTGCGTCGCGATGAAGGCGGAGCCGATATAGGCGAAGTCGGCGCCGATGATGCGCGCGGCGCGGATGGCGCGGCCGTTGGCAATCGTGCCCGACAGCGCAATGGGTCCGTCGAACCACTGCCGCGTCTCCGACACGAACGGGAACGGCGAGATCGTGCCGGCATGGCCGCCGGCGCCGGCTGCGACCAGGATCAGGCCGTCGGCGCCCTTCTCGATCGCCTTGTGCGCGAACTTCTGGTTGATCACGTCGTGGAAGACGATACCGCCCCAGCCGTGGACGGCCTGGTTGAGCTCCTCGCGCGCGCCGAGCGAGGAGATGATCATCGGCACCTTGTGCTTCTCGCAAAGCGCCATGTCGTGATCGAGCCGGTTGTTCGACTTGTGCACGATCTGGTTCACCGCGAACGGCGCCGACGGCCGCTCCGGATGGCCCTTGTCATAGGCGGCGAGCTCTTCCTTGATCCGGTACAGCCATTCGTCGAGCAGTTCCGGCGGGCGCGCATTCAGCGACGGAAACGAGCCGACCACGCCGGCCTTGCACTGGGCGATGACGAGGTCGGGCACGGAGATGATGAACAGCGGCGCCCCGATCACGGGAAGAGACAGGCGGCCCTTGAACAGAGCAGGCATGGACATTGGGTGCGGATCCTCGGGTTGGTCGTTGGTCTCGAATGCTGACCGTCATACCAACAAGAATCTTTCCAGTGTCAAGTATTGCGTTACGGCGCTGCGAAATGGATGACAAAACCTCATCCAGGCACAGCATTTTTCGTAGGCGTCTGGCATCCCAGACCTGGTTTTACCCGCGCTATTGGCAGACCGCCCCTGTCACGAAATTTTCGGTCTTGCAGTCGTTCGGGCCACGCTTGTGGCCGGGCAAATAGACCAGCGGCGAGCGTTTCTCGAAGGCGTCGGTATCGATGCCCTTGCCTTCCCGAAACCCCTGGCTCTGGCACAGCCGGTCGGCGCCGATCTTGCAATCCGGCGCACCGTTCGACGCCACCACGCAGGCTGCGCGTCCGGTCACAACCGTCGAGGGGCGCGCGATGTTCGAGAGGTCGTTGATGGTCGCGCCGGGGCTCTTCAGCTGCGGCAGCGCCGACTTCGACTTCTCGAACAGCTTTCCGATTTCGTTGATCAGCCCGGGATTCTCGCGCTCGACCGGCGCCGGAGGCAGTTCGATCTGTGGCGGCTGGGATTCAACAGGCTGCGACTGCTGCGACTGCACGCCGAGCGCGGGCGGCGCGGTCTGCGCCCATCCTCTGTCGATCGCAGGCAGCGCCATCGACAGCGCAAGGCCCGCCATCGCAACGCGCGCCCTGGCGGGATTGAGTCTCGCGAGATTCACCGGTCGTCGATTCCATCAGCCATCGCAGCGAGCGTAGTCCGAAGCCGTCCGCTGACAAAGACGCGAAGGGCTAGAACTTTGGTTAGATCAGCTTGAATGCGACAACAAAGCCCAGCACCAGCACGATCGCGCCGATCGCGACCCACAGGCCGAGCCGCTTCTCGAGCTCCGCGCGGATGACATCGCCATAGCGGTTAAGCAGCACCGCAACGAAGAAGAAGCGGCCGCCGCGCGCGACGATCGAGCACAGGACGAACAGCCAGATGTTGTAGCCGGCAAAGCCCGAGGTGATGGTCACGAGCTTGTAGGGGATCGGCGTCAGCCCCTTCAGCAGGATGATCACGGCGCCCCATTCGGCATAGGAGGCGCGGAACGCGTCGACCTTGTCGGACAGGCCGTAAAGATGGATCAGCCACTGCCCGAGCGAGTCGTAGAGCAGCGCGCCGATCGCGTAGCCGAGCACACCGCCGGCAACGGACGCAACCGTACAGACCGTCGCAAACCACCACGCCCGCTTCGGCCGCGCCAGCGACATCGGCAGTAGCATGATGTCGGGAGGGATCGGGAAGAAGGAGCTCTCAGCGAACGAGACGGCCGCGAGAATCCAGAGTGCGTAGGGCTTGTCGGCCGCCTCGACGCACCAGTCGTAAATCCGTTTCAACATGGGCGCGATGAACCATCATGGAGCGGATTTGTCCATGCCGGGATTGGGCTGATTTGGGACGATTTGCGGCTACCGTTTGCGCAGCCGGTTCTCCAGCGCGACAATTCGGCGCCGAACCACCGGGACGGGCGCGGTTTTGGGCAGCTTGACCGGCGACTTCGGCAGTTTCTCGGCGATCCCGAGTAGCCGCTCGCGCCGCTCCATCTCGCGCCAGACGTCCTCCGGCTTGACGCCGGCCGACGCCCAGAGAACGGTGAGGTTGTAGAACAGGTCGGCGCTTTCGCGGACCACGGCATCCGACTTGCCGGCGACGGCGTCGATCACGACTTCGATCGCTTCCTCGGCGAGCTTCTTGGCCATCTTGGCCGGGCCGCGCTGGAACAGCCGTGCCGTGCGCGACGTTGCCGGATCGAGATCCTTGGCCGCGATCACCGCCTGGTAGAGCCGATCGATCGAATCACTCATCCTTCGAACCTAATCGAAACGCGTCGCCAGCGTGTTAACGGCGCTCATGAAAAAATCCACCGGCCTGAGACCGGTGGATTGATCGTTTGTGACAGTTCTGAGAACCGCCGGCGGTCTCAGTACGGCGTATAGGGCAGTTGCGAGCGGCCCCCGTAATAGCCCTGGTAACCATACGGTCCGCCGCCATAGTAGACCGGGCCGCCGCCGTAATAGGCCGGACCACCACCGTAATAGCCCGGGCCGGCGTCGTAGCCGTAGGAGTCGTAATAGTCGCGGCGGCTCTGGGCCGCGGCGATCGCCAGACCCGTGCCGACGATCCCGGCGAACGCGGCCGCCGCAGCCGCGCCACCTCCGCCATAGTAGCGACGGCGCGCACTGATATCGGTCGCGCCGCTGGTGCCGAGCGATGTGGTCACAGTGGCCGCCTTGCCCGCCGGAGCAGAGCCTGCGAACGCCATCGTCGGCTCAACGGCCGACAGCGCCACCGCGGCAACCGTTGCCAATGTGGCTGCGCGGCCAATGGACGAAAAAACACCTTTTCGCGCAAACATTGCAGTCATCCTTTGTGGAAGCCGGCCCGACGGGCCATGGTTAGCTAACCACTACCTCCAGATTAGGTTCCCCAAACCGAATGCAAGCTGAACAACCCTAGGCGAAAACAAGGCAGTCATCGGCCGTTCACCTTGGCTGAGGCAAAATGCCTGCAAATAACGCTTGAAATTGCACGTTGCCCTGGCGCATTCGATGCCATGAAGCAGGCGCACCGGCGCGGCACTTTGTCTCGCCTCCCGGATGTCATGATGCAGGTAACTCGAACCATCGTTCTCCGCTGGATACTGGCCGGCATGATCGGCCTCGCGGGCGGCGCGTGGCCGGCCGTCACCTCGCTCCGCGCCAGCGACCAGCCGCTCGCCATCCAGTTCACACTCGACCGTCCACTTGATGCCGCCGCCGCGCCGTTCGTGATGGCGCAGACCGGCGGCCTGTTCAGCGCCGAGGCACTTGCGGTCGGCACCAACGTCGCCACCACCTCGGCAGACGCGATCGCACGGGTCGCCGACGGCTCGAGCGATTTCGCGCTGGTCGACATCAACGCGCTGATCCGCTTTCGCGACAAGCCTGGCGCTGCGCCCGTCAAGGCGGTGCTGGTCCTGTTCAACCAGGCGCCCTACGCGATCATTGCCCGCAAGAGCCGCGGCATCAAGGCGCTGGCGGATATGGAAGGCAAGAACCTCGGCGTCGCCGAAGGCGACCTCTCGATCCTGTTCTGGCCCGCCGTCGCCAAGCAGAACGGCATCAAGCTCTCGAGCGTGAAGCAGAACACGATCAGCGCCGCGGTGCGCGAGCCGATGCTGTCCGCCGGACAGGTCGATGCCGTCACCGGCTTCTCCTATCTCTCGGCGATCAATTTGCGGGATCGCGGCGTACCGGCCGACGATCTCGCGGTGCTGCGCTTCGCCGACTATGGCTGCGAGGCCTATGGCTTTGCCGTCATCGTCAGCCCGCGCCTTGCCGCCGCGAAGCCGGATGCGGTGAAAGGGTTCGTGCGCGCGGTGATCGGCGGCACCAACCTCGCCATCAAGGACCCGGGGCGCGCCGCCGGCGAGGTGGTGAGCCGGATGGATGGCGGCTCGCGCGATCTGGAGCTCGAGCGGCTGCGCGCCATCATCCGCGACAACATCCTGACCGGCGAGGTGAAGCGCGACGGCATCGGCGGCATCGAGGCGGCGCGCTTCGAGCGGTCGATCGACCAGCTCGCGGAGGATTTCAAATTCCAGAAGCGGCCGCACGCCGCCGACATCTTCGACGACCAGTTCCTGCCGCCGATCGACGGCCGGCTGGTGAACTAGGCACTCACTCCGTCCACGTCATTGCGAGCCACCCGGTCGGCGCGAAGCGCCGCCGGATGACAGGCTCCGCGAAGCAATCCATTGTCACCGAGCAAGCGGAAACGGGGATTGCTTCGTCGCTCCAGCGCAAAATTGCTTCGCAATTTTGTCGCGAGCTCCTCGCAATGACGGGGATTGAATAACGCGAGGAGCCGGCCATCGCCCGCTGGCCCTGTCTCGCGAACCCTGATTAAATCGCGTCCCGCCTGACCGGGCGTCCACCGCTTACGAGTCCCGCCGGCATGTCCATGCTCCGCCTCTATACCCGCGTCCTTGAACTGCTCGGCAAGGAGGCGCGGCTCGGCTGGATCCTGGCCGCCGCCAACATGCTGCTCGCCGGCGCGCAATTCGCCGAGCCGGTGCTGTTCGGCAAGATCGTCGATGTGCTGTCGGGCCGGCCGGTCACCGGATTGTTCGCGACGAACTCGGCATGGCCGCTGCTCGTCGCCTGGGCGGCGTTCGGCCTGTTCACGATCGGCTGCAGCGCGATCGTCGCATTGCAGGCCGACCGGCTGGCGCACCGCCAGCGCCAGGCCGTGCTGACCGATTATTTCGAGCACATCCTGCAGCTGCCGCTGACCTTCCACTCCGGCACCCATTCCGGGCGGCTGATGAAGGTGATGCTGAACGGCACCGATGCGCTGTGGCGGCTCTGGCTCGGCTTCTTCCGCGAGCATTTCGCCGCGATCATGTCGCTGATCGTGCTGCTGCCGCTCGCGCTCTACATCAACTGGCGGCTCGCCATCCTGCTGTTCGCGCTCTGCGTCGTGTTCACCGTGCTGACCACGCTGGTGGTGCGCAAGACCTACGGCATGCAGAGCGAGGTCGAGGCCTATTACAGCGACCTTTCGGCGCGCGCCTCCGACGCGCTCGGCAATGTCGCGCTGGTGCAGAGCTTTGTGCGGATCGATTCCGAGGTGCAGGGCCTGCGCTACGTCGCCGACAAGCTGCTCGCGGTGCAGATGCCGGTGCTGTCATGGTGGGCGCTGGTCACCGTGATCACCCGCGCCTCGACCACCATCACGGTGCTGGCGATCTTCACCGTCGGCATCGCGCTCCACAACGAGGGCCTCACCACGGTCGGCGAGATCGTGATGTTCGTCTCGTTCGCCACCATGCTGATCCAGAAGCTCGAACAGGTGGTGAGCTTCATCAACAACGTGTTCATGGAAGCGCCGCGGTTGCAGGAATTCTTCGACGTGCTCGACGCGGTGCCGGCGGTGCGCGACCGGCCCGGTGCGGTCGATCCCGGACGGCTGTCCGGGCTGGTCGAGTTCAACAACGTCTCGTTCTCCTATGACGGCAAGCGGCCGGCGATCGAAGACCTCTCCTTCACCGCATTGCCCGGCCAGACCATCGCGCTGGTCGGCTCGACCGGTGCCGGCAAATCCACCGCGATCGCGCTGTTGCATCGCGCGTTCGATCCGCAATCCGGCATCATCAAGATCGACGGTATGGACATCCGCGCGCTGAAGCTGACGGCGCTGCGGCGGAACATCGGCGTGGTGTTCCAGGAGGCGCTGCTGTTCAACCGCTCGCTCGCCGACAATCTGCGCGTCGGCAAGCCCGACGCGACCGATGAGGAACTGCGTACCGCCGCGGCGCGCGCGCAGGCGCTGGATTTCATCGAGCGCAGCGACAAGAAATTCGACACCCATGCCGGCGAACGCGGCCGCATGCTGTCAGGCGGCGAACGCCAGCGGTTGTCGATCGCACGTGCGCTGTTGAAGGATCCGCCGATCCTGATCCTCGACGAGGCGACCAGCGCGCTCGACGCCGTCACCGAAGCCAAGGTGAATGCTGCTCTCGATGAAGTGATGAAGGGTCGCACCACATTTGTGATCGCGCACCGCCTGTCCACCATCCGCCACGCCACCCGCATCCTGCTGTTCGACCAGGGACGGGTGATCGAAAGCGGAACTTTCGATGAACTGGTGGCGAAAGGCGGGCGTTTTGCCGAGCTCGCGCGGGCCCAGTTCATGGTCCATGAGCAGGCACGCGCCGGCATCGAGACACCATAATTCCGGCTTTCCAATTGAGGCGGCTGCCGAAATTCAGCCGATTTCGTCCACGATATAATCCGTCGGCCTCTGTTCTCTGCTGGCAAGCTGGTATAGGGTTTGCATCGCCGCAACGCGGCGCCGGACACGCTTGAAACCCGTACGCTACAATCGCAAGACCTCCTTGTTTTAAGGCGGGTCTCAAAGGACCGGAACCGGACTCGTGCATTTTCCTCGCCCGCTGCGCCCGTCGTTGAAATGGATTCTGGCTGTTGCGATGCTCGCCATCGCAACGCCGCAGCTGGCGCAAGCCGAGGCGCTGCTGGTCGTCGAGGCCGATTCCGGCAAGGTGCTGCAGGCCGACAATGCGACGATGCCGTGGTATCCGGCGTCAATCAGCAAGCTGATGACGGCCTATGTGACGCTGAAGGCGGTCAAGGACGGCCGGGTGTCGCTCGACACGCTGCTCACGGTCTCGCCGACCGCGGCCTCGCAGTCGCCCTCGAAGATGGGCTTCCGGCCCGGCACCCAGGTCACCGTCGACAACGCGCTGAAGATGATGCTGGTGAAGTCGGCCAACGACATGGCCGTCGTGCTGGCGGAGGGCGTCGGCGGCTCGATCGACGGCTTTGCCGGGATGATGAACCAGACCGCGCAAAAGCTCGGCATGACGCAAACGAGCTACGTCAACCCGAACGGCCTGCCCGCCGACGGCCAGATCACCTCGGCGCGCGACATGGCGATCCTCGCCCGCGCCATCATCCGCGACCTGCCGGAATACGAATATTTCGTCCACATCCCGTCGATCCGCTTCGGACGCCGCATCACGCCGAACTTCAACAAGCTGATCGGCCGCTATCCCGGCGCCGACGGCTTCAAGACCGGCTTCATCTGCGCCTCCGGCTACAATCTGGTGGCCTCGGCGACGCGCGACGGCAAGCGGCTGATCGCCGTGGTGCTCGGCGCCTCCTCGGGCCGCATGCGCGCGATCCGCGCCGCGCAGCTCCTGGATCGCGGCTTTGCCAATAACGGGCTGGCGTGGCTGCGGCCCTCGCTCGGCACCGTCGACAATCTGGTGCCGATCGATGCCTCGCCGCCGAACCTGCGCGAGGAGATGTGCGGCGGCAAGCACAAGCGGCCGGCCAGCGACGAGGACGGCGAAGACACCGTCGCCAGCGCCGGAGGCTCGACCACCAACGGCGAAGGTGGCGTGAGCTTCTTCGCCGCCGGCCTGCAGGCCGCGATGCCGAAACCGTCAGAGATGCTGGCGCAGGCGCCGGCGGCGTCCGAGCCGGTCGTGGTTTATACGGGGCCGACCAAGACCGGCGCTGCGTTGATCGCCGCGGTCGATGCCGACACCGAGAAGATGCAGCCGGTCAAGCGCGGCAAGGCCAAGCACACCCGCGTCGCGGCCAAGAAGCCCGATGTGGCGGCCGACAAGGGCGACGCCAAATCCGACAAGCCGGCGGCCAAGCCGGCGCGTCATGCCAACGCCAAGCCGGATGCCGCAGCTGCGAAGCCGGCCGCGGACAAGCCAGCTGCCGCAAAGCCGGCCGCCAAGCCCGCGGCAGCGAAGCCCGTGGCGGCAAAGCCGAAGGCGGCCGACAAGCCGAAGGCCGACGCCAAGCCGGCCGGCTAACAGCGCAGCCGGCCCTCCTATTCCCCCGATGCGTCGATAGCGCGGCTTGCCATTGACCGCGGCATTGCTCAATACTGCCGAAAATAACGCGGCCAACAGCCGACCAAGTGCCGGCCAAAGCGCCGGAAACCCGGAAGCAATTCGGGACATCAGGCAATTTTGAGAGAGGGGATTGACCACCATGGAGCGCATCTGGCTCAAGCACTATCCGGCCGGCGTGCCCGCCGATATCGACGTCACGCAATATTCATCGCTGGTCGAATTGCTGGAAGAGAGCTTCAAGAAGTTCGCCGATCGCAAGGCGTTCATCTGCATGGACAAGTCGATCACCTATCGCGAGCTCGACGAGATGTCGTCGGCGCTCGGCGCCTACCTGCAGAGCAAGGGCCTGCAGAAGGGTGCGCGGGTCGCGCTGATGATGCCGAACGTGCTGCAATACCCGGTTGCGACCGCCGCCGTGCTGCGCGCCGGCTATGCCGTGGTCAACGTCAATCCGCTCTACACCCCGCGCGAGCTCGAGCATCAGCTCAAGGATTCCGGCGCGGAGGCGATCATCGTGCTGGAGAACTTTGCCACCACCGTGCAGAAGGTGCTGCCCAACACCGCGGTCAAGCAGGTGATCGTCGGCAGCATGGGCGACCTGCTCGGCTTTAAGGGCGTGATCGTCAATCTGGTGATACGCCGGGTGAAGAAGATGGTGCCGGCCTGGTCGATCCCGGGCGCGGTCTCGTTCAACGACGCGCTGTCGGCCGGTCGCGGCATGAAGCTCACCAAGCCCACGCTGACGCGCCAGGACGTCGCCTTCCTGCAATATACCGGCGGCACCACGGGCGTTTCCAAGGGCGCCACGCTGATCCACCAGAACGTGCTCGCCAACGTGCTGCAGAACGACGCTTGGCTGCAGCCGGCGCTGAAGAAGCCGCCGCATGTCGACAATATGATCATCGTCTGTGCGCTGCCGCTTTATCACATCTTCGCACTGACCGCGTGTTACCTGCTTGGCGTGCGAACTGGCGGCACCAATCTGCTGATCCCGAACCCGCGCGACATGGCCGGCTTCATCAAGGAATTGTCGAAGTACCAGGTCAGCTTCTTTCCGGCGGTCAACACGCTCTACAATGGCTTGCTGAACACGCCCGGCTTCGACAAGCTCGACTTCTCCAAGTTGAAGATCGCCAACGGCGGCGGCATGGCGACGCAAAGGCCGGTCGCGGAAAAATGGCTGAAAGTCACCGGCACCGCGCTGTCGGAAGGCTATGGCCTGTCGGAGACCTCACCGACCCTGACATGCAATCCAGCGACGATCGAAGAGTTCTCCGGGACGATCGGCCTACCCGTGCCGTCGACATGGCTCTCGATCCGTGACGACGACGGCAACGAGCTGGCGATCGGCGAGGCCGGCGAGATCTGCGCCAAGGGTCCGCAGGTGATGTCGGGTTACTGGAACAGGCCCGACGAGACCGCGCGCGTGATGACCGCGGACGGCTATTTCCGCACCGGCGACATCGGCGTGATGGACGAGCGGGGATACACCAAGATCGTTGATCGCAAGAAGGACATGATCCTGGTCTCGGGCTTCAACGTCTATCCCAACGAGATCGAGGAAGTGCTAGCGAGCCATCCGGGCGTGCTCGAGTGCGCCGTGATCGGCGTGCCCGACGCGAAGTCCGGCGAGGCGGTGAAGGCCTTCGTGGTCAAGAAGGACCCGAACATCACCGCCGAGGACATCATCAAATTCAGCGCCACCCAGCTCACCGCCTACAAGGTGCCGAAGCAGATCGAGTTCAGGACCGATTTGCCGAAGACCAATGTCGGCAAGATCCTGCGCCGCGAGCTGCGCGACGAGAAGAAGGCTGCGGCGTAAGAGACCGGCGAGGCGAGCGTTGGACATGACTGACGCGCGCCTCGCGACGCCGGCCGATATCATCACGTTCTGGCTAAAGGCTGGCCGTGATCGCTGGTACAAGCGCGACGACGCGTTCGATGCCGATATCCGCAGCCGCTTCCTCGCGACCTGGCAGAAGGCGGCTTCCGGCGAGCTGTCGTCATGGGAGGCGAACGACGATGGCGCCCTGGCGCTGACCATCGTGCTCGACCAGTTTCCCCGCAATCTGTTTCGCAACGACGCCAAGACCTTTTCCAGCGATCCGCTGGCGCGCGAGGTGGCAGGCCGGGCCATCGACCGCGGCGTCGACGCGCGGATCGATCCGCTGCTGCGCGAATTCCTCTATCTGCCTTTCGAGCATTCGGAGCATCTCGCCGACCAGCAGCGCTGCGTGTCGCTGTTTCGGCAATGCGGCGGCCATCCCGACAACCTCAGATATGCCGAGGACCACGCCGACATCATCCGCCGGTTCGGCCGCTTCCCGCACCGTAACCGCGTCCTCGGCCGCCAAACCACCGCGGATGAGCAGGCATTTCTCGACGCCGGCGGGTTTTCCGGCTGATGACGGAACGGTGACCAGCTTCCGGCATTGCCGTTCTTCCGCCAGGTCGTATTGTGCCGTTCCGCAGCCGGGTTTAAGAGAGTTCCGCTTCACCGAGGGAGAACACCGATGACGATCAATGTTGGCGACAAGCTGCCGGAAACCAAGTTTCGCGTCATGACCGCCGAAGGGCCGCAGGTCAAAACCACCGACGACATCTTCAAGGGCAAGAAGGTCGCCCTGTTCGCAGTGCCCGGCGCCTACACCGGCACCTGCCACAAGATGCATCTGCCGAGCATCTTCCTCAACGCCTACGCCTTGAAGAACAAGGGCGTCGACACCATCGCGATCGTCTCGGTCAACGACGCCTTCGTGATGAACGCCTGGAAGCGCGACACCGACCAGCGCGACGAAGCCGTGTTCCTCGCCGACGGCAATGCCGACTTCGCCAAGGCGATCGGCATGGAGCTCGACGCTTCCGGCAACGGCCTCGGCATCCGCTCCAAGCGCTACTCGATGCTGGTCGAGGACGGCGTGGTGAAGAAGCTCAACCTCGAGCCCGCCCCGGGCAAGGTCGAAGTCTCCGGCGGCGACACGCTGCTCGGGCAGCTCTGAGCTGAGCTTTCGCCGCAAACCTGGCTGTCGTCGCCCGGCTCGACCGGGCGACCCAGTACGCCGCGGCCTCTCGTTTCAATCACCACTGTCTCTGGAATACTGGATCGCCCGCTTTCGCGGGCGATGACAGTTTTGGGCGTGGCGATAGCTGGGGATCGCCGCGTTGTAGCTTCGCAGGATGGGTAGAGCGCAGCGAAACCCATTGGCTTCGTGCCATGCATTGAGATGGTGGGTTTCGCTTCGCTCTACCCACCCTACGCAATCTGCGCTTGACCCACCCTACGCGGGCACGGCTACGTGCAATCTGTGCCGGATGGAGGGTTCCCTCCGCGGATCGGCTTTTTCGTCCCGCCTCCCCGGAACCTGCCGGAATTTCCCCGGCGCGCCGGTGTTTGGTCAACACGCAGAGCATTGATGCTGCGCCGACTTCGGCTCAAGTCGATTAAATTCCAACAACTTAATGTTCGGCCGCACTGATCAGGGAGGCCCGTCATGGCTGAAAATGCATCCGCGTTCATCGGATTCGTGCAGCTTTCCCCGACAAGCTATCAGTACACGATCACCTTGATCGACAACGGTACCACCCCGATTGGTACATTCTGGTTCTCCTGGTTGCCTGGCCAGGGCTACCTGAGCGAGATTCCGACCTTCGTCGCCCCTTCGGGATGGACAGCAAGCATCACGGATGGTGCCCCCCCGGCGAACGGCTACAGCGTCCGTTGGGTCGCAGACTCCACCGCCACCGCGCTGCAGCCCGGCCAATCGCTCACCGGCTTCACGTTCACGACTTCAATTGCGCCGAATGTACTTTTTGCAGATTCATCAATCCATCCGGGGGTTTTCGGCACGACATCGGTGGTCTATTCCGCCGGCCCCTTCAGCGACGGCGGCTTTGACCTGGTTGCCGGTCAATTGCTTTCCGGCTCGGCGAGCAATGACATCCTCATTGGAACGATCGGCGATGACGCGGCCTATGGCGGAAACGGCAATGATTACATCTATGCCTATGGCGGCGATGACACGCTGGTCGGTGGCGATGGGCTTGACGTGCTCCTGGGCGCAGAAGGCAACGACTTCATCTACGGAGGCACCGGGTTCAACTATCTGTTCGGTGGCAGCGGCGATGACACATTGATCGGAAGCGGCGGAGGGACGGCATCCGACGTCAACGTCATGTACGGCGGCGACGGAGCAGACTTTCTCTACGGCGGCATCGGCACCAACTATTTCTACGGCGGTACCGGCGTCGATACGATGGTTGGCGGCTCCGGTCTCAACATCTTCATCTCGTCGGGCGAGACGGACGGCAATTTCATCTACGGCGGTTCAGGCCAGAACTATGTTTATGGTTCGAACGGCGGCGACACGGTCACTGGCGGCGCAGGCGTCGACGTTTTCCTGATGGGGAGCGGCAACGACAACATCACCGGCGGTGGCGGCGTCGATTATGCCTGGGGCGGCGGCGGCTCCGACACGTTCACGATCAATGACAGCACGCCAGAGGTCATGGTTGTCCAGGACTTCAACACGGGCGGCGTCAACGACTTCGTGAACTTCGCCGGCACGTCACTGCATTCGTTCGCCGATGTTCAGGCGGCCGAGTTCTATTCGCCCGGAATCAACACGACCATCATCACCGACGCCGCAGGCAGTGCGGTCTGGCTGATCGGAATCGCGCCGGGACAGCTGGACGCCAGCATGTTCAAGTTTAGCTAAGCGCCTGGCACCGCAGGGTGGGTTTCGCTTCGCTCTACCCACCCTACGCAGCCAGTTAGCGGCGCGACCGCGCCCTAACTCTTCAGCCGCGCCATCGCCACGCCCTCGCGCGCGAGTTCGTCGGCGCGCTCGTTCTCAGCGTGGCCGGCATGGCCCTTGATCCAGTGCCAGCTCACCTCATGCGGCTTCAGCGCGGCGTCGAGGCGCTGCCACAGCTCGACATTCTTGACCGGCTTCTTGTCGGCGGTGCGCCAGCCGTTGCGCTTCCAGCCGTGGATCCAGCCGGTGATGCCCTGGCGGACATACTGGCTGTCGGTAGTGAGGTCGACCACGCAGGGCTTCTTCAGGGCTTCCAGCGCCGAGATCGCCGCCATCAGTTCCATGCGGTTGTTGGTGGTGTGCGGCTCGCCGCCCTTCAATTCCTTCTCGACGTCGCCGAATCTGAGGATCGCGCCCCAGCCGCCCGGTCCGGGATTTCCGGAGCAGGCACCATCGGTGAACACGATCACATGCGGCTTGTCGCTCACGCCGCGCATCCCGCCGGCGTGATGCCGTAGTCGCTGATGGCAGCGACGTTCTGCTGGAAGCGCAGCTTGCGGACGTATTCCAGCGGATCCTTCGGCTGCACCAACGCGCCTTCGGGAACGTTGAGGAAGTCGACCAGGCGCGTCAGCAGGAAGCGCATCGATGCGCCGCGCGCGAGCAGCGGCAGCGCGGCCTCTTCCGCCGCCGACAATGGCCGCCCGCGGCCATAGGCATTGAGTAGCGCGCGCGCCTTGGTGACGTTGAAGGAATGATCCGGCTCGAAGCACCAGGCGTTGAGGCAGATCGCGACGTCGTAGGCCAGGATGTCGTTGCAGGCGAACGGGAAGTCGATCAGGCCCGACAGCTTGTCGCCGAGGAAGAAGACGTTGTCGGGAAACAGGTCGGCGTGGATGACGCCGACCGGCAGATCGGCCGGCCACGCGGCTTCGAGATGATCGAGCTCGCGCGCGATGAAGTCGTGCAAGCCTGGCTGCACGCTGTCAGCCCGCGCGGCGGCGAGACCGAACAGCGGTCGCCAGCCGGAGACCGATAGCGGGTTGTTGCGGACCAGCGGAAAGTCGCGGCCGGCGAGATGCATTTTGGCCAGCGCCTCGCCGACGCCTCCGCAATGCGTCACGTTCGGCCGGCGCGGCCACACGCCTTCGAGGAAGTTGATGATCGCCGCGGGCCGGCCGGCGAGCCGGCTAAAGACCTCGCCCTTGCGGTTGCGCGCCGGCTGCGGGCACGACACGCCGCGCTCGGCGAGATGCGCCATCAGCGACAGGAAATACGGCAGGTCGTCCTCCGCCACGCGCTTCTCATAGAGCGTGAGGATGTAGGCGCCCTGGCTGGTGTGCAGCAGGAAGTTCGAATTCTCGACGCCCTCGGCGATGCCCTTGTAGGAGAGCAATTCGCCGATGTCGTAGCTGTTGAGGAATTCCGCGAGGTCTTCGGCGGCAACGTCGGTGTAGACCGCCATATGGTCTATTCCGCCGCGGCAGCGTCGGGCCGTAGCGAACGCGGCAGCGGGAAGAACTCGTTCTCTTCCGCGGCCGAGACCGTCTCCACGTGCAGTTGGTAGCGCTCGGCGAAGGCGCCCATGATCTCCTCGACGATCACCTCCGGCGCCGATGCGCCCGCAGTGATGCCGAGGCTCGTGATGCCTTCAAACCTGCTCCAGTCGAGATCGCTGGCCCGCTGGGCAAGAACCGCAATCGGGCAGCCCTCGCGCTCGGCGACCTCGCGCAGGCGCTGCGAGTTCGACGAGTTCGGCGCGCCGACCACGATCAGGGCATCGACCACCGGCGCCACCTTCTTCACCGCGAGCTGGCGGTTGGTGGTGGCGTAGCAGATGTCTTCCTTGTGCGGACCGTTGACGTTCGGGAAGCGCTGCTTGAGCAGCGCCACGATCTCGGCGGTGTCGTCGATCGACAGCGTGGTCTGGGTCACAAAGGCGAGGTTGTCGGGGTCCTTCGGGACGAAGGTCTTTGCATCCTCGGCGGTCTCGATCAGGGTCACGGCGCCCACCGGAAGCTGGCCCAGCGTGCCGACCACCTCGGGGTGATGGGAATGCCCGATCAGCAGGATCTCACGGCCGCGCTTGAAATGGATCGCCGCCTCGCGGTGGACCTTGGTCACCAGCGGACACGTTGCATCCAGCGAGAAAAAATTGCGGGATTTCGCCTCGGCCGGAACCGATTTCGGAACACCGTGGGCCGAAAACACCACCGGCGCGTTGGTATCGTCAGGGATTTCGGCCAATTCCTCGACGAAAATGGCGCCTTTGGTCTTCAGGCTGTCCACCACATACTTGTTATGGACGATCTCGTGCCGGACATAAACCGGGGCACCATAAATGGTGAGGGCACGCTCGACCGTGTCGATGGCGCGGACCACCCCTGCGCAAAAGCCGCGGGGGGAACAAAGCACGATTCTAAGGTCGGGTTTTTTCGCTGACATCGGGCTGTCTCGGGGCAATCTCGGGACCGAATCACCCCTCGCCGGCGGGCGGGGAACGGCCAGTTAGGATAAGGACTTGGGACTGCTTTCGGGCTCTGTCAAGGCGATTTTGCTGGCCCATTGCGCCATTCCCCCCTGAGGGCTTATATAGGCGCCATAATTCCCGTCATCACCGATGACTACCAGCTTCGCCTCGACAGAGGTGGGCGAAGCACAAAGGAGATTTGCCATGAGCAACGCACCGCTGATGCCGAAGGCGACTGCCGTGTGGTTGGTCGACAATACCGCCCTCACGTTCGATCAGGTGGCCGATTTCACCAAAATGCACCCCCTGGAGGTCCGCGCCATCGCCGACGGCGACGCCGCCCAGGGCATCAAGGGCATGGACCCGATTTCCAATGGCCAGCTGACCCGCGAGGAGATCGAGCGCGGCGAGAGGGACCAGAACTATCGTCTCAAGCTGCAGGAGAGCAAGGTGGTGCTGCCCTCCGCCGCCAAGAAGAAGGGCCCGCGCTATACCCCGGTGTCGCGCCGCCATGAGCGGCCGAGCGCGATCCTCTGGCTGGTGCGCAACCACCCCGAGCTGAAGGACGCCCAGATCATGCGTCTGGTCGGCACCACCAAGACCACGATCGCCAGCGTGCGCGACCGCACGCACTGGAACGCCTCGACCCTGACCCCGATGGACCCGGTGACGCTCGGCCTGTGCTCGCAGATCGAGCTCGATTTCGAGGTGCAGCGCGCCGCCAAGGAAAAGCCGACCACGACCGTCTATGGCGGCGCCACGCTGCTGCCGGCCTCCGAGACCACGCGCAAGGACGAACTGGACGATCAGCCGATCGAGAAGCACGACGACCTCAACGTCGATGCCGTGTTCGCCAAGCTGAAAACGATCGGCGGCAAGAAGGCCGACGACGACGAACAGTAAGCGCGGACCGCGCAACTCGAAGACCGGAATACGAAACGCGGCGGGACAACCGGCCGCGTTTTTGTATGCGGGCATCAATTGCCCTGATCCCGCACGCGCCGGCTTCGCTCACCCGAACGAGAAACGCCGGTGGGCAAAGTCGAGCAGTGGACGTTCGAAATATCGATAGCTCAGCGCACACAGCCCAAACGTCAGGGCAAGCGCGGCGAAGGTCAGCAGGATGCCGGCGAGGCTCGTGACTGTCCTGGGTTGATGGAGCACGGCGAACAGCAGGTACACGATGACGTGGTGGGTGAGGTACGCCGCGTAGGACGTTCTGGCAAAGAAGTTCGCGACCGAGCTGCGCAGGATCGCGAGTTTTGCAGAGCCGCGATTTTCCAGAACGACGAACAGCAGAGAACCGAAGAAGATCTCGACCTGCGTGTGCGAGAACGCCACCGACCAGCGCTTCCACCCGAACAGCCACAGCAGGGGAAGCGAAACGCTCGACCATTTGAGGATCGCGGTGACGCGTCCGGAGATCTCGGCATCCGGCTTGCGATAGAGGCGCCACCAGGCGATCAGCGCGCCGATCGCAAGCGAATCGATCCTGAATTGCGGGAGCACGTACCAGCCATAGGCATCCGGCAGCGCGCTGTCGATCAGCGCCCGATCGGGCAAATCAGGATCGGGACGAGCAAGATCGCGAACAGCCGCTCGGACGGGAAGTTCCGGACCAGCAACGGAAACAGCAGATAAAACTGCTCCTCAATCGCAAGCGACCAGGTTACGGCCAGCCAGTAAGCGCCATCGGTCTGTGCCTTGGCCATTCCGAAATTCTGCAAGCCGAACAGATACAGCCAGCCAGGCACGCCCCTGGTGTCAAACAAATGAGGGCTTAGCGAAAAATACCAGCCGATCGCTGCGCTGGCGCACATCAAATAGTAGAGCGGCCAGATGCGGAACGCACGCCTGCCGTAGAAGGCCGAATAGTATCGTTTGGCCGCGCGGTGCCGCAGCAGAATATCCGTGATGAGATAGCCGGACAGAATGAAGAAGAGGTCGACGCCGAAGCGGCCGACATGCAGCAGTTCCCACGGCCAGCGCTGCGGACCGTCCGGCGTCCCGAAATAGTGCCAGATGACGACGGTCAGCAGCGCGATCGCGCGCAGCCCGTCGAGCTCTCCGATCCTGTCACGTTCCAACGCGAGCTCGCCTTCCACATGCACAAGATCAGGTCTCATCCAGTCCGCGCATACCCCGCCGGCCGGGCCGTCATCACGCGCCTAGTGCCGGTCCGGATTGTTCATCATGTATTCGCCGAGATCACGCTGCCTCCGATCGGTGCGGGCTTCGGCGTTCTGTCGCTGCACGTCGCGGTCCTTGCGGCAGGCGACATATTCGGGCGAACCGACCGCAACCTTGCCGTTGGCCTGGCAGTACTGGTCGTCGTCGCCCATGCTCTCCGCAATCGGCGATCGGCCGCGCTCGAGGCAGCCTGCCAGCAGCGGCAGTGCGAGCAGCAATGCAAGGGGCGCGCGTGCGGAAATGGATCGCATCCGGTGGTCCGTATCTCGTGGGGTATGGCGTTGGAAAGCCGGGATGACCCGGCAATCCATCAAAATCAAGGCCGTTTTGCTTCTGGGTGCGTTTCGGCGAGACGCGATCGAGACGACCGGCGATGGATCCATCAATCATCTCGCCCGCGGCTTACCCCTCTCCCCAACCCTCCCCCGTCGCAAGTCGGGCCTGCCCGACTTGCGCAAATCAGTGGTGCGCAACCGGGGTAGACCCCGGTTGCGTGGGGGAGGGAGCCTGACGAGCGTGCTCACCTTACGTAGCAATACGCTGCCCAAATGTGAGGGACGCACCGGCGGAAGGGTTCCCTCCCCCCTTGCGGGGGAGGGTTAGGGAGAGGGGTGGCCACACGGCGTGGTCTCTCGGATGCTGCGCAACTTGCTCTCGCCCCGAAGGACCTACGCCTTGCCCTTCAGCGCCTCGCCGATTTCGTCGAGCACCTTGGGGTCCTCGATCGTCGCCGGCATGGTCCAGGGTTCGCCGTCGGCGATCTTCTTGATGGTGCCGCGCAGGATCTTGCCGGAGCGGGTCTTCGGCAGCCGCGCCACTGTGATCGCGAGCTTGAATGCGGCGACCGGCCCGAGCTTCTCGCGCACCAGCGCCACGACCTCCTTCTCGACGTCGGCGGGCTGCTTGGTCACGCCGGCCTTCAGCACCAGGAAGCCGCAGGGCACCTCGCCCTTGATCGCATCCTTGACGCCGAGCACGGCGCATTCGGCGACATCGGGATGCGAGGCCAGGATCTCCTCCATGCCGCCGGTGGATAGCCGGTGGCCGGCGACATTGATGATGTCGTCGGTGCGGCCCATCACCCAGACATAGCCGTCCGCATCCTTGTAGCCGGCATCCGAGGTCTTGTAGTAGCCGGGAAATTCGGTGAGGTAGGCGTCCCTGAAGCGATCATCCTGCTGCCACAGCGTCGGCAGGCAGGCCGGCGGCATCGGCAGCTTGATCACGATCGAGCCCATCGTGCCCGCCGCCACCGGCTTCGCCGCCTCGTCGACGATGTCGACCTGATAGCCCGGCATCGGCACCGTCGGCGAGCCGTGCTTGACCGGCAGCATGCCCAGCCCCACGGGATTACCCGCGATGCACCAACCGGTCTCGGTCTGCCACCAGTGGTCGATCACAGGCACCTTGAGCTGCTGCTCCGCCCACTCGACCGTCGGCGGATCGGCGCGCTCGCCGGCGAGGAACAGGGTGCGGAAGCTCGAGAGGTCGTAGCTCTTGAGCAGCCTGCCCTCCGGGTCTTCCTTCTTGATCGCGCGGAACGCGGTCGGCGCGGTGAAAAAGGCGACCGCCTTGTGCTCGCTGATCACGCGCCAGAACGCACCGGCGTCGGGCGTGCCTACCGGCTTGCCCTCATACATGATCGAGGTCGCGCCATGGATCAGCGGGCCGTAGACGATGTAGGAGTGGCCGACCACCCAGCCGATGTCGGAGCCGCACCACCAGATCTCGCCGGGCTTGACGCCGTAGAGATTATACATCGACCATTTCAGCGCAACGAGATGCCCGCCATTGTCGCGCACCACGCCCTTCGGAATTCCGGTCGTGCCCGAGGTGTAGAGGATATAGAGCGGATCGGTGGCCAGCACCGGCACGCAGGGCGCGACCTTACCGGCATCGAACGCGGCGCGGCGCAGCGTCGCCCAGTCGTGGTCGCGGCCCGCGGTGAGCTCGCAACCCTGCTGCGGCCGCTGCAGGATGATGCAGGTCTCGGGCTTGGTGCCGGCGAGCCGGATCGCCTCGTCGAGCAGCGGCTTGTATTGCACGATGCGCCCAGGCTCGAGCCCGCAGCTCGCCGAGAAGATCAGCTTCGGCTTGGCGTCGTCGATGCGGGTCGCCAGCTCCTTGGCCGCGAAGCCGCCGAACACGACGCTGTGCACCGCGCCGATCCGCGCGCAGGCCAGCATCGCGACGACGGCCTCCGGCACCATCGGCATATAGAGGATGACGCGATCGCCCTTGGCCACGCCGAAATCCTGCATGATCGCGGCGAGCGTCTGCACTTCCTCAAGCAACTCGGAATAGGTGAATTTGCTGATCGTGTTGGTGAGCGGAGAATCGTGGATCAGCGCGACCTGGCTGGCGCGGCCGCCGGCGACGTGGCGATCCAGCGCGTTGTAGCAGGTGTTGACCACGGCGCCGGTAAACCAGCGTCCATAGGCGCCCATCGAGGGATCGAAGATCTTCTTCGCCGGCTCGATCCAGTCGATCTCGCGCGCCGCCTCCGCCCAAAAGCCCTCGGGGTCCCGAAGCGAGCGGGCATACACCTCATGATACCGGCTCATCTGCTGGCTGTTCATCGCGTTTCTCCCTCGCGCGGCCGCGCGTCATTTGCCGACCATTGTCACGGGAAGCGGCCGGGTTTCAAGCCGAAATGACCGCGACCTTCGGCCGGGTGTGGCTAGTAGCCGTCGACCCCGTTGATCCGCTGCAGCCGCTCGCGCATCGCCTTTTGCAAATCATAGCCCGGCTTGCCGAATTCGGCATTACGGCGGGCGATGAACTGATCCTGCTCGCGCTGCAGTTCGCGCGCCTGCCGCGGGTCTTTCGACTCGCGCACCGCGCGAAAGGTCGACGCACCGATCTCGCGATCGAGATCGGCGAGCTTGGGATCGGCGCAGATCGCCTTCTCCACCGCGCGGCGTGCCTTGCGGCAATCGAAGCTCGGCTTGCCGGCGACCGCCATCATGGCGCCGATCCGCTCCAGCTCCAGCGACAGCGATTTGTAGTTGGCCTTGGCGGCGGCGTGATCGGGGTCGAGCTTGACGGCGGCGCCAAAATCCATGATCGCCTTCGGCCGGTCGCCCTTGCGGCGCCACAGCTCGCCGCGCGCATTATGGGCGTCGGCCAGCGCCGGATCCAGCCTGAGCACGCTGTCGTAATCGGCGATCGCGCGATCGATCATCTGCCTGCGGTCATAGGCGCTCGCGCGCGCCACGAGCGCCTTGATGCGATCGGGCTTCGCCGCCTTCTCATTGTCGATCAGCGCGCCGCAGACATCGATGGTCTTGTCGTCATCCGCCGCCGCAGCCGCCGCAATGCAGGGTCCGGCATCGGCCTGCACATCCTTGCCGGGCTCGCTGCTCGTCGCACGCGCAACGCCCGATGTAAGCGCGCCTGACAAGCAAGCACAGATCAGAGCCAAAGCCAGATTCAAGGCCAGATTTGCAGAATTGCGTCGCATCCCAATCGCCAACAAAACACCCCTCTCCCGCGTCCAACCACCGGTCCCCGACTTCCGGCAGCGCGCCATTTGCCGCAAAACCACACGCTGGATTATACGTCAATTGCCACGATCGGCTGCACTGGGGGTTCGCCTTGCTCACATTCGAATGGATCATCGGCCTGTTGCTCGCGGCCGTTGCGTTGTCGGCGCTGGCACGCAAGATCAAGGTGCCCTACCCGACCTTCCTCGCGATCGGCGGCGTACTGCTGGCTTTCGTGCCGTCCGGCCCGTCCTGGGCGCTGGAACCGAAACTGGCGCTGGCGCTGTTCCTAGCACCAGTGCTGCTCGATGCCGCGTTCGACACCTCGCTGCGCGATCTCCGCAACAACTGGCTGCCGGTCTCGACGCTGGTGCTGGTCGCGGTTGGCATCACGACGGTGGCGGTCGCGGTGGTGGCGCGCTGGCTGCTTCCCGACATGCCCTGGCCGGTCGCGATCGCGCTCGGCGCCATCGTCGCCCCGCCCGACGCGGCCGCGGCCACCGCGATCCTGCGCCAGGTCAAATTGCCCTACCGGATCCAGAAGATCCTCGAGGGCGAGAGCCTGCTCAACGACGCCAGTTCCCTGCTGATCTATCGCGTCGCCGTCGGCCTGATCGCGGCCGAACACATGAAGGTGCGCGAATTCGTGCCGTCGCTTGCGGTCGCGTTGGTCGGCAGCCTCGCCGCGGGCTATCTGTTCGCGCAGGTCTGGATGATGATCACCCGCCGCATCACCGAGGCGCCGAGCGCGATCATCACCCAGTTCGGCGGCACCTTCATGGTGTGGATCGTCGCCGAGCATCTCGGGCTGTCGGGCATCCTCACCATCATCGCCTATGCGATCACGATCGCCCGCACCGCGCCGGCCCGTACATCGGCGCGGTTGCGCGTGTCGTCCTATACGGTGTGGGAAACCGTCGTGTTCGTGCTCAACGTGCTCGCCTTCATGCTGATCGGCATGCAGCTGCGTCCGATCTGGTCGGAGCTCGACGACGAGGTGCGGTGGAAATATTGCAGCTTTGCCGCCGCGATTCTCGCGGTCGTGGTCGTGGTCCGCATCGCCTGGGTGATGTCCTATGGCGCCTTCCTGCGTGCCCTGAAGGCGCGCGACCTGCTTCCGCGCTACGTGGTGGCGGCGGTGCCGTCGCTGCGGCGTACGGTCGTCGTATCCTGGTGCGGCATGCGCGGCATCGTCACGCTGGCGGCCGCCTTTGCGCTGCCCGAGTATTTTCCGTATCGCGACCTGATTCTGTTGACGGCGTTTGCCGTGGTGCTGGGCTCGCTGGTGATCCAGGGCCTGACATTGCGGCCGCTCATCCTGGCGCTGAAATTCGATGACGACGATCCGGTCGGACGTGAGGCCGCGCACGCCCGCAGCGTCGCCTTTCGCGCCGCGCTGGACCAAATCGATGCGGACCCCTCCGAGGAGGCCGAGATCCTCCGGCTCGAATACCGCGCCGTGCTGCTGCGCGCCGAGACCGAGCCGGACGGCGGCATCGCCTCAGGCGAGCTGCCGGCCGATCCGCTGCGCCGCCGTGCCATCGCAGCAGCGCGTCAGGCCTTGCTCAATTTGCGCCACACCGAGGCGATCGGTGACGACGCCTTCCATCTGGTCGAAGAAGAGCTCGACCGCGCCGAACTCAGCGCTGAAGCGTGACGGCCCGCCGTCTTCACAAGATCGTTCGCAGCCGGGCCCGGTTGAACCATCGCCGGATTTGTCAGACCCAACATCATGACAATCCTCATTGATCGCAACTCGCGCGGCGCCTCGGTGAAAGTCGAAGCGCAGTCCTTCTATTTCTATATGGCGTTGTCGTGCATGGCGGTTGCCCTGCTCGGTTTTGCCCCGACCTACTGGGTGCCGATGGCGCGGGGTTCGCTGGCCGCGCCCCCTGTCGTGCATTTGCATGGCCTGCTGTTCTTCGCCTGGACGCTCTATTTCGTATTCCAGAGCTGGCTTGCGGCTTCGGGGCGGATCGTGCGGCACCGCCGGGTTGGCATGATCGGCGTGTCGCTTGCGACCGCCATGACGATGCTGGGCCTGATGGCTTCGATCAGCGTCATGAAGCGCTCGGCCGCGATCGGGCAGATCAACGAAGGCATCGCCTTCTCGATCGTTCCGTTCAGCGGCATCGTGTTCTTTGCGGTCGTCTTCGCGCTCGCGATCATCTATGTCCGCGACCGTGAAGCACACAAGCGGCTGATGCTGCTCGCGGCCATTTCGATCCTCGACGCTGCGGTTGCCCGCTGGTTCCTGACCTTCCTCGCACCATCAGGCCCGCCGGGGCCACCGCCGGTCCCGGTCACGATCGCACCGGCGTTCGTCGCCTATCTGCTGCTGGTCGTCGCGATCGTGTTCGACTGGCGCACCCGCGGCCGTCCACACCCAGTCTATATCTATGGCGGGCTGGCGCTGGTAGCGGTGAAGCTGTTGAACTGGCCGATCAGCACCTCGGCCGCCTGGCATTCGTTCGCCGGCGGCATCCTGGCGCTGGCGCAGTAACCTCCTTCACGTGCCCGATTTCACGCGCCCGACTTGGAGGTGATGCCGCCATCGACCACGAGCTCGATGCCGGTGACATATTTCGATTCGTCCGACGCCAGGAACAGCGCGGCATTGGCGACGTCCCAGGCGTCGCCCATGTGCCCCATCGGCACCTGTGCGTCGCGGGCGCGCCACATCGCCTCGACATCGCCCTTGGCGTAGCTCTGCGCCAGCCCCGCCGAATGCGCGACCATCGGCGTCTTCATCAGCCCGGGCAGGATCGCGTTGACGCGGACATGCTTGGAGGCGAACTCGACCGCGGTCGAGCGCGTCATCTGATTCATCGCCGCCTTGCTCGCATTGTAGCTGACATAGGAAATGCCGACATGGCGGATCGAGGCGATCGAAGAGATGTTGATGATCGAGCCGCCGCCCTTCTTGATCATCACGGGAATGACGTGCTTCATCGACAGATAGGCGCTCTTGAGGTTGACCGCGAACACGCGGTCCCAATCGGCTTCCGCCACCTCGACCACGCTGCCGACCTCGGCGATGCCGACATTGTTGTCGAGCACGTCGATGCGGCCATAGGCCTTCAGGCAGGCCGCGACCATCGCCTCGACCTCGGCGGCGCGCGAGACATCGGCGGTGAATGCGACAGCCTTGCCGCCCGCCTCGGTGATGATCTTGACCGTCTCCTCGGCCGCGGCGCCGTTGCGATCGACGCAGAACACGCTGGCGCCCTCGCGCGCAAAGGTCACGGCGGTCGCCTTGCCATTGCCCCAGCCGGGCCCGATCGAGCCCGCGCCGACCACCATCGCAACCTTGCCCTTGAGCCGATCCATCGTTTGTTCTCCCTTGTTGTTCTTGTCGCCCGAATAAGGCCCGTAGCCCGGATGAAGCGCCAGCGAAATCCGGGGGCCGGTCTCCCCGGATTACGCTGGCCCTATTCTCCCCTTAGGCTCAGCCGGAAATTGGCCGCACACCCCCACTGGGTCAACCCATCCAAACAGGGATCCCGTATGGCAGCACCGCTCGCCACGACGGGAAACTCTGCGCATGCGAGCGGGTTGAGATGCGCATTCCCGCCGCGAGGTATGACTTGCAGCCGTCCCGGACGACCGCCACGCGAGCGCTTGATGCGTTGAACTTCTTCCTTGCCGACGTGCGGGACGGGCTCGGCCCTTATCTGGCGATCTACCTGCTGACCGAACGGAAATGGGACGAGGCCTCGATCGGGTCAGTGATGTCGATCGCGGCGATTGCCGGGATCGTCGCCCAGACCCCGGCCGGCGCCCTGATCGACCGCAGCCGCGCCAAACGCGCCCTGATGATCGCGGCTGCGATTGCCGTGACCGCCACGTGCCTGCTGCTGCCGCTGCTCGACCGGTTCGAATTGGACGCCGCGACCCAGGCGCTCGCGGCCGCCGCCGGCTCGGTGTTCGCGCCGGCGATCGCCGCGGTGACGCTCGGCATTGTCGGACCCAAGGCATTCGCGGCGCGGACCGGCCGCAACGAGGCGTTCAATCACGCCGGCAATGCGATGGCCGCGGCGATCGCCGGCGGCACCGCCTTCTGGTTCGGCCCGATCGTCGTGTTCTGGCTGCTGGCGGCGATGGCGCTCGCCAGCATCGCCGCAACGCTGTCGATCCCGGCCGCCGCCATCGATCATCAGGTCGCGCGCGGGCTCGACGATGTCGCTGAGGGGCAAGGCGCGGCGCATGACCAGCCGTCCGGCTTTCGCGTGCTGCTGACCTGCGAGCCGCTTTTGATCTTCGCGGTCTCCACCGTGATTTTTCACTTTGCCAACGCGGCGATGCTGCCGCTGGTCGGACAGAAGCTCGCATTGGTCAACCGCAACCTCGGCACATCGCTGATGTCGGTCTGCATCATCGCGGCACAGATGGTGATGGTGCCGGTTGCGATGCTGGTCGGACGCAAGGCCGACGTCTGGGGCCGCAAGCCGATCTTCGCGACGGCGCTCGCGGTGCTGGCTGTTCGCGGCGCGCTCTATCCGTTGTCGGACAACCCATACTGGCTGGTGTCGGTGCAATTGCTCGACGGCGTCGGCGCCGGCATCTTCGGCGCGCTGTTCCCGCTCGTGATTGCCGATCTCACGCACGGTACCGGGCATTTCAACATCAGCCAGGGCGCGATCGCCACCGCAACCGGCCTCGGCGGCGCGCTGAGCACGGCGGTCGCCGGATTCATCATCGTCCATGCCGGTTACAGCGCCGCATTTCTGTTCCTTGCAGCCGTCGCTTGTGCCGGGCTGATCGGCTACTGCGCGTTGATGCCGGAGACATTGCGCACGGCAACGACGACGTCACGCACAACTGCATTGGCACCGCAGAACCGATGATCCGATTCGCCGTCGGCGCTCGGCAGCGAATCAACGCATCACGCCGCCTGACGCGATCTGATGTCCGACAATGACGCAGATTCACATCTGCATCGAAGCCACACCACAGTCCTTAACACCGTCTCTCGATGAAACACGCGCGCAATGTTTCTGCCGACGTCAAAAGCCGGCGCGATCGCGCTCGTGAACGTCAGATGACGCATTTGTTGCGCGCGAGACAGCGGTGAGACGCGGCGATTCCCGCGTCATTTGATTCGAATTGAATCCTTTAAGGTTAGCGGCGCAATCAATGTATGAGCCAGAAATTTCCATGATTGCCGCCGCTCTTGGATGTACGAGTCAGGCCGGGGTAATTACGGATAAGGCGGGGCATGAACCACATCAGTCACATCGGACACGCGCGAGCCGGATGGTTCGGACATCGCAAGCTGACCCCACGCGCATGCATTGCGGACAGCAAAAAACACCTTCGGACCTTCCTCGCGGAGGCGCTGGAAGACCTCGGCTTCATCACCAGTGAGTGCAGCCAGGCTTTGGAACTCGAAACCGTCCTGGACGCGGAACGGCCCGATCTTCTGGTGCTCGGCGTGTCCGTTGACGGCATCGAAGTCAGTAAAATTCTCGAGACTTTGGTGAGAAAGGACTACGGCGGCAAGGTGCTCGTCATCGGCCAGCCGGACTCGATCATCGTCAAGGCGGTCCGGCAGATCGGCGATGAATACGGCATCGTCATGCTGCCGGCACTGTCGACGCCGTTCAGCGCGGGAACCCTGCGTGACAGTCTTGCGTCGCTGCTGCCGCTCGAACCCGCGCCGAGCCCCGCGGTGGATGTCCCCGAAGCGCTGAAGGCCGGCTGGCTCGAGCTGTGGTATCAGCAGAAAATTCATCTCCGCACTCTGGTTCCGAGCGGCGCCGAAGCGCTGATCCGGATGCGCCATCCTGCCTGGGGCGTCGTGCCGCCGGCCTACTTCATCCCCGATGAGAGCGATCCGCATTTTCATGCGCTGTCCGAATTCGTGATCGCGCGCGCGATCGAGGACTGGCGCTATCTCCTCGAGCAGATTGGGCCGGTCGATCTTTCGATCAACCTGCCGATCTCGTTTCTCGCCGACGACGATGCGGTGCGCGAGCTCTGCTATCGGATGCCGGATCATGCTGCATTCGCCGGCCTGCTGATCGAGATCGACAGCACCGAGGTGGTCGACAATCTCGACCTGGCGATCGATGTCGCGAGGCGCGTGCGGCTGCACAATATCGGCATCTCGATCGACAATGTCGGCGCCAACTGGCCGTCCTTGCTCGGACTGCCGAACTTCCCGTTCGTTCAGCTCAAGGTCGACCATCAATTCGTCACCGGCTGCGCGGATCAGCGCCTGAAGCAGACGGTATGCCGGCGGGTCGTGGAGCTCGCGCACGATAGCGGCGCGCAGGTCGTAGCCCAAGGCGTCGAGACGCGCGCGGATTTCCTCGCCGCGCATGAGATGGATTTCGATCAGGTCCAGGGTTACCTCTTCGGCAAGCCGATGGGCGTCAAGAAGTTCGCGCGCTCACGCATGCACTTCTCGGAGAAAGAGCCGGTCGTATCCTGAGGCGTGGCCTCTGGTCAGGCTTGAGCGTCGCGATCGATCGCGCGCAGCGCCTCGCCGCGCGCGATCAGGCGCTTTGCGTTCGAATAGGTCGGGACCTCGAGCAGCGAGCCATCGAGTTCGACGCGCCCAAGGCCCTGTGTCCGCGCCGCCTCGAACGCCGCGACGATCCTGCCCGCCTGCCGCAGTTCGTCCTCGCTCGGCGTGAGGACGCCGTTGACGATGGCCGCGTGCGCAGGATCGACCAGGCTCTTGGCGGTGTAGCCCAGCCGTCGCGCCCACACCGTGTCGCGCGCGACGCCTTCAGCGTCGCTCCAGGTGTAGGGACAATCGACCGCGACGACGCCAGCCGCGCGACATTCCACGATGAAGCGCTGCCGCGCATAGGCAAGCTCCAGGCCATCACTGCCCCGTTCGGCACCAAGATCGGCGGCGAGATCTTCGGAGGCCATCAGGCAACCGACGATGCGCCGGCTCGCCACCGCGATCGCGCCGGTCTGCACCAGATCGCGCGCGAACTCGATATTCGGCAGCAGGGACGTCGACCCCTCGGCAATGCCATAGTCGCGCTCGAACCGCGTCACTGCCTCGTCAAGCCTGACGACATGGTGCGGCTCGGCGACCTTCGGCAGCGCGACGATATCGGGACGTCCCCGCATCACCGCGGCCAGGTCATCCATGCCGTCCTGGTCGAGCGGATTGACGCGGACCGCGACCACGACGCCTTGGTCGCGCCAGGCCGCGTAGAGCTCGGCCGCCAGTGCCCGCGCCTTCGGGCGCAGCGGCGGCGGGGTGAAATCCTCGAGCTCATGGATCAACACGTCGGCGCCGCTGGCGGCTGCCCGCTGCAGGACCGCCTCATTGGCGCCTTCGAGAAACAGCCAGGAGCGGCAGAGCGAGGCTGGACGCAGCTTGCGCATCAGGCCGCCCGCACCGCCGTCACTGAAACGTCATGTCGAGGCATTTCGAGATGTCGGAGCCGAGGCCGGACGAGATGGTGATGCAGCCGCGGATCTTCTGGGTGTTGGCGTCGCTCGCCCAGATCGCATAGCCGCCCGGACCGAAGAACGAGTTGGTGTTCGGCGGCTCGGTCTCGGTGGCGTCGAAGGTGTAATTGCCGTCGGTCTCGAAGATCCGCGGCTTCCTGGTGCAGCCGCCGTCGGCCTGGACGTTGATGACCTCCTTGTTGTCCCGCGTCAGCGCCAGCGAAACCTGGCATCGGAAGTATTCCGAGGTCTTGGCGTTGAACAGATAGGCGTAGGACTTGCAGGTCGCGGTGTTGAGCTTGCCGGCGGACAGGCCGCGGCTGCAGGAGATGCGCTGGTTGTTGGAGAGCTTGAATTCGTCGGCCTGCGCGGCTGACGCCAGCGTCATGAACGACAGCGCGACACCGATACCGATCTTCATGACGTGGTTCATCCTGATCCATCCCCAAGGTCGTGTTTCTGGCAATCGAGGCGTTTGTAAACGGTAACGCGAAGATAGTCGTCAAGCTCGATGCGGGAAATCACAAAGTCGCTGACTGGCGTAAGCAGTCGCGCCGATTGTCGTATTGACGCACGAATGGCGTTCGTGATTTGTTCAGAAACGTGGGGACGACGCCGTTTTTCTCGGCCGGAGGTGGATCATGACGCATTTTCTGACCAAGACCTTTGTTGCGACTGCGGCGTTTGCCGCGCTGACGACCTGCTCCTTCGCGCAGGAGGCTGCGCCGTGGGAGCTGAAGCCCGACATGGGCTACGCCTATGACAAGGACGGCAAGACCTGGTCCTACAAGATAGGCACCAGCAATGCCGGCACGCTGCTGAAGGGCGCCAAGAAGGTGCCGAAGGGGACGCTGTTCTTCATCGGCCACAACGGCCAGCTCTACATGCGCTCCGGGCCCTATCTCGAGGGCGACGGCAAGTTCATGTTCGGCTCGAACTAGAGCGTTTTCGAGCGAAGTGGACACCGGTTCGCGTGAAGAAAACGCGTCAAAACAAGAGTCTAGAGCTTCGGTTCTGATTCAGTCAGAACCGAAGCTCTAGCGTTTTTCGGCAGCCCTCAGAACGCCGCGGCCAATTCCCGGGCGCCAGGCTTGTTGCTGTTGAAGTCCATCCGCTCGTTGGTGACGGCGAGCAGCCGGGCCACGGTGTTGTGGCGGATCGCGACCGGGTTGCGCTCGTAGCCGGAGCGCTGGAAGAAGTTCGAGGTCGGCACCTGCTCGCGCATCGCCTGCGGCATGGTCACCATGTCGAGCCCGGTGCCGTCGCCGGTCAGGTTCATCATCTCGAGCTCGGCTGCGGTCAGCGGCCGTGTGTAGCCCTTGTTGCGGGCGAAGATCACCGAGGTCAGCAGCTTGTGGGTCTGCAGCATCGGGCCGACATCGATGTCGAGCACCATGGCGTGACAGGCCCAGCCCTGCGGCGTGTCGGCGAGCCGTTGATGTGCCGACCAGTCGTCGGGCACGGTGCGACTGAACGCGACCATCTTCTTCAGCACCGCGAGCTTGTGCTCCATGGCCTTGCGCGCCGGCCCCTGCGTCGCCGCCACCCGCTCGGAGAGGTCCCGCACGAATTCATGACCCTGCTCGGCCAATAGCTCCACGGTGTTGGTGGTTAGCAGCTGGTTGTAGCCCATCGCGGTGGAAATGGCGCGCTTGCCGCCATGCTCGATACCCGCCTGCACGTCGTAATTGCCGGTGCCGCCGGTCTCGAACGAATAGACCCGCACCGCCTGCTCCGGCGTCAGCCCTGCCGCGCGGGCGTAGCGGGCATAGGCGCGCTTGAACTCGACCTCTTTGGTCGGCCGCTGCGGTGTGAACTGGAATTGCTCGGCAGCCGCCCTGACCAAATCCGAGACCACCGGTATAGTCTTGGGCGGACGCTTGCCGCCCTCCTCCTCTTCCGGAGCCGGATTGACCGGCCGCTTCGGGCCCTCATAGACCGGCGGCTGCTGCAGCACGTAATCGTCCAGCGAGATCTGCACGCGGTCGCGGCGCTTGGCATTGCGGCCGCGCCGCTTGTCGGCGATCGCATTCCAGTAGGCGGTCGCATCCTGCTCGAAGGCAGCGCGCGCCTCCTGGTATTCCTGCAGCTTGCGGCGATAGTCCATGATCGCCTGCGGCGAGGCCTGCGCCATCGCATTGGTGATGGAAGGCGGCAACGCATCGGCCTCGCCGGCCAACACAGACGGCGCGCTTGCGACCAGCGCGAGCGCGACAAATCCTGACGAGAAGCGAATCAATTGCGGGCGCATCGCCTCCTTGTAGCAAGCACGGCCGTGAAGTCAGCCCGGAATTGTCTCCTGATATCGGCGACCGGATGCCGCGATCAGGCGCAGAATATTCGCCATAATGCGGTGTTCTCCGAGGAAAGCAGTGGAGATCGCGATGAGGAAGGCACTCTGGCTCGCCGCCGCAGGCGCGCTGACGCTGATGGCGCCGGCGCGCGCCGAACGTCCGGATTGCGGATCGTTTCCGGATACCCGTTCACGTCTCACCTGTTACGACAACGTGTCGCGGGCGCCCAATCCGGAACCCGCGGTCGCGGCGCATCCTGCCGCACCACCGAAAGTAACGAAGCCGCGCCGCCACAAGCGGCACCACAGATAGCTTCCTCCACTCACTTCCATGCGAACACCGGCTGCTCGAGATCGGCGACGCGAGTGTTGCGGCCGGCCAGCACCTCGCGGAATTGATAGATCAGCGCCGCGGTCGGCGCATGGATATGCTGGCCGCCGAGTCGGAAGCGGATCACGCGCCGCGAACTCTCCGGGATCGTGACGAAGGTGAACACGTCGTCCGGCTCGATCGCATCGAGGCCGATGCGGTGGACGGAGGCGACCTCGTCCGGGTTCGGCACGATCGCCGCGTTGGCGCCGGCCCAGACCACGACCGGCGTGACCAGATAGCCGGACCGGGTCGGATAATCGTCCAGCATGCCGAGCACGTCGCGTTCGGACAGCGCCATGCCGAGTTCCTCGTGCAATTCGCGCAGCGCAGCCTCGGCCTGCGTCTCGCCGGCATCGCAGCGCCCGCCGGGCAGCGCCCATTGCGCGCTGTGGGCGCGCAGGCGCGCGCTGCGGCGGGTCAAGAGGAAGGCCGCGCCGCTGCCATCATCGCTCTCAGTCAGCGCGATCGCGACCGCCGCGCGCTTCAGCGTCGGTGCGGCATCGACTGGCGCGAGGCGCGCGAACGCCGAGCAGAGCTCTGCGATATTCCGCCGGGTGGCATCGTCAAATGTGCGGGCCATTGATCTTGACTACAACACAACAGCGTTTGATGAAATGACCTGAACGGCATGCCTCCTGCGATCAACCATTTGCAAGCAACGGATCCTCACCTCATGACGGCCAAGGTCGCGGACAAGCTCAAATCCGACGGCTGGAAGGTCGCCGACACCACGGGCTTCCTGACGCTGATCGGCCCGTTGTGGGAACGGCTGAAAGACGGCGCGCTCGAGCTCGCATTGATCACCGAGGACAAGCACCACAACCGCCGCGGCCTGGTGCAGGGCGGCGTCATCATGACCTTCGCCGACCGCGCCTGCGGCATGGCCGCGCGTTTCGTCTCGGGCAAGCCGACGCTTGCGACGGTGCAGCTCGACACCCATTTCGTCGAGGCCGGCAAGATCGGCGAGATCCTGACGACGCGCCCGCGCGTGGTGCGCTCGACCCGCAGCCTGATCTTCATCACGGCCGAGGTGACGGTCGACAAGCGCTGCATCGCGATGGCCAACGGCGTGTTCAAGATTCTGAAGAACGAGAGCTGACGCGTCATTCCGGAGGAACGATCGATGCAATATCGCCAGCTTGGCCGCAGCGGCCTGAAGGTTTCGCCGATCTGCCTGGGCACCATGATGTTCGGCGGACCGACCGATGAGGCGACCTCGTCGCGGATCGTGGCGAAGGCGCGCGAGGCCGGCATCAACTTCATCGACAGCGCCGACGCCTATAATGGCGGCAAATCCGAGGAGGTCGTGGGCCGCGCGATCTCGAACAGAAGGTCGAACTGGGTGCTGGCGACAAAACTCGCCAACCCAATCGGCGACGACCCCAACCATGGCGGACTGTCGCGGCGCTGGGTGTTCCAGGCCGCCGACGAGAGCCTGAAGCGGCTCGGCACCGACTACATCGACATCTACTACCTGCACAAGGAAGACCACACGACGCCGCTCGACGAGACGGTGCGCGCCATGGGCGACCTGATCCGCGCCGGCAAGGTGCGCTATTTCGGCATCTCCAACTACCGCGCCTGGCGCGTCGCCGAGATCTGCAACATCTGCGACCGGCTCGGCATCGACCGCCCGGTCGCGAGCCAGCCCTATTACAACGCGATGAACCGGATGCCGGAGGTCGAGCACTTTCCGGCTTGCGCCTATTACGGCCTCGGCATCGTGCCCTACAGCCCGCTGGCGCGCGGCGTGCTGACCGGCAAATACGCGCCCGATGCGGCGCCGCCCGCGGACACCCGTGCCGGTCGCAACGACAAGCGCATGATGCAGACCGAGTGGCGGCCGGAATCGCTGCAGCTCGCGCAAGAGATCAAGCGCCACGCCGAGAGCCGCGGCATCACCGCCGGGCAGTTCGCGGTGTCCTGGGTGCTCAACTCCTCGTTCGTCAGCGCCGTGATCGCGGGCCCGCGCACCGAAGCGCAATGGGACGATTACATCCGCGCGCTCGATTATCGCTTCACCGCCGAGGACGAGGCGCTGATCGATCGCCTCGTCGTCACCGGCCATCCCTCGACGCCCGGGTTCAACGATCCCGCCTATCCGATCGAAGGGCGCCGGGCGCGGACCGAATAGCATCGCGGCGTCGGCGCTTGTCTCGGCAACGCCGAAGTTACGTTTCGCACCTTCCGAATTGCGCAATGTCCGCGGCGGCTGCAGCATCAGGGCATGACAATGCTGATACTGGTGCTGCAATGATTGCATCCAATGTACTGGACTGGATCGTGGCGCTGCTGGTCTGCTGGGCAAGCCTGACCGCGATCTTCGAGCCCTCGCGCGGGGCCTCACAGTGCGACGTCCCCTATGCGACGAGCAGCGGACCGCAGGTCCCGCTCGCGGCTCCGACCCAGGCGGAGATCGCAGCGATGCTTCGCGATATGAAGCTGCACGACTGAGTAGGATAGGCAAACCGCTGAAAATCCTTCCTCATCGTCCCTGAAATGAGACAGGGCGGCGCCGAAGCGCCGCCCTGCCCTGATTGCCGTTGCCGGCTGCTTACTCGACCAGTTTACTTGGCCAATTTACTTGGCAAGCTCGAAGCGATCGGCGTTCATCACCTTGGCCCAGGCCGCGACGAAGTCCTTCACGAACTGCTCCTTGGCATCCGACGAGCCGTAGACCTCGGCGAACGCGCGCAGCTGCGAGTGCGAGCCGAAGATCAGGTCGGCGCGGGTGCCGGTCCACTTCACCGCCTTGGTCTTGCGGTCGCGGCCTTCATAGACGCCCTCGCCGGCATCGCTCCACACCGTGCCCATGTCGAGCAGGTTGAGGAAGAAGTCGTTGGTCAGCGTCCCCGGCTTGCCGGTGAAGACGCCGTGCTTCGACTTCTTGGCGTTGGCGCCGAGGACGCGCAGGCCGCCGATCAGAACCGTCAATTCCGGTCCGGTCAGCCGCATGAGGTGTGCACGATCGACCAACGCCTCTTCGGGCAACATGAACTGACGCTTGCCGCTGATGTAGTTGCGGAAGCCGTCAGCCCGCGGCTCGAGCGGAGCGAACGATTCGACGTCGGTCTGATCCTGCGTCGCATCGGTGCGGCCCGGCGTGAAGGGGACCTTCACATTGGTGCCGCCGTCCTTCGCCGCCTTCTCGATCGCAGCGGCGCCGCCGAGCACGATCAGATCGGCTAGCGAGACCTTCTTGCCGAACTCCTTCTGGATGGCTTCGAGCTTGCCCAGCACGGTTTTGAGCTGCGCCGGCTCGTTGACATCCCAGTCCTTCTGCGGAGCGAGACGGATGCGCGCGCCGTTGGCACCGCCGCGCTTGTCGGAGCCGCGGAACGTGGAGGCCGAGGCCCAGGCGGTCGACACCAGTTCGGACACCGACAGACCCGAGGCTGTTATCTTCGCCTTGAGCGCCTCGATATCCTTGTCGTCGATCACGGCATGATCGAGCGCCGGGAGCGGATCCTGCCAGATCAGCGTTTCCTTCGGCACCAGCGGGCCGAGGTAGCGCACGATCGGACCCATGTCGCGGTGGGTGAGCTTGAACCAGGCGCGGGCAAAGGCGTCCGCGAACTGATCCGGATGCTCATAGAACCGGCGCGAGATCTTCTCATAGGCCGGATCGTAGCGCAGCGAGAGGTCGGTCGTCAGCATCGTCGGGACATGCTTCTTCGACGGGTCGAACGCGTCCGGAATGACGGCGTCCGCGCCCTTTGCCTTCCACTGCTTCGCACCCGCCGGACTCTTCGTCAGCTCCCATTCGTACTTGAACAGGTTTTCGAAGAAGTGGTTGCTCCACTTGGTCGGGGTCTGGGTCCAGGTGACCTCGGGGCCGCCGGTGATCGCGTCAGCGCCGACGCCGGTGCCGAACTTGCTCTTCCAGCCGAGGCCTTGCTCCTCAAGCGCGCCACCTTCCGGTTCCGGCCCGATCAGCGACGGATCACCCGCGCCGTGGGTCTTGCCGAAGGTGTGGCCGCCGGCGATCAGCGCAACGGTCTCCTCGTCGTTCATCGCCATGCGGAAGAACGTCTCGCGGATGTCCTTGGCCGCGGCAACCGGGTCCGGATTGCCGTTCGGGCCTTCCGGGTTGACGTAGATCAGGCCCATCTGCACCGCGCCGAGCGGCTCGGAGAGCTGACGCTCGCCGCTGTAGCGCTCGTCGCCGAGCCAGGTGCCTTCCGGACCCCAGTACAGCTCTTCCGGCTCCCACACGTCGGCGCGGCCGCCGGCGAAGCCGAAGGTCTTGAAGCCCATTGATTCCAGCGCGACGTTGCCGGCGAGGACCATCAAATCGGCCCAGGAAATCTTGCGGCCGTATTTCTGCTTGATCGGCCAGAGCAGCCGGCGCGCCTTGTCGAGGTTGGCGTTGTCGGGCCAGCTGTTGAGCGGAGCGAAGCGCTGCTGACCGGCGCCGGCGCCGCCGCGGCCGTCTGTGATACGGTAGGTGCCCGCCGAGTGCCAGGCCATGCGGATCATCAGGCCGCCGTAGTGACCGAAGTCAGCCGGCCACCATTCCTGCGACGTCGTCATCAGGGCCGTGAGGTCCTTGATCACGGCGCCGAGATCGAGGGTCTTGAATTCCTTGGCGTAGTCGAAGCCCTTGCCCATCGGATCGGACAGGCTGGAGTTCTGATGCAGCACCTGAACGTCGAGCGTCTCCGGCCACCAGTCACGATTCGCGCGCCCGTGGGGCCCGCCCGTGAATGGGCATTTGCCCGCGCCTTCGTCGGTTTTTGCGTCCATGTTTCTTCTCCGAGGTGATGGATTCTGGAATGTGCTGGAACTCTTCCAAGAACGATTCTACGCGCCCCAATCCATCAGGTGAAATTGACTTTAATGATCGCAGCGATAAGATAATCTGATGATAAATGTCACACTCCGGCAACTGAGGTATTTCGATGCGCTGGCGCAGCACGGACATTTCGGCCGCGCCGCGGAGGCCTGCGCGGTGTCGCAGCCGGCATTGTCGATGCAGATCCGCGAGCTGGAACGGGCCGTCGGCGGCGTGCTGATCGAACGCAATGCGCGACAGGTCACGCTGACGACCTTCGGCGAAGACCTGTTGCATCGCGTGCGCGACATCCTGCGCTCGGTCGACGAGCTCGGCGACTTCGCGCGCGCCTCGCGCGACAAGCTCGCCGGGCGGCTGCGCGTCGGCATGATCCCGACGATTGCGCCGTATCTGCTGCCGAAGGTGATCGAGACCTTGGCGCGGCTGCATCCCGAGCTCGACATCCATGTCCGCGAGACGCTGACGCCGAAGCTGATCAAGGAGGTCGCCGAAGGCCGGCTCGATACCGCGATCGTGGCACTGCCGGTGCATGAACCGTCGCTGACCGAGGTCGCGCTGTTCTCGGAAAACTTTTTGCTGGTGCGGCCGGGCGAGGACGCCAAGACGCCGGTGCCGAGCGCCGAGATGCTGCGCGAGATGCGGCTGCTGTTGCTCGAGGAAGGCCATTGCTTCCGCGACCAGGCGCTGTCGTTCTGCAACATGCAGTCGTCGTCGCCGCCGCGCGAGGTGCTGGACGCGAGTTCGCTGTCGACGCTGGTGCAGATGGTCGGCGCCGGCATCGGCGTCACCCTGATCCCCGAGATGGCGGTGACGGTCGAGACGCGCTCCGCGCCGGTCACGGTCTCGCGCTTCAAGAACCCGCAACCCTCGCGCACCATCGGCATGGTCTGGCGCAAGACCAGCCCGCTGGCGGCACAATTGCAGCAGATCGCCGAAGTGGTCAGTCTCGCCGCCGACGAATTGCGCGCGCCGAAGGGGAATGCTGCGAAAGAGCCGGCAAAGCGCGCGGGGCGGCGCAAGGTCGGGTGATTGCTCTAGTGGCACGACGGAGCCGCAGGCCGCGTTTGACACGCACGTCGCACCACCCCCACAACTGTCGTCCCGGCGAAGGCCGGGACCCATACGCCGCAGCAATTATAGTGAACGGGACTCGTCGTTCCAGCGACGCTTAGCAACATCCCTTTGTGGTTATGGGTCCCGGCCTTCGCCGGGACGACACCGAGTGTGTTGCATGGCCTGTGAGTCACGCATCCGCATCCTCGCGACATGATTTGCCCGAGCTTTGCATCTCGTTTCGCCTCTCTGAGGATCAGAGGGCGCAGGGAAAGCCGGGTGCCGATCGCACCCATGGGCCCCGAGCAAAGGTAGAAAGCTCGGGGGTAGGACCACAGGTGTAACCGGGAACAACCCGGCTTTCCCTGCGCGATGGGTTACGGCTTACTTCGTGCTCTCCCCGGCGAGACTTGGCTTGTTTGTCACCGCCACGCGAAGATGCTTCGCATCTCGCGGGGGACACCGGCCACTAGGGCGTCAGGACCACACGACTTCGCCGTCCGCGTCATGCGCATTCGTCGACTGCGCAATCAGCGTCCACCGCATCTCACCGCAACACCCGTGACGATGCGCAGCGCCCCTCGATCGGGTGAGACGGGCGAACCATACACTGGGTTGTATTTCTGATAAAGCGAAATATTTTTGCGCTGGGGCCTTGCGCCGTCGGGCAACTCACTGGCAGGGGGCGCGTGAGGAAGGCACTGGCGGAAGGGTTCCCTCTCCCCTTGCGGGAGAGGGGTGCCACACGACGTGCTCTCACCGTATTAGTCACGGCGGCAAGCGAACAAGTTGCGCGAACGATGCGCTCATCGATCAGCTTGCCCGGGGCTACCCCTCTCCCCACCCTCTCCCGCAAGGGGAGAGGGAGCCTGAGCGGCGTGCTCACCTCACCGCGCCCCGCGGCATCGCGCTATGCGCCGCGGAATGGCGCGCGCAGCGCCCGCGCCTCACCTCTCCAGATACTTCTTCATCTCGGCGATCAGGCCGTCGCGCAGTTCGGGGCGTTTGAGGCCGAAGGCGATGTTGGCGCGGAGGAAGCCGGGCTTCGAGCCGCAATCGTGGCGCTCGCCCTCGAACTCGACGCCGTAGAATTTTTGCGTCCTGGCGAGCCCGATCATCGCGTCGGTGAGCTGGATCTCGCCGCCGGCGCCGCGCTCCTGGGTGGCCAGGATGTCGAAGATCTCCGGCTGCAGGATGTAGCGGCCGGTGATCGAGAGGTTGGACGGCGCGGTGCCCTGCGGCGGCTTCTCGACCATGCGATCGACCTCGAAGATGTTGCCGGTGCGCTTGCCGACGCTGCAGATGCCGTATTGATGGGTGAGCTCGTCGGGCACCGCCTCGACCGCGATCAGGTTCGACTTCTCGCCGAGCTTGCTTGCGGCGTCGATCATCTGCTTCAGGCAGCCCGGCGTGTTCAGCACCAGCTCGTCCGGCAGCACCACCGCGAACGGCTCGTTGCCGACGATGTCGCGCGCGCACCACACCGCGTGGCCGAGGCCGAGCGGCGACTGCTGCCGGGTGAAGCTCATCGCGCCGGCTTCGGGCTGGTTCTGCGCCAGGATCTCCTGCTCGGTTTTCTTGCCGCGCTGCGCGAGCGTGGTGTCGAGCTCGAACATGCGGTCGAAATGATCCTCGATGACGCCCTTGTTGCGGCCGGTGACGAACACGAAGTGCTCAATGCCGGCTTCCCTCGCCTCGTCGACCACGTACTGGATCAGCGGCTTGTCGACGATCGTCAGCATCTCCTTCGGCATCGCCTTGGTGGCGGGCAGCACGCGGGTACCGAGACCTGCGACGGGGAATACGGCTTTGCGGATCTTCATGGGATTATCGGAAGCCTTGAAATGGGTGGGACGGCGGCACGAAATGAATCATGCCTTGGTACCTGTTTTGCAGCCGCCAACAAAGGCGGATGTGTGGTGAGGCTTAATTCCGCCGTTCCCGCCGGCCAAAGCTGCGGCAGCAAAATCTCGCCGATGTTAAGTTAATGGAAACCGTGCCGGGGCCTTCTGAAACCGCACGTTTTTGACAGGCACACGACAATGCACGCGACGGGAACATCAAGGACCAGGCTTTTCAGCGCGAGCCTCGTCGCGTTGGCCGTTCTGCTGCCAGGCGCGGCGCTGTTGATGCCCGGCGGTGCCCGGGCCCAATCGGGCAACGGCCTGACCAACCTGATCGACAGCATCTTTTCCGGACCCAATGCCGCGACGCCGCCGCAGGCCGCGACCGGAGGCGACGGCACAGCGCCGCCCTGGAGCGGGGAAGACGGCGCCTCCGGCCATCCGCTGATGACGGCGGCGGCGATCCGCCAGGCCGCGTCGGACTTCCCGAACTGCGTCGCAGCGATGTGGCCAGATGCCGCACGGCGCAACATCACGCGCGAGAATTTCGAGCGCTTCACCGCGGGCCTCACGCCCGACCTGCGCATCATGGATCTGATGGATTCGCAGCCGGAATTCACCAAGGCGATCTGGGACTATCTCGACATTCTCGTCAGCGACGCGCGGCTTGCGAAAGGCCGCGAGATCCTTGCGAAATACAAGGCGCAGTTCGACGCGACCGAGCAGGCCTATGGCGTCGATCGCTACATCATCGCGGCGATCTGGGGCATCGAATCGAACTACTCGACCCAAATGGGCGATCGCAGCGTGGTGCAGTCCACCGCGACGCTCGCCTGCATCGGCCGCCGCCAGGCCTATTTCAAGGACGAGTTCCTGTCGGCGCTGGAAATCCTCAACCGCGGCGATCTCAGGCCCGAGCAGATGCGCGGCTCCTGGGCCGGCGCCTTCGGCCCGACCCAGTTCATGCCGACCGCGTTCAAGCGCTACGCGGTCGACGGCGATGGCGACGGCCGCCGCGATGTCGTCGACGATCCGAGCGATTTGATCGCCTCGACCGCCAACAATCTGAAGAAGGACGGCTGGCAGACCGGCGCGAGCTGGGGCTACGAGGTCGTGCTGCCGGAAGGCTTCAACTACATGCTAGCCGATCGCGCCAAGGCGATGCCGCTGTCGCAATGGGAGCAGCTCGGCCTCAAGCGGCCGAACGGCCAGCCGTTCCCGCGGTCGTCCGACAAAGCCTATCTGCTGGCGCCGGCCGGCGCCGCGGGGCCGGGCTTCCTGATGCTGCAGAATTTCCGGGTCATCATGAAGTACAACCCGGCCGAGGCCTATGCGCTCGCCATCGGCCATTTCGCCGACCGCCTGCGCGGCGGCCCACCCTTCGTGCAGCCCTGGCCGCGCCAGGAACGGGTGCTGTCGCGCGCCGAGCGGCTGGAACTGCAGCAGCTGCTGGCCCAGCGCGGCTTCTACAAGGGTACGCCCGACGGCCAGTTCGGCGGCCAGACCCGCGAGGCGCTGCGCGGCTTCCAGGTCTCGATCGGCGCCCCCGCCGACGGCTTTGCCACCGCCGAGGTGCTGGAGCGGCTGCGGGGAAGGTAGGGCGCCCTACGGAACCTCTTCACCTCCCCTTGAAAAGGGGAGGTCGCTTTGCTCGAGAGAGCAGCGGGTGCGGATCGTCTCTCTCCACAAGCGGCAGTGCGTGTGGCTGACCCCCATCCCGACCTTCCCCCTTTCAGGGGGAAGGAGAAGGCTAAGCCCCGGATGAGGCCCCGCTCCATCCGGGCGACGGGCGTGGGCAGCAGGCCCCTCACCCCCAAAAGTAACCGTGAAATCCGATATTTGCCCGGCGCCTTGACGGCCGCCCGCGGCACCCGATTTATGGTGGAAAAGCTGCCCGCTTGCGGCCCGATTCCGCTAGTATGGGGTGGTACTTCCAGATCATTGCGACCGCCCCGATGCGAAAGCCGACGTCCTTCCTGCGCATATTCACCGAAGCCGGCCCGCTGGTCGCGCTCACGGTGGCGCTTGCGCTCCTGATCGGCATCGCCCAGCCCGCCTCGGCGCAGTTCTTCGGCTTCCCGGGCTTTGGTGACGCACCCCAACGCCGCGCGCCGCCACGCAGCGGTGGCGGTGGTGGCGGCGGCTGGTTCGGGGGCGATTTCTTCGCGCCGTTCCAGCAGCAGCAGCAGCAACCGCAATCACAGCAGCAGCGGCCGCGTGAGGATTTCTCGCGCGCGCCGGCGCCGGCCAAGCGCGAGGCCGCCGCCGAGCGCAACGTGCTGGTGATCGGCGACGCCATGGCCGACTGGCTCGCCTATGGCCTCGAGGATGCCTATTCCGATCAGCCCGACATGGGCGTGATCCGCAAGCACAAGACGGTGTCCGGCCTGATCCGCTACCAGCCCAAGGGCGATCCGGCGGACTGGGCTGCCGCCGCGAAGGGCATTCTCGCCACCGAGAACCCCGACGCCATCGTCGTGATGCTCGGCCTCAACGACCGCACCGCGATCCGCGAACCTGTCGTGGAGAAGAAGGTCGACAAGAAGGACGACAAAAAGGACCCGCGCGCCAAACCGGACGCAAAGCCCGGCGACAAGCCCGATACCGCCGCCAAGACCGACGGCAAGACCGATGGCAAGACTGACGCCAAGCCCGCCGCTGCCGAGCCGCCGGCTGACGACGCCGACAATGACGCGCAGGCCGCGCCGGAAAAGACCGCGCGCTCGCCCAACGGCCTCTATGAATTCCGCGAGGACCGCTGGGTCGAGCTCTACGGCAAGAAGATCGAGGAGCTGATCAACGTGCTGAAGAGCAAGGGCGTGCCGGTGCTGTGGGTCGGCCTGCCCGCGATCCGCGGCCAGAAGGGCACGTCGGACATGCTGTTCCTCGACGCGCTCTATCGCGACGGCGCCGGCAAGGCCGGCATCACCTATGTCGACGTCTGGGACGGCTTTGTCGACGAGGCCGGCCGCTTCATGCAGAAGGGCCCGGACTTCGAAGGCCAGCCCCGCAAGCTGCGCTCCGATGACGGCGTGTTCTTCACCAAGGCCGGCGCGCGCAAGCTCGCGCACTATGTCGAGCGCGAGGTGACGCGGCTGCTTGCGGTGCGCACCGGCCCGATCGCGCTGCCGAGCGAGCCGGCAACACCCGATACCAGCGCCGAGCCCGGCAAGCCCGCGCCGCGGCCGCTGGCAGGCCCCGTGCTGCCGCTGGTCGCCTCTACGGTCGGCACCGATCAATTGCTCGGCGGACCGGGCTCGCGGCCCGCCGCCGTCGATGCGCTCGCCGCGCGCACGCTGGTGAAGGGCGAGGCCCTGGCGCCGCCCGCGGGCCGCGCCGATGATTTCGCCTGGCCGCGCCGCGAGATCGGCCGCGAGCAGGCCAAGGGCGATGTGCCTGTCGCTGCGGCCACGCCAGCCGCGCCGAGCGGTGCGCCGGCGAATCCGCCGCCCTCCACCACGGCGATCGCGCCCGACGGCTCGATTATCACCGCGCCGAAGCCGCAGCGGCGTGCGTTCCGCCCGGCCCAAGCCCAACCGCAGCAGCAGCCGCAGACCCAGCCTTGGCTGCGCGACATCTTCGGCTTCGGCGCGCCGCAGCAGCGCCCGCTGGTCGCACCGCCGCCGCGTCCGCCGCGGCCGCCCGGCAATATCGGACAGCGGGCCGCAGCGCCGGGCAATCCCTGGCAGTGGTAAGCGCGCCCTCTGATCAAATCGAAGCTCCATCCACGTCATTGCGAGCGAAGCGAAGCAATCCATCGATCCGTACGCGCGGACGGATGGATAGCTTCGTCGCTTCGCTCCTCGCAATGACGGTGAGTGAGCCTCAGCCGTAATAGCGCCAGCGCGACGGCGGCGGCCGGCGCGGCTGGCGCGTCATCAAAAGCGCGAGCGCAAAGCCGATGCCGCCGGCGATCAGCAGCGAACCGAGCGGATTGTCCTGCACCGCATGAGCCATCGCCTTCTGCCCGCTGCGAACGGTCTCGCCGCGATGCTCATAAGCATCTTTGGCGTAGTTGACCGCGGTATCAGCCGCGTCGCGCGCGGCATCCTTGGCCTGGCCGTAGAGATCCTGCACTGCGCCTGCGGCCTCGCGCGCGCGGCCCGAGGCCTGCGTCTGCGCATCGCCGGTCGCATCGCCGACTGCGCCTTCGGCCTTGCCTGCAAATTCCTTCGCCGTTCCGAAAATCCGATCCTTGTCCATCGTGACGCTCCCTGAAATGTCAGGGAGCCAACCGCGGAACCTCGCGCAAGTTCCTGGAGCTAGAGAATGAGCCCGCCATCGACGACGATGGTCTGGCCGACGATGTAGGAGGCGAGCGGCGAAGCGAGGAACAGCGCGGCGCCGGCCATGTCGGCGGGCGTGCCGAGACGCTTCAGCGGAATGCGCTCCAGCGCGCCCTCGAGACGCTTTGGATTGGCCGTCGTCGCCTTGGTCATCTTGGTGTCGACGAGGCCGGGCGCGATGCCGTTGACGCGGATGTCGTTCTCCGCCCAGGCCTCGCCCAGCGTGCGCGTCAGCCCGACGGCGCCGGTCTTCGAGGCGTTGTAGGCCGGATTGCCCATGGTGGAATGATAGGCCGCGGTCGAACTCACGATGATCAACGAGCCCCTAGCTGCGGTCAGCATCGCGTGGAATTTCGTGGCGCAGGCCATCAGGCTCATCAGATTGACCTCGAGCACCTTGCGGAAGCCCGCCATCTCGAATTCCCCGCGGCGGTAAATCACCGCGCCCTGCGCCAGCACCAGCACGTCGAGCCGATCGAACGACGGCGTGAAGCTTTCGATCGCCTGCGGATTAGAGACATCGAGCTGCGCGTAAGCGAGGCCCTCGAGATCCGAGCCCTCCTCTTTCGAATAATCGCTCGCCTGCGCGCGGGTGCCGTACACACTGACGCGCGCGCCCTTGGCGCGGAAGGCCCGCGCGATGCCGTTGCCGATCCCGCTGGAGCCGCCGACCACCAATATTTGCTTACCGCCGAAATCGAGCTCGTTCATCGCGTTTCTCCTGCTCTGTTTTCTTGATTGAGCATCATCCTTTTCGAAAAGCCAACCGGGAAACTTGCGTTAACGCGCTGCGCGCGCGCCGATATCGGATCAGTGGTTTGACGTCTCTGCGGAACGGTGCCAGCGTTGTCGATCTCACAACGCAAGAAAATCAACGGGGGGTCCGTCATGTCCGAATTCAAGCAGCTCAGCCGTTCGGTGAAGGGCCTCACCGTTCTCGTCACCGGCGCCGCCAGCGGCATGGGCCGCGCCACCGCGCGGGTGTTCGCCGACGAAGGCGCCAATGTCGCGGTCACCGACCTGACCGAAGAAGGCACGCAGGCGGTGGCGAAGGAAATCTCGGCGAACGGCGGCTCCGCAAAGGCATGGACGCTCGACGTCGCCGATCGCGATGCGATCACCAAAGTCGTCAACGATGTCGCCGCGCATTTCGGCGGGCTCGACATCATCGTCAACAATGCCGGCATCTCGGTGCGCGTGGCGATCGACGATCCCGGATACGAGGACGCCTGGGCCAGGGGCATTGCGGTGATGCTGACGGCGCATCCGCGCATCATCCGCGCCGCACTGCCATACCTGCGCAAGTCGCGATCGCCGCGCATCGTCAACATCGCCTCGACCGAGGCGCTGGGCGCGACCGGGTTGCACAGCGCCTACTCCGCGGCAAAGGGCGGCGTCACCAGCCTGACGCGTTCGCTCGCGGTGGAACTGGGACGCGAGGGCATCACCGTGAACTGCATCTGCCCGGGCCCGATCCGCACCGCCATCACCGACCGCATCTCCGAGGAGCACAAGACGATCTACGCCAAGCGCCGCACCGCGCTGGCGCGTTACGGCGATCCGGAAGAGGTCGCGCACATGACGCTGAGCCTGTGCCTGCCCGCCGCATCGTTCCTGACCGGCGCCGTGATTCCGGTCGACGGCGGGTTGATGGCGCGGAATGCCTGACCCGCGCCAACCCCACACTTCGCCGCGGAGCGTTGACAGCCCGCGCGTCGGGAGTAGCCTTCCCGGCAAACGAAGCGGGATAACCGCCCGCGAGATACGGGGAGATACGCCATGACGGTCCTGATCCGGCAGCTTCACAAGCATTTCGTCGGCGAGGTCTCCGGCGTCGATCTGCGCAAGCCGCTGACGAACCAGGAAGCAATCGACATCGAGGCCGGAATGGACAGGTACGCCGTGCTCGTCTTCCACGGCCAGGACATCACCGACGAGCAGCAGATGGCGTTCGCGCTGAATTTCGGCGAGCGCGAAGATGCGCGCGGCGGCACCGTGGCGAAGAAGGAGGACTATCGTCTCTCCGCCGGGCTTAACGACGTCTCCAATCTCGGCAAGGACGGCAAGCCGCTGCCGAAGGATCACCGCACCCATCTGTTCAACCTCGGCAACTGCCTGTGGCATTCCGACAGCTCGTTCCGGCCGATTCCGGCGAAATTCTCGCTGCTGTCGGCGCGCGTGGTGAACCCGAAGGGCGGCAACACCGAATTCGCCGACATGCGCGCCGCCTATGACGCGCTCGACGACGAGACCAAGGCGGAGATCGCGGACATGATCTGCGAGCACTCGCTGATGTATTCGCGCGGCTCGCTCGGCTTCCTCGACTATACGGATGAAGAAAAGCAGATGTTCAAGCCGGTGCTGCAGCGTCTGGTGCGCACGCATCCGGTGCACGGCCGCAAGTCGCTGTATCTGTCGTCGCATGCCGGCGCCATCAGGGGCATGAGCATGCCGGAGGCACGGCTGCTGCTGCGCGACCTCACCGAGCACGCCACCAGTCCGGAATTCGTCTACGTGCACAAATGGACGGTGCATGACCTCGTGATGTGGGACAACCGCCAGACCGTGCACCGCGTCCGCCGCTACGACCAGTCGCAGCCCCGCGACATGCGCCGCGCCACGGTGGCCGGCACCCAGTCGACGGTGGCGCAGGAAGCGGCGGAGTAGGCACAGCCACCGCCCGTCGTAGCCGAACCGACTACTGTCCTAACCAAGCCCACAGCTGTCGTCCCGGGCAAGCGTCAGCGCGACCCGGGACCCATAACCACAGGGCGCCGTTGTTGCGCGACGCTGTGGCCCCAGCTCGCTCCATCCTCACGTCCTATGGTCATGGGTCCCGGCTTTCGCCGGGATGACACTGTGAACGTGGAGAGATCGTCGCTACGTCAGGACAAACTACGCGTGGCCGGCGTCGTTGGACAGCATGCCGGCCTCGATGCCGATCTTGCGCAAGGCGCGCGCGTATTTCTCGTCGACATCGGCGCCGAAGATCAGCTCCGGATCGGCGTCGCAGTGCAGCCAGCCATTGTGCTGGATCTCGTTCTCGAGCTGGCCCGGCCCCCAGCCGGCATAGCCGAGCGCGAGGATCGCGTGCTTGGGGCCGGCGCCTTTGGCGATCGCCTTGAGGATGTCGACGGTCGCGGTCAGCGAGATGCCGTCGTCGATATTGAGCGTCGCATCCTGGATGTAGAAGTCGCTGGAATGCAGCACGAAGCCGCGGCCGGTGTCGACCGGGCCGCCCTTCATCACCTTCATCATCTCGGCATTTTCGGGCAGCCGGATCTGGTCCGATTTCTCGATGATGTCGAGCTGCACCAGGAGCCCCGGAAAGTCGATGCTGCCGGCCGGGCGATTGACGATGATGCCCATGGCGCCCTCGGAGGAATGGGCGCACATGTAGATCACCGAGCGCTCGAAGCGCGGGTCGTTCATGACAGGCATCGCAATCAGCATCTGGCCGTCGAGATAGCCATCATCGGCGGCGTTGTGACCGATGCCCGCGCTTCTGGCGGCGGTCTTGCGAGTCTTGCCTGTTTTGCCTTCAGGGCGCATCCGCAAAGGCCTTTCCTGCTGATTTGGCATCCTGATATTGGGTCGCCGTTCTGTCAATCAACCATCGCCCGCCATGCGGCGATGCATCACAAGCAATTCAATGGTTTGCAACGAAAGTTGCGGGTAAAGACGTCTCATGATGGTCACAGTTCCCTTGCGGGCCGCGTTTGGCGTTGCCGCCCTATTTTCCGTCGCATCCCTATCCGTCGCATCCCTGGCAACGGAGGTTCGCGCCGACGACGCCTCGCCGTGGCAGCAGGACACGCATTCGGCGGTGCGGCTGCTCGCGGGGTCGCGCAGCGGCGCGGTGCTGCTCGGCGGCATTGCCTTCCAGTTGCAGGACGGCTGGAAGACCTACTGGCGGACACCCGGCGATTCCGGCGTGCCGCCGCGATTCGATTTCTCCAGGTCGGACAATGTCGAGGCCGTCACGGTGATGTGGCCGGCGCCGCGCCAGTTCGACGACGGCGCCGGGGGCACCTCGCTCGGCTACAAGCACCAGGTCGTGCTGCCGCTGCGCATCGTCGCGAAGAATCCCGACAAGCCGCTGGTGCTGCGCGCCGACATCAACTACGCGGTGTGCGAGAAGCTGTGCGTGCCGGTGGAAGCGAAGGCCGAGCTGGCATTCGCCAGCGTCGCCTCGACCGAGGACGCCGCGCTGACCGACGCGCTCAACGCGGTGCCGAAGCCCGCCAATATCGGCGATCCCACGCCGTTCACGATCCGCGACGTCAAGCGCGACGGCAAGAACAACGTGCTGGTCGATGTCACCGCGCCCGAGAACCGCGACCTCAGCCTGTTCGTCGAGGGGCCGACGCCCGACTGGGCGCTCCCGGTGCCCAAGCTGGTCGAGCACGCGCCGCCGGGCGTGAAGCGCTTCTCTTTCGAGCTCGACGGGCTGCCGCCCGGCGTCACGGCGGACGGTGCGGCGCTGAAACTGACGCTGGTCGGCGGCGACAAGAGCTACGAATTCAATATCAATTTGAACTGACGCGGCAGCGTCGTCCCGGCGAAGGCCGGGACTCATACTCCGCGGCAGCAGTCTGAGGCACGCTGGGATCAAGCCGTGCGCATTAACGGTTCCCTGTGGTTATGGGTCCCGGCCTGCGCCGGGACGACGCAAGATGGAAGCATCCGTCACCCAACCCAATCTTAACGTTTCGTTGATAGATCGAGGCGCATCGCCGCGCTGCGGCGCTTCAGGAATTTTCCGCCTTGGCTGTGATGGAAACCCAAACCGCAACCTCTGCGCCATCGGGCCCGGTCGCACGCCTGCGGGGGCTCGCCGCGCGCCTGCTCGGCGGCACCAAGGAGGCGTCGGTCACCAAGCGCCTTGCAGGCACCATCTTCGTCATCCGCGTCATCAGCGCCGCGATCGCCTATCTCGCGCAGATCCTGCTGGCGCGCTGGATGAGCGGTTCGGATTACGGCATCTATGTCTATGTCTGGACCTGGGTGCTGCTGCTCGGCAGCACCATGGATTTCGGCATCGCGCCGTCCTCGCAGAAGATCATCCCGGAATATCGCGCGCGCGGCGACCTCGCCGCGCTGCGCGGCTTCCTCTCCGGCGGCCGCTGGGTGGTGCTGGCCGCGTCCAGCACCGTGGCGCTGCTGCTCGCCGGCGTGATCCATCTCGCCTCGCCCTGGATCGACCCCAACGCGATCGTGCCGCTCTATGTCGGCTGCCTGACGCTGCCGCCCTTCGTGGTCGCCAACACCCAGGACGGCATTTCGCGCGCGCATGACTGGATGCAGCTCGGCCTGATGCCGCAGTTCATCGTCCGGCAGGGGCTGATCATCGCGCTGACTGCCGGCGCGCTGGCGCTCGGCCTCAATCTCGGCGCGACGGTGGCGATGATCGCGAGCGCGGCTGCCGTGTACATTGCGGCGATCGGCCAGATGATCGTGCTGAACCGCCGCCTCGCCGCCCATGTCGGGCCCGGCGAGAAGACCTACGACGTCAAGGGCTGGTTCGCGATCTCGCTGCCGATCATGCTGGTAGAAAGCTTCTATCTGCTTCTCGGCTACACCGACGTGCTGATGCTGCAGCAATTCCGCTCGTCGGAAGAGGTCGGCATCTATTTCGCCGTGGTGAAGACGCTGGCGCTGGTGTCGTTCGTGCACTACGCGATGTCGGCGACGACGGCGCACCGCTTCGCCGAGTACAATGCGCTCGGCGACAAGGACCGGCTGTCGGCCTATGTCGCGCACGCCATCAGCTGGACGTTCTGGCCTTCGCTGTTCGCGACCATCGCCCTGCTCGCGTTCGGCAAGCCGCTGTTGTGGCTGTTCGGCCCGAAATTCGTCGACGGCTACAGCATCATGTTCGTCGCCGCGATCGGGCTTGTGATCCGCTCGGCGATCGGGCCGGTCGAGCGTCTGTTGAACATGCTCGGACACCAGGGCATCTGCGCGACGGCCTATGCGGTATCCTTCTTCATGAATGTCGGGCTCTGCATCGCGCTCGTCCCGCGCTACGGCGGCATGGGCGCGGCCGCCTCGACCTCGCTGTCGCTGACCTTCGAGACGATCCTGCTGTTCTACGTCGTGCGCTCTCGGCTCGGCCTGCACGTGCTGGCGTTCGGGAAGCGGCGGCCGACGTCGTAACGGGGCAGCAAGGTTCAGTCGCATCTCCAAAAGCAAAAGCCGGCCCTGATCCAATCAGGGCCGGCTCGTTGCTTCTGGCAGTCCAGCGACAAATCCCGCCGGAGAATTACTCCGCGGTCCAGCCGCCGTCGATCGAGAGATTGGCGCCGGTGATCTGCGCGGCATCGTCGCCGCACAGGAACAGCGCGAGTGCTGCGACTTGCTCCGAGGTGACGAACTCCTTGGTCGGCTGGGCGGCGAGCAGCACGTCCTTGATGACCTGCTCCTTGGTCAGATTGCGCGCCTTCATGGTCTCCGGAATCTGGTGCTCGACCAGCGGCGTCCAGACGTAGCCCGGGCTGATGCAGTTGCAGGTGATCTTGTGCTGCGCGAGCTCGAGCGCGGCGGTCTTGGTGAGGCCGGCAATGCCGTGCTTGGCCGAGACATAGGCCGACTTGAACGGCGAGGCGACCAGCGAGTGCGCGGACGCAGTGTTGATGATGCGGCCCCAGCCGCGCTTCTTCATGCCGGGCACCGCGGCGCGGATGCCGTAGAACGCCGACGACAGATTGATCGCGATGATCGCTTCCCACTTCTCCGGCGGAAACTCCTCGATCGGCGAAACGAACTGGATGCCGGCATTGTTGACGAGGATGTCGACCGAGCCGAAGGTCTTCTCGCCGAGCGCGATCATGTCGGCGATCTCGGCCGGCTTGGTCATGTCGGCCGGCGAATAGGCTGCCTTGACCTTGAAGTCGGTCTCGATGCCGGAACGCTCCTTCTCGATGTCGGCCGGAACGCCCATGCCGTTGATGACGACATTGGCGCCGGCGCCGGCGAAGGCGCGCGCATAAGCCAATCCGATGCCGCTGGTCGAGCCGGTCACAACGGCGGTCTTGCCTGTCAACGTACCCATTGTTCTTCGCTCCTATTTGCTTGCCGGGGGCGTGGGTTCGTCCCCCGTGAGATCGTAAGTCACCATGGTTTCCCCGGACTGTGGCCGTTCTAGCCATTCTTTGTGACGCATCGACAAATGCACGTCGCGCACGCCGGCGCCCCAGTGCTCGACCATCGCAAAATGGGAGAAGTCGTAGTCCTTCGACGAGCTCTCGTAATTCTTGCTCTTGTAGATCAGGTGAACCACCGTGACGGTGTTCTCCTTGGAGGCCTTGCGCAGCAGCTCGACCGACGGGTCGTTCTTCAGGTAATCCGGCAGCTTGCCGATCAGGTCGCGCACCGCCATGCGGGCATTGTGGATCTGCTTGTTCTTGTCGGTGTTCATCCGCGTCCGGCTGGAATAGCGGATGTCCTTTTCGCGCTCGGCGGCCTCCAGCAACGTCTCCGGCAACAGCCCGCGCGCGCTGAACAGGTCGACCTGGAAGATCAGGAGATCACGACTGATCTCCTCGTCCAGCACGAAGTCGAGCGGGGTATTGGAGGCGATGCCGCCGTCCCAGTAATGCTCGCCCTCGATCACGACGGCGGGAAAGCCCGGCGGCAACGCGCCCGAGGCCATGATGTGCTCGGGGCCGATCTTCTTGCCGCGCTTCTTGAAATCGTAATTGTCGAAATAGCAAAAATTGCCCGAGGTGACGCCAACCGCACCGACCGACAGGCGCGTCTTCAGATCGTTGACGCGGTCGAAGTCGACCAGCCGCTCCAGCGTCTTCTTCAGCGGCGCGGTGTCGTAATAGCTCAGCGATTGCGAGCTGCCGGGCGGCCACAGCGGCGCCGGCGGAATCCGCGGCGTGAAGAAACCGGGTACGCCGAAGGTCGCGATGATGGCGGCAGAGGTCTCGTTGAACAGCGAACGGGCGCGCTCATGCTTCGAGATCGGATTCCACGGCACCGGCGCCGAGACCATCTCCCAGAATTCCTTGAGCTTCGGCACGCGCTTGTCCGGCTCGTTGCCGGCGATGATCGCGGCATTGATGGCGCCGATCGAGATGCCGGCGATCCATTCCGGCTCGAAGCCCGCATGGCAGAGCGCCTGAAAGGCGCCGGCCTGATAGGAGCCGAGCGCACCGCCGCCCTGAAGAACCAGCACACGCTGCGCTTGCGCCGGCGTCGAGGCGGGCGCGGTGTCAGAAGTATCCATTCGTAACCGCCCAGTCAGGAATACCTTGCAGCGCACCGTGGCGGCTGTTCGCGGCCGCGTCAATCGACGAGATGCGGAAGCGGATCACGCGGATTTTATCGAGATCAGGTTGCCGCCAAAATGAGCGTCCAGAACACCTTGTATTTGGTATTCGGAGCATAGACGGCCGCGATGCCCATTTTTGTGACACCAGTCTTAAGCATATTGGCCCGGTGCGGCGGTGAATCGCGCCACCCCGAAAACGCTTCCGCCAGCGTGTGATAGCCGGCCGAGATGTTCTCGACCGCCACGGTTGCGGGATAGCCCCCGGCCTGCAGCCGCTTGCCGAGTGGGGCCTTGACGTCATGGTCCATCTTGTTGCGGGTGGCCATCGCCTGCGACTGCTGCTCGGCAAGCTTCGTCAGGTCCGGATCCACCACGACGGTGCCAAGACCATTGTTCTGGCGATACTGCGAGAACATGATGGCGGCCGCCTGGCTATCCAGCACCGCGCCGGCCTGCGCCATGTTGAGATACATGGTCGGTTCTTCCGGGATTTTGGTGTCTGCGGCACAGCCGGCAAGCACCAGAAGCCCGAACAGGGCGACCGTCGTCCATTTCACTTTAGAGAACCCCCAAGGTTGGCCCGCCGTTGTTGCATACCAACCGTGGCTGAATGGTGAACAGCGGCTAACTTTGGGGCCATCATCACCGTCATTCCGGGGCGCGAAGCGAACCCGGAATCTCGAGATTCCGGGTTCGATGCTTCGCATCGCCCCGGAATGACGACGATATCTGGCAGGTCGTCCGGATGGAGCCAACGGGTCGCGCGAACGCGCGACCGATGACAGGCTCCGCGATCCGGGGTCAGTCGATCCGCGGAGCAAGTCCCCGGATCTCGCTTCGTTGACACCATTGTGCGTTTCTGGCTCCGTCGGCCCACCATAGCCGTCGGGTTGAGGAAGATGATGAGCCAGGAAGCAGCCCTGCCGATCGCCGATTCATCGACGACGGAATCGGTCTTCGATTGGCTCGAACGGTTCGCCGCCTGCGTCAGGGCGGTGGACTATGCTGCCGCCCGTCCGTTCTGGCATCCCGACATCATCTCCTTTGGCACCTACCAGGAACTCATCCGCGGCCGCGCGCGCTGGACGGAGATGCAATGGGACAATGTCTGGCCCCGCACGGCGGACTTCGCCTTCGACCTCGGCAATACGGTGGTGCTGGCAAGCGCCGACGGCAACATGGCGACGGTGATCACGCCATGGACGAGCACCGGCTTCCATGCCGACGGCAGCCGCTTCGATCGGCCGGGACGGGCGACGATCATCCTCGCGCGTCAGACCGACGGACGCTGGCTCGGCATTCATTCCCACATGTCACTGCAGCGTGGCGTGCCGCAGGACAGCCACGGCAACCGGCCGGTCAGGGCGCGTTAGTCGCGGGCTGTTGGCCCATCCGGGCTACGGCACTTGCTTCTCCTTCCCCCTGCAAGGAGGAAGGTCGGGATGGGGGTTGGCCACAGGCGACAGCGGATGCCGTGGAGAGAGGATCCCCCCCGCTTTGCTCTGACGAGCAAAGCGACCTCCCCTTTTCAAGGGGAGGTTTGAACGCGGCGGCCGGGCCCCTAATCCTGCGCTGCGAAAATCCGGTAGCGGCGGGGCTGCAGGGAGACGATTTCGCCGGCCTGCAGCTCGCGGTCGCGGGGGGCATCGATCTCGATCACGGTCTTGCCCGCGCTACCCGACAGCGCCACTTCGGCGCGCTGGATCGGCCCGAACGAACGGACATGCCGGATGGCGCCTTCCAGGGCGCCGGTACCGGCCGGACCGACCGCCATATCGTGGCGGCGGACGAACAGCTTTGCCGCGCCCGACGCCGCGCCGAGCGCCGGAATGTTCAGCGGACGGCCGTCCAGCCGCACCGCGTCGCCGGCCACGTCGACCGGAAGCACGATGGATTCGCCGATGAAGCCATGCACGAAGGCGGTCGCCGGGTTGTCATAGACCTCGCCGGGCGAGCCGATCTGCTCGATCTTGCCCTTGTCCATCACCACGACGCGGTTGGCGACTTCGAGCGCCTCCTCCTGGTCGTGGGTGACGAAGATCGAGGTGACGTGAATTTCGTTGTGCAGCGAGCGCAGCCATTGCCGGAGCTCCTTGCGCACCTTGGCATCGAGCGCGCCGAACGGTTCGTCGAGCAGCAGGATGCGAGGCTCGATCGCGAGCGCGCGTGCCAGCGCGATGCGCTGCCGCTGGCCGCCAGACAGCTGGCTTGGATAGCGGTTGGAGAGCCAGTCGAGCTGCACCAGATCGAGCAATTCCTTGACCCGGGCGCGGATCGTCGCCTCGTCCTTGCGGATCGCGCGCGGCTGTACGCGCAGCCCGAACGCGACGTTCTCGAACACCGTCATATGGCGAAACAGCGCGTAGTGCTGGAATACGAAGCCGACCTGACGCTCGCTGGCGCCGCGTGACAGCGCATTCTCGCCGTCGATCGCGACCTCGCCGCTGTCAGGCCAGTCCAGTCCCGCGATGATCCGCAGCAGCGTTGTCTTGCCGGAGCCGGACGGGCCGAGCAGCGCCAAGAGTTCGCCGTCGGCGACCTTGAGATCGACATTGTCGAGCGCGGCAAAGCTGCCGAACGTCTTTACGATATTCTTGACTTCAATCGCCATCGGGCACCTCTGCCTCGTCGAGTCGTTGCTCGAGAACGGTCTTCGCCACCAGCGTGATCAGCGCCAGCATCGCCAGCAGCGATGCGATCGCGAACGACGCGACGAACTGATATTCGTTGTAGAGAATCTCGACCAGGAGCGGCATCGTGTTGGTCTCGCCGCGGATGTGGCCGGAGACGACCGACACCGCACCGAACTCGCCCATCGCGCGCGCGTTGCAGAGCAGGACGCCGTATAGCAGGCCCCATTTGATATTGGGCAGCGTCACGCGGAAGAAGGTCTGCAGGCCGGACGCGCCGAGCGAGATCGCCGCCTCCTCCTCCTGGGTGCCTTGCTCCTGCATCAGCGGGATCAGCGCGCGCGCCACGAACGGGAAGGTGACGAAGATCGTCGCCAGCGCGATGCCGGGCACCGCGAACAGGATATGGACGTTGTGCGCCTGCAGCCACGGACCGAAATAGCCCTGCGCGCCGAACAGCAGCACGAAGACCAGGCCGGAGATCACGGGCGAGACCGAGAACGGCAGGTCGATCAGCGTGATCAGGAAGGTCTTGCCGGTGAATTCGAATTTCGAGATCGCCCAGGCCGCGACCACGCCGAACACCAGATTGAGCGTGACCGAGATCGCGGCGACCAAGAGCGTCAGCCTGATCGCGGCGAGCGCCTCGGGCTCGGCCAGCGCCGCGATATATGCGCCGATCCCTTTCGAGAAGGCGGACGCGAACACCACGACCAGCGGCAGCACGACGAACGCACTGAGGAAGGTGATCGCCAGCGCGATGATGATGAAGCGGATCGGGCCCGGCTCGGTGCGCAAATTGCGCTGCGCCGTGCCCGGCTCCGCGCGCGCGATCTCGAGCCGTGGCGCCGGAGCCGCCACGCTGACATCCGTTGCCGGCGCGTAGGTCCGCAGTTGCGTCGTCGAGGTCACCAATCCCGTCTGCATCGACATCTCGAACCTCAATGCACGGGAATGCGGGCTTGCGCCCAGCGCTGCAGGCGATTGATCACGAAGATGATCAGGAACGAGGCCACCAGCATCACGACCGCGATCGCGGTGGCGTCGGCATAGCGGAATTCGGACAGCCGGATCACGATCAACAGCGGCGCGATTTCGGAGACGTTGGGCAGATTACCGGCGATGAAGATCACCGAGCCGTATTCACCGATGGCGCGGGCAAAGGCCAGCGCAAAGCCGGTGAGCAGCGCCGGGATCAGGCTCGGCAGGATGACGCGGAACACGGTGTGCCAGCGATTGGCACCCAAGCTCGCCGCGGCTTCCTCGATCTCGGGATCGAGATCGATCAGCACCGGCTGCACCGTGCGCACCACAAAGGGAATGCCGATGAAGATCATCGCGATGAAGATGCCGATCGGCGTGAACGCGACCTTGATGCCAAGTTCGGCGAGCGGCGCGCCAAGCCATCCCTTCTGCGCGAACAATTGCGTCAGCGCGACGCCGGCGACCGCGGTCGGCAAGGCGAATGGAATATCGACGATGGCGTCGAACAGCCGTCGGCCCGGAAAACGGTAGCGCACCAGCGCCCAGACGATGATGGTGCCCATCACCAGGTTGACGCAGGCGGCCGCAAACGAAAGCCCAAACGAAATCTTCAGGGCGTTCAAGGTGCGGCGGCTGGTGACGATACCCCAGAACTGGTCGAGGCTGAGCTCGAACGTCTTCAGAAACAGCGCGGCCAGCGGAATCAGGATGATAACGGAGAGCCATGTCAGGGTCAGTCCCATCGTGAGACCGAACCCCGGCAGGGTACTGCGCCGTGCAACCGCTGTGCTCACAAATCCCCCTGTTTGGCCCGGACGATAACTCGATCAGTTCTTGTAGATCTGATCGAAAATGCCGCCCTCGGCGAAGTGCTCCTTTTGGGCCTTGGTCCAACCACCAAAAACGTCGTCGATGGTGAAAAGTTCAACCTTGGCGAAGGATTTTTCGTACTCCTTGGCGATCTCGGGATCGCGCGGTCGGTAGGAGTTGCGCGCGGCGATCTCCTGGCCTTCCTTGGTGTACCAGTACTTCAGATAGGCTTCGGCGACGGCGCGGGTGCCCTTCTTGTCGGCAACCGTGTCGACCACCGCGACCGGCGGCTCGGCGAGGATCGACTGCGCCGGGGCCACGATCTCGAACTTGTCCTTGCCGAATTCGCGTTGCGCCAGAAAGGCTTCGTTCTCCCACGCCAGCAGCACGTCGCCGACGCCGCGCTCGACGAAGGTGACGGTCGAGCCGCGCGCGCCGGTGTCGAGCACCGGGACGTTCTGGTAGAGGTCGGCGACGAACTTCTTCGCCTTGTCGACTGAGCCGAACTTCTTCTGCGCATAGCCCCAGGCGGCCAGATAGTTCCAGCGCGCGCCGCCCGAGGTCTTCGGGTTCGGCGTGATCACGGCGACCCCGGGTTTGATCAAATCATCCCAATCCTTGATGCCCTTGGGGTTGCCCTTGCGCACCAGGAACACGATGGTCGAGGTATAGGGCGAGGCGTTCAGCGGCAGCCGCTTCTGCCAATCGGCCGCGAGCAGGCCCTTGCCCGCGATCGCATCGATGTCATAGGCGAGCGCCAGCGTGACCACATCGGCCTGCAATCCGTCGATCACCGAGCGCGCTTGCGAGCCAGAGCCGCCATGCGACTGCTTGATCTCGACGCTCTTGCCGGTTTCCTTCTGATAGGCCGCCGCGAACGCCTTGTTGAAATCGACATAGAGCTCGCGGGTCGGATCGTAGGACACGTTGAGCAGCGAAACGTCGGCCGCGAAGGCCGAGCTCGCCCACAACAATCCCGCGACCAGCGGCAGGATACGACGGATCATTTCTGTCTCCATTCAACCCGAGAATGTCAGGGAACACGCCAGACATAACTCGCGGCGAAGTGGCTTTAAGTCAACGAAACCGGTTTTCTTTGTTTGCGGCCGTGCAGCGCGCTTGTGCTACGAAGGCGCCGCACTGCGAAGGCTTTGTCGTGTGCTACGACATCTTCATTGTATGAATGCCGCATTCCGTCTTGGCCCGGCCACGCCAGCGGCCGTCGCGCGCATCCTCGCCGGCGGCAGTCCGGCTGCTACAAGGCATACACCCGACCGACTGATATCCCGATGCGACAAGTGGATGCGGCGGCAGCTTGCCGAGCGTGTAGATCGCCTCGATCTCCTCGCGCGAGACATTGGCGAACGGATTGAATTTCAGCCTGACCCCGTCGTCCTCGACGACCGGAATCTCGGTGCGGGCGCCGCCCTGGAAACGCTTGCGGCCATTGATCCAGCCGGCGAACGGTTTTAGCGCACGCGCCAATGGCTCGACCTTGCGGATCCGGCAGCAGGCATCGGGATCGGTGAACCACAATTCGCGGTCCGGATCCTGGCGCGACAGCGCCTGCTCATCGGGCTTGATCGAACGCACATCGGTGAGGCCGAGCGTAGCTATCAAGGTGTCACGATAAGCCAGCGTCTCCTCGAACAGCCAGCCGGTGTCGAGGAAGACCACCGGGATCGCCGGGTCGACATCCGCCATCACCTTGAGCAGCGCGGCGGACTCGGTGCCGAACGACGACACCAGCACCAGCCTCTCGCGGCCGACCGTCTTCAGCGCAGCCGCGATCACCTCGGCGGGCGATGCCGTGCGCAGCGCGCGATCGAGTGCATCGGCCGCGGGCAATCCGCCCGGCGCCGCGGCTGCGAGCTCTGGTGCAAGCGTGCTCACTGGCCAGCGCTCTCCGAGTGACGCAGCTGCATGCGACGGTTGAGCGCGGTGACGCGGCCGTCACCGGTCGGCTGGTAGAACACCGAATAGCGCTTCATGGTCGCGGCGAAGGCGTCGGCATCGGCATCCTTCTTCACCTCGAAGGCGTCGAAGCCGGCGCGGGTCATGAACACGAACTGGTCGCGCAGCACCTGCCCGGTGGCACGCAGCTCACCGTCATAGCCGTAGCGCTCGCGCAGCAGGCGCGCCTGGCTGTAGGCGCGGCCGTCGCGGAAGGTCGGGAACACCAGCGCGACCGAGGCGAGCCGATCGAGATGCGACACCAGATCGTCGAGATTGCGGTTGTTCGGCCAGATCACGCCGACCTTGCCGGGGCGGCGCAGCAGCGCCTCCGGATCAGCGAGAAAGCGTTCGGCGCTCACCAGCACCGCGCCGTCGCCCGGCAGCTCGGCGCCGTCGGCGACATGGACGAACAAATCGGTGGTTAGTCTTCCCTGCTTAACGAGTGGCATAGACCCGCTCCCTGAAAGGCTCGACGCCCAGACGCTTCACCGTATCGACGAACAATTCCTCGGGACGGTCGCGCAGCGCGAGATAGGCTTCGACAATGTCTTCGATCACGTCGGCGACTTCCGCATAGGGAACGGCCGGGCCGATCAAGGTGCCCATCTGCGCGTTCTCGTCGGCGCGGCCGCCGATCGTGATCTGGTAGAATTCCTCACCGTTCTTCTCGACGCCGAGAATGCCGATGTGGCCGACATGGTGATGGCCGCAGGCATTGATGCAGCCGGAGATGTTGATGTGGAGCCGGCCGATCAGGTCGGCGGTGTCGTGATTGGCAAAGCGCCGCGTCAGCTCCTGCGCGATCGGGATCGAGCGCGCATTCGCCAGCGAGCAGTAATCCAGTCCCGGGCAGGCGATGATATCGGTGACCAGGTTGACGTTCGGCGTCGCCAGGCCGAGCCGGTCGAGCGCCTTGAACAGTGCCGGCAGGTCGCGCTTGGCGACGTGCGGCAGCGCCAGGTTCTGCTCGTGGCCGACGCGGATTTCGCCGAACGAATATTTGTCGGCGAGATCGGCGAGCGCGTCCATCTGCTCGGCGCTGGCATCGCCGGGCGGGCCGCCGACCGGCTTCAGCGACAGCACGACGATCGAGTAGCCCTGCACCTTGTGCGGGAACACCGAGTTCTTGCGCCAGCGCTCGAACAGCTTGTCATGCGCGGCCTGCTTCAGCTCGTCCGGCATGTGCGGCAGCTTTTCGTAAGACGGATAGGAGAAGCGCGAGCGGACCTCCTCGATGGCGGCGTGGTCGAGCGTCAGCCCGACATCGCCCATCTGCTTCCACTCCTCGTCGACTTCCTTGGCGAACTTCTCGATGCCGAGCTCGTGCACGAGGATCTTGATGCGCGCCTTGTAGATGTTGTCGCGGCGGCCGTACTGGTTGTAGACGCGCAGGATCGCCTCGATGTAGCTCAGGATATCGCGGCCGGGCACGAACGGCTTGATGGTCTTGGCGATGAACGGGGTGCGGCCGAGGCCGCCGCCGACCAGCACCTCGAAACCGGTCTCGCCGTCGGCATTCTTGTGCAGCCGCAGGCCGATGTCGTGGATCTTGATCGCGGCGCGATCGTGCTCGGAGGCAGTGATCGCGATCTTGAACTTGCGCGGCAGGAACGAGAATTCCGGATGCAGCGTGGTGTGCTGGCGGATCAGCTCCGACCAGATCCGCGGATCCTCGATCTCGCCCGGCGCAACCCCGGCCCACTGGTCCGAGGTGACATTGCGCATGTTATTGCCGGAGGTCTGCATCGCGTGGATCCCGACCTCGGCGAGGTCGGACAGCGCGTCGGGTAGCTCGCTGAGCTTGATCCAGTTGAACTGGATGTTCTGCCGGGTGGTGAAGTGGCCGTAGCCGCGATCGTAGCGGCGCGCGACATGGGCGAAGCGGCGCAGCTGCTTCGACGACAGCGTGCCGTACGGGATCGCGACGCGGAACATGTAGGCGTGCAGCTGCAAATACACGCCGTTCTGCAGACGCAGGATCTTGAATTCGTCCTCGGTGAGCTCGCCCGAGAGGCGGCGCTTCACCTGGTCGCGGAATTCCGAAACACGCTCGTTGATCAGCGTGCGGTCGAGTTCGTCATATGCATACATGATGGATGAGCCTTACGCCGGCACCTGAAGATCGATCGTGACGCCCTTGGCGCGGATGTGTTCACGGAGATTGCCCGGCTTGACCTTGCCGCCGTCCTTGAGCTCGACCGGCGCGATATAGGGGCCGACCGCGCCGACGTCGTCGGCGGCGGCTTCGGCCAGCAGCGCGCGGGCATCGTCGGAGGTGCTGACAATGGCGGAGTCGGCGAGTTCGGTGGACCAGCCCTTTTGCGCGGTCCGGTACACCACGGCGCCATCCCAGGTGCGGTTGGCGGTCACCACTGACGGGCCCGTGATCCTGATTTTCTTCTGTTCAAGCGGAGAGGTCATTCGGCAGCTTTCAGCAGTTCGGAGAACATCTGGTTGGAGAAGAGTTGGGTGACGTTGGATCGGCTCCACGGCGCGGAATGCGCGACCACGTCGCCGATGATGAGGACGGCGGGACCGCCATCGACCTGTTTGACCAGCTCGGGCAGCCGCGCCAGCGTGCCGACCGCAGCCTTGGCGTCGGGCCGTGTCACGCGGGCGAACACGCCGACCGGCGTCTCCGGCGAGCGGCCTGCTGCGAGCAGACCTTCGCGGATCGAGGGCGCCGCGGTCATGCCCATGTAGACGACGACGGTCATCTTGTTGTCGGTCAGCACCGACCAGTCGACGACTTCGGCATCGCGCGCCTTGTGCGCGGTGAGGAAGGTGATGCGCAGCGCCTCGTGCCTATAGGTCAGCGGCACTTCGAACTGCGCGGCGGCGCCAAGACCGGCGGAGATGCCGGGAACAATGGAGTAGGCAACGCCGGCGTCGCGCAGTGCCTCGATTTCCTCGCCGCCGCGGCCGAACACAAAGGGATCGCCGCCCTTCAGCCGCACCGCACGCTGGCCCGCCTGCGCCGCCTCGATCATTAGGCGGTTGATGGCGTCCTGGCCGATGCCGGGCTTGCCGATCCGGCGGCCGACCGGGGTTCGCGCGGCATCGCGCCGGATGCGGTCGAGAATTTCAGGTGACACCAGTTCGTCATAGAACACGACGTCGGCATCCTGCAGCGCGCGCAGCGCCTTCACCGTCAAGAGATCAGGATCGCCGGGTCCCGCACCGACCAGCGTGACGTGGCCAATGGCTTTGCCCTCTGCGCTCGCGCCGGCGAATACGGCGGGATCGGTGATCGCGTTCAGCGCCTGCTCGGCTTCGTCCTTGCGGCCGGCCAGCACCAGCGCGCCGATCGGGCCGTCGACGATGCGCTCCCAGAAGCGGCGGCGCAGCGGAAACTCTTCGATGCGGGTATGGATCGATTTGCGGAAGCGGCCGATGAAGCCGGCGAGGTCGCCGATCCGTGCCGGCAGCACCGCCTCGATCTTCTCGCGGATGCGGCGCGCCACGACCGGCGACGTGCCGCCGGTGCCGACCGCGACCACGACATCGCCGCGATCGACGATCGCGGGCATGATGAAGGTGGAGTGGACGAGGTCGTCCATCACATTGACCGGCAGGCCGATCGCCTTGGCCCGCACCGACATCGCAACGCCGATGTCGCCGGCGCCGGCGCACAGCACGGCGATGACATCTGAAAGATCAGCGGCGAGCGGATCGCCCTCGGCGCGCTCGATCCGCGCGGCCTCCTCCGCCGCAAGGCCGGCGAGATCATGGTCACCGTCGGTCGCGTACCAGCGGACCGCGGCGCCGGCAGCCGCAAGCAGCCGCAGCTTGGCGCGCACGAGTTCGCCCGCTCCAACGAGCAGCACCTTGCCGCTTTGCAGATCCAGAAACACCGGCAGATATCGCATCAGACACTCGCTTCCCCAACTTGGGGGTTGACTGAAATTATTTTCTATTTATCTCTCGATCAAGGCCAGCAAAGAGAAAATTATTTCTTCTCTATTGCAGCGCAACTTTAGAATTTTCACCTCCACAGGCCAAGGCCGATAGATGCATCTTCTCGACAAAGAATCCGCCGCTGCCGGATCACGGGCTGCAGCCCTTGCACAAGCATCTTCCGTGCCGGGGATTTCGGCCCATCAGGCCCCCCCGACCATGGATCACCTGGACGAGCTCGAGGCGCAGAGCATTTACATCCTGCGCGAGGCATTCGCCCGGTTGAAGAAGCTCGCGCTGTTGTGGTCGCTCGGCAAAGACTCCAATGTGATGATCTGGCTGGCGCGCAAGGCATTCTTCGGCCGGGTTCCGTTCCCGGCGATGCATGTCGACACCGGCAAGAAGTTTCCGGAGATGTACGCGTTCCGCGACCGTTTCGGCAAGGAATGGGATCTCGACCTGCGCGTCGAACCCTGCCCGTCGATCGACAGCGTCGATCCGACCCTGCCGCCGGCCGCGCGCTCCGCGGCGCGCAAGACAGAAGGGCTGAAGCTCGCACTCAATAAGTATGGCTTTGACGGATTGATCGCCGGCATCCGCCGCGACGAGGAGGCGACGCGCGCCAAAGAGCGTGTGTTCTCGCCGCGCGGCCTCGAAGGCGAGTGGGACGTGCGCGACCAGCCGCCGGAATTCTGGGACCAGTTCAACGCCTCGCCGCCGCAGGGTGCGCATTTGCGCATCCATCCGATCCTGCATTGGACCGAGGCCGACATCTGGGCCTACACCAAGCGTGAGAACATCCCGATCATCCCGCTGTATCTCGCCAAGGACGGCAAGCGCTACCGCTCGCTGGGCGATCAGGACATTACCAACCCGGTCGCTTCGACCGCGTCCAACATCGACGAGATCCTGACCGAACTCGACGCCACCAAGATCCCGGAGCGCGCCGGCCGCGCGCTCGACCACGAGACCGAGGATGCGTTCGAGCGGCTGCGTGTCGCCGGCTATCTCTGATCGACTGGCTTCTCAACATTTGGCTTTCCCACTTCGCGCGAGCGTTCCGATGAACATGATCCTTCCCACCGCCTCGATCTCGGCAACGCCCAACGGCACGACGCGGCCGCAGGTACGCATCGTCATCGTCGGCCATGTCGATCACGGCAAGTCGACGCTGGTCGGGCGCCTGCTGCATGAGACCGGCAGCCTGCCGGACGGCAAGCTGGAAATGTTGAAGGCTGTCAGCGCACGGCGCGGCATGCCGTTCGAATGGTCGTTCCTGCTCGACGCGCTGCAGACCGAGCGGGACCAGGGCATCACCATCGACACCACCCAGATCCGCTTCCGCACCCGCTCGCGCGACGTCGTGCTGATCGACGCGCCCGGCCACGCAGAGTTCTTGCGCAACATGATCACCGGCGCCTCGCAGGCCGACGGCGCGGTGCTGATCATCGATGCACTCGAAGGCGTGCGGGACCAGACCCGCCGGCACGGCTATCTGTTGCATCTGCTCGGTGTGAAGCAGGTCGCGGTCGTGGTCAACAAGATGGACCGCGTCGACTTCAGCGCCGAGAGGTTCAAGGAGATCAGCGACGAGATTTCCGCGCATCTGATCGGCCTCGGCGTCAGGCCTACGGCTGTGATCCCGATCTCGGCGCGCGACGGCGACGGCGTCGCCGAGCGCACGCCGCGGATCGACTGGTACAAGGGACCGACCGTGGTCGATGCGCTCGATGCGCTCGAGCCGGCGCGTCCGCTCGCCGAGTTGCCGCTGCGGCTACCGGTGCAGGCGATCTACAAATTCGACGACCGCCGCATCGTGGCGGGCCGCATCGAGTCCGGCAGCCTCAAGGCCGGCGACGAGATCGTCATCATGCCGACCGGCAAGATCGCCACGATCAAGACCGTCGAGAGCTGGCCGGTGACGCCGGTCAACGGCCCGCAGGGCGCGGGGCGCTCGGTCGGCATCACGCTCGACCGCGAGCTGTTCCTCGAGCGCGGCGACATCATCGGACATAGCGGGCAGAGCCCGCGCGACACCCGCCGCATCCGCGCGCGGATCTTCTGGCTGCACGACAAGCCGCTGACCAAGGGCGAGCAGATCCTGATCCGGCTCGGCACCAAGGAAAGCCGCGCCACCGTGGTCGCCATCGAGAAGGCGATCGACCCCGGCGCGCTGTCCAACGAAGAGAACAGCGCTATCGCGCGCAACCATGTCGGCGAGATCGACATCTCGCTGGCGCAGCCGGTTGCGACCGATCCCTACACCGACAATCCGCGCACCGGGCGCCTCGTGATCGAGGTCAACGGCCGCATCGCCGGCGGCGGCCTCGTGCTGTCGGTCGACGCCGGCCGGCCTGCGGTGCCGGTCGATATCGTGCCGGTGGAATCCGCCCTGCGTGCGGACGAGCGCTCGGCGCGCTACCACCACAACGGCGCCGTGATCTGGCTGACCGGCCTGCCCGGCTCGGGCAAGTCGACCCTTGCGCGGGCGCTGGAGCGGCGGCTGTTCGGAAATGGCGGCTCGCCGATCCTGCTCGACGGCGACACGCTGCGTGCGGGCCTCAACAGCGATCTCGGCTTCTCGCCGCAGGATCGGGCTGAGAACATCCGCCGTCTCGCCGAGGTCGCGACCCATCTGGCGCGCAACGGCCATATCGCGATCGTCGCCGCGGTGTCACCGTCCGCCGCCGACCGTGCGACGGCCCGCCGCATCGCCGACAACGCGTTCCGCGAGATCTATGTCGCGACGCCTGCCGAGGTCTGCGAGACCCGCGACCCCAAGGGCCATTACGCCAAGGCCCGCTCCGGCGGATTGCCGTCCTTTACCGGCATCACCAATGACTACCAGCCGCCGGCCGGCAACGAATTGACCATCGACACCTCGAACCGCTCGGTCACTGAAGCCACCGACGAGATCGAGCGGATGCTGGCCGAGACCGGCATCCTGTTCGACGAACTGACCGATCTCGCGGCGAATATCTGACCTCGCTCGCCTGTCATCGCCCGGCTTGTCTGGGCGATCCAGTATTCCAGAGACAGCAATTATCGAGCCGGGAGGCCGCGGCGTACTGGATGCCCCGCTTGAAGCGGGGCATGACGGCGTCATGCGCGGCAACAAAGGGGCCTTCTCAGAGCCGGGACTTTAGGGCTAAAAGGGCCGTGAACGCGGCCCTTTGGCGCGTTTTTTGCTGATTTCTTTCGAAAACAGCTCCTAAAACGCCCGTTTCTTTGAGAAAGCCCATCATGACTCGTGTCGATGCCCATGGATTGAAGATCGCCCCTGTCCTGTTCGATTTCATCGCCAAGGAGGCGACGCCCAAGGCCGGGATCGCTCCCGACGCGTTCTGGGCCGGACTTGCCGCCATCATCCAGAAGCTCGGACCGAAGAACCGCGAGCTGCTCGCGGTCCGCGACACGCTGCAGGCCAAGATCGACGACTGGCACCGCGCCCACAAGGGCAAGGCGTTCGACATCAACGCCTACACCGCGTTCCTGAAGGACATCGGCTACCTGCTGCCGGAGCCCGCGACCCACAAGGTCGAGACATCCAATGTCGATGAGGAAATCGGCAAGATCTGCGGCCCGCAGCTCGTGGTGCCGCTGACCAACGCCCGCTATGCGCTGAACGCCGCCAACGCGCGCTGGGGTTCGCTGTACGACGCCTTCTACGGCACCGACGCCATCCCGCACGATCCGAGCGAAGCTGGCCGCGGCTACAACAAGGCCCGCGGCGACAAGGTGATCGCGAAGGCAAAGGCCTTCCTTGACGCATCAGCGCCGCTTGCGACCGCAAGCCATACCGATGTGACCTCCTACAGCGTGATCGCCGGCCAGCTGTCGGCCAAGCTGAAGAGCGGCAATTCAACCGCGCTGAAGGACGGCGCCCAGTTCGCCGGCTATCAGGGCGATGCGGCCCAGCCTTCCGCGATCTTGCTCGTCAACAACGGCATGCATGTCGAGATCAAGATCGACCGCAGCAACATCATCGGCAAGGATGATCCGGCCGGCGTCGCCGACATGATCCTGGAATCGGCTGTTTCCACCATTCTCGACATGGAAGACTCGGTCGCCGCCGTCGACGCCGAGGACAAGGTGCTGGTCTATCGCAACACGCTCGGCCTGATGAACGGCACGCTGTCGGCCGATTTCGACAAGGGCGGCAAGACGTTGACCCGTTCGCTCAATGCCGACCGCGTCTACAAGAAGCCCGATGGCAGCGAGCTGAAGCTGCACGGCCGCAGCCTGCTGCTGATGCGCAATGTCGGCCACCACATGTTCACCGACGCGGTGCTCGACGCCAAGGGCGAGGAGATTCCGGAAGGCCTGCTGGATGCCGCGGTCGCCGGCCTGCTCGCGATCCACGACATCAAGGGCAATTCCAAGGTCAAGAACAGCCGCACCGGCTCGGTCTATATCGTCAAGCCGAAGATGCACGGCCCCGACGAGGTGACGCTGACCTGCGACCTGTTCGCCGAGGTCGAGAAGATGCTCTCGCTGCCCGAGAACACGCTGAAGGTCGGCATCATGGACGAGGAGCGCCGCACCACTGTCAATCTCAAGGCCTGCATCCAGCGCGCCTCCAAGCGCATCATGTTCATCAACACCGGCTTCCTCGACCGCACCGGCGACGAGATCCACACCTCGATGGAAGCGGGTCCGATGATCCGCAAGAACGACATGAAGGCGCAGCCCTGGATCAAGGCCTATGAGGACTGGAACGTTGACAACGGCCTGGTCGACGGCCTGCCCGGCCATGCCCAGATCGGCAAGGGCATGTGGGCCGCGCCCGATAAGATGGCCGACATGCTGGTGCAGAAGATCGGCCATCCGCAGGCCGGCGCCACCACCGCCTGGGTGCCGTCGCCGACCGCGGCCACGCTGCACGCCCTGCACTATCACCAGGTCAACGTAACAGCCCGGCAGCAGGAGCTCGCCAAGGGCGGGCCGCGCGCAAAGCTCTCCGACATCCTCACCATTCCGGTGTCGCAGTCGAACTGGGCGCCCGACGATGTCAAGCAGGAGATCGACAACAACTGCCAGAGCATATTGGGCTACGTGGTGCGCTGGATCGACCAGGGCGTCGGCTGCTCCAAGGTGCCGGATATCCACGACGTCGGCCTGATGGAAGACCGCGCCACGCTGCGCATCTCGAGCCAGCATCTGGCGAACTGGCTGCATCAGGGCGTCATCACCAAAGATCAGGTGATGGAGTCGCTGAAGCGCATGGCCGTCGTGGTCGACAAGCAGAACGCCGGCGATTCCCTCTACAAGCCGATGGCGCCGTCGTTCGACGGTGTCGCCTTCAAGGCCGCCTGCGACCTGATCTTCGAGGGCCGTACGCAGCCGAACGGCTACACCGAATACATCCTCACCGCGCGCCGCCGCGAGGCCAAGGCCGCCGGTTGATCGGCGAGTCGCGACGAGAAGCAAAAGCCCCGGCGATGAGCCGGGGCTTTTTGTTGGGCGTTGGCGGTGCCGCAGGCGTCATTGCGAGCGAAGCGAAGCAATCCATCTCACCACTTGTGGAGGCATGGATTGCTTCGTCGCTTCGCTCCTCGCAATGACGAACTCAGTCTAGAACACCGCCAAATATTTCAGCAGCGAGACGATGCCGATGATGATGACGACGACGCGCGCGATCTGCTTGGCGCGGCCGTCGAGCGGCAGCATGTTGATGAGATAAAGAACGAGAATAATGACAAGGAAGGTGACGAGTACGCCGACGAGCATGCGGGGCCCCCTGATGGCATCGGTAAATGTGCTGTTCGCCCGTTGCTAACGTGCGAGACGGAGCCCGGTTCCGGATCACGGAACCGAAAGTGGGCCGCCTCGTGCAAGTGGCGCTACTCGCGCGCCAGCACCGCCGGACGCTGATATTTGGCGCGGATGCGATCCGGCGCCGGCGTGAAGTTGAGAGATGCCCCGCGCCGGTCCGCGCGGCCGACCGACATCAGCCCGTCCTTGCCGGCGACGATGTCGCCCTTGCGCAAGGTCGGATCGTCCTCGATCTTCACCGCGGCCAGGCCGACCGGATCCTTGCCGTTGCAGGTGCAGCCCGCGACGATCTGGTCACGATAGCGGAACGCGTTCGGCAGCTCGGAATAGGGCTTGCCGTCCTCCGTCGCGGCGTTGTCGATATTGCCGCCATAGACCACTTCGGTCGCGCTCGCCGGGCAGAAACTGTTGCAGCTCTCCGCCTTGCTCTGATTGCCGGTCGCTGCCAGCGGGAAATAGCGGCCGTCGCAGGTCCGCACGCAGTAAGCCTGACCGCCGTCATAGCGCGCGCGACGCTCGGCCCGCGGCGCGACAGGCGCCGGGCCGTCGTCGAACGGGACCCGGATCACCGGCGGACGGCCCTGCATGAAGCCGCCGAACAGTTGCGAGAAGAAGTCCTGGGCTTGCGCCGCGGGCGCAAGGGACAGGCCGAGCAACGCCGCCGTCCCGAACGCCCACCGCCTGGAATATCGCTTCACCATCACCGCCCCTCATACAACGCCGATCCTCAGTACAACGAGGAAGCGGTCGGAATGTTCATCGCCTGGCGGCCTGAGGGCAGCGTCATCACCGCGGGCCGCGGCTGCACCGGTGCCGGCCGGACCGAGATCTGCGTCGTGGTCGGGCCGAGCTCGCGGGCGGCGAGATGCGGCGCGTTCTTCGGCAACACCACGACTTTGGTGCCGACATCGACCCGGCTGAACAGGTCGGAGACATCCTCATTGGTCAGCCGGATGCAGCCCGACGACACGTACTTGCCGATGGTCGACGGATCGTTGGTGCCGTGGATGCGGTACTCGCTGGAGCCGAGATACATCGCGCGTGCGCCGAGCGGATTGCCCGGGCCGCCGGCCATGAAGCGCGGAAGATAGGGCTGGCGCTTGATCATCTCGGCCGGCGGATGCCAATCCGGCCATTCGGCCTTGCGGCTGATGGTCTGGACGCCGGCCCAGGTAAAGCCCTCGCGGCCAACGCCGACGCCGTAACGGATCGCCCGGCCGCCACCGAGCACGTAATAGAGCGCGGTGTTGCCGGTATCGATGATGATGGTGCCGGGCGCTTCCGTCGTGTTGAGCGCGACGGTGGTGCGGCGCAGCCGCTCCGGCAGCGCGCCGCCCTCGCTGGCCCCGCTCGAGGGATCGTTCATCACCTCGTCGGATGGAAATGCACCCGGCTGCGTCGACGCATAGCCGAGCGCAGACGAGCGGACTTGCGCGCTGGCCGAGGTGGTGACAACGAACGGCGTCACGAACAGGACGCTGGCGAAGGCAAGGTTGCGCGCGGCGCGCGACGCAAGCCGGCGGCTGGAGAGAGACTGCTGTGTCATGTGCTGCCCCTGGACGGGATGCGCATCGTGGTGATGCTACGCCAGTTCAACGCACGCGGCCGTCAGACGGTTCCGGCGCGAATCATCGCAAGCCCGAGATTGTCAACCCGCCGGCCGTCACGAACCCGCGATGGAACCTTTGCCGGCGCGGGCCGTTGTCAGGCGCCATTGGACGCGCGGGGTGACCTCGCAGCGCGAAATTCGTTTTGCCTTCGTGCGGGAGGAAACTGGTGCGCGCGTTTCCGGGTGAACGTCTGCTTGGCAATCCGCCCGAAGGCACGCCCTTCCCCGACAGCAAGGCCGAACTGCCGCCGATGATCAGCCGCGCCGAGGTCGTCGCGTTCGCGCTGGTCGCGCTGCTGGTGATCGTCGTGGTGGCCGTGCTCTATCTGGCGCGCGCGTTCTTCCTGCCGATCACGATGGCCTTCATTGTCGGCACCATGCTGTCTCCGGCGGCGAACCTGCTTGAACGCTACCGGATCCCGCGCCCGCTCGGCGCAGTGTTATTGGTGATCGCGGTCGGCGCGACCGTCAGCTTCATGGTCGGGTTGATTTCCGCGCCCCTAATGGAATGGAGCTCGCGGCTGCCCGAGCTCGGCGCGATCCTGAGGGAGAAGCTGCATGTGTTCGACCGGCCGCTCGCGCTGTGGCAGGAATTGCAGAGCATGCTCGGCGGCTCCGATACGCTTGCCAGCCTGCAGCTGCCGAAATTCGAATGGGTGCAGCCGACGCTGGAATTCCTGTCGCCGACCTTTGCCGAATTCCTGCTGTTCATCGCGACCCTGATCCTGTTCATCGCGAGCTGGAAGGACCTGCGCCGTGCGCTGGTGATGAACTTCAGCGAACGCGCGGCGCGGCTGCGCACGCTGCGCATCCTCAACGAGATCGAGACCCATCTCGGCAATTACCTGCTGACGGTGACCATGATCAATGTCGGCGTCGGCATCGTCACCGGTGCGATCTGCGCGGCAACCGGCATGCCCAATCCGGCCGGGCTCGGCGCACTCGCCGCGACGCTGAACTTCATTCCAATCATCGGCCCGGTCGCGATGTTCGTGGTGCTGGTCGTGGTCGGCATCATCGCCACCCCGACCATCGGCGCCGGGCTGATCGCGGCGGCCTGCTTTGCGGCCGTGACCTTTATGGAAGGGCATTTTGTCACGCCGATGATCGTCGGCCGCAGGCTGTCGCTGAATGCGCTCGCAGTCTTTCTCGCGCTCGCGTTCTGGACCTGGCTGTGGGGCCCGATGGGCGCCTTTCTGTCGTCGCCGCTATTGATCGTGGCGTTGATCGTGAAAGAGCATTTGATGCCGGACAATTCGCCGCAGCTGCCCGAGGAATAGAAAGCGTTTTCAAGCGAGGCAGGCACCGGCTTGCGTCGCGAACACCTGTCGAGCGAACAGGCCAAGTTTCGCATCTGGAACTTTGCCTGCTGCGGGGCGTTTTTCCTTACAACACGCGAATTCTCCGGGAGCTTTCGATGTCGAGCACGGACAACGCATTTGGGATCAAGAACATGACGGACAAAGCGACCTACGAACGCCTGGAAAAGGATGTCACCGCCGTGAAGAACGATATCGCAGCCCTCACCGAACAAATCACTGACGCGCTCAACTCGTTCGCCAACAACGCGGGCAAGCAGGCGCGCCGCCACTACAAGGATGCGCGCGCCAATGCGGAATCGACGCTCGACGACATGTCGGAGCGCGGCAGCGCGATGATGGGCGCGGCGCAGGACGCGGCCTCTTCGATCGAGGAATCGCTAGAAGACATGATCACGCAGCGGCCGCTGGCGACCGTCGGCCTGGCGCTCGGTCTCGGCTTTCTGATCGGCGTCGCCTGGCGCCGCTAACGGATCTTCTCGAATGAGGCCTGTGGAGGCGGTCATCCGCAAACCTCCCCTCTGGACGCGATGGCAGCGCTGGCGCGCCGCCGCCTCGTTTGTCGATGCGCTTTTCAAGGCGAGATTGAAGGCAAGGTTTGGCAATGCTTCAGCGGCTGATCAATGACGTCAAGGAATCCACCGGCAGCGCGTTGCGCCTGACGTCGCTTGCCGCCGCTGCCGCGATCGCGCTGTCCATCACCATCGCCTTCCTTTGCGCGGCCGCCTTTGTCTTCGTACTGCAGCACTACGGCCCGGTGGAGGCGTGCCTGTCCGGCGCCGCAGTGTTCCTGGTCGTCACGCTGGTCGCCGCCAGCGTTTACATCGTGCGTAAGCGCGAGGCACGCCAGCGTGCGGAGAAGGCGGCAAAGGCAGCCGCGGCCAATGTGTTTGCCGACCCTGTTGTGGTCGCCACCGGCCTGCAGATCATCCGGGCGATCGGCGTGAAGCGGTTGATCCCGATCCTGGCGGTCGGTGGCCTCGCGCTCGGCCTGATGGCCAGCCGCAGCGCCGCCGCTAGCGGTCAGCCGGAGGAGGAGTGACGCCTCGTACGGGAACAACCGGTGTCATCGCCCGGCTTGACCGGGCGATCCAGTACGCCGCAGCCCATCGGCTCAATCACGACTGCCTCTGGAATACTGGATCGCCCGGTCAAGCCGGGCGATGACAGCTGTGCCTGTTGAGATCGCGGAGCTTCTAGTTGAGATCGCGGAGCACCGTTCTCAGGTCACGCAGCGGCCGGGCTGCAGCAGCTTGGCCACTTCGGTCAAAACGCTAACCACGGGCTCACAAGCCACCTTGCGGGTGTCGCCGGGCCGGGCCCGGGCGGGCGCTGTGGGGCGATTGCGAGCCTCTTCCCGCGCCACGGGAACGCGGACCAGCACCGACGTCTCGGGAAGCCGATCGACCTTCAGCGCGACGGTCCTGCTCGGCAGGCCGCTTGATGGAACCGCGGCGCGGTCGGTCTTGGCGGTGCGATTGACCGCGCTCTCCGGCGCCAGTTCGGTGGTGACCTTCTGAGTTCCAATGAGATCGTGGCCGGATGCGAGCTGCACCGCGCCAAGCGTCAATCCGCCCGCCAACGCAGCGAAAATTCCCTTTTGAATCTTTGGCATGGTGATGTCCCTCGCCCCATGGAAGTTTCCCTTGGCGATCACGGACACAACGCGAGCGGAACCTGTGGAGTTCTCGCGTCCGGCCATCACTTAACCGTGTACGAAAATATTTTCACGCGCAGGGAACGAGTCCGGGGGTTCGCGAGTCATTGCAAGAGCCGGTTATTCCCCCTGCCCCATTGACCGGCGACGTAGGGCGCGACCGTGGTGATGCCGGTCGCGCCCTGCTCTTTTTTGCGGTGAGCTGCGGACGGGGCGTCAGCCAGCATTTCACTCACCGGTTGCATTTGGAGTGAGGCGCCGAGGGCTGATCCCCTCACTGGCGAGAGGACCGCCTGACTAGGCGTTGTCGTTTGCCGGCATGTCCTGGGAACGAACGACCGTCACTTCACGGCAGGACAGGCAACGACCGACGTGAAACTTGATTCCCGTCGTCTGGTCGTCGACGAGCATCAGCTCGCTCAGGGGCTCGCCGCATTTGCAGGTCACCGTCTTGCTGTCGGCAAAATACATCGGACGTCCCTCCATGGGCTGGAGATTTCATCTCGTCATTGGGGCGAACTCGATTGCCCCTTCAGATCGCTTCCACTCCTTTTCGGCCGGTAACGTCCGGGCAATCCGGACAATGGGGGTGACGTTCCCAGATTTATTTTGAAGCAGCTTGCGTCTTCGTCTGGAACTGCGCGGCTTCGCGCGCCTGCCGCTCGGCCTTGAGCCGCTTGAAATTCTCGTAAAAAGCCTTCTCGCTGGCGCGATGCTCCTTTATCGCCTCCGACGCCTCTTGCTGACGCAACTCGTTGCGGGCCTTCCGCTGCTGGGGAGTCAAATTCATATGGCCTCCAACTAAGCTCTTGAATCAACGCTGGATTCAACGCACGAGGCCGGAAAAGGTTGCACTGGAGGGAACTGGCTCTACTTGCGCAGGCTGGCCCAGACGCCGCCGAGAATCAAAAGGCCGCCGATCAAATGGATCAGCTTCGGTGGCTCGCCGAGGATGATCCACGACAACAGCGCGCTGGCGATCGGCGCGACGTAGAGCACGAGCGACGTCCGCACCGAGCCGAACCTTGCGCCGAGCCAGGCAAAGCCGGCATAGGCGATCAGGCCGGGCACGAGGCCGGCGAAGACATAGGCCTCGAACGCCCTGGCGTTGAAGACCTCCGCCGGCGTGGCCCACATCTCCCGGAGCGCCGGCGGCAGCGAGCACAGCGCGCCGGCCGCCGAGAACAGGCTGACCCGCGCCAGCAGCGAGGCGCGCGACGCGACGCGCGACTGCATCAGCGTGTAGCCGGACCAGCCGAGCATCGCGACCACCACCAGCAGATCGCCCCAGGCCGCGCTCGACTGCGTCAGCGTTTCCAGATGGCCGCCGGAGACGATCAACAGCGCGCCGGCCAGCGCGAGCCCGGTGCCGAGCCATTGCAGCGGCCCGATATGCTCGATGCCGAGCGCGGCCGAAATCAGCAGCACCATGATCGGCGACAGCGCGAAGATCAGCGCGATATGGATTGCGGTCGTCGTGATGCCCGCGATGTAGACCGGGCCGCCGCACAGGAACATGCCGAGGAAGCCCGCGGCGAAGATCGGCCAGAGATTCTGTGCCAGCGGGATCTTGCCGTCCCTGACAGCCGCGATCGCAAACGGCGCCAGCCCGATCGCGATGATGCTCCAGCGAAAGAAGGCCAGCGAGAACGGCGGCACCGAGCCGGCAAGGCCGCGCGCCAGCACCTGGTTGGAGGCCTGCCCGACCGCGACCAGGATGAAGCCGGTCAGCGCGACCGCGTCCTCCCAGCCCGTGGCCGGACGGCCGACCGGAGCTTTCGGCAACTCCGCATCCATGACACCGCCCCCTCAGCCGGCACAATCGACGAAGACAAATCCCGTCAGCGCAGCCGCCCGCCGCGGCGCGCGCACAGCCTCACTGCTCCGCCGCTTCCCGCTCCATGTCGCGGCTGGACATGTCTTCACCCTGCATGTTGGCGTAGTCGCGCGCCATCTCGCGCATCAGGAATTTGGCGGGAACGTCGTGATACGTGCCGTGGTCGTTGACATACTGCATGTAGGCGCGCCCGGCGCCGTCGAAGGGATGCAGCAGCGCATCGGAATGGCCGTCGAAATCGAGCGGCTTGACGCCGAGCTTGGCGCACAGCGTGTCGTTGAAGGTCGGGGTCGCCTTGCGCCAGGCGCCGTCGACGAACACTTCGGTGAAGCCGTGCCAAGTGAACAGGTCCGAGCCCATGCTCTGTCGCAGCTTCTCGGTGGTCAGGTGGTTGCGGACATCAGCGAAGCCGACCCGGGCCGGGATGCCGTGGACCCGGCAGGCCGCCGCATAGAGCGCCGCCTTGCCGACGCAATAGCCGTTGCCGGCGGCGAGCACGCTGGAGGCGCGGAAGCTCTCCGGCGAGCGCATGCTGACATAGGGATTGTAGCGGATGCCGTCGCGCACCGCGGTGTAGAGCCGGCTCGCTCTTTCGCGCGCGCTGGCGTCAGCCGGCACGGCGGCGCGGGCGAACGCTGCGACGGCAGGATGGTCGCTGTCGACATATTCGCCTGCAACAGTGTAGAGGCGGCTGATCGTATCGGGAAGATGCTCGGTCATGGCGCGAGCTTAGCAAGCCATTTGCGCAGTTCAATGCGGCTCGTGCGGCCCTTCTTGCAGCCCTGCCCCGCTCAGGTCCTGAAGCGTCCGTCCCTGCGGCGGCGAGTAGCTGCGCCGCTTGGCCTTGAAATATTCGCGCGCGAAATGGATGCCGATCCCGATCAGGAACGGCGGGGCAAGCGCGGCAGCGATCATCAAGGCGGTAATCGACTTCGGCGTCAGGATGTCCAGCACCATCGACGCCAGCAGCCACAGCGTGGCAGCAATCACCGCGACGTCGACATGCTTCATCCCCGCTCTTTCCCTTGTCCGCTGACCATCATCCGGGTTCCATACTACCGGCTGGCCCCGGGCGCGCCAAGGATTCCGGGCGGCAGGCAATACCTCCAGCCCTTCACTTTTCTGGAACGGCAGGGCGGCTGGTTAGGCCGCGAACGCCCTGACCAGCAGCAGGCCGCCGAACAGCGCGAGGATCGAGAACGCGACGGAGGCTGCGATGTAGGCGCCGGCCGACCATAACTCGCCCCGCTGCATCAGCACGATGGCATCGAGCGAGAAGGTCGAGAAGGTGGTGAAGCCGCCGCAGATGCCGACGGTGAGAAACACCCGCGTCGCCTGGCTGACATTCCAGCTCAACGCGAAGGATTCCGCGAAGACGCCGATCAGGAACGAGCCCACGATATTGATCACCAGCGTGCCCCAGGGAAATTCCGTGCCGACCAGGCGCCCCGCGCCGATCGCCACCAGATAGCGCGCGACCGACCCCAGCGAGCCGCCGATCGCGACCGCCGCCAACAATTGAACGTTCAATGCCTCACCTTTCCGCCCCGCCACTCGACGATGCCTGCCACAAGCCCGACAACGAAGGTCGCGGCGACCAGCTCGCCCGGCGCGCCGACCAACAGGGCGACGACGCCGACGAGCCAGATCGACCCGACCAGCGACAATGCGATTGAGAGTGACCCAGGAAGACTTGTCATGCTCTGCCCCTTCTCGTTCGCGGGGGGCGCGTAGCGGGTCGGCGGTGGCGCATGCTCCTACCGACGCTCTCGCGCCCGGTAGGAGTCATCAGCCTTGCGGCGGTTATCGGGGGACTCCATCCCCATCAACGTGGGAATGGTAGGCGAGCGGCGCGGCGGGAGCAAGTAACCATCCCGCCGCTTCGCTGTTGGTTCACTCGCTCATCGACAGCATCGCGTTCAGCTCGACGGCGGTCCGCAGCTGCTCGATGCGCGCAGCAACCTGCTCGCGTTCGGCGCCGCGCGGCAGCTGCGCGAGCCGGCTTTCAAGCCGCACCCGGTGCTCGTCGAGGCGCTGCTCGAAGGTGTGGGGTTCAGATCGCTTCCGCTTCTGAATCGTCTTCATCACTCACCCTTGGCGGTTGCAGACCGGGACTGTTGGCCCAGCGGTCCAGTTGATCGATGACCTGTGCGTGGCTCGGACGCCGCGGTTCAGGGGCTTCCGGCTCCTCGGATAGCTTGCGGGGCAATTTGACGTGGTTGGTCATGGCATCACTCCCGCGAGACAACGGAGAGGCACCCGGATCGTTCCTCAATCTTTTGTCTAAGTCATTGATATCACTTGATAAACGTACTCAATTGATGTTTTTTTAGGGGCTTGAGGAACCCGCCGCAACTTGGTTCGTTTAGCAAATTACTCAACTAACTAATTCTGGGCGATTTGCGATGAATGAGCTTCGCGCTGAACGTCTTCAAGTCATGTTGTCACCCGAGGAATTGGCTGCCCTCGACGATTTCCGATTCAAGCACCGCATGCCGACCCGTGCTGCGGCGGTTCGCGAGCTGCTCAAGCTCGGTCTGGCCGGCAACGGCATCGATGGGGGAGCCGGGGTCAAATCGAGCGAGTATGGGGTGTTTAATCGGGGGCCGGACGGGCACACCCAAGGGGACGCACCGCAAGAGGAATAGCGGCGCGTTGGCGCGCAGGACTGTCGCGGCTCAAGCCGCGACGAAGAGGTCCACAATCCCCTTCAGGATCGAGACCACGAGCGCCGACGAGAACATCGCCGTGCCGAGATCCGCGAGATAAAGCAGCTGCGCCTTCTGCTCCGCATCAAGCCGCGCGATTGCCTTTCGCATGGCCAAGCTCCCTTTTGGGGAGAACGCGCCTCGCGAACGTCGGTTCCGTCCGCCGTGCGCTCAGGCCCGCTGCAGCGCCAGCGTCACGCCGCCGAGCGTCAGCGCCATGGCGCCGATCTCGCGCAGGCCCAAGGGCTCACCGAGGATGATCGCCGCCGACACCACGCCGATGACAGGTACCAGCAGCATGCCGGTCGACGCCGATGTCGGCGGCAGGCGGCGCAGCGTCTCGAACCAGGTGAGGTAGCAGATGCCCATCGGCATCAGCGTCATGTAGGCGAAGCAGCCGAGGCCGAACGGCGTGATCGCGGCGTAGTTCGGGTGCTCGAAGAGAATGCCGAGCAACAGCATCACGAGACAGCCGATGCCGACCTGCCAGGCGACCACCGCGAGCGGCGGCATCGGCAGCGGCTTGCGGTTCAGCACATTGCCGAGCGCAAAGAGGATGGCGCAGGCGAGCGCCAGCGCAATTCCGGTGAGCTTGCCGGCGCTGAAGGCAAAGCCATTGCCGCCAAGCAATAGTGCAACGCCGGCGACGCCGAGCACCAGCGCGGCGAGGTCCCGCAAGGTCGGACGGCTGTGCAGCACCGGCCAGGCGAACAGCATCGCCCAGATCGGCATCGTGTAGGCCAACAGCGCGCCCTCGCCGACGGTGACGAATTTCATCGCGATGGTGCCAAAGCCCATCCAGGCGAAGACATTGGTGAAGGAGGCGAACAACAGCCGCGGGATCGCCTCGCGCGGCACGGTCAGCGACTGGCCGCGGGCCAGCGCCAGCGTGCCCAGGATCACCGCCGCGCAGGTGCCGGCGAGCCCGCGGGCGAACAGCGGCGGCCATTGCTGCAGCAACAGCTTCATCAGCGGCCAGTTCAGGGCCCAGCCGAACGCCGTGATGACCAGGCAGAGAAAACCGACTGTTCTGTCGCGTTGAGTCGTGTCCATGGGCCGCGCTTAGCAGGCAGACAGGCGTGATTCCACAGCGCATTGCGCATGCCGGGGCGCGTGGCACGCGAGAACGATCCAGCGTGTACCTTCGAATACCACTTGGTCAGGCGAAGGAGCCGATCGTGATCCGCGGCCAGCCCTCGCTTTTCCGCGCGGCGGCAAGCTTGCTCGCCCAGGCATCGATCAGGCTCGCGATCAGGAGGCGGCCGGTGCCGCGCATGTCGGGCAGTTTCATGGTAGGCGTGCCGAGCGTAAGTGCGACCACGCCATGCACAGCCGCAAGCAGCGCAGTCGCCAGCCGCTGCGGCAGGCCCGACGGCGGTTCGGCGCCATGTGCCGCCAGGAATTCCCGCACCGACGTGACGAACAGCTCGTAGCTGCGGCGCGCGATCTCGGTCTCGCCGAAATAGACGCCGTCGGGAAAGCGGCGGTCCTCGACCGTTCCCGACATCGAGAACAGCGAACGGAAGTGATCGGGATTGTCGGCCCAATAGTCGAGATAGGTTTCCATCACGCGCCGCAGCCTGAGATCGCTGTCGGCGGTCTGCGCGCGGACCCGTTGGAGCTGTTCGGCCACCGCCTCGAGGTTCTGTTGCTTCACAGCGAGCAGCAGCAGCAGCTTGGTCGGATAATATTTGAGGACGGTGCCCTTGGAGTAGCCGATCGCGTCGGCGATCTTCTGGATCGAGACGGTCTCGAGCGTGCCGGCGGCGAATTCCTTGCGCGCGGTATCGAGGATCAGCGCCTTCAACGCCTCCTTGTCGGCCTCCTGCCGTGCCCGGCGCTGAAAGCGCCGCCCGCCTTTGCTGGATCGCTCCTCGATCGACATCGCCGTTTCCTAGAGCCTTTTCCGTTCCGATGGAATCGAAACGAGGCTCCCCTTGCCATAGCCGAGTTAATTGACTATGGTCAATTAATTGATCATAAGACGGGAGGATGCAATGAGCGCCCTTGCGAGCCCCCTCGCCGGCGAGGTTGTCCGCAGCGATTTCGATCCGTTCAGCCCTGCGACGCGGGCCGATCCCTACGGCACCTACGCGGAGCTGCGCGCCGCGGCGCCGGTCATTCGCCTGACCAAATACGACATCTGGGCGGTGCCGCGCTTTGCCGAGGTCAAGACGATCTTCGGAGACCATCTCAACTTCAGCAACGCCGGCGGCGCCGGGCTTGCCAACCACTTCAAGGAAAAGCCGTGGCGGCCGCCGAGCATCGTGCTGGAAGCCGATCCGCCGCTGCACACCCGGACCCGCGCGGTGCTGGCGCGCATCCTCTCGCCCGGCGCAATGCGTCGGCTCGCGGATGACTTCAAGGCGATGGCGGCACGGCTGGTCGACGGGCTGGTCGCGCGCGGATCGTTCGACGCGATCAAGGACATCGCCGAGGTATTTCCGGTCAGCGTGTTTCCCGACGCGCTCGGCATCGACCAGGAAGGCCGCGAGAATTTCCTGACCTATGGCGCGATGGTGTTCGCCGGCTTCGGACCCGAGAACGACTATTTTCGCGACCTGATGAAAGAAGCGCCCCGCGTGCTGCCCTGGGTCGCGGCACGCTGTCAGCGCGAGGCGCTGCGCCCGGGCAGCTTTGGCGCGCAGGTCTACGAGGCGGCCGACGCCGGCGAGATCAGCGCGGAGGAAGCGCCGCTGCTGGTGCGTTCGCTGCTCTCGGCCGGGCTCGACACCACGATCAGCGCGATCGGCATGGCGCTGTACACGCTCGCGCGCCATCCCGATCAATGGGCGCTACTCGCGGCCGATCCGTCGCTGTCGCGCGCGGCGTTCGACGAGACGCTGCGCTTCGATTCACCGGCGCCGTTCGTGTTCCGCACCACGCCGCATGACACCGAGATCGCAGGCGTTGGGATCGGCAAGCACGAGAAGGTGCTCCTGCGGCTCGCCTCCGCCAACCGCGACGAGACGCGCTGGGAGCATGCCGACCAGTTCGACGTCAGACGGCGGTTGTCCGGGCACATGGGGTTCGGCGTCGGCATCCACGGCTGCGTCGGGCAGATGGTGGCGCGGCTGGAGGCGGAGGCCGTGATCGCAGCGCTCGCGGCCCGCGTTAAGCAGTTCGACATTGCGGGCCCCACAGCCTTCCGCGACAGCTCGGGCCTGCGGGCGCTCAGCGCGATGCCGGTCCGCGTCACACCGAAATAGCAGGCCACCCTAGAAAAATCCGGCGCACCTTGCGATGCGCCGGATCAGTCGACCAGCTTCAGAACTTCATGCCGACGCCGCGCGCGGTGTACGGTTGCGCGAGTTGCGCTGGAAGAACAGCGCCTGGCTCGCCACCGCCGACACCATGGCCGGCTGGAACGGCTTCGAGATCAGGAATGCCGGCTCCGGCCGCTCGCCGGTCAGGAAGCGTTCGGGATAGGCGGTGATGAACACCACCGGCACCTCGAAGGTCCGCAGCAGCTCGTTCACCGCATCGAGGCCCGACGAGCCGTCGGCGAGCTGGATGTCGGCGAGGATCAGGCCCGGCTTCTTGTTCTTGGCGAGCGCAACCGCATCGGAGTGCGTGCGCGCGACGCCGATCACGTTGTGACCGAGATTCTTCACCAGGCTCTCGAGGTCCATGGCGATGAAGGTCTCGTCCTCGATGATCAGAACGTCGGTGGCGATCTCGGCGGCCATCTCGCGGCCGGCGGCATCGGTGAGCTTGCGCGTCTCGGCGATGTCGGTGCCTAGAATGTAGCCGACCTCCTCCTCCGAAAAGCCCTCCAGCGACAGCAGCAGGAAGGCCTGGCGGGGCAGCGGCGTGATGTTGGAAAGCCGGCGCTCCGGCGGCAGCGACAGCGTCGCCACGTCGGCATTGTCATTGTTCACCGACACTGAATTCCAGATCTGGGTGAACAGCCGAAACAGGCCGGCGCGCGGGCCGTGCGCCTGGTCCAGCAACGATCCGTCCTGCAACAAGGCCTCGAGCATGGCCCCGACATAGGCGTCCCCCGACGCCTGGTTTCCGGTCAGTGCGCGGGCATAGCGGCGCAGCAGCGGAAGGTGTTCGGCAACGATCTGCGATCGGGACATTCCCACTCCATCTTGTTCGTGAGGCCTGCCGGCCTGAAACCCGTTGTCCGGGGGCGGCGCATCCATTTCGAGGCCCCCCCGGTTCCCCTGCATCCCCGATTACGCGTGAACGACGAAAAAGTTCCACGAAATAGTTCCAGCCTTCCGGAACTTTCTGCGCAACTTTGCATTAGCTCGTGACCGACGAGGCAACGCGGCCAGCCTCTAATTTCGAGGAAACATCTTGGAAATCAGAGACTTAACTCCCGGGGAAGCGTGGATCACATCATGAAGGAAGTAAAGAAGCAGGGCGGTCTCAACGCCGAGATTCAATCGAGAATCGGCCACCAGCTTCGCGCCATGTACGACGACGTGGTGCGACAGGGGGTGCCCGACCGCTTTGCGGAGCTGATCCGCAAACTCGACGGACCCGAGGCTGCCGCGGCGGCCGTCGCCGGGGGTGGTGATACCGACAAGAACAATGGAGGGGACTAATGCCTCTCACGAATGAACTTCGCGACGACATTCTTGCGTCGGTCCCGAGCCTGCGCGCGTTCGCGATCTCGCTGTCCGGTAATGGTGACCGCGCCGACGATCTGGTGCAGGAGACCCTGCTGCGCGCGATCGCCAATATCGACTCGTTCCAGCCTGGCTCGAACCTGCCCGCGTGGCTGTTCACCATCCTTCGCAACCTGTTTCGCTCCGACTACCGGAAGCGGCGGCGCGAGGTGGAGGACGCCGAGGGCAACTATGCCAAGACGCTGAAGAGCCAGCCGTCGCAGACCGCTCACCTGGAGTTCGAGGAATTCCGCACCGCACTCGAAAAGCTGCCGCAGGACCAGCGCGAGGCACTGATCCTGGTCGGCGCCTCCGGCTTCTCCTACGAGGATGCCGCGGCGATCTGCGGCTGTGCGGTCGGCACCATCAAGAGCCGCGTCAACCGTGCGCGATCGAAGCTGAGTGCGCTGCTCTATGTCGATAGCGCCGAGGATTTCGGCCCCGACAACACCGTGCGCGCCGTGATCGGCGGCAATGGCGGCTGAACGCGACCGATGTTAAATGCGAAAAGGCGGCCCTGATCGGGCCGCCTTTTTGGTTGGGAATCAACAAGATCACGTTCGCGCGACCGGCAGACGCCTCCTCTTCGCAGCGTTAGCTCGCCATCGCCTTCTCGACAGCGGCCGGCTTGAAGCCGTTTCTCAATTCGAGGATCTTGGCCGCGATTTCGGTCACCGGGACCGGATGGCTGAACAGGAAGCCCTGGGCCTCGTTGCAACCTTCCGCCCGCATGTGGTTCAACTGCTCGACGGTCTCGATGCCCTCGGCGATCGTGGTCATGCCAAGGCTTTTGCCGAGGCTGATGACGGCACGGACGATCGACTTCGATCCATGCGTCGCCGTCGCGTCGCGCACGAAGGATTTGTCGATCTTGAGCTTGTCGAAGGGAAAACTTCGCAGATAGCTCAGCGATGAATAGCCGGTGCCGAAATCGTCGAGCGCAATGCGCAGCCCCTGCGCCTTCAGCTTGTGCAGCGTGGCAAGGGTCTCGTTGCTGTTGGCGAGGAAGACGGACTCGGTGATTTCGAGCTCCAGCCGGCGCGGCGACAATTTTGACGCCGCGAGCGCGTTGACAACAACGTCGATGAAGTCGGGGTCGCGAAACTGGACCGCCGAGACGTTGACCGCGAGCTTCATCTCGCTGGGCCAGGTGACGGCCTGCTCGCAGGCACGATTGAGCACCCATTCTCCCAGCGGGCAGATCAGCCCGATCTCTTCCGCGATCGGGATGAACTGGTCGGGTGGCACCAGTCCGCGCTTCGGGTGATGCCAGCGCAGCAGCGCCTCGAAGCCGCAGATGCGGTCGAGATTGAGATCGTAAAGCGGCTGGTAGAACAGCGAGAACTCGTCCTTGACCATCGCCTCGCGAAGGTCGAGCTCGAGCGCCCGGCGCCGCTGCAGACTGGCGTCCATCGCGGGTTCGAAAAATCGCCAGGTGCCCCGGCCTTCCATCTTGGCACGGTACAGCGCGACGTCGGCGTTCTTCTGAAGCTTCTCGCCGGTGGTGCCGTCGCCCGGCGACATCGAGATGCCGACGCTACATCCGACGATGACGCGATGCCCGTTCAGTTCGTACGGGGCGCCGACGCATTCGACGATGCGGCGAGCGAGGCGCTCGGCCTCGTCTCCGCCCTGGACGCCGCATTGAATGACCGCGAACTCGTCGCCGCCCAAACGCGCGACGGTGTCGACCTCACGGACGCAGGCGTTGAGCCGGTCCGCGACCGCACAGAGCAGTTCGTCGCCGACCGGATGCCCTAGCGTGTCGTTGACCTGCTTGAAATTGTCGAGGTCGAGGCAGAACACCGCGAAGCCAAATCCACGGCCGACCTGAGCAACCGCCAGCTCGATCCGTTCGGCCAGCAGCGTACGGTTCGGCAGCTTGGTCAGGGCATCGTGCCGGGCCATGAACGCGATCTGCGACTCGGCGCGTTGTTGTTCGGTGACGTCCTCGCAGGTGACGAGCCAGCCGCCGTCGGAGGTCGGCCGTTGCGCGATGGCGATGATCCGTCCATCGCTGAGATGCTGCAGATAGTTGCCGCCCTCCTGCTGGCCCATCGATCGCTCGCGCTCGGCCAGCAGGTCGGCGACGGTGCGATCGCCATGATTGCCGGCGGCGATGCTGAGGTCGAGCACGTCCTCCATGGTCATGCCGGGAACGACGAGCTCCGGCGAAATATCGAAGATCTCGCAGAACCGGCGATTGGCGACCTGCAGCCGCGCTTCGCTGTTGTAGAGGCACAAGCCTTGCGACATATGCGTGAGCGCCGCATCGAGCCGCAGATTGGTTTCATGCAGCTCTGCCTTCTGCTGCTTCAGCGCGGAGATGTCGCTGTAGACGAGGACGACGCCGCCCTCCTGCGTCTCGCTCCGGCTGACGCGCAGCCAGCGTCCGTCGGACAGCTGCGCTTCGCTCGCGAAACCGTCGATGTCACCTTCGGTCGGAGCGAGCTCGGGAGCCTCCAGTCGATCCGATTGCAGCAGCTGCGGCGAGAGACGGATGAATTCGCTGGCGCGCGAGTTGGCCAGGGCAATCTGGCCGTCCGCATCGAGCAGCACGACGCCTTCACGCGACGTTTCGAGCGCATCCGAAAGCCGCGCCTGCGCGGAGCGACGTTGCGACACCTCCTGATCGACCATCCGCCTGATGTTGTCGCGCATCGTTTCCATGGCGGTCAGCAGGATGCCCAGTTCGTCGGTGCCGCCCTTGGGGACGGTCGCATCGAGGTCGCCGCCGGCGATGCTGCGCGCGGCGCGGGATGCAATGGCGACCGGTCCGATGATGCGGCGCGCCAGCAACCATGAAAACAGTGCCGACAGGAATAGCGCGACGGTCAGCCCGGCCACGTTGAGCTGCAGGTCACGCTTGATGGTCGAGAGCGCCTTCTGCCGGAACAGGAAGCCGTCACCAGCCGTATAGTTGACCAGCAGCTCGACCTGCTGGCCGACGATCTTGGAATAGCGATCGACGTCGCCGACCGAGGTGCCCGATGCATGCGGATCGGACGCCGGGTTTGCCTCCAGCGACGAGCCGACCGCGCGGCGATGCAGTTCCATCCAGGCGTCGGCGGCTTCCTGAACCTTGGCGGCGGCCTGCGCAGCCCGCGAGGACTGCGACCGATCGGCGGCGATCGTCAGGTCTTCCGAGAGCGTCCTGGCGAGCTTTTCGATCTGGCTGTCGAGGCTCGCACGGATCTCCGGGTCCGACGTCATCAGACGCTGCGACGAGGCGACCCGCATCGCGGCGAAATCCGCGCCGGCCGCGCGGGCGTAGTTGATCGACATCAGGGATTCGTCGAACGTCTTGGCCACCAGATCGCCGGCGTGGCGGATGCCTAGGATGGAGTATCCGCCGAGCGCGACGGCAATGGCGCTCATCGCAAGGCAGAAGATCAGAATCTGGGCGCGGATCGAGCCCGTCGTCAGCGCAAAGCGCGACAGGCGGCCGGTTGCGTACCGAAGCGCCGCACTGCTCTTCACCTTGAGATTGCCCAAGAGGCTATCCATGCCCGCGTTTCGCCGTAGTGCTCGGTACTCAAGCTACGCAGAAACGCGCAGCGCATGCGGAAAATGACTGTCTGCTCAAAATTGCCTTAGTAGTGACTGGAACTCATGCTGAAATCGTTAAGATCAGCTGGCGATAATCACCCTCACAGGTAATCCCTGAGGCGACTTTTGCAGCCTTGGGTAGCGGTATCCGGTGGTCGAAGTTCAGGCGGGGGTCTCATGCAGTCAGGCTTGTTGCGCGGCTTGCGCCTCGGCCAGTTCAGCCGTGTGCCATTTGTGGCCGCGATTGTCACGGGAGTGCTCACCGGAGCCGCTTTGGGTGCAGCCCCTTACGTCATTTCGCAGAAGGATCGTGAATTCAAACCCGCGGAAATCTCGATCAAGCGGGGCGAGGTTTTACGGTTCGTTAACGATGACGGCGAGCTGTTGCATCACGCTTATTTGAGCACCGAGGCGTTCAGCTTCGACTCCGGCGACCAGCAGCCGGGCAGCAAATTCGACGTCACCTTTTCGGTACCCGGCGACTACACCGTGTTGTGCGGCATTCATCCGAAGATGAAGCTCGCCGTCCACGTCGCCAAATAGCCAGGCTCAAACCGCGACGATCTTACAGGACCGAGGTCTTGAAGATCGCGGCATGGCCGAAATAGTAGACGAACAGCGTCAGAGACAGCGCGGCACAGAGCGCGACCGGGGCGAGCCACGCCGGGCGACGATCGCGTTGCAGGACCTTGTTGTCGGCCACGATCGCAAACAGGACGGCGATGATCGCCGAATGTCCGATCGTGTCGATCTTGCCGAATTCGAAGCACGCGCTGACAAACATCCCGGCGAGCACGGCGGCGGCGCAGCGCCGGATCAACGGCGTCCAGATCAAGGCGAAGGCGAGCGTGAATTCCACCATGCCCGCGGCGCGCATGTAGAACTCATTGTCGAAGCCGAGGGTCATCGACGCATGCTCGATCAGGAGCGGGAAGCTCCACTCCGGATAGGCCCATTTCTCGATCGAAGCCCACATCAACGTCACTGCCGCGGCGTACCGCATCACGTCGATCGGCCGGATTCCGAACAGATCCTTGTTCAGCCCGACCAGCGCGAAATAGGCGGCAACGCCTAGAAAGATCGGGTAATCGGCGAGATGGAAGACGCCGTAGCCCTGGACGCCGATTCCGAACAGGATCGCCATCCCGGCGGCCGACAGCGGCATCGTGCGTCGCGACAGCATGCCGGCGGCGATACCGAGTTGCAGCGCGCCGACCAGCGGTGACGACGTCTTCAACTCGGGGGTCAGCAGGATGCCGCCGACGGCCCAGATCGAGATGAAGAAGAACGCGCAGACCGCACGCATCATCAACTCGGTGTGCAGCCGCAATCCCGCGGTGACGCGGTCGAGCACCCGGATCGTCGCATCTCCCAGCGACGTCGGCTCGATCACGCAGCCCGCAAACAGCCAGAAGACGGCGATGCCGAGCAGCAGTTCAAAGTCGAGGCAAAGGACATTCTCGAGTCCGCGCGGCTGGCCGGCGACGTCGTAGGCACAGAACCATTTGACATGCGCCTCGGCACTGCGCGCGGCTACGACACAAAACAAAACCGCTGCAAGGCACGTGGCAGAAAAGGAGCGCACGGCCGATCCGGCATCTCGCGCCCATCCACTAAACATTGAACCAACCGCCCACACACACACACACGCTTAAGGACTTGTTTAACTTATATCAAATTTTAAGCTTTGCGCCTGCCCCGGACAGCCGCTGGTTGCATTGTGGTTAATTGCGACGGACCAGCCCAGCCCGTCCCTTTGTGCAGTCTTTACAGCCGGTTCCCTCAAATTTTAGCTAATTCCGGCACGGGAGCTCAATTCAACTGTCGTACTGAAATCCGGACAAATCGGTTCGGGAGGCCGGTACAATGTTCGGAGCGTTGAGTGTCGTGAGTATCGGGGTGGGCTCGGCCCTCGCCTACCTGACCAAATCGTATCCTTCGCGCGTGGAGACGCTGGAGACCTGCGCGGGTGCCTTCCTGATCGTCGGACTTGGCCTCCTGGGGGCTGCGCTGCCGCACCTGGCCTGAGCGAGTCCTGTTCTCGACAGCCTTGTTCTCAACAGCCCTGCCGCGGTCATCGCGGCAGCTTGGGCACCCCGGGCACCGGTGGATTGGTGGCGGTCAACGTTTCAAGAAAGGCGATGAGATCCTTCTTCTCGGCTGCCGTCAGCGACAGCGGCTTGATGTCGGGCGATCGGCTCGGCCGTTCGATCCCGCCCTTGTTGTACAGCTCAATGACATCTTCCAGCGTCGCGACCGATCCGTCGTGCATGTAGGGCGCGCGGCGCGCGACGTCGCGCAAGGTCGGGGTCTTGAACGCATATTTCAGCTTCGCCGACGTCGGAAAGAAACGGCCGCGCCCGATGTCATGCCCCTTGGCGGTGCCGATATCCTGAAACGATCCGTCGGAGAAGGACGGGCCGCTGTGGCAGGCCGAGCAACGCGCCTTGCCGTTGAACAGCTCAAAGCCGTGCTGGGCTGATGCACCGATCGCGCTATTGTCGCCCTTGATCCAGCGGTCGAACGGCGCCTCGCCAGCAATGATGGAGCGCTCGAAGGTCGCCAGCGACTGCTCGATCCTCGGCCGTGTGATCGCACCGTCGCCGAACGCGCGGCCGAACGCATCGACATAACCAGGGATCGCCGCAAGGCGCGCGATCAATTCCGGCTCGGTCATGTTCAGGTTCATGGGAGACAGGATCGGGCCGAATGCCACGGATTCGAGATCCTTGAACTTGCCGTCCCATCCGAGGGGCTCGAAAAAGGCCACGTCGATCAGCGTCGGCGAGCGGATCGGCAGGCCTTTCGGGTCCTCACCGATGGCGCGCGGCAGGCCGTCGCCCCAAGACAGGCTTGGCCTGTGGCAGCTCGCGCAGGAGTGCGTCTTCGACCGCGACAGCAGCGGATCGAAGAACAGCATCTGCCCAAGCGCGGATTTCGCCTCCGAATAGGGATTGCTGCTCGGGAAGGGAACGACCTCCGGCCGGCGATAGCTGGTACGAATTGTCGCAGGGTCGCCGGGCGCCGTCGCCGGGGTCAGCGCAAGCGACAGCCCTACCGGCAAAACTGCCACAAGCAAGGTCAGGCTGACCCAAAGCCTCATCGGGGTCCTCAGACGGTATCCTGCCCGGTATATGCCGAAGCATGTTCAACGAAGTTTTAACAATCGGTTGCGGGTTAGTACGGATGACCGGCGCCGGTCACGAATGATGCCGGCGCTTCGCGCGCGCTTGACTTCGATCAATCCGGGCAGCGGCAGAGTATCACAACCTGAGGCAGCAGCTGCTACTTCTTCACCGGGCGCACCGGCGCTGAGATCTGCTCGGTGCGGTCGCGCTCGGTCATGTCGACCACGGTGTCCATCGGCGCAGTCAGCTCGTAGACATAGGAGACGTCGGTGAAGTAGCGCTTCGCGGTGCCGCCGAGCGCCTCCGGCGCGACACGGTCGAGCAGGATCAGGCCGAAATCGCTGTCCGCGCGCCGCGTCGCCTGGCTGGTGTTGAACTCCTCCCAGCGAAAATTGAAGACCGCGTCCTCGCCGTCGCCGACCACCTCCCAATTGGCGACGATGTGCGGATGCTTGCCGACCAGCGACAGGCCTTCGTCGGAGTGCGAGGCGAGCTCGAAGAACAACAGCGACAGCGATTGCGCGGCGCGCGCGCTCACCGTGATGTCGGGTCCGTTCACCGCGATCCGGTCGGCATGCGGGATCGAGCGCGATTCGAACAGGCCCTTCAGCTTGACGCCCTGCCACTGGCTCTCGCTGAGCAGCGTGACGACGTTCGACATCGCATGGATGCGCCCGATCAACAGTTCGCGCGCGACGTCGATATCGGCGCCGTGCCGCAGCGTACGGGTCACGATCGACTGGATCACCGCAAGGATGTTCTTGACCCGATGGTTGAGCTCGTCGATGACAGCGGTCAGCCGGCGCTCGAAACCGATCCGGACCTCGATCTCGCGGCTGAGGCGCAGATTGTTGTAGGCGACATAGCCGAACAGGCCGCAGACGATGCCGGTGAGCGCGAGGCCGATCGCCGCGACGATGGTCGCGGTCTGCTGCGCACGCACCGTGGCATTGCTCTTGGCGTAATAGTCGAGCGACCAGTCGCGGCCGCCGAACGTGACCGTGCGGACCATCGACGGCATCGGGCCGTCCTGGCGCACCGCGCGCGAGGTGACGATGCCCTGCTCGTTGGCGGTAAACTCGTCGTTGGAATCGCGCGGATCCTTCAGCGCCACCGCGAACAGCGAGGAATCGTCGTTGGTCAGCATCAGCGACGACAGCTCGTAGGAAAAGGTGATGAAGCCGGCCGGCTCGGATGCGCCCTCCTGGAACACCGGCGCCGCGAGCACGACGCCGACCGGGCCGTTCTGCCGCAGCAGTGGCACCGGGTCCGAGGCCACCGGCTTGGCGTCTGTCATCGCCCGCGCCAGCATCGGACCAACCACCGAATGACGGTCGAAGGCGCGGCCCGGGATGCTCAGGGTTTCGGGATTGCGCGGCTCGACGTCCATCAGCACGTTGATCGGCTTGTCCAGCGCCTTGAGGTCGAGCGCCTGGTCATCGAAATCCCGGATGGTTGGATTGGTGAAGCCGTTGGCCTTGAGCTCGGCCTCCGCCGCGGCCAGTTCGTCCGGCTTGAGCCGCGCGATCCAGGCGGCGAACACGAAATCGGTCTTGAACGCGTAGATCGCCGAGCGCAGCGGCTGCAGCATGTTGGCCTTCACCATCGACGGGGTCCGGAACAGGCCCGAGGCCACCCGCGCCAGCAGCTCGCGCTCGGTCAGCCGGTCCTGCACCAGGCTGGCATGGACGTCGATCGCCCGCGCCAGCGCGATACCGTCGATCGCGAGCTCCTGATCGTGCACCCGATAGGCGGCAAGACCGGAGAGCAGAACTCCGATCAGTGCAATCAAGGCAACGATGAAGCCCAGTCGAACCACACGCTTACTCGGCAATCAGGGGGTGGCGAAAGGGGACGGAAAGCATCTGGCTTCTGCGGGGGCCGCGATAACTCAGGGTGCGAAGAGCGCCAACCGCAAGGGAATATGGAATAGCGATCATCGGTACGCAACAGGAGCCGGTCGGCAACATTAACGACGACGCCACCCGGCGGTCTTTGGCGGCGCCAAAGGTTGCTAATCGTCAAAGTTGGAAATTGTTCCGGCGATTGCGCAGCTTTTTTGCGGCGGCTTGACACCCAGACTACTGCCTCACCGTCATCCTGGGGAGCGCGCAGCGCGTCTCGAAGGATGAACGGCCCGGTCAGCGGGGCCGTGCACCCTTCGAGGCTCGCTACGCGAGCGCCTCAGGGTGACGGTGAAGGACACTAGCGGTCTGCCACAATGATTAACGTCAGCCTGCCTTGTCAGCCCGCCTTCGTACGTGCCTTGGCCACCTTGCCTGCGGCTTGCGACCGAAGGCCGCCCTTGGTCTCGATGAAGCTGATGATGCGGTCGAGGCCGTCGCTCTTCTTCAGATTGGTCATCACGAAGGGCCGCTCGCCGCGCATCCGCCGGGCGTCGGTGTCCATCTTCTCAAGCGACGCACCGACATGGGGCGCGAGGTCGATCTTGTTGATCACGAGGAGGTCGGATCGCGTGATGCCGGGGCCGCCCTTGGAAGGGATCTTGTCGCCGGCGGCAACGTCGATGACGTAGATCGTGAGATCGGCCAATTCCGGCGAGAAGGTCGCCGCCAGATTGTCGCCGCCGGATTCGATCAGCACCAGGTCGAGATCGGGGAATTTGGCCCGCATGTCGGCGACCGCAGCGAGGTTCATCGAGGCGTCCTCGCGGATCGCGGTGTGCGGGCAGCCGCCGGTCTCGACACCGGCGATGCGGTCCGGCGTCAGCGAGCCGGAGCGCACCAGAAACTCGGCGTCCCATTTGGTGTAGATGTCGTTGGTGATCGCGGCGATGTCGTAGCGCTCGCGCATCGACTTGCAGAGCAGGTCCATCAGCGCGGTCTTGCCGGAGCCGACCGGACCACCGACGCCGACCCGCAACGGGCCATGAGAAGTGGGCATGTGAGAAGCTCTCTCTGTTATCGTCGTCCCGGCGCAGGCCGGGACCCATTACCACCGAATTGAATTGTTGCGAGAAGCTGGAGCCCCAGCGTTGCACAACCCCAGAAGCCTGTGGCTATGGGTCCCGGCCTGCGCCGGGACGACGGTTGAGGACGCGGCGCTGGCATTGTCGCTCGATTGCGCATCATGACCGAAACAGCCTCGTATATTGCGTCTCGTGACGCAGGCTGGCGAGATCGGCCCTAAAGGTCGCGCTGCCGAGATCGTCGAGCGAGGCCGCGCTGGCCCGCGCCGCGGTTGCGGCAACGACCTGCTCGAGATCGGCCAGCACGCGCTGGCTGTCGGTCTGGCCTAGCGGGATCAGCCGGCTGCCTGCAGAAATCCAGTTGGAGACGACGGCGTGCAGGAAGGCGTGCAGCGACGGCGCAAGCGGAATGCCATGCGCGGCGCTGACGATGCCGACCGCGACCGGATACACGATCGCGCCATCGCAGGCCGTGATCATCGCGTCGAGGCCGGGTGAATTCCAGGCCGCGCGGGCGATCTCGATGAAGGCGCGTCCCTGCGTCGTGGTCTCGAGCTGCCGTTCGCGCGACGGCACGAAGGCCGCGGCGAGCTCGGCGGTCTCCTTCAACCCGCTGTGGTTGTGCTCCGACGCCGCGCGATGGCTTTGCGCCAGGAATACGGCGTCGCAAAATCCGCTGCCGTCAGCGAGCATCGCCGCGAGCCAGCCGCGCAGCGAGGCGGCGTCGGTGATGTCGCCGGCCTCGACCGCCCATTCGATGCCGCTGGAATAGGCGAACGCCCCCACCGGAAAGGACGGCGACAGCCACGTCATCAGTCGATACAGCGCGGCTGCCTCATCCTCCGTGATTCCGCCGCGCACCGCGGCGGGATCAGGCTCATTTGCGGTCATGAGCATGGGAGTGGTCGTGGTGATGATGAGCATGATCGCAATGCTCATCGTGATGGTGGTGGTCGTGATCATGCGCGTGATCATGGTGATGACCATCATCGTGATGGTGACCATCCCCGTGGTGATGTCCATCACCGTGATGATGATCATGATCGTGCGCATGGCTATGAGCGTGATCGTGCCCGGTATGACCATGCGCGTGCGCGTCGGCATGCGCATGCTCGGCATAGGCGCCACCCTCGGGATCGAACGGCGCCTCGATCTCGATGACACGGGCGCCGAGCCCCTTGACCATCGCCTCGATCACGTGATCGCGACGGATGCGCAGGGCTTTCGGCATGATCTGCGTCGGCAGATGGCGGTTGCCGAGATGCCAGGCGACCCGGATCAGATGATGCGGATCGCTGCCGCGGATTTCCGCGAGCGGCTCGGGAGCCGCGACCACCTCGACAAGGCGGCCGTCCTCCAGCACCAGCGCATCGCCGCCGCGCAACGCGACGGCGTTTTCGAGATCGAGCAGGAATTCGAGCCCGCGCGTCCCGGTCATCGCCATCCGCCGCCGGTGCCGGTCGTCGAAATCGAGCACGACGGTATCGGCCGCCGCTTCCGACCAGCGATGCTGTCCCAGAACCTTGGTTGCGCGGATCATCGATGCCTCAAAGCTTCTCGACCTTGGCGTCGCTGATGATCTCGATCACCGTCGGCCCGGTCTTCATCTGCGCGGAATATTCGCGCCATACCTTCATGTGCGGCGCCCTGGCATGGGCGTTGAGATCCTCGCGGCTCTCCCAGCGCTCGACCACCACATAGAGGTTGGGATCGTTGACGCTGACATTGCCGTCATAGGAGATGCAACCTTTCTCCTTGCGGGTCTCGACCGTGCAGGCCTTGTGGCCCTTGATGAAGTCGTCGCGATTCTCCGGCTTCATCGGCGTGGTGGCGATCACATAGATCATGCTGCTTGTCCCGTTCTTGTTGTTATCTTAGCGGACGTCGACCTTCTCGGGCGTGATCACCTCGATCTTGGGCGGCGCGGCCATGCACTTCACGGCGACACGGCCGAACGTCTTCATGTGCTCGGCTGCGCGATGCGGCACCAGCGCCTCGGCATTCTCCCATTGCTCGACGAACACCATCTTGCTGTGGTCGGTGACGCTCTCGTGCAAATCATAGGCGATGTTGCCGGGCTCCTTGCGGGTTTCCTTGATGCAGGCGGTCGCCGCGGCGATGAATTCGGCGCGGGACTCGGGCTTGATGGTCAGGGTGGCTACGACGTAAATCACGGAAGTTCCTCCCGGTTTTCTGTTATGGCTTTGGATACCGGGAGCGGTTTTAGAACATAAAGTAACGCTGTGCCATGGGCAGCACCTCGGCCGGCGCGCAGGTCAGAAGCTCGCCGTCTGCGCGTACCTCATAGGTCTCGGGGTCGACCTCGATGTTCGGCGTCGCATCGTTGTGGATCATGCTCTTCTTGGAGATTTTCCCGCGGGTGTTCTGCACCGCGTAGAGCTTCTTGCTGATCCCGAGCTTGCGGGCGAGGCCGCCGGTGACCGCGGCCTTCGAGGTGAACACCACCGAGGACGCCGTCAACGCCTTGCCGAAGGCGGCGAACATCGGCTGGTAGTGCACCGGCTGGGGCGTCGGGATCGAGGCGTTGGGATCGCCCATCGGCGCCGCCACGATCGAGCCGCCCTTGATGATGCAGTCCGGCTTGACGCCGAAGAACGCCGGCGACCATAGCACGAGGTCGGCGAGCTTGCCTTTCTCCACCGAACCGATCAGCTTCGACACGCCATGCGCGATTGCGGGGTTGATGGTGTATTTGGCGATGTAGCGCTTGACGCGGAAATTGTCGTTGTCGTTGCCCTTGTCCTGCGGCAGCGCGCCGCGCTGCTTCTTCATCTTGTCGGCGGTCTGCCAGGTGCGGATGATGACCTCGCCCAGCCGGCCCATCGCCTGGGAGTCCGACGACATCATCGAGAGCGCGCCGAGATCGTGCAGGATGTCCTCGGCGGCGATGGTCTCCTTGCGGATCCGGCTTTCGGCGAAGGCGAGGTCCTCGGCGATCGACGGATCGAGGTGATGGCACACCATCAGCATGTCCAAATGCTCGTCGATGGTGTTGCGGGTGAACGGCCTTGTCGGATTGGTCGATGAGGGCAGCACGTTCTTCAGGCCTGCGATCTTGATGATGTCGGGCGCGTGGCCGCCGCCGGCGCCCTCGGTGTGGAAGGCATGGATGGTGCGGCCCTTGAATGCCTTGACCGTATCCTCGACGAAGCCGGATTCGTTCAGCGTGTCCGAGTGCAGCATCACCTGGACGTCGTAATCGTCGGCGACCGACAGGCAGGTGTCGATTGCCGACGGCGTGGTGCCCCAGTCCTCGTGCAGCTTCAGCGCGCAGGCGCCACCCTTGACCATCTCGACCAGCGCCGCCGGGCGCGACGCGTTGCCCTTGCCCGAGATGCCGAGATTGACCGGGAAGGCGTCGAACGACTGGATCATCCGCCCCATGTGCCACGGACCGGGCGTGCAGGTGGTGGCGAAGGTGCCGTGCGACGGGCCGGTGCCGCCACCCAGCATCGAGGTGACGCCGGACATCAGCGCGTGCTCGATCTGCTGCGGGCAGATGAAATGGATATGGCTGTCGAATCCGCCGGCGGTCAGGATCTTGCCCTCGCCTGCGATCACATCGGTGCCGGGCCCGATGATGATGGTCACATTGGGCTGGATGTCCGGATTGCCGGCCTTGCCGATCGCGGCAATCATGCCCTCCTTGATCGCGACGTCGGCCTTCACAATGCCCCAGTGATCGACGATCAGCGCGTTGGTGATGACGGTATCGGCGGCGCCTTGCGCGTTCGTGACCTGCGACTGCCCCATGCCGTCCCGGATCACCTTGCCGCCGCCGAACTTCACCTCCTCGCCGTAGGTGGTGAGATCCTTCTCGACCTCGATGATCAGGTCGGTGTCGGCAAGCCGCACCTTGTCGCCGGTGGTCGGCCCGAACATGTCGGCATAGACGGAACGTTTGATCTTCACGGACATATCAGCCCCCAGTTTCTGCCAGCGCAGCCTTGGCGCGCGCAATGGTGTCGTCAAAAATGCGGTCGAGCCGCGGATTGATCCCCCGGCAACCGGCAACAACCCTGCCGGCCCAGGCCGCATAATCGGCGAGATCGGCGCGCTCATCCTTGCTTGGATGCGGCACGATCCGGGCGCCAATATTGCTGACCTTGTCGGCGGTCTTGATCAGCTTTGCATCGGGCGATTTATGCGGCGCGTCGTCGATCTGCCTTTGCCGGCGCACGGCCTTGGGCAGGCTCATGTCGTCGGTGCATTCGACCACCAGCGAGGCAACACGTTCGCTGAATTTTTGCGCGAGCTCCTCACGCGTGGTCCCGGTATCCTCGATGGTGTCGTGCAGCCAGCCTGCCGCGACCAGTTCGGCATCGGCGCCATCGGTCACCTGCGCCAGCAGGTTTGCGACCTCGGCGAGATGATTGATGTAAGGCTCGCTCCCCCGCCCCTTGCGCGCCATCCCGTTATGACGGCGCGCGGCGAGCTCGGCAGCCTCGGAGACCATGCGGAGCGCGGGCAGCATCGGGCCTAAAGCTTCCCCTTCACCTCGGCGCGGAAGCCGTAGATCACGCGCTTGCCGGCGAGTGCGACGAGCTTGATGTCGCGGGTCTGGCCGGGCTCGAAGCGGACGGCAGTGCCGGCGGCGATGTCGAGGCGCATGCCGCGGGCTTTCTTGCGGTCGAATTTCAGCGCCGGGTTGGTCTCGAAGAAATGGTAGTGCGAGCCGACCTGGATCGGACGGTCGCCGGTGTTGGCGACCGACAGCGTCACGGTCTTGCGGCCGGCATTGAGCTCGATCTCGCCGTCCTTGATGAAGAGTTCGCCGGGGATCATGTCCTTCTCCTCGTCATTCCGGGGCATGCGAAGCATGAACCCGGAATCTCCTTAAACAATCTCTGGATTCCGGGTTCGGCCTTCCGGCCGCCCCGGAATGACGCTCGTGACTATCGGATCGGCTCGTGCACGGTGACGAGCTTGGTGCCGTCGGGGAATGTCGCCTCGACCTGGATGTCGTGGATCATTTCGGGGATGCCGGTCATCACCTGATCGCGGGTCAGGACCTTGGCGCCGGCCTGCATCAAATCGGCGACGGTGCGGCCGTCGCGCGCACCCTCGACGATGAAATCGGTGATCAGCGCGATCGCCTCCGGGTGGTTCAGCTTGACGCCGCGCTCCAGCCTGCGGCGCGCCACCATGGCGGCCATCGAGACCAAGAGCTTGTCCTTTTCGCGGGGAGACAAATTCATGCGAGCACTCTGATCGTTCTGATGAGGTCTAGTTGAGCCACAGCCGCGGCAGCGGGACCAAGGAGGCGCGGCCGAGCACCGTCATCATATCGGCGCGCAGCCGGGCCGCATCTTGGGCACAGAAGCGCGCCATTGCAAAGCCATTCCAGGCGGAGATGCCGACCTCGCCGCCGAAGCTGTCCGACGCCTCGCGGATATGCTCGATCAAGGCCTCGTCGCCCGGCACGATCAGCGCCGTGCCGATTGCGCAGCCGCCGCCCGCGATCGCGGGCCGTGCGAGCTTCTCGCCGATCTCGCCGTCGAGCCGGATCGTCTCGGCGAACACCAACTGGCCGCCGCGCCGCATCCGCCAGCGGTCGACGAATTCGCCGTGACCCATGGTCTCGCCCATCGCAGCACGGCCGAACACGACGATCTCGGAGAGCAGGAACGAAGCGCCTTCCGCAAGATCGATGTCGAAGCTCCTGACAATACGTGCGCGGTCGAACAGGATTGTCTCCTGCGGCAGCCAGGAGAGATGCGCACCGTCCGCGACCTTCAGCGCAATATCGAGCCGAGCCGGCGCTGCCGGCGCACGATAGACCTTTTCCGCCGCTGCCGTAGTCAGCGTCAGGCGGGTGCCCTCGCCGGCTGCGATGGCAATGTCGAAGCGGTCGCCGCCGGCAATGCCGCCGGCGGTGTTGACTAACATGGCCGAGAGGCCGTCGTCCTCCGGCGATGGAAAGCGGACGCGCAGCGAGCCCGACTCATGCAGGTCGCCGCGGCGGGTGGCGCCATCCTTGCGATGCACGCCGAACCTGACAGCACCCTGGGCGCGGTTTGCCGCGAACGTCGCCGCTGCCGCGCCTGCGATCCCGGTCCGCATTCCTCCGACGCTCCCTCACGCACGCCGCGCGAAGCGGCGTCACATCCTGTTCACAGCGCCATCTGACGGCTGATCTCTGCGGGATCGAGGTTCGCGCGGTCGCAGGCATATTTCACCGCACCCCGGTCCATTACGGCAAAACTGTCGCCGAGTTCGCAGGCAAAGTCGAGATATTGTTCGACCAGCACGATTGCGATGTTGCCGAGGTTGCGCAAATAGGAGATGGCGCGGCCGATGTCCTTGATGATCGAGGGCTGGATACCCTCGGTCGGCTCGTCGAGCAGCAGAAGCTTTGGCCGCATCACCAGCGCGCGGCCGATCGCGAGTTGCTGTTGCTGGCCGCCGGAAAGGTCGCCGCCGCGGCGGCCCAGCATGGTCTGCAGCACCGGGAAGAGCGAGAACACGTCATCGGGGATGTTGCGGTCTTCGCGCTTCAGCGGGCCGAAGCCGGTCTTGAGGTTTTCTTCCACCGTGAGCAGCGGGAAGATCTCGCGGCCCTGCGGCACGAAGCCGATGCCGCGCCGCGCCCGCTCATAGGGCTTTAGCGCGGTGATGTCCTTGCCGTCGAAATTGATCGCACCGGAGGCGATCGGGTATTGCCCGACCATGGCGCGCAGCAGCGAGGTCTTGCCGACGCCGTTGCGCCCGAGCACGCAGGTGACCTTGCCGGGCTCGGCGGTCAGCGACACACCGCGCAGTGCCTGCGCCGCGCCGTAATAGAGGTTGATGTTGTCGATCTTCAGCATCGCGCTAGCGCCCCAGATACACTTCGACCACCCGCTCGTTCGACGACACCTGGTCGATCGAACCTTCGGCGAGCACCGTGCCTTCGTGCAGGCAGGTCACCTTGACGCCGAGCTCGCGCACGAAGGTCATGTCGTGCTCGACCACCATGATGGTGTGGTTCTTGTTGATCTCCTTCAGAAGCTCCGCGGTCAGATGGGTCTCGACATCGGTCATGCCGGCGACCGGCTCGTCGACCAGCAGCACCTTCGGGTCTTGGGCCAGCAGCATGCCGATCTCGAGCCACTGCTTCTGGCCGTGCGACAGGCTGCCGGCGAGGCGGTTGCGCGCATCGGTCAGGCGGATGGTCTCGAGCACCTTGTCGATGCGCTCGGACTCGGCCTTGCTGCTGCGCCAGAACAGCGTGCCGCGCACGGAATGATCGACATTGAGCGCGAGCAGCAGGTTGTCCTGCACGGTCTGGCTCTCGAACACCGTCGGTTTCTGGAACTTGCGGCCGATGCCGAGCTCGGCGATACGGGTCTCGTCGAGCCGGGTCAGGTCGACGGTGCCGTCGAACAGCACCGTGCCCTCGTCCGGCTTGGTCTTGCCGGTGATGATGTCCATCATCGTGGTCTTGCCGGCGCCGTTCGGGCCGATGATAGCGCGCATCTCGCCGGGCGCGAGCGTCAGCGACAGATTGTTGATGGCGTGAAAGCCGTCGAACGAGACGTGCACGCCGTCGAGATAGAGCATGGCCGAGGTGGCGCGGGTATCCATGACGTTCATTTGCCTACTCCGCCGGATTCGGTGCGCCGACGCCGTCTTCGCGCGCGGCACTCTCAGCGTCGGGAGAGCTGCGCCGCGCGTTCTCCCACCAGCCGTTGATGGTGCCGACGATGCCCTTGGGCAATAGCAGCGTGACCAGGATGAACAGCGCGCCGAGCATGAACAGCCAGTACGGCGCGAGCGGCCCGGAGGTAAAAACCGTCTTGGCGTAGTTGACGACGACGGCGCCGAGCGCCGCTCCGATCAGCGTACCGCGGCCGCCGACCGCGACCCAGATCACCGCCTCGATCGAATTGCCGGGGGCGAATTCGCTCGGATTGATGATGCCGACCTGCGGCACGTAGAGCGCGCCGGCGACGCCCGCCATGCAGGCCGACAGCGTGAACACGAACAGCTTGTAGGATTCGACGCGATAGCCGAGGAAGCGGGTCCGGCTTTCGGCGTCACGCACCGCGATCAGGACCTTTCCGAGCTTCGAGGTCACGATCGCGCGGCAGATCAGGAACGCGATGATCAGCGCAAGGCAGCTCAGCAGGAACAGCGCGGCGCGGGTTCCTTCGGCCTGCACGTTGAAGCCAAGGATGTCCTTGAAGTCGGTCAGGCCGTTGTTGCCGCCGAAGCCGAAATCATTGCGGAAGAACGCCAGCAGCAGCGCATAGGTCATCGCCTGCGTGATGATCGAGAGATAGACGCCGGTGACACGCGAGCGGAAGGCGAGCCAGCCGAAGCAGAAGGCGAGCAGACCCGGCACCAGCAGCACCATCAGCGCTGCAAATGCGAATTTGTCGAAGCCGTACCAATACCAGGGCAGCTTGTCCCAGTTCAGGAAGACCATGAAGTCGGGCAGAACAGGATTGCCATAAACGCCGCGGCTGCCGATCTGGCGCATCAGATACATGCCCATGGCGTAGCCGCCGAGCGCGAAGAACGCGCCATGGCCGAGCGAGAGGATGCCGCAATAGCCCCAGATCAGATCGATCGAGAGCGCGAGGATGGCGTAGCAGACATATTTGCCCCACAGCGCCACCAGATAGGTCGGCACCTGGAACATCGAGCCCTGCGGCAGCAGCAGGTTCGACAGCGGGATCAGCACCCCGACCGCGGCGACGAGCAGAACGAACGCGGTCGCGGCGCGGTCGAGCGAACGGGTGAGGATGTGCGGCGTCATGCTTCCACCGCCCGACCCTTGAGCGCGAACAGGCCGCGCGGCCGCTTCTGGATGAACAGGATGATCAGCACCAGGATCGCGATCTTGCCGAGCACCGCACCCGCCACCGGCTCGAGGAACTTGTTGGCGATGCCGAGCGTGAAGGCGCCGACCAGCGTACCCCAGAGATTGCCGACGCCGCCGAACACCACGACCATGAAACTGTCGATGATGTAGCTCTGGCCGAGATTCGGGCTGACATTGTCGATCTGCGACAGCGCCACGCCGGCAATGCCGGCGATCCCCGAGCCGAGGCCGAAGGTCAGCGCGTCGACGCGCGAGGTGGCGATCCCCATCGAGGCCGCCATGCGGCGGTTCTGCGTCACAGCGCGCATCTCGAGGCCGAGTGCGGTGTAGCGCAGCATCGCGAGCAGGATGGCGAACACGGCGAGCGTGAAGCAGAGGATCCAGAGCCGGTTATAGGTGATGGTGATCTGGCCGAGCTCGAAGGCGCCGCTCATCCAGGAGGGATTCCCGACCTCGCGGTTGGTCGGGCCGAACGCGGTGCGCACCGCCTGCTGCAGCACCAGCGACAGGCCCCAGGTCGCGAGCAGCGTCTCCAGCGGGCGGCCGTACAGGAAGCGGATGATGGTGCGTTCGATCAGGACACCGATGAAGCCCGCGACCAGGAAGGCGAGCGGCACCGCGATCAGCAGCGAATAGTCGAACAGCGCGGGATAACGGGTCCGGATCACCTCCTGCACCACGAAGGTGGTGTAGGCTCCTAACATCACCATCTCGCCATGCGCCATGTTGATGACGCCCATGACGCCGAAGGTGATGGCGAGCCCGATCGCGGCGAGCAGCAGCACCGAGCCGAGCGACAGGCCGTACCAGGCATTCTGCACCATCGACCACATTGCGAGATTGCTCTGGATCGAGGTGACCGCGGTTGCGGCCGCCTGGGCGACCAGCGGCGGCTGATCGCCAAGCCCGGTGAGCAGCGCCAGCGCCTCCTGGTCGCCGCGTGCCTTGACCACGGCGACGGCGTCGAGCTTGTCGCTGTCGGACGCATCCGACTTGAACAGGATGATGGCGGCGCGCGCCTCGGCGAAAGCCTGCTTGATCGACTTGACGCTCTCCTTGGCGAGCGCGCCCTCCACCGTCGGCAGCAGGTTCTCCTCGTGGCTCTTGAACACCGATTGCGCCGCGGCGAGCCGCTTGGCCGGATCCGGCGACAACAGCGTCAGGCCACCGAGCGCGGCATCCACGGTGCGGCGCAGGCGGTTGTTGAGGCGAACGGCGGCGGCGTTGTCGGGCAGCTTGTCGACGGCAGCGCCGGTGGCGGCGTCGATGATCTTGCCGTCGGTCTGCGTGATGAAGACCTTCTTGCTGTCCGGATCGGCCGAGAGCCGGCCGTCCTGCAGCGCGCTGATGATCGGGGAGGCCAGCGCATTGCCCGATGCGGCAACCCCGCCGATCGCCTCCTCGGTGTCGGAGAACTCGTCATTGGCGAATTTGGCGACCGAATCCTCGAACGGGCCGGCCAGCGCCGGAACGACGAAACAGCTCAGCAGCAGGATCGAGAGAAACAGCGCACGAAAACGATCAATACAATTGGCGAACACGTCAGTACCCCGGCAGGAGTGTGAGGAGAAGGCGGCGAGCTGTGCCGCCTTCTCCAGGTTCTTGGATGGTTGTGTTGTGTCGTGGATCAGGTCAGGAGCTCAGGAGCCCTGGCCGCCGCACTTGTTGGTCTTGGTGTTGTAATTGCCGCACTTCTTGCCGACCCAATCGCCGATCAGGTCCTTGGAGCCCTCGAGCTCCTTCGACCAGGCGTCGCCGGCCACCAGGCCCGGGGTCTTCCAGACCACGTCGAACTGGCCGTTGCCCTTGATCTCGCCGATGAACACCGGCTTGGTGATGTGGTGGTTCGGCAGCATCTTCGAGGTGCCACCGGTCAGGTTCTTGGCTTCGATGCCGGGCAGCGCGTCGATCACCTTGTCCGGATCGGTCGACTTCACCTTCTCGACCGCCTTGACCCACATGTCAAAACCGATCACGTGCGCTTCCATCGGATCGTTGGTCACGCGCTTCGGATTCTTGGTGTAGGCCTGCCACGCCTTGATGAACTTCTCGTTCTCGGGCGTCTTGATCGACTCGAAGTAGTTCCAGGCGGCGAGATGGCCGAGCAGCGGCTTGGTGTCGATGCCGGCGAGCTCTTCTTCACCGACCGAGAACGCGACCACCGGGATGTCGGTCGCCTTGATGCCCTGGTTACCGAGCTCCTTGTAGAACGGGACGTTGGCATCGCCGTTGATGGTGGAGACCACCGCCGTCTTCTTGCCGGCCGAGCCGAACTTCTTGATGTCGGCCACGATCGTCTGCCAGTCGGAATGACCGAACGGCGTGTAGTTGATCATGATGTCTTCCTGGGCGACACCCTTCGACTTCAGATACGCCTCCAGGATCTTGTTGGTGGTGCGCGGATAGACGTAGTCGGTGCCGGCCAGCACCCAGCGCTTCACCTTCTCGTCCTTCATCAGATAGTCGACGGCGGGGATCGCCTGCTGGTTCGGCGCGGCACCCGTGTAGAACACGTTGCGCTCGGACTCCTCGCCCTCATACTGCACCGGATAGAACAGGATGTTGTTCAGCTCCTTGAACACCGGGAGCACGGACTTGCGCGACACCGAGGTCCAGCAGCCGAACACGACCGCAACCTTGTCCTTGGTGATCAGCTCGCGCGCCTTCTCCGCAAACAACGGCCAGTTCGAGGCGGGGTCGACCACGACGGCCTCGAGCTTCTTGCCAAGCACGCCGCCCTTCTTGTTCTGCTCGTCGATCAGGAAAAGGATGGTGTCCTTCAGCGTGGTTTCGCTGATGGCCATGGTGCCGGAAAGCGAATGGAGAACGCCAACCTTGATGGTGTCGTCGGCCGCTTGCGCGGGCGCGAACGGCGAGGACGCAGCCAGACCCAAAACCAGGCCGGCCGTCGCCGCGAGCGCGCGGCGGCGGGTCATCGTCGTTATTTTGTGAGTAAGCTGAGTAAGCATGAAATGTCGTCTCCCTGACGCAGGCGTGAACGCTTGCGAAACGGCCGCTTGGCCGCCTGCGGTTAAGGGAATCGCAAGAACTGTGCCACGGTGCGCGAGCACCTTAAGCCAATGAACCGGCTGGATAATTTTGCGAGTTCCGGGCAAATACGGAAATCGATTGCTCAATCATTGGGCCGTCATCTTGACTGCTGAAAGTGCAATCAGATTATTTTGTAGGCAAATTTGCCATTTTGGCTAAAATTCCGGCACCGATTTGTGACAGTTTGCGCGAGCGATCGGCGAACTTCGAGCACCGATCCGGCAATCTCACCTTGAAACCGCCCTGTTCCTGGTCCATATCCTCGCCATGCCCGCGAAATCGCGGTGCCTTCGCGAGCTGCGTGTACAAGCCGCCCCAAGCGGCTTCTGGCTCGCCTTTCAGCTAACCCAGCTTGACGCCCCAGACACGCGGGTGTCCCGAACGCCTTCAAGCGATTCCGGCCGATATTGGACCGGGACGAAGACGGCTTTTATGGAAAGAACCACTTTTGACCTCCTTTCAGGATTTCGGCCTCGCCGAACCCATCGCCCGCGCGCTTCGTGAAGAGAACTATCTCACACCGACCCCCATCCAGGCCCAGACCATCCCGCTCGCACTTGCCGGCCGCGACGTCGTCGGCATCGCCCAGACCGGAACCGGCAAGACCGCATCCTTCGCGCTGCCGATCCTGCACCGGCTGCTTGAGAACCGTGTCCGCCCGCAGCCCAAGAGCTGCCGCGTGCTGGTGCTCTCGCCCACCCGCGAACTGTCCGGGCAGATCCTCGACAGCTTCAATGCCTATGGCCGCCACCTCCGGCTGTCCTCGGCGCTCGCCATCGGCGGCGTCCCGATGGGCCGCCAGGTCCGCAGCGTGATGCAGGGCGTCGAGGTGATGGTCGCCACCCCCGGTCGCCTGCTCGATCTCGTGCAGAGCAACGGCCTGAAGCTCAACCAGGTCGAGTTCCTGGTGCTCGATGAAGCCGACCGCATGCTCGACATGGGCTTCATCAACGACATCCGGAAGATCGTCGCCAAGCTGCCGATCCGGCGGCAGACGCTGTTCTTCTCGGCCACCATGCCCAAGGACATTGCCGAGCTCGCCGAAGCGATGCTGCGCGACCCCGCCCGCGTGGCGGTGACGCCGGTGGCCTCGACGGTCGACCGCATCGCGCAGCGCGTGATCCAGGTCGATTTTGCGGCCAAGCCGGCGATTCTCGCCCAGTTGCTGAAGCAGGAACCGGTCAATCGCGCCCTGATCTTCACCCGCACCAAGCATGGCGCGGACAAGGTGGTGAAAGGCCTGGAGCGAGCCGGCATCAGCGCCAATGCCATCCACGGTAACAAGTCGCAGAACCACCGCGAGCGTACGCTGGCGGCGTTCCGCACCGGCGAAATCCGGACGCTGGTGGCGACCGATATCGCCGCCCGCGGCATCGACGTCGACGGCATCAGCCATGTCGTGAATTTCGACCTGCCCAACATTCCGGAGACCTACGTCCACCGCATCGGCCGCACCGCGCGCGCCGGCGCCGACGGGGTCGCGATCTCGCTGATCGCGGGTGCCGAAGAGATGGGCTATTTGCGTGACATCGAACGGCTGATCCGCGTCACGCTGCCGCGGGAAGACCGTCGCACGCCGGGCAGCAACCGCGAACCCGCACCGGCTCAGGCACCCCACCCGCACCGGGGTGGCCGTTCTGCGCCGCGCGCGCATAATGTCCGTGGGAAGAATGAGGCGGCTCCGAGTGGAAAAGGGCCTCGCCGCCGCCGTCGTCCAGGTGGTAATAATGGCGCGCCGCAGACGAGCCGGGGCGAGTCGCCGCGTCCGTCGCAGGCCGGCAACAGCGAAGGCATCCAGGGCGTCGCCTTCTTGCATCGCGAGAGCCGGCCGAATCCGCAACCCAACCGCAACAACCGACCGAAGCACTAGCCGTCGCTCGATCTGGAGAACCATATGGCTAAGGAAGAGCTGATCCAGTTCGAAGGACTGGTGACCGAAATCCTCCCCGACGCTCGTTACCGGGTACAACTCGATGCCGGACACGAGATCGTCGCCTACACCGCCGGCAAGATGAAGAAAAACCGCATCAAGACGCTGGCCGGCGACCGCGTTACGATCGAAATGTCGCCCTACGATCTCGAAAAGGGCCGCCTGATTTTCCGCCACAAGGACGAGCGTCCGAGCGGCGCGCCCGGCGGCCCGCCGCGGGGCGGAGCGCAGCGCGGCGGCCAGTTCCGCCGCCGATAAACAAGGTTTGCAACTGCTGCGCGCATGACATCCTGATGTCCTGCGCAGCAATGGCCGGCGCCTGCGCCGGCCAAAAAATCGCGCACGTCAGGATTGTTTTGAAGCCTTCTATCGAATAATATCCTAACCATCGATTTTCGGCCGGACGACATTAGCCAATACCGGTACAGCCGGTTCAGACGCTGACGACCCTTCCAAAAATTCGATCTCACCACCCCGCCGATCAGCGGGTCTTGAACTTGTATATCTGAGAAGGGACTACCCACGTGAGCATGGGAACCGTGAAGTGGTTTAACGCGACCAAGGGCTACGGCTTCATCCAGCCGGATGAAGGCGGGAACGACGTGTTCGTGCACATCAGTGCAGTCGAGCGCGCCGGCCTTGGCACTCTGCGTGAAGGCCAGAAGATCTCCTACGAGATCGTGGCTGACCGCCGTTCCGGCAAATCCTCGGCCGACAATCTGCGCGCCGCCGGATAAGCCGATTTCCCGGAAGCGCGAAGCTCCAGGAAATTGTCGTCAAAGCATCAAGGGCCGCACCTCCGGGTACGGCCCTTTTTGTATGGATCGCGGGCCCGCAGCCCACGTCGCTCGAAAGCGCTCTAGAGTTTCCTGTTTTAACGGGTTTTCTTGACGCGAACCGATGCCCACTTCGCTCGAAAACGCTCTAGTAAGTCGTGCAGGCGTTCGACGCGGTGGCGGACGTCGAGGAATAATTCACGCACAGCGACTGCCGCGGCCTGGTATAGGCGACGTCGCTGAGATTGATGCCGCTCTTGGCCATCACATAGCCGATCGTCGGCATGTATTTGTAGCTGACTTCACTGAAGATCAGATAGGTGCCCGCAATCAGCAGCGAGGCCGGGACCAGGCTCGTCACCACATCACCCTGACTGCGCGTGGAGGTCGTCACCGTGGCTTGCGTGGCGCCGGTGGCGATCGTTCCCGCCTTGCTCCACTGGATCCGCGCGATATTGGAGTTGTCGATATAGATTTCCGACAATGTGATTTTGGTCGGTGACGGATCGTACGGCGTCATGATGCCGACGGCGGCGCTGAAGAAGTTCTGCAGGTCGGTGTCGACCACCGCCGTTGCCTGCGAGGTCAGATCCGACGCGGCGCGCGCCATCAGCGTGACCTTGCGGTCGACCGCGACGCCGGATGAGAACTCGACGGTGCCGAAGAACATCACCAGCATCAGCGGCACGATGAAGGCGAACTCGACGGCGGCGAGGCCACGGCGGTCATGGCAGAGGGCGCCGACGGAGCGCAGCAAGGCCGCGGTTAGGGTTTTCACGACTTTGCTCATGAGCATGTGGCTCCGGAGGTTCCGGAGGGCTCGTTCTTGAACGTCGCGGTCGCGGTCAACAGCCGCGTGCCATTGGAGAGGTTGGCGACGTGGAAGCCGAGCTTGGTGACGAACAGCGGCCACTGATAGTACAGCCGGACAACCACGACGTCGCCGTCCTTGCCGGGACACCATTTCGTGGCCGGAATGAACGCGTTGCTGGAGTCGATCGGCGGCGTGATGTTGACGCTGCTGAACGAGGAATAGCTGCGCACGTCGACAAAGATGCCGTTGGTGCAATCGAACAGCGCGCTGACCCGGCTGCAGACGTAGTTCTTGAACTGCGCCTGGGTGTAGCTCAGGCCCTGGGCCTGGCCGGTCATGACGAAGCGGGCCGAATCCTGCGTCACGGTCTCGAGCACCTGGCTGGCAAGGAAGATCATTGCCACTTCGATGATCGCGAACAGCAGTCCGAAAAACAGCGGTGCGACCATCGCGAATTCGACCGCGGTCACGCCACGGCGATTTCGGCGAAAGCGGCGGAGCAGGTCTGCGAAGGAACGAGCGGGCAGCGGCATCAACGACCCCGGATCAACATGGCGGCAACAACTACCCCAAGACTCATTGTTGAAGTGTTTCGCCGGATCGAGACAGAGTGCCCCTATCCGTTAGGTCTTTCTTAACCATGTCGAACGAACGGTATCCGATCGGCCGCGGCCCCGGCGTGAGTGGCGCCGGAGCGGACACGTGCTAGTTCTGCGGCTTTCCTGCCGCGCCCGAACCGGAGGCCTGGGTGTTGAGCGTACCGGCCTGGTCCATGGTCGCCTTGAAATAGACGTCGCCGTCGCCGAGCGTGATGCGGCGCTGACAGACCGGCATGCAGCTGTAGGTCTCGCGATCGACGCCGCGATAGACGGTGACGAGCTGGTCGGTCGGGCCTTCGACCTGAATCTGGCGGTCCACCAGCACCTGACCGGTGCGGTCGAGCGCGATGAAATTGGTCGCGCCGTAGCCCTTGCCGGTTACGACGACAACCCCGCCATTCTGCAGGGTGACATCGGCAATCAGGGGATTGCCGACCACGATCGTGGCAATGCCTCCGGGCAGCTTGACGAGCTTGGCCTGATCGACATTGACCGCGATCCGGTCGGGATCGGGCGCTGCCGTTGCGAACGCGGGCGACAGCAGCACGGCTGCGGCCAGCGAGATGAATCCAATGCGCGTGACGGCGCGAATACGATGGGACTGAAACGACATATTGTACCCCGGGACGTTAACAGGCCGGCAAAAGCGATACGCAGCGGACCGGCGCCCGACGCAGGCGAATCTGACGGTAATTCATTTAAGAAGAGGAAAAATCGAGCGCCGAATTGCGCGGATGTCACGACTTCCGGAGCGGATCGGCCAGCGGCCTCGGAATCTCGCGCGAAAACCTATCCCGCGGGGCGCGCAGCCGCCGCCTCACCGCCCGCACGCACATGGATCACCACGCGATCGTCGGCGTAGAGGCGCTGCCATCCATCGATATGATCGAGAAATCTGGAGGCAGGCGTCGCCGGGTCGAGCATCACCGCATCGATGTTGTAGGTCTTGAGCAGATCGAAGAAGCCGTCGACGTCCTTGAGCTGGAGCGCGCGGTAATAGGCCATCTCGAACGTCTCGCCGTAAAGCTCGGCACGCCCGTCGACGAACACCGGCACCTGACGCCAGATCAGATATCCGCCGAACTGCAGATCGTTGAGCACGCGCCGGGCATTGTACGCCTTCAGCGCGTCAACGGCAGCAACGGGTGAATGGATCGGCGGCGGCGCGATGTTGCCCCGTGCCGCAACGAACCAGGTCGAGGCGCACAGCGCGACGATGAATATCGCAGTCGGCGCAGCCTTCAGCCGGACAATGCTCGCGGCACGCAGACCGAACTGGGTCGCCACCGGCGTCAACGCAGCCAGCGGCAGCAGCAGGGCGAACAGCTCGAGATTCCTGACATGGGACAGCGCCATGTGCAGCAGGCCCAGCACCAGGGCGATCCGCGGCAGCGGCAGCCTCACTCCGCAATAGAGCGCCCCGCCGATCAGGCCGAGAATGGATAGCTCGAACGCATCGATGTGGCTGAAGTTCGCCGGCATCCACTCCGCAATCAGATGCAGCAGTTCGCCGAGGCTGAGAATCTTCAAGGAGGCAAGGAGCGAACCCCATCCGTAGGGGGTCGCGCAGCACGCGGCCAGCGCGCCGATACCGAATGCCGTCCAGCGCAGCGCGAGCGGCAATCTTTGCGCGGGCGCGGCATTCCACATCGCATCGAGCGCAAAGGCGCCGAGAAGCACGAGGCCGAACAGAAAGCCACCATGCAAATTGGCCCAGAGCGCGATCAGCGGCAGCAGCCAGAACGAGGGGGCCTCGCGGCGTTCACTGGCGACCATCAGGCCGTTCGCCCAGAGCATCATGATCGGCAGCACCAGCACATGCGGACGGGCCAGCAGATGCCCGCATGTCAGCACCAGCGCCGCCAACGCGACCAGGCTCGCATAGATCGCCGGCAGCGCGCGGCTGAGAATGGCCGTAAGCAGCGCGAAGGTGGCGGCACCACAGGCCGCGGCCAGCGCCGCGGGCCCGGTCCACCCGGCAAGATCATAGGCCTTCGCGAACAGGACCTGCGCCAGCCAGGACGACGACATCCATGGCTGACCCGCCTTGGTGAACGAATAGATATCGACTGACGGCAGCGCGCGATGGTCGAGGATCCAGCGGCCGACCGCGATTTGCCAGTAGGTGTCGGAATCGGCGAGCAGCCTGTCGCCGACGATCAGCAGCAGCGCGTAGACGCCGCACGCCATCCAGAACCAGGCCGGGACCTCGGCGAACACGGAGGCCCTTGCCTGCGGGATGGTTGCGGTCTCAGCACTCATGCGGGCACGGGCCGGACAACGACGTCAATGCCGGAACGGATAGGCCAGCTGTCCGCCGATCTCGGCCGGGACGCCCTGCTCGGCGTCGACGCCGTAATCCTCCGGAAGCTTGCCTTCGGGCATGCGGAACGTCCCGAACAGGATGTCCCAGAGCGGAAACGTGCCCGCGAAATTGGTGTCGCCGCCTTCCTCGAGCGCGGTGTGATGCCAGCGATGAAACACCGGCGTCGCGATCACATATTTGAACGGGCCGAGTGTCCAGTTCAAGTTGGCGTGGACGAAGGCCGAATGGAATGTGGTGAACGGGCCGACCCACAGCATGATGTTCGGCGAGATGCCGGCCATCAGCAGAATCACGTCGACCGTGATCGTGCCGATCAGGAGATTGACGGGATGGAAGCGCGCCGCCGAAATCCATTCGAGGTCTTCGGAGGAGTGATGAATGGCGTGGTACTTCCAGAAGCCGCCGCCGTGAAACATCCGGTGCAGCCAATACAGCATGAAGTCCGAGGCGACCAGGAAGACGATCGACTGCAGCCAGAGCGGAAGCTGCGACAGCGGACCGTGCCCGTTCTCGTAGAACGCGATGAGATCGTCGGCGCCGTGCACGTTGAAGACCGCGGCCGCGCCGACCACCAGGAGTCCGATGCGCAGCACGCGGGCGAACACCGGCACGAAGAACCAGTAGCAGATGTCAGTGACCAGCTCACGCTTCTGCCACCACGGCTTGCCGGGATTGCAGGCCCAGAAGTGGGTCAGCACGCTGAAGAACAATGCGAGGCCGATCGTGATCGGCACCACCCTCATCATCGTCTGGCCGAGCATCTCGATGACTTCAAGCGGAAGGGTGGACATGACAGCCTCATTCTACGGAAGCCTCATGGGTATAGATGTGCGCTTAAGGAGCCGTGAATAGACCCAGGCCGCGGCCGGCCTCGGTAACAATCTGCAATTTTGGCGAGCCGCTTAATGCCAAATTTACTTTGCGCAACAACAGCGGGTTCCCCCAGAGTTTATGCGATCAAATTAACTGCACCGAAATCGTCGAACCGTAGGGTGCCGCCATGGTCACGGTGCTGAGAACGCCGGCCAGACCAAACCTAGTTCGACCAGCCACGTGTACACAGGAGTGAATTTTATGAAGAACCTCGTTTCGCGCTTCGTGAAGGATGAGTCGGGCGCGACCGCCATCGAATACGGCCTGATTGCGACCGGCATCGCCATCGCGATCATCGCTGCGGTCAACGGCGTCGGCACGAAACTCTCGGGTACCTTCAACTCGATCTCGGGCTCGCTGAAGTAAGCCGGTTCCGACGAGTTCGCATCAAAGGTCCCGGCAACCCCGGGACCTTTGCTATTTGTCGGGCTCCAATTGCCGGCCGCCTTCGAAGCGGCCGGCAGTCCTTTCCCGATTGTTCACCAATGGCCGCTAGCGTCGGGTCTCGACCGCAGCTCCAGCTTGACGGCATGAATCCATGATCCTCGACATCGCACGCTTGATGCTGTTTCCGGCCCTGATGGCCTTCGCGGCGGCGAGCGATCTCCTGACCATGACGATCCCGAACCGGATCTCGCTGGCACTGGCGGCCGGCTTCTTCGTGCTGGCGCCGCTGACCGGGATGGGCGTCCACGACATTCTTACCCATGCCGGCGCAGGCGCGCTGGTGCTGGTGGTGGCGTTCGGCATGTTCGCGATGGGCTGGGTCGGCGGCGGCGACGCCAAGGTCGCGGCCGCAGCCAGCCTGTGGTTCGGGTTCGAGCATCTGCTGCCTTATCTGGTGTTTGCGTCGCTGTTCGGCGGTGCGTTGACCGTGCTGCTGTTGCAGCTCCGGCAATGGCCCCTGCCCTACCCGCTCGCGTCCCAGGCCTGGCTCAGCCGGCTGCACGACAAGCAGACCGGAATTCCCTACGGCATCGCACTCGCCCTCGGCGCCCTGCTGATCTATCCCGAGACGGACTGGATCAAGACGATCGATCTCGCGCACTTCGCGATGCGCTGAGAAAGCAGCGGTAACCGCTCGTTAAGGCGATTTAGATACGCCTCATTAACCATGCTTTGACGAATAGCTGGTCAACTCCCATCACGGCGGCGGCAGCGTCGCGGCGTCATGTGGAAAGTGAAGCGTAATGGATAAGGCCCGCATTCTGGTCCTGGCAATTGCAGGCTGCGCCGGCCTTGCGGCGCTCTATTTGGCAAGCGGAGGCGACGACAAGCCGGCGGCGCCTCCCCCGGTCGCGCAGCTGCCTACCGTCGACATCCTGGTCGCGAAAGCCGACATCGGCCTCGGCCAGGCGGTGAAGCCCGAGGATCTGCAGTGGCAGACCTGGCCGGCGGCGACCGCCAGCGCCAGCTTCATGCGCAGGGACAGCAACGCCGAAGCCATCAAGGACGTCACCGGCTCGATCGCCCGTGCCCCCTTCATCCAGGGCGAGCCGATTCGCGAGCAGAAGCTCGTCAAGGCGGACGGAAGCGGTTTCATGGCTGCGATCCTGCCGACCGGCATGCGGGCGGTATCGACCGAGATCTCACCGGAGACGGGCGCCGGCGGCTTCATCCTGCCGAATGACCGGGTCGACGTCCTGCTGTCGAAGCGGGACAAGAATCCTGACCGCAATGGCGCCGACATCGTCAATTCCGAGGTCATCCTGACCAATATCCGGGTGCTCGCGATCGATCAGGCTCCTAAGGAGAAGGACGGCACCAACGCACTGATCGGCAAAACGGTGACGCTGGAGCTGAAGCCCGAGCAGACCGAGACGCTGGCGCGCGCGCGCCAGAGCGGCATCCTGTCGCTGGCGCTGCGCAGCATCGTCGACGTCAACGCGACCGACGTCAGGACCGACGACAACCCCCAAAAGCGCGGTGAGACGATCAACGTCATCCGCTTTGGCGTTGCCAACCAGGCAACGATGCAGAAGTGATCATGAGGACAGACGTGATGAAGGGCGGGGCAACTCAACGGACGATGCGGGCCTACATGGTCCGCGCATTGTCGTTCTCGGCGGTCGCAGCGCTCACGCTCAACCCGGCGCTGACGCCGGTGGTAGCGAGCGACTACCGCGCCGCCGCCGCCCCTGCCGCGGCCGATGGTCAGATGAACGCCCGTTTCCTTGCGCTCGGCGTCGGCAAATCAGTGGTGATCGATCTACCCAGGGACATCAAGGACGTCCTGGTCGCCGATCCGAAGATCGCCAACGCCGTGGTCCGCTCGGCGCAACGCGCCTACATCATCGGCGCGACGGTCGGCCAGACCAACATCGTGTTCTTCGATGCCGCCGGCCAGCAGATCGCGGCCTATGACATCGCGGTCAAACGCGACCTCAACGGGGTCCGTGCGGCGCTGCGTCAGGCAATGCCGAATTCCGACATCCAGATCGAGGGCGTCGGAGAGGGCGTCGTGCTGAGCGGCAGTGCGGCGAGCCCGGTCGAGGCGCAGCAGGCCGGCGAGATGGCCGCCCGGCTGGTCGGCAGCACCGACAAGGTCGTGAATTCCATCACGGTTCGCGGCCGTGACCAGGTGATGTTGAAAGTCACAGTTGCCGAAGTCTCGCGCAGCCTGATCAAGCAGCTCGGCATCGACCTCACCGCAAATCTCAATTACGGCACAGCGGTGGTGAAATTCGCCAACGCCAACCCGTTTACGGCGAACAACGCAGCGCTGGTGCCCAACAACGCCATCACCACCGCGTTCGGGTCGGCGCCCTCGGTCTCCGCAACGATCCGCGCCATGGAAAGCGCCGGCGTCGTCCGCACGCTCGCCGAGCCGAACCTGACCGCGATCTCAGGCGAATCAGCCACCTTCATCTCCGGCGGCGAATTTCCAATTCCAACCGGCGTGACCTGTCAGACCACGACGAGCGGCGCGATCGGACAGTGCGTTCAGACCGTCAGCTTCAAGAAATTCGGCATTTCGCTCAACTTCACGCCGGTGGTGCTGACCGAGGGCCGGATCAGCCTGCGCGTGATGACGGAAGTGTCGGAAGTCTCGACCGAGAACTCGCTCACCGGCGGCGCGAACGGAACGACGATCCCTTCGATCAAGACCCGCCGCGCAGAGACCACGCTGGAAATTCCATCGGGCGGCTCGATGGCGATGGCCGGCCTGATCCAGGACCAGACCAAGCAGGCGATCAACGGCCTTCCCGGGCTGTCGACGCTGCCGGTGCTCGGCACGCTGTTCCGCAGCCGCGACTTCGTCAACAACCAGACCGAAATGATGGTGCTGGTGACGCCCTATATCGTTCGCGCGGTGGCGCAGAAGGACCTGTCGCGTCCGGATGACGGTTTCGCCAATGCGTCGGATCCGCAGGCCGACCTGCTGGGCAGCATTAATCGCGTCTACGGCGTGCCGGGCCGGACCGAGCCGGCGCGGAATTACCGCGGCACCTACGGCTTTATCACGGACTGAGGCGGACGATGACACAGACCACATCCAGGACACCCGCCGGTACCAAGCGCCCGATCGCTATCGCAGCGGCGCTCGTCGGCGTTGCCGTGACGCTCGGCGCCTGCCAGCACGCCGCCGACAACAGTTTCGCGATGGACGCCCCCGCCGACTATCGCCAGCGTCATCCGATCTCGGTGACCGAGGCTGATCGCTCGATCGTGGTGTTCGTCGGCCGCAGCCGCGGCGGCCTGACCGCGGATCAGCGCGCCTCGGTGATGGAGATGGCAGGGGACTGGATGCGCGAGGGAACCGGCGCCGTGACGATCGACGTTCCGGTCGACACGCCGAACGCCCGGCCCGCCCAGGAATCCCTGCGCGAGATCCAGGCCACCTTCGCCGCCGCCGGCGTGCCGCCGCGCGGGATGCTCGTTCGCAAATATCACCCCGACGATCCGCGGATGATGCCGGCGATCCGGGTGAACTATCCAAAGATGAAGGCCACCGCGGGGCCGTGCGGCCTCTGGCCGGACGACCTCGGCCCGTCGATCCACAACAGGGCCTACATCGAGAACCAGCAGTACTACAATTTCGGCTGCGCCAATCAGCGCAACCTCGCCGCCATGGTCGAAAACCCGTCTGACCTCGTGCAGCCGCGCGCGGAGACCCCTGCCTACACGTCGCGTCGCAATATCGCCTTTGACAAGTATCGCAAGGGCACCACCACCGCCACGACGTATCCCGAGTCCGACAGGGCCAAGCTAAGCGATACAGGAAAATGATCACCTACGCGCAGCAAAACTCCGAAGAGCAGCCGGACGCCACGTCGCAAGCCGTGGACGACCATATTGCTCCGGCGCCACGGGTTTCGGTTCAGGCGTTCTGCGAAACGGTCGAGACCGCCGCCGCCGTGCAGTCGGCCGGCGAGGATCGCCGGCTGGCCAAGGCTCACCTCAAGATCCAGATGGGCGGCATGGCCGCCGCCGTCGAGGCCTATCGCTCGGCGCCAACGCCCAACGTCATCATCCTCGAGACCGAGGGCCGCGGCGACATCCTGACCGGCCTCGATCAGCTCGCCACGGTCTGCGATGCCGGCACCCGCGTGGTCGTGATCGGCCGCGTCAACGACGTCACGCTGTATCGCGAGCTGGTGCGCCGCGGCGTCAGCGACTATGTGATCGCGCCGGCCCATGCAATCGACGTGGTGCGCGCGGTCTGCAACCTGTTCTCGGCGCCGGAAGCCAAGGCGGTCGGCCGCATCGTCGCCGTCGTCGGCGCCAAGGGCGGCGTCGGCGCCTCGACGATTGCCCACAATGTCGCCTGGGCGATCGCCCGCGATCTGGCGCTGGATTCCGTTGTCGCCGACCTCGACCTCGCGTTCGGCACCGCCGGCCTCAACTACAACCAGGATCCGGCGCAAGGCATCGCGGACGCCGTGTTCTCGCCGGACCGCGTCGATACCGCCTTCGTCGACCGCCTGCTGTCGAAATGCACCGACCATCTGAGCCTGCTGGCGGCGCCGGCCACGCTCGACAAGGTCTACGATTTCGGCGCCGAAGCGTTCGATGCGATCTTCGATACGCTGCGCACCACGATGCCCTGCATCGTGCTCGACGTACCGCACCAATGGTCTGGCTGGACCAAGCGCGCATTGATCGCGGCCGACGACATCCTGATCGTGGCGGCGCCCGATCTCGCCAATCTGCGTAACGCCAAGAACATGTTCGACCTCCTGAAGGCGTCCCGGCCCAACGACCGCGCGCCGCTGTACTGCCTCAACCAGGTCGGCGTGCCGAAACGGCCGGAGATCGCTGCGGGCGAGTTCGCCAAGGCGATCGAAAGCCAGCCGATCGCCGCAATCCCGTTCGATCCGCAGATCTTCGGTTCGGCTGCCAACAACGGCCAGATGATCGCGGAAATCTCCGCCAATCACCGCGCGGTCGAGATGTTCCTGCAGATGGCGCAGCGGCTGACAGGCCGCGGCGAGACCAAGAAGCCGCGGGGGTCCTTCCTGTCGCCCCTGCTCGAAAAGCTGCGGTCCAAATAGTGGCCCGCGTGGAGTCAAGACGTCGTGTTTGGTAAGCGTAGCGGAAACGATGGGGACGTGCGGGCACCCAAGCCCGCCTTTCAGGCGCCGGAGCCCGCCGGCGCGCCGCCGATGGCGCGCGAGTCCGTCGCGCCCACGATCTCGTCACCGCCGCTGGCCCCGGCCAAGCCGCCGCCGGCTCCAATCGTCGAAGCCCGCCGCTCGGACAACTATTATCAGGTCAAGGCGACGATCTTCGGCGCCCTGATCGAGGCGATCGACCTTGCCCAGCTCGCCAAGCTGGACAGCGAGTCCGCGCGCGAGGAAATCCGCGACATCGTCAACGAGATCATCGCGATCAAGAACATCGTGATGTCGATCGCCGAACAGGAAGAGCTGCTCGACGACATCTGCAACGATGTGCTCGGCTACGGACCGCTGGAGCCCTTGCTGTCGCGCGACGACATCGCCGACATCATGGTCAACGGCGCCGGCACCGTGTTCATCGAAGTCGCCGGCAAGATCCAGCGCACCGGCATCCGCTTTCGCGACAACCAGCAGCTGCTCAACATCTGTCAGCGCATCGTCAGCCAGGTCGGCCGGCGCGTCGACGAATCCTCGCCGATCTGCGACGCCCGCCTCGCCGACGGCTCGCGCGTCAATGCCATCGTACCGCCGCTGGCGATCGACGGGCCTGCGCTGACCATCCGCAAATTCAAGAAGGACAAGCTGACGCTGGACCAGCTCGTCAAGTTCGGCGCGATCACGCCGGAAGGGGCGACCATCCTGCAGATCATCGGCCGGGTCCGCTGCAACGTGATCATCTCAGGCGGTACCGGCTCCGGCAAGACCACGCTGCTGAACTGCCTGACCAACTATATCGAGCACGACGAGCGCATTATCACCTGCGAAGACGCCGCCGAACTCCAGCTGCAGCAGCCGCATGTGGTGCGGCTGGAAACCCGGCCGCCGAACATCGAGGGCGAGGGCCAGGTGACGATGCGCGAACTGGTGCGCAACTGCCTGCGTATGCGCCCGGAGCGGATCATCGTCGGCGAAGTCCGCGGACCAGAGGCGTTCGACCTGTTGCAGGCGATGAACACCGGCCACGACGGCTCGATGGGCACGCTGCACGCCAACAATCCGCGCGAAGCACTGTCGCGCTGCGAATCCATGATCACGATGGGCGGCTTCTCGCTTCCGTCGCGCACCATCCGCGAGATGATCTGCGCCTCGGTCGACATCATCGTGCAGGCTGCGCGCCTGCGCGACGGCTCGCGCCGCATCACGCACATCACCGAGGTGATGGGTATGGAAGGCGATACCATCATCACCCAGGATGTCTTCCTCTACGACGTGGTCGGGGAAGACGCCAACGGCAAGATCATCGGCAAGCACCGCTCGACCGGCATCGGCCGGCCACGCTTCTGGGAGCGTGCGCGCTACTACAATGAAGAGAAGCGGCTTGCGGCGGCGCTCGACGCCTCCGACGCGCCGGCGCCGGTCTAGGGGAACGCAGGATGCAGACGCAAACCGTTGCCCTGGCCTTCCTCGCCGCCACGACCGTGGGCGGCATCGCCTGGGTCTTCCTTTATCCCTACCTGTCGGGAGAGAAGAAGGCCGAGTCGCGCCGCGCATCGGTGGCGCGCAGCGAGCCTGCAGCAGCACGAAATGTCGACCGCACGCAACGCTCGCGCCGCGAGCAGGTCGAGGGATCGTTGAAGGAGCTCGAGGCGCGGCGGCAGAAGGACAGGAAAGTCCCGCTCGGCATGCGCATCTCGCAGGCCGGACTGGAATGGTCCGAGCAGAAATTCTGGATAATCTCCGGAGCCCTCGGCCTGTTCGGATTCGGCGCGGCATTTCTGGCCGGCGGAGGCATGCTCGGCGCGGCCGGCATCGGGTTTGCCATGGGTCTCGGCGTACCGCGCTGGCTGCTCGGCTGGCTGAAGAAGCGGCGGGAGAAGGCCTTCCTGCGGGCGCTGCCCGACGCCGTCGACGTCATCGTGCGCGGCATCAAGGCCGGCCTGCCGCTGTTCGAATCGCTCAAGGCGGTCGTCAACGACGCATCGGAGCCGTTGCGCAGCGAGTTCCTCGCGATCATCGAGACCCAGGCGATCGGCATGCCCCTCGGCGAGGCCTGTTCCCGGCTCTATGAGCGCATGCCGCTGCCGGAAGCAAACTTCTTCGGCATCGTGATCGCGATCCAGCAGAAGTCCGGCGGCAATCTGTCGGAAGCGCTCGGCAATTTGTCCAAGGTGCTGCGCGACCGCAAGAAGATGGCCGAGAAGATCCAGGCGATGTCGATGGAAGCCAAGGCCTCCGCCGCCATCATCGGCTCGCTGCCGCCGATCGTGATGATCCTCGTGTTCCTCACGACCCCCGACTACATCGCGCTGCTGTGGACCAACTCGATGGGCCAGCTGATGCTGGTCGCCTGCGCCGTCTGGATGTCGATGGGCGTGCTGGTGATGAAGAAGATGATCAATTTCGATTTCTGACGGTGCAGCATGATTGATTTCCTTATCGCCAAGCTCCACGACGTCAGGTTCATGACCATGCTGCTTGCCTTCTTCGCGGCAAGCGCGACGGTCTACACACTGGTGATGCCGCTGCTCGCCGGCGGTGATCTCGACAAGCGCATGAAGGCGGTCGCCAGCGAGCGCGAACGTCTCCGGCAGCGCGAACGCGATAGGCTCTCCAAGTCGGAGAAGGTGACGCTGCGGCAGACGCCGAAGCAGGCCGTTTCCAGGATGGTCGATGACCTCAACCTCACCAAATGGCTGGCCCAGGAAGCGGCGCTCGACAAGCTGGTGATGGCCGGCTATCGCGGCCACGCCCCGTACGTCTATTTCCTGGCAGCCCGCGCGGCGACGCCGGTCGTGATGCTGCTCGCCGCGATCATCTATACGTTCTTCATCGCCGGCGCGACCTGGTCGCTCACGCTGAAGATCGGCATTTGCGTCGGCGCGGCCTATGCCGGCCTCCAGGCCCCGATGCTGTTCCTGAAGAACGCGATCTCCAAGCGTCAGCTCCAGATCAAGCGTGCCTTCCCTGATTCGCTCGACCTGCTGCTGATCTGCATCGAGTCGGGCATGTCGGTCGAGGTCGCCTTCCGCAAGGTCGCCAACGAGATCGTCGGACAGTCGGTCGCGCTGTCGGAGGAGTTCGCGCTGACGACCGCGGAATTGTCCTACCTGCAGGACCGCAGGACCGCCTACGAGAATTTGGCGCGCCGCACCGGGCTCGAGGGCGTGAAGTCGGTGTGCATGGCCCTGCAGCAATCCGAACGCTACGGCACGCCGCTCGGCCAGAGCCTGCGCGTGATGGCGCAGGAAAACCGCGACATGCGCATGAACGAGGCCGAGAAGAAGGCGGCTTCACTGCCGCCCAAGCTGACCGTGCCGATGATCCTGTTCTTCCTGCCCTGCCTGTTCATCGTGATCCTCGGGCCGTCCTACATCAAGATCGCTACGATGCATTGAGCGGCGCCGCCGCGCCGACCGCCTTCTCCTTCCCCCTGAAAGGGGGAAGGCCGGCATGGGGGTCAGCCACAGGCGACGCTGCCCGTGGAGAGAGATGATCCCCACCCGCTTTGCTCTGACGAGCAAAGCGACCTCCCCTTTTCAAGGGGAGGTATGGAAGTTGCCGTGTTGGCTAGTCGTCCTTGGCGACGACAGGGGCGGCGCGCGATGCGGTTCGCGGCCCGTCCTTGCGGTTCAGCATGTCGCGGAGATAGGCGACGTTGGCCGCCGCCTCGTCTGCCGGCAGGTCGGCCTTGACGATGGTTTCGGCCTCCGCGAAGCGGCCCTGAAGGCCGACCACGAGCGCAAGGTTCTGCCTGATACGGGTGTCGGCGCGGGCGCTGGCATAGGCCTGGCGCAACGTCTCTTCCGCTTTCGGCAATTCCTTGGTCAGCATGTAGGACAGGCCGAGATTGGACAGCACCGACGGCTCGTCCGGAGCCAGCCGCAGCGCGCTTGCGTAATAGCGCCGCGCCTCCTCGTGCCGGTTCATCTTGTCGAGCGTGGTTCCCTGCACCGACAGGATCCGCCAGTCCGGATTGTCCGGGCTGTGGGCGCGGCTCAGCACATCGAACGCAGCCTGCGAATTGCCGTTGTCGGCCAGCGCGCGGCCATAGGCGGCGAGCAGCGTCTTGTTGCCGGGATTGGCGATCGTGGCCTGCTCCAGCATGGCGCAGGCCTGCGAGCGCTGTCCGCTCATGCGCAACGCCTGGCCGTAGGCGATCGCGGCGTCGACATCCTTGGGATTCTTGCGATAACGCTCGCCATAGACTTCGGCGGCACGGCGCGGATCATCGGGCACCGGATCCGACTTGGACGCAATCGATCCCGTCACGTCAGACATGGTCTGGCAACCGCCAAGGCCAGCGGCGAGGACCGCCACGAGGGCCGCGGAAGCGAGATGCCGGGTCAAATTGGACTGTCGACACATGGCACTGTGACTCACGAAATCAGGCGAATGGATCCAGCCGAGCGTGCCAGCAATAGACTGTTAACCCTAACGTCTGGTTAACTGGGCGGGCCCGGTTCCGTTTCCGCACGTCGCGTGAACCGCTCGTGCGCTACCATCCACCGCGAAAGGCGTGTAGTAGCCACCCACGACGCCAGAACAGCCGAGAGCCGCATGCCATCCGTGTTCGAGACCGCAACCGCCGCCGCCGTCACACCGATCACCTTCGTCACCAAATCGACATGGGATGCGGTCCGGAGCGAACTGCCGGCGGCGGCGCGCCAGTTCGCGGAGGCGAATGGCTTTGAGGCCAAGCCCGGCAAGTCCCTCGCCTTGCCGGCCGCCGACGGCAGCATCGCGCAGGTGCTGTTCGGCCTCGAGGACGCCAGTGGCCGATCGCCCGATCCGTTCAGGGCCGGCGCCCTGCCCGGCCTGCTGCCGCCGGGCGTCTATCGCTTCGCCAACGCGCCGCATGACACGCGGCTCGCCGCGCTCGCCTTCGCGCTCGGCTGCTATCGCTTCGCTCGCTATCGCACCAACAAGACGCCGGAGGTTCGCCTGGTGCTGCCCGACGGCGTCGATGCCGCCGAGATCACACGGATGGCGGATGCGGCGACGCTCGCGCGCGACCTCATCAACACGCCGTCCAACGACATGGGGCCGGCCGAGCTCGCCGAGGTGGCCCGCGACCTCGCGACACGGTTCGGCGCCGACTTCACTTGCATCAGCGGCGACGAGCTGGCGCAGAATTTTCCGCTGATCCACGCCGTCGGCATGGCATCGACCCGCGCGCCGCGGCTGATCGACCTGAGCTGGGGCGATCCGGCCCATCCGAAGGTGACGCTGGTCGGCAAGGGCGTCTGCTTCGACACCGGCGGGCTCGATCTCAAGCCGTCCAGCGGCATGCTGTTGATGAAGAAGGACATGGGCGGCGCCGCCAACGTGCTGGCGCTGGCGCAGATGGTCATGGACGCGAAGCTGAAGGTGCGGCTGCGCGTGCTGATCCCGGCGGTCGAGAACGCGGTCGCCGGCAATGCGTTCCGCCCGCTCGACATCTTCAGGTCGCGCAAGGGCATCACCGTCGAGATCGGCAACACCGACGCCGAAGGACGGCTGGTGCTCGCTGACGCGCTGGCCCTTGCCGACGAGGAGCAGCCCGATCTGCTGGTCGATCTGGGCACGCTGACCGGTGCGGCGCGCGTGGCGCTGGGCCCGGATTTGCCGCCGTTCTACACCAATGACGAGACGCTGGCCGGCGACGTCGCAGCCCATGCGAAGCGCGAGAACGATCCGCTGTGGCGCATGCCGCTGTGGCCGGCCTACGATGCCTGGCTCGACTCCAAAACCGCCGACATCACCAATGCACCGTCAGGCGGTTTCGCCGGCTCGATCACCTGCGCGCTGTTCCTGCAGCGCTTTGTCGAGCAGGCGAGAAGCTGGCTGCATGTCGACATCTACGGCTGGACGCCATCCGCAAAACCCGGCCGCCCCGAAGGCGGCGAGTGCCAGGCCGCACGCGCAATCTATAAATTGTTGAGCCAGCGCTATGCATGATGTCAGACTGACGCCGGCCCGCGACGACGTCGCCGCAAAATATCTGGAGGGCAAGGTCAAGGCCGCGCGCTTCGTTGACGGCGAGGTATTCGAAGTCAGCGACGCCATCGCCCCGTTGCGTCATGCGCCTGCGGCCGATGCCGAGCAGATGACGCAGGCGCTCAAGGGCGAGCGCGTCACGGTGTACGATCGTAATAGCGAAGGCTGGGCCTGGGGCCAGCTCGCCGATGACGGCTATGTCGGCTGGATCCCCGAGGCCGCGCTGACCAAGCCCGGCGCGACGCCGACGCACAAGGTGGCGGTGCTGCGCACGCTGGCGTTTCCGGGGCCGTCGATCAAGCTACCGCCGGTCGAGGCGCTGGCGATGGGCACGAAGCTTGCGATCGTCCGCGAGGACGGTCCGTTCGCGGTGACCCGCGAGGGTTGGCACCTGCCGCGCCGGCATGTTGCGCCGCTCGACGCGATGGCGCCGGATTCTGTCGCGATCGCCGAGCAATTCGTCGGTGCGCCCTATCTGTGGGGCGGCAAATCGAGCCTCGGCATCGACTGCTCCGGCCTGGTGCAGATCGCGCTGACCGCCGCCGGCACCGGCTGCCCGCGCGACAGCGACATGCAGCAGGAAGGGCTCGGCCGCGAATTGACCGCGGCGGAATCAAAGCATCTGCAACGCGGCGACCTGATCTTCTGGAAGGGCCATGTCGCCATCGCGCGCGATGCGACCACAATCGTGCACGCCAACGCGCATCACATGGCAACGGCAGTGGAGAACACGCAGGCCGCCATCGCGCGGATCAAGGCCGCCGGCAGCGGCGTCCTGGCGATCAAGCGGCTTTAGCGAGATGTCGTAGGATGGGTAGAGCGCAGCGAAACCCATCAGGCTGCAACCGCGTGGCCCGATGATGGGTTTCGCTTCGCTCTACCCATCCTACAACAGCTACAGAGTTACGTCGCCACGGCCGCCCCGCCGGCCGCTTCGATGCGGAAGGCGGCGGCGAACAGCGCACGGGTGTAGTCGCTCTTGGGGTTCTTGAAGAGCTCGGAGGCCGGCCCCTCCTCCTCGACCTTGCCGGATTTCATCACGATCAGATGGCTCGCGAGCGAGGCCACCACGCGCAGATCGTGCGAGATGAACATGTAGGTGAGGTCACGCTTGCGCTGCAGGTCGCGCAGCAGGTCGACCATCTGGGCCTGGAGCAGCATGTCGAGCGCACTGGTCGGCTCGTCCAGCACGACGAAGTTCGGCTCCAGCACCACCGCGCGCGCGATCGAGATGCGCTGGCGCTGGCCGCCGGAGAACTCGTGCGGATAGCGGAAACGCCACTCGGGATCGAGGCCGACATCCTTGAGCGCCTTGATCACCCGCACCTCGCGCTCCTCGCGCGACAGCTGCTTCTGGTGCACTTCAAGCCCCTCGGCGATGATGTCAGCCACCGACATGCGCGGGCTGAGCGAGCCGAACGGGTCCTGGAACACGATCTGCATGTCGAGGCGGAACGGCAGCATCTGCTTGAAGCGCAGGCCCTGGATGTCCTTGCCGAGGAACACGATCGGACCATCCGACGAGATCAGCCTGAGCAGCGCGAGCCCAAGCGTGGTCTTGCCGGAGCCGGATTCGCCGACCACGCCGAGCGTCTCGCCCTTGCGCACGGCGAGACTGACGCCATCGACCGCCTTGATGTGGCCGACGGTCGAGCGCAACAGCCCGCGCTTGATCGGAAACCAGACCTTGAGATTGTCCGTCGATATCACGACCGGCGCATCGGGCTGCGGCGGCGCCGGGTCGGGCTTCGGCTCGGCCGCTAGCAGCGCCTTGGTATAGGCGTGCTTCGGCGCGGTGAAGACCTGCTCGACCGGGCCCTGCTCGACGATCTTGCCGCTGTTCATGACGCAGACCGTGTCGGCGATACGGCGGACGATGCCGAGGTCGTGGGTGATGAACAACAGGCTCATGCCGAGCCGCGCGCGTATCTCCGCCAGCAAAGCCAGGATCTGCGCCTGCACGGTGACGTCGAGCGCGGTGGTCGGTTCGTCCGCGATCAACAGATCGGGCTCGTTGGCGAGCGCCATCGCGATCATCACGCGCTGGCGCTGGCCGCCGGACAATTGGTGCGGATAACTCTTGAGCCGTGTCTCCGGCTCGGGGATGCCGACCTGGCCCAATAGCTCCAGCGTCCGCTCCCTCGCCGCCGCACCGCTAATGCCGCTGTGCAACGACAGGATCTCGCCGATCTGGGATTCGATGGTGTGGAGCGGATTGAGCGAGGTCATCGGCTCCTGGAAGATGATCGAGATGTCGTTGCCACGAATCCCGCGCATCTCGCGTTCCGACGATCCCAGGAGATCGCGGCCCTTGAAACGGATCGCCCCGGAGGGATGTGACGCCGCCGGATAGGGCAGCAGCCTCAATACCGACAGCGCGCTAACCGATTTTCCCGAGCCGGACTCGCCCACCAGCGCCGTGCATTCGCCGCGCTTGATCGAGAAGGAGACACGATCGACCGCAAGCGAGCGGCCGAAGGCGACGGAGAGGTCGCTGACGTCGAGCAGAGGCTGATTGGTCGCGTCCATGCGTCAGCCCTTCGAGAATGTCTTGCGCGGATCGAAGGCGTCGCGCGCGGCTTCGCCGATGAAGATCAGGAGCGACAGCATGATCGCAACCGAGAAGAAGCCGGTGAGGCCAAGCCACGGCGCCTGCACGTTGGCCTTGCCCTGCGACAGCAATTCACCGAGCGAGGGCGAGCCGGGTGGCAGGCCGAAGCCGAGGAAATCCAGCGCCGTCAGCGTCATCACCGAGGACGAGACGATGAAGGGCAGGAACGTCATGGTCGCGACCATCGCGTTCGGCAGCAAATGGCGGAACATGATCACGCGGTTGGAGACGCCGAGCGCGCGCGCCGCCTGGATGTATTCGAAGTTGCGGCCGCGCAGGAACTCGGCCCGCACCAGGCCGACCAGCGAGACCCACGAGAACAGCAGGAGGATGCCGAGCAGGATGAAGAAGCCCGGCGGCAGCACCGCCGAGATGATCAGCAGCAGATAGAGCGAGGGGATCGCGGTCCAGATTTCGATGAATCGCTGGAAGCCAAGATCGATCCAGCCGCCGAAATAGCCCTGCACGCCGCCGGCGGCGATGCCGATGATCGAGGACAGGATGGTCAGCGTCAGGCCGAACAGCACCGAGATGCGGAAGCCGTAGATCAGCCGCGCGACGACGTCGCGGCCCTGATCGTCGGTGCCGAGCCAGTTGTATTCGAGGTCGCGGCAGCCGGTCAGGCCCTTGCGCTTCACCACGTCCTTGCACTGCGCTTCGGTCAGGAGCCAGGTCGGCTTCGACGGCACCGCGGTCGGCGGGTCGAGGTTGCGGCTGTCGTAGGAGTAACGGATCGGCGGCCAGATCATGCTGCCGCCCTTGGCGGCGATCTGCTTCTGCAAGTACGGATCGCGATAGTCGGCCGCGGTCTCGAAGTCGCCGCCGAAGGTGGTCTCTGCGTAGGTGAACACCACCGGCCAGTAGAGACGGCCGTCATATTTGACGACCAGCGGCTTGTCGTTGGCAATGAAATTGGCGAACAACGACAGCACGAACAGCACGAGGAAGATCCAGAACGACCAGTAGCCGCGGCGGTTGGCCTTGAAGTTCTGCCAGCGGCGCTTGTTGAGCGGCGACGGCGCAAAGCCGTGACGCGTGGCGGGCACGGCCTCGCCGAGCGGCGATTGCGTCGTGGTTTCGACCGGCTGGGGCGCGAGCATCGTCATCAGACCTCCCGCGCCTCAAAGTCGATCCTGGGATCGATCCACATATAGGCGAGGTCGGACAGCAGATTGACCACCAATCCGACCAGCGAGAAGATGAACAGCGTTCCGAACACCACCGGATAGTCGCGGTTCAAGACGCTCTCGAAGCCGAGCAGGCCGAGCCCGTCGAGCGAGAAGATGGTCTCGATCAACAGCGAGCCGGAGAAGAACGCGTGGATGAACGCGCCCGGGAAGCCCGCGATCACGATCAGCATGGCGTTGCGGAAGATATGGCCGTACAGCACCTGACCCTCGCTGCAGCCCTTGGCGCGCGCGGTCATCACATATTGCTTGCGGATCTCGTCGAGGAACGAGTTCTTGGTGAGCAAGGTCATGGTGGCGAAGGCGCCGAGCGCCATCGACACCAGCGGCAGCGTCAGATGCCAGAAATAGTCGATGATCTTCCAGTACCAGGGAAACTGCGCCCAGCCGTCCGAGGTCAGGCCGCGCAGCGGGAAGATGTTGAGGAACGAGCCGCCGGCGAACAGCACAATCAGGAGGATCGCAAACAGGAAGCCCGGTATCGCAAAGCCGACGATGATCACGGCCGAGGTCCAGGTGTCGAACCGCGACCCATCCTTGACCGCCTTGCGGATGCCGAGCGGGATCGAGATCAGATAGGTCAGCAGCGTCATCCAGATGCCGAGCGACATCGAGACCGGCAGCTTTTCCTTGATCAGCTGCAGCACGCTGACGCTGCGGAAATAGCTGCTGCCGAAGTCGAAGCGCGCAAAATTCCACACCATCAGCGCGAACCGCTCCGGCGCCGGCTTGTCGAAGCCGAACTGCACCTCGAGCTTCTTGATGAAATCCGGATCGAGTCCCTGCGCGCCGCGATATTTCGAGTTGGTGGCACCGGCTGCGCCCGCGCCCTGGCCGCGCTGCGCGCCGAAATCGCCGCCGCCACCCGACACGCGCGAAGTGCCGCCGGTGTCGGCGCCGTTGATCTGCGCGATGACGCGCTCGACCGGCCCGCCTGGCGCGAATTGCACGACCACGAAGGAGACGAACAGGATGCCGAGCAGCGTCGGCAGCATCAGGAAGATACGTCGGGCGATATAGGCGCTCATCGGCTATTTCTTCGCCTGTTCGAGCTTTGCGGCCTTGGCCGCATCATACCACCAGTTCTCTGGCGCCCCGACGCCCTGGGTATATTTCGCCAGCTTCTCGGTATGACCGAACTGGTCCCAATAGGCGACCGGATGCGTGTTGCGGTACCATTGCGGCACCCAGTAACGGCCGGCGCGGAACACGCGGTCGAACGCACGGCAGGCAATCGTCAGCTCCTGGCGATTATTGGCGCCGATGATCTTCTCGATCAGGGCATCGATTGCGGGATTGGCGATACCTGCGAGATTGTAGGAGCCCTTGGTCTTCGCCGCCTGCGAGGAGAAGAACGGCCGCATGCTGTCGCCAGGTGTCGCCGAAAAGTTGAAGCGCTCCATGGTCATGTCGAAGTCAAAATCTTCCACCCGCGCGCGGCGCTGCACGGCGTCGACGAGGCGGAATGTAGCCTCGATGCCGAGCGTGCCGAGGTTCTTGATGTAGGGCCCATGGTGCGGCTGCAGCGAGGGCTCATCGTTGAGGAATTCGATGGTGAGGGGCTCGCCGTTCGGCAGCACGCGCTTGCCGTCCTTGATGACGCAGCCGGCCTCGTTGAGCAGTTGTACCGCCTTGCGCAGCAGCGCGCGGTCCTGGCCGGAGCCGTCGGACATCGGCGGCACGAAGGGCAGGCCGAACACCTCGTCGGGCACCTGGCCGCGGAACGGCTCGAGCAGCGCAAGCTCTTCGGGCGGCGGCGGTCCCTCGGCCACCATGTCCGAATTCTGGAACGGCGACACGGTGCGCGCATAGGCATCGTACATGATGGTCTTGTTGGTCCACTCGAAGTCGAAGGCGTAGATCAGCGCCTCACGCACGCGTGGATCCTTGAACTTGTCGCGGCGCGTGTTGATGAACCAGCCTTGCGCGCCGGACGGCGTGTCGTCCGGTAGCGTCTCGCGCTTGACGCGGCCATCCTTTACCGCGGGGAAATCGTAGCGCGTCGCCCAGACGCGCGCGGTGAACTCCTCGCGGAACAAATAGCTCTTCGAGGTGAAGCCCTCGAACGCCACATCGCGGTCGCGATAGAATTCATAGCGTACGGTGTCGAAATTGTAGCTGCCGCGATTGACCGGAAGGTCGGCGCCCCACCAATCCTTGAGGCGGTCGAATTCGACGTAGCGGTTGACCTCGAACCTGCCGACCTTGTACGGCCCCGAGCCGAGCGGCGTATCGAGCGTCGATTCCTCGAACGATCGTGCCGCGTAATAGGCCTTGGAGAAGATCGGCAGGCCCGCGACATAGAGCGGCACGTCGCGGGCGCGGCCCGCTGCGAAGGTCACCACCACAGTCGCGTCATCGGGCGCCTCAGCCTTGACGAAGTCGCGCAGCTGCACCTGGATCAGCGGGTGACCTTTTTCCTTCAGCGTGTTGAGCGAGAAGGCGGCGTCCTGCGCCGTCAGCTTGGTGCCGTCATGGAAGCGCGCCTCGGGACGCATGGTGAAGCGATAGGTCAGCTTGTCCGGCGAGATCTGCACCGACTTCGCGGCATAGCCGTACATCGCATCGGGCTCGTCATTGGCGCGCGACATCAGCGTCGCGAACGTCATGTCCATGCCCTGCGCGCCTTCGCCCTTCAGGACATAGGCGTTCAACGAATTGAAGGTGAAGTAGGACTGGTTGTAACCGCGCACCCACGGAATCACCGAGAACGCGCCACCCTTCGGCGCTTTCACATTGACATAGTCGAACTGCTGAAAATCCGCCGGATATTTCAGGTCGCCGAACACCGACATGCCGTGCATCTCGGTTCCGTTGTCGGCTGCCGCCGGCGCAGCACGCAATCCTGCAGCACTCAATGCACCGATGCCGAGACCGAGTGCGTGCCGACGGGTAAACAGCGCCATGCGCGAATCCTTAATCTTATGAACGCTTGAGCTTGGCCGCTCTGTCGGCGTCGTACCACCAGATCGCCGGGAATCCCGATTGGCCATATTTGGGCAATTCTGCCGGACGGCCGAAGCGATCCCAGCGCGCTGTACGCACCTTCGGATAATTCCATTGCGGAACGACGTAATGGTTCCATAGTAACACGCGATCGAGCGCCTTCGTCGCGGCAACGAGATCTTCGCGATCCGTCGCAAAAATCACCCGCTCGATCAGTTTGTCGACCACCGGGCTCTTGATGCCGGCAATATTGCGCGATCCGGCGTTGTCTGCAGCCTTCGATCCCCAGTATTCGCGCTGCTCGTTGCCGGGTGACAGGGATTCCCCCCAAGACGCGACCACGATGTCGAAATCCCAACTGCGAAGCCGATTTTCGTATTGGATCGGGTCGATCGTGCGCACTGTGATCGAAAATCCGAGCCGCTCGAGTGCCGGCTTGTAGGCCAGCATGATCCTTTCGAAATTCGGATCCTCACTCAACAGTTCGATAGAGAACGGTTCTCCGCTCTTGGAATCCACGAGCTTCCGGTCTCGTACTTCGTAGCCGGCCTCCTTGAGCAGACGTGATGCTTCGCGGAGATTTTCGCGCACGGCCTCGGGATTGCCACCGACCGGGTTGGTATAGACCGTTGTGAATGCTTCGGCTGGCACCTGATCACGCAGTGATTCAAGGATGGCAAGTTCCTTGCCTTGCGGCAGCCCAGTCGCCATCAATTCCTCGGCGCCATCAAAGTAGCTAATGATGCGCTTGTATTGGCCGAAGAACAGTAGTTTGTTGACTTCCTCGAAGTCGAACGCGTAGTTCAGAGCCCGGCGAACACGCGGATCCTTGAATTTGGCACGGCGCTGATTCGGAACAAAGGCCTGCATGACGCCTGAACTGCGGTTCGGAAACTCTTCCAGCACCACACGCTTGTCGCTGACGGCCGGAAAATCATAGGCAGTCGCCCATGCCTTCGCGCTGTTCTCCAAACGCCAATCGATCTGATCGCCCTTGAATGCCTCGATCGCAACCGTCGGATCCCTGAAGTACTCGTAGCGAAGTTCGTCGAAGTTGTTGCGCCCCACGTTGATCGCGAGGTCGCGCGCCCAATGGTCCTTGACGCGTTCCAGAGTCACGGTCCGTCCTGCGACAAACTCCTTGATCCGATACGGTCCCGACCCAAGCGGCTGCTCCAGCGTTGTCGCGGAGATATCGCGCCTGCGGCCTTGGCCATCGGTGCCTTCCCACCAGTGCTTGGGCAAGATCGTGAGTTGGCCCACGATCTGCGGCAATTCGCGGTTACCTGGCATATCGAAGACGAATTTTACTTCATGATCGCTAAGCTTCTCCGCTCTCACCACATGGCTGTAATAGGCGGAAAACATCGGGTGATGCGCCTTGAAGGCGTCGAGCGAGAAGATCACGTCTTCCGGAGTAACCGGTGCTCCGTCATGCCACTTTGCCTGAGGGCGCAGACGGTAAACGACGTAGGAGAAGTCGTCGGGGTAACTTGCGGCCTCCGCCAGCGATCCGTACTCCGTTGAGACTTCGTCGAGCGAAGCCGTCGTCAGCGATTCATAAATGAAGGCCACAGCGCCTGCGATGGAGCCTTTCACACCCGAGACGACGATGTTGAAATTATCAAAAGTGCCAATTGAGATTTGCCGGACAAGACCTCCCTTCGGTGCATCCGGATTGACGTAGTCAAATCGCTTGAAGTCAGCCGCGTATTTGACGTTGCCGAAGAGCGAGAGGCCGTGTCGCCATTTAAGCCCGTTGGGGGCGTCGTCGGCGAGCGCCGGCGTGATCGCCGAGATGCCGGGGTTAAGTCCGAGCGCCGGAGCCATTGCCGCCAGTGCGCTGCCTTGAAGTAGGTGTCGTCGGGTGATCGCCAAATTCGCTCTTCCTGCTTGCGGCCCCGCTTACATGGGACCCAATATAAGGCAACGGTTCGACAAATTACGTTGCTTTTTCCTCATGATGTCAGCCCGGGAACAATATCGGTGCGGCGAAACGTCCCGATAACAACTCTGCGACAGCAGATTCCGCATGCGAAAACGGCCAGGCATTGCCTGGCCGTTTCATCCACATGCTTGCGCGAAGCAAATCGTTACTTCGAAGCGGTCGGGATCGGAGCCGGATGCTCCGAGTTCGAATTTAGATAGGCGATGATGTCGGCGCGCTCGCTGTCCTTCGGAACGCCGGCGAAGCCCATCGCGGTGCCCGGGATGAAGCCCTTCGGATTGGTCAGGAACTTGTTGAGGTCGTCGAAGCTCCAGTTGCCGCCCTTGGCCTTCATGGCCGCCGAGAAATTGAAGCCACGGCCTTCGCCCCTGGCCTCGTTCACGACGCCGAACAGGTTCGGACCGACGCGGTTGGGACCGCCCTTCTCGAAGGTATGGCAGGCCTGGCACTTCTTGGCGGCCGCCGCGCCCTTCTCGACCGAGGCGGTCTGCAGCAGCTTCTCGATCGGCTCGGATGCGGCCGCAGCCGCCTCGCCGCCACCATGGGACTCTTCCTTCACCGCGATCTCAAAGCCCGGCTTTTCCGGCAGCTTCGCGGAAAACACCGATCCGGCGGCAAAGCTCATCACCAGGACGACGATGCAGGTGCCGAGAAGCGCACCGAGAATTTTGTTGAGTTCGAAGGAGTCCATTTCGGGTCAGGCTCCGGGCCTTGAATGTCGACTTCAGGCCGGGAATTACGGCCGCGGGAAAGACCTGGGAATCGGCCTTATCGCACCGCCCCAAGCAGGGTTGAGATATCGGTTTGCCCGCGCTCTGGCAACCCGTATAAACGCGCCGAATTCAACCTCCTCCCCGCCAATTTCCGCAGGCCGGACGGGCCCCGACACGAATGACCCAATCCCGCACCCTGGTGCTGATTCCGGCCCGCATGGCCGCCACCCGACTGCCCGGCAAGCCGCTGCTCGATATCGCGGGCGCGCCGATGATCGTCCACGTGCTGCGGCGGGCCGAGGAGGCCGGGATCGGCCGGGTCGCGGTCGCCACCGATGCGGTCGAGATCGCTGAAGCGGTGAAGGCTGCCGGCGGCGAGGTCGTGATGACCCGCGCCGACCATCCCTCCGGCTCGGACCGGATTCATGAAGCAATGACGACCCTCGACCCGGACGGCCGTGCCGAGATCGTGGTCAATCTGCAGGGCGATTTTCCGACCATCACCTCTGAGACCATCCGCAGCGTGATGCCGGCGCTCGACGATCCCGCGGTCGAAATCTCGACCCTGGCCTCGCGCATCCATACCGAGGAGGAGGATCGGGCCCCCAGCGTCGTCAAGGCGGTGGGCTCGCCGATCGGGGCAAATCGTTTGCGCGCGCTGTATTTTACCCGCGCCACGGCGCCCCATGGCGACGGACCGCGCTACCATCATATCGGCCTCTACGCCTACCGCCGGGCCGCTTTGCAGCGCTTCGTGGCGCTGCCGCCCTCGCCGCTGGAGCAGCAGGAGAAGCTCGAGCAGCTGCGCGCGCTGGAGGCCGGGATGCGGATCGACATCACCATCGTCGACACCGTCCCGCGCGGCGTCGACACCCCGGCCGATCTCGAAACCGCCCGCAGAATACTTTCCAAAGCCTGACCGGGTGCTAAAAGGCGCCGCAGGAAAGAACCCATGACCAAGAAGCTGAAAATCGCATTCCAGGGCGAGCCTGGCGCCAATTCCCATATCGCGATCGTCGAGGCCTATCCCGACGCCGAGCCGATGCCCTGCGCGACCTTCGAGGACGCGCTGGCCGCGATCGCCTCGGGCGAGGCCGATCTCGGCATGATCCCGATCGAGAACTCGGTCGCCGGCCGCGTCGCCGACATCCACCATCTCTTGCCCGCCTCGGGCCTGTTCATCGTCGGCGAATGGTTTTTGCCGGTCCGCCACCAGCTGATGGCGGTCAAGGGCACCAAGCTCGCCGACATCAAGAGCGTGGAGAGCCATGTCCATGCGCTCGGCCAGTGCCGGCGCATCATCCGCAAGCTCGGCATCCGGCCGATCGTCGCCGGCGATACCGCCGGCAGCGCCCGCGATATCTCCGAGCGCGGCGACAAGAGCGTTGCGGCGATCGCCTCCCGCCTCGCCGCCGAGATCTATGGCCTCGACATTCTCTCTGAGGACATCGAGGACGAGGCCCACAACACCACCCGCTTCGTGGTGCTGGCGCGCGAGGCCAGATGGGCGGCGCAGGGCTCGGGGCCGCTGGTCACCACTTTTGTGTTCCGGGTGCGCAACCTGCCGGCCGCGCTCTACAAGGCGATGGGCGGCTTTGCCACCAACGGCGTCAACATGACCAAGCTCGAGAGCTACATGGTCGACGGCAATTTCTTTGCCACGCAGTTTTACGCGGACGTCGACGGCCATCCTGACGACCGCGGACTCGCCTTTGCGCTGGAAGAATTGAAATTCTTCTCGCGCGAATTCCGCATCGTCGGCGTCTATCCCGGCCATCCGTTCCGCGCCACCTTCAGCGAGAAGGCGGACTGAGTCGCACGCACTGTCCTCCATACGTCGTCCCGGCCTAGTGCGCAATTGCGCACGGGGGCCGGGACCCATAGCCACCGGCTTGGGTTGTGGGAGGGATAGCGGCCCCAGCGAAGCGTAGCAACTTTGATTCGTGGTAATGGGTCCCGGCCCCCGTGCGCAATTGCGCACTAGGCCGGGACGACGATCATTACGCGGCTTCCTTTTTCGTAAGCCCGAACGCCTCGGCAAGCAGGCTGTAGGACTTCTTCCGCGCGTCGTGATCGTAGACCGCGGTGATCACCATCAGCTCGTCCGCCTGGCTCGCCGCGAGCAGCGGCTGCAGCTTGGTCATCACGGTTGCAGGGCTGCCGACGAACAAGCGGGCGCGGTTGCGCGCGATCGAGGCACGCTCGGCGTCGGTGTAGGGATAGGCTTGCGCCTCCTCGACGCTCGGCAGCGGCAGATACTGGCCGCGGTCGCGGCGCAGCCGGTTGAGGTCCATCGACATCGCGAGTTGCTCGGCTGCCGCGTCGGTCTCCGCCGTGACGACCGCGACCGCCAGGATCGATTGCGGCGTGGCGCGCCAGCCCGACGGCTTGAAATGCGCACGGTAATTCGTCATCGCCGCAACAGCGTCATGGGTTGCGAAATGATGCGCGAATGCAAAGCCCATCCCGACCTGCGCGGCGAGCTCGGCGGAATAGTCGCTCGAGCCCAGCAGCCAGATCGGCGGCAGCGGCGAATCATCCGGCATCGCCACGACATTGTTGTAGGGATGGCCGGCCGGGAAATCGCGCGTCTCCCACAAGGTCAGCTCATGCAGCCGCTCGAGGAAATCGTCGCCCTCGCGGCGATCGAGCCGGCTGCGCAGCGCGTAGGCCGTAGCGCCGTCGGTGCCGGGCGCGCGGCCGAGGCCGAGATCGATCCGGCCGGGAAACAGCGCCTCCAGCGTCTTGAAGCGCTCGGCGATCACCAGCGGCGCATGGTTGGGCAGCATCACCCCGCCGGAGCCGACGCGGATATGCTGCGTCACCGCCGCGATCTGCCCGATCATCAGATCGGGCGCCGGGCTCGCGACGGAGGCGAGGTTGTGGTGCTCGGCGAGCCAGTAGCGTGTGTAGCCGAGACCATCGACATGGCGCGCCAGGTCGATGCTGTTGCGGAGCGCAGCGGCTGGCTTGGTACCGGTGGTGACGACGGACAGATCGAGGACGGAGAGCGGAATCATGGCCGTCAACCTAGTGTGGCGCCACGGGGCGACAAAGGCCCCGGCCGCGCAGGGCAGTCCCGCACCCGAAGGTCGGCACTCGCCGCGACGGATTTTGGGACGAAATGAAACGATTCATTGACACAGCTTACTGCCCACAACTGATTTCGACCCCAAATCAATGCAAGATCCCTATTTTATATAGATAATTCAACAAACTGTCCGCTCAGTACGTCGGACAGACGCCTGCCCATTATCCGCCTTATGTGGTCAGTTTTTGTCGCATCAGCGTATCCAATGGGCAATTTCCCATATCCGATGGGCTGTTTGATCCAACCCATTTGGCCTATCTTGCGCAGATCATATCCAGGCCAGACGTCTGCCCTCCAGTTGCGGAGCCCTTGCGTATCATGACCGAGACGATTTCCTCCGTGCCGAACGGGTATCGTGCGTCAAAGACGCCGAAAATCTCCTTCGAGTTCTTCCCGCCGAAGACCGAGGAGATGGAGCGCAATCTCTGGGAGACCATCAACCGGCTGGCGCCGCTGACGCCGAACTTCGTCTCGGTCACCTACGGCGCCGGCGGCTCGACCCGCGAGCGCACCCATTCCACCATCAGTCGCATCCTGCGCGAGACCGATCTGCTGCCGGCCGCACATCTGACCTGCGTCAGCGCCTCGCGCGGCGAGATCGACGACATCGTCGACCGCTACCATGAGGTCGGCGTCCGCCACATCGTGGCGCTGCGCGGCGATCCGCCCGGCGGCATCGGCACGCCCTACTTCACCCATCCCGACGGCTACCAGAGCTCGGCCGAGCTCGTCGCCGCCATCAAGAAGCGCCACGCCGACATCGAGATCTCGGTGTCCGCCTATCCCGAAAAGCATCCGGAAGCCGCTGACTTCGACGCCGACATCGACACATTGAAGGCCAAGGTCGACGCCGGCGCGACGCGCGCGATCACCCAGGTGTTCTTCGACAACGACCTCTACCACCGCTATGTCGACAGGGTGCGGGCGCGCGGCATCGAGATTCCGATCGTGCCGGGCATCATGCCGATGCACAATTTCAAGCAGGGCCGCAATTTCGTGACCCGCGCCGGCACCAGCGTGCCGGACTGGCTCGCCGAGAAGTTCGAGGGCCTCGACAACGACGCCGAGACCCGCAAGCTGGTCGCGGCCACCGTCGCCGCCGGTCAGGTGCAGAAGCTGTTCAAGCACGGCGTCGACACCTTCCACTTCTACACCATGAACCGCGCGGACCTCGTGTTCGCGATCAGCCATTTGCTCGGCATCCGGCCGAACGGTGCCCAGAAAGCTGCCTGACACATGTCCGTTCCCGTTTCTCCCAAGCGTAACGCATTGCTCGCTTCTGCCCGCGAGCGCATCCTGGTGCTCGACGGCGCCATGGGCACGATGATCCAGGGCCTGCAGTTCGATGAAGCCGCCTTCCGCGGTGCGCGCTTTGCGGACTTCCACCGCGACATCAAGGGCAACAATGATCTCCTGATCCTGACCCAGCCTGACGCGATCACGGACATCCACGCCGCCTATCTGCGCGCCGGTGCCGACATCGTCGCGACCAACACCTTCTCCTCGACCTCGATCGCGCAGGCCGACTACGACATGTCGGACCTCGCCTATGAGCTGAACCTGCAGGGCGCGCGGCTGGCGCGCACCGCAGCGGAGCGGGTGAGCGCCGAGGACGGCAAGCCGCGTTTTGTGGCCGGCGCGCTTGGCCCGACCAACCGCACCGCCTCGATCTCGCCTGACGTCTCCAATCCCGGCTATCGCGCGGTCACCTTCGACGATTTGCGCAAGGCCTACGGCGAACAGGCCAAGGGCCTGCTCGACGGCGGCGCCGACCTGCTGCTGGTCGAGACCATCTTCGATACGCTGAACGCCAAGGCGGCGCTGTATGCGATCTCCGAGATCATCGAGGAGCGCGGCATCGATGTGCCCGTGATGATTTCCGGCACCATCACCGACAAGTCCGGCCGCCTGCTCTCCGGGCAGTTGCCGGAGGCGTTCTGGCACTCGGTGCGGCACGCCCGGCCCGTGACGATCGGCTTCAACTGCGCGCTCGGCGCCGAGGATTTGCGCGCGCACATCGCCGACATCGGCCGCGTCGCCAACACGCTGGTTTGCGCCTATCCGAACGCCGGCCTGCCCAACGAGTTCGGCCAATATGACGAGACGCCGGACTACATGGCGCGGCTAATCGGCGAGTTCGCCGCCGCCGGCCTCGTCAACATCGTCGGCGGCTGCTGCGGCACCACGCCCGACCATATCGCCGCGATCGCCAGGGCTGTCGCCCCGCACAAGCCGCGCGTCGTGCCTGACATCGAGCCGCGGCTGAAGCTCTCCGGCCTCGAGCCGTTTACGCTGACCGACGCGATCCCATTCGTGAACGTCGGCGAGCGCACCAACGTCACCGGCTCGGCGCGCTTCCGCAAGCTGATCACCGCGGGCGACTACACCGCCGCGCTGCAGGTCGCGCGCGACCAGGTCGAGAACGGCGCCCAGGTCATCGACGTCAACATGGACGAGGGCCTGCTCGATTCGGAAGCGGCGATGGTGACATTCCTCAACCTCGTCGCCGCCGAGCCCGACATCGCGCGCGTGCCCGTGATGGTCGACTCCTCGAAATTCCACGTCATCGAGGCCGGCCTGAAGTGCATCCAGGGCAAGCCGATCGTGAACTCGATCTCGATGAAGGAAGGCGAGGAGAAATTCCTGCACGAGGCGACGATTGCAAAACGCCACGGTGCCGCCGTGGTGGTGATGGCGTTCGACGAGACCGGCCAGGCCGACACGTTCGCGCGCAAGACCGAGATCTGCAAGCGCGCCTACGACATCCTGGTCAACCGGCTCGACTTCCCGCCCGAGGACATCATCTTCGATCCGAATATTTTTGCGATCGCGACCGGCCTCGAGGAACACAACAATTACGGCGTCGACTTCATCGAGGCGACGCGCTGGATCCGCCAGAACCTGCCCGGTGCGCACATCTCCGGCGGCGTGTCGAACCTGTCGTTCTCGTTCCGCGGCAACGAGCCGGTGCGCGAGGCGATGCACTCGGTGTTCCTGTATTACGCGATCCATGCCGGCATGGACATGGGCATCGTCAATGCAGGGCAGATGATCGTCTATGACGACATCGACCCCGAGCTGCGCCAGACCTGCGAGGACGTCATCCTCAACCGTGATCCGGGTGCTTCCGAACGCTTGCTGGCGCTTGCCGAGAAATTCCGCGGCAAGGAGAAGCAGACCAAGGAGCAGGATCTCGCCTGGCGCGAATGGCCGGTCGAGAAGCGGCTGTCGCATGCCCTGGTGCACGGCATCACCGAGTTCATCGAGGCGGATACCGAGGCCGCCCGCCAGAACACCACCCGCCCGCTCGACGTGATCGAAGGCCCGCTGATGGCCGGCATGAACGTGGTCGGCGACCTGTTCGGCGACGGCAAGATGTTCCTGCCGCAGGTCGTGAAGTCGGCGCGCGTGATGAAGCAGGCGGTCGCCTATCTGATGCCGTTCATGGAGGAGGAGAAGGCGCGCAACCTCGCCAACGGCATCACCGGCGGCCGCAACGCCGCGGGCAAGATCGTGCTCGCGACCGTGAAGGGCGACGTCCACGACATCGGCAAGAACATCGTCGGCATTGTGCTCCAGTGCAACAATTTCGAGGTCATCGACCTCGGCGTCATGGTGCCCGCCAACAAGATCATCGAGACGGCGAAGGCCGAGGGCGCCGACATCATCGGCCTGTCCGGCCTGATCACGCCCTCGCTCGACGAGATGAGCTTCCTCGCCGGCGAACTGGAACGGCAGGGCATGAATCTGCCGCTCCTGATCGGCGGCGCCACCACGAGCCGGGTGCATACCGCTGTGAAGATCGACCCGAACTATCCGGGCGGCCCGGTCGTGCATGTCAACGACGCGAGCCGCGCCGTCGGCGTTGCCTCCTCGCTGTTGTCGGCCGAGAAGAAGCAGGCCTATGCCGCCGAGGTGCGCGCCGAATACGCCAAGATCTCGACGGCGCATTTCCGCGCCCAGGTCGACAAGAAGCGGCTGAAGCTTCCTGCTGCCCGCGCCAACAAGGTCGCGATCGATTTCGCCGCGGCGCCGCCGAGGAAGCCGACGTTCTTCGGGCTGAAGAGTTTTGATGCCTACGACCTCGCGGAGCTCGCCCAGTACATCGACTGGACGCCATTCTTCCAGACCTGGGAATTGACCGGCCGCTTCCCGGCGATCCTCGACGACCCCAAGGTCGGTGAGGTCGCCCGCTCGCTCTATGATGATGCGCGCACGATGCTCGACCGCATCATCGCGGAGAAGTGGTTCACCGCGCGCGCCACCATCGGCTTCTGGCCCGCGAATGCCGTCGGCGACGACGTCGAGGTCTATGCCGACGAGAGCCGAGCCGAGAAGATCGCGACCTTCCATACGCTGCGCCAGCAGCTCGAGAAGCGCGAGGGCCGCTTCAATGCCGCGCTGTCCGACTTCGTCGCGCCGAAGGACACTGGCGTAGCCGACTATATCGGCGGCTTCGTGGTCACCGCGGGCATCGGCGAGGATGCAGTCGCCGACCGCTTCAAGAACGCCAATGACGACTACTCCTCGATCCTGTGCAAGGCGCTGGCCGATCGGCTGGCCGAAGCCTTCGCCGAGCGCATGCACCAGCGCGTGCGCAAGGAGTTCTGGGGCTATGCGCCCGACGAGAGCTCGTCGCCGGACGAATTGATCCTCGAGAAATACGACGGTATCCGCCCCGCGCCGGGCTATCCGGCGCAGCCCGACCACACCGAGAAGCGGACGTTGTTCGCGCTGCTCCATGCCGAGACCACCGCCGGCGTGAAGTTGACCGAGAGCTTTGCGATGTGGCCGGGCTCGTCGGTCTCGGGCCTGTATTTCTCGCATCCCGACAGCTTCTATTTCGGCGTCGGCAAGATCGAGCGCGACCAGGTCGAGGACTATGCCGCGCGCAAGGCCATGACGGTCGCCGAGGTCGAGCGCTGGCTCGCGCCGGTGCTCAACTACATCCCGTCGCAGGACGCGAAGGGACAGGCGATCGCGCCCGCCGCGACGCCCGCCAATGACGAGGAGCTGGCCTCGCATCCGCAGGGCTGCACCTGCGCGGTGCACCTCGCCTGGCGGAAGAAGAAGGTCGGCGCGGGGTAGCTCTTCCTTCCCTTCTCCCCTTGTGGGAGAAGGTGGCGCGGACGCAGTCCGCGACGGATGAGGGGTCTCCATCCGCGGAGACAGACCCCTCACCCGTCCGCGATGCTTCGCATCGCGTCCACCCTCTCCCACAAGGGGAGAGGGGAAGAAACGCGGAGTATACTCCATGCAATTCTTCTCCTTCTGGCGGTCGCTGGCGAGCTTTCGGGTCCGGATCGCGCTCAATCTGAAGGGCGTGCCGGCCGAAATCGTGCTCGTCGACATCGATGCGGACGCGCATCGCGCCGATGCCTATCGCAAGATCAATCCGCAGATGGCGCTGCCGGCACTGGTGACGGACGACGGCACGGTGCTATTCCAGTCGCTCGCGATCATCGACTATCTCGACGAGACCTACCCAAGCCCGCCGCTGCTTCCTTCCGATCCGCTCGGCCGCGCCCGGGTGCGCGGTCTGGCGCTGATCGTCGCCTGCGAGGGCCATCCGCTGCTGACGCCGCGGGTGCGCCGCTATCTCGACCGCGAGCTCGATTTGCGCGACAGCCAGCAGAATGCCTGGCGACGGCACTGGACGGTCGAGACGCTGGCGGCGCTCGAGGGCCACCTCGCCGGCCACAAGGCAACCGGCCAGTTCTGCCACGGCGATGCGCCGGGCCTCGCCGACATCTGCCTGGTCGGTCACGTCACCGCGGCGATCAACCAGCAGATCAGCCTGTCGCCCTGGCCGACCGTGAAGCGCATCCACGAGACCGCAATGGCGCTGCCGGCATTCGCCAGCGCGCATCCGTCCGCGCAGTCGGACACGCCCGAGGCGATGCGGGCGAAGTAGTGGGCGAGTGGAAGCGCCGCGAAGCATAGGTAGAGGCGCAAATGTGCACGATCCTCGCCCCGCCGTCGTCCCGGCGAAGGCCGGGACCCATACGCCGCAGCGGGTGTTGTGGATGGGACTCGTCGTTCCAACGTCACGCAACAATAACCATTTGTGGTTATGGGTCCCGGCCTGCGCCGGGACGACACTGAATATGCGGCGCGGGTTGTGAGTCAAACCTCCGCGTTCTCGCGACATGAATCGTCCGAGCTTTGCTCTTCTTTCCGCCCTTGCTCTTGCAGAGGGCGCAGGGAAAGCCGGGTGCCGATCGGTACACCCCGGTTGCGTGGGGAAGGGAGCCCGAGACGCGCGCTCACCTCACGCTCCGACCAATGCGCTCGCTGACCGTTCGCGCGATCGCGGCCGGCGCCTCGTCGGGGATCGCGAAGCACGAGCTCGCGTTGATCTCGCAGAGCACGTAGGTGTCGGCGCCATCGGCATCGCGCGGACCATAGAGGAAGTCCGCATCCCAGATCACCGGCAGCGACGCCTCATCGATCACCAGCGTCGCCATCAACTGCGGGATCCAGTCGTCCTCCATCAGCCGTCGCAACGTCCTAAATTGCGGGGCATCGGGACCATGCATGATGCGCGGTCCGGGTTGCGCCTCGGGTGCGTCAGGGCCTTCCGGAGGCGGCGGGATCAAGGCCCTGATCAGCTGGTGCCCGAAGCCCGCGACCTTCGATCCGCTGACATAGCAACGGATCATGCCCTCGGGCAGCCGCGGCTGGAAAGCCTGATCGATGATGCAGCCGCCCCATCCGAAATACGGCTCGCAATGCGCGATGAAGGCGTCAAGCGGCATCTCCTCGGGCTGGCTGCCGCGCAGCGCGTGGAGCACGCGAACGGTCGCGTCCGCATTCGGCAACGCTTCCACCTTCCAGACGCCCTGCCCACCATTGCCGCGGTTCTGCTTGAGCACGCGTGGACCACCCGTGCGCAGGCGCGACGGGAATTCGGCGCGGAAAGCGTCGGCGGTGGCGTAGCGATGCGTGTCAGCGCCCCAGCCGAGATGACGGGTGCGGTAGAGCACCTCCTTGACGCCCATCTTGAGGATGACGTCCGGATGCGCGCTGACCCATGGATGTCTCATCGGACCTCTCATCGGATGTTTCGCCGCGACCTCGCGCAGCAGCGGATCGAGCGCCGCGCGCGTCTTTCCCTGATGGATCGGATCGACCCAGACGAGAACGCCGTCCATCGTCAGCAATTGGTCGCGGACGGCATCGGCGAAAGTTTCGTCATAGACGACGGGACAAGCCTCGATGCCGGAGGCTTCGAGCGCTTCGAAGGCGCGGACGAAACGGTTGTTGTGCGCCGTCGCGTCCTGCCGCGCCGCGGCATCGCCACGCCACAGGATCGCTATTCTGGAACGACGAGGTGTGTGCTGTTCGGTGTCCATATCAACGCTCCACGACGGGTTGGGTGTCGCGCAGAGCTTGGACCGAGGTCTCACGGGGAGTCTGCCTTTTCCCCGTAGGCAGGAATCTAGACGACCTTGCCCAGGTTTCAAGATGGAAGTGGAACCAATCCTGCTGAGCGGTTGAGAGCGAGATTCAGCACCGACACCGTTCCTGTCATAGACAGTGAACTTTTGGTGATCCGTTTCAATCGTTGATGATTCCGCTTCGCCAAGACCGTTGACAGCAACGGACATTCGTCTTTTATTGCAGCCACGGGGATGTGCGATCTCCCCGCGAGGCGACATGCCCAAGAATCGCGTCCTGTTCACCAAGGACGCACCATGTCGTCATACACATCGATCTCATCAGAGAAACTGTCTCGTCTTATCGGCACGGCCAAGGCCCCGGTGCTGGTCGACGTTCGCGTCGATGAGGATTTCACCGCCGATCCACAGCTGATCCCGGGCGCCATCAGGCACTCCCACCTCGACGTCCAGGACTGGGCTCCCCGCCTTTCCGGCCAGTCGGTGGTGGTCATCTGCCAGAAGGGGCAGAAGCTCAGCGAAGGCACCGCCGCCTGGCTGCGATGCGGCAACATTGCTGCCGAGGTTCTCGAGGGCGGCCATCTCGGCTGGAAAGCGGCGGAACTTCCCACCGTTCCCGCCGACAGGATTCCGAAACGCGACGGGCGCGGCCGCACCGTCTGGGTGACGCGATCACGGCCGAAGATCGACCGCATCGCCTGTCCGTGGCTGATACGCCGCTTTGTCGATCCCGCGGCCGTGTTCCTGTTCGTCGCATCAGCGGAGGTCGACGCTGTCGCCGAGCGCTTCGGGGCCACGCCTTTCGACATCGAGAACGTGTTCTGGAGCCATCGCGGCGACCTCTGCACCTTCGACGTCATGGTCAAGGAATTCGGTCTCGCGACGCCGGCGCTGGAGCGGCTCGCCACCATGGTGCGGGCGGCGGATACCGCGCGGCTCGATCTATCCCCGGAGGCACCCGGATTGCTCGCCGCCTCGCTCGGCCTGTCGCGCATGTTCGACGACGACCTCGAGCAGTTGAGCGCCGGCATGCTGCTCTACGACGCCTTCTATCGATGGTGCCGCGACGCGACCAGGGAAACGCACAACTGGCCGACCAGCAAGGTGAAGGCATGACCGACGTCGCGGCGAACCCGAAGGCGAGTCAGGAGTACGCCCACGGCATCTCGTTCAACGAGGCGCTGCTGGTGTGGATGCGCGTCGCGATCCTGAGCTTTGGCGGACCGGCCGGCCAGATCGCGGTGATGCACCGCATCCTGGTCGAGGAAAAGAACTGGATATCGGAGGGGCGTTTCCTGCACGCCCTCAACTACTGCATGCTGCTGCCGGGGCCGGAGGCGCAGCAGCTCGCGACCTATATCGGCTGGCTGCTGCACAGGACGCTCGGGGGCATCGTGGCAGGTGGGCTGTTCATCCTGCCCGGCATCTTCGCCATCATGGGCCTCAGCTATATCTATGCCGCTTACGGCAATGTCGGATTTGTCGAGGCGCTGTTCTTCGGCCTGAAGGCGGCGGTGCTTGCCATTGTCATCCAGGCTGTGGTGCGGGTCGGCAAGCGCGCGCTGCGCAACCGGGTGATGATCGCGCTCGCGGCGACGGCCTTTGTCGCGATCTTCTTCTTCGCGGTGCCGTTTCCGCTGATCATCCTGGCCGCTGCCGGCGTCGGGCTGATCGGGGCATGCCTGGGCCGCAGCGAATTTGCGGCGATCGAACATGGCGGCAAGAATTCCGCCGTGATCGACAGCATGCTTGGCGAGGCGGTTCCGGATCACGTCCGTCCCAACGCGTCGCGCGCGCTGCGGGTCGGCGCGGTCTGGCTCGCGCTCTGGCTGGTGCCGGTGTTCACCCTGCTCATCGCGCTCGGGCCCGGCGACGTGTTCAGCCAGATCGCGATCTTCTTCAGCAAGATGGCGATGGTGACGTTCGGCGGCGCCTATGCCGTGCTCGCCTATGTCGCGCAGCAGGCCGCGGAATATTACCACTGGGTCAGCCCGCGCGAGATGCTGGACGGGCTCGGCATGGCCGAGACCACGCCCGGACCGCTGATCATGGTGGTTCAGTTCGTGGGCTTCATGGCGGCGTTCCGCGAGGCCAGCGGGCTGCCGCCGATGCTCGCCGCCACGCTCGGCGGCCTGCTCGCGACATGGGTGACCTTCACGCCGTGCTTCCTGTGGATCTTCGTCGGCGCGCCCTACATCGAAGCGCTGCGCGGCAACAAGGTGCTGGCGGGTGCGCTTTCGGCGATCACCGCCGCCGTGGTCGGCGTGATCCTCAATCTTTCGATCTGGTTCGCGCTGCACACGCTGTTCCGGCAGACCTTCCCGGTGCACGGACTCGGCCTGTCGTTCGACGCGCCGGTGCCAAGCAGTATCGACTGGCCGGCGCTGGCGCTGTCGGTGGCCGCTGCGATTGCGATCTTCCGCTTCAATGTGGGGATGCTCACGGTCCTGGCCGCGTCCTGCAGCGCGGGCGTGCTGCTGCGCCTGGCGGGCATCATCTGAGGTGAGCGGCACGCATCACAAGAACCTGGGGCAGCACAATACAACCGGGAGAACAAACATGCAGAAAGCAAAGCTCCCTCACCTGATCCTTGCGCTCGCGATCGCGGGCGCCGCCATGCCAGCCCATGCCCTGACGCAGGACGAGCTCGTCGCAAAACTTCAGGCCGCCGGCTATGCCGAGATCAGCGACGTCAAATCGACGGCCGAAGGCTTGACGGCGAAAGCGATGAAGAACGGCAAGCCCGTGAGGCTCGTGATCGACAGCAGCGGTCAGGTCAAGGAGCAGAACTGAGACCTCGGCGAAACACCGAAATCGAAGCGAACGAGGAACGATCATGACCAAATCAACTTTGGCATTGTGTGCTGTCATACTTTGGCCTGCGATGGCTCTCGCGGCACCAACCGACGTCAGCGAAAAGCAGCAAGCCGTCGTCACATCGGCCGAGGCGGCAGCCATCCATCCGCCGTCGACCCAGACCCTGCGCGGCGTCGTCGACAGCATCGACGAACGCAACGATACGATCAGGATACGTCTGTCATTGGACCGGACAGAGCCGTTCAAGGTTCAGGATGGCCTGCTGTTCAACGCGGTCCGCTTCGGCGATCCCGTCACATTCTCGGTGCAGGATATCTCGGGATTTCGGACCATCGTCGGGCTCACGAAGGAATAGCGCGCGTGCCTGACGCATCGAACTTTTTCGCCTTTGATCCAAGCGTACCGGCATTGCTCAACATCAGGAGGAGCCGATGACCATCGACACAGAGCGCCGCAACTTCATCACCGCGGCCGGCGTAGCCACAGCATCGGCAGTCGTGCTGGGTAGCAACCGCGCCGCTGCCGAAACCAACCAGCAGACAGGAGCCAGGGCCATGTCCTATCAGGCAAAACCGATGTCGTTCGATCCAAAGTCGATCAGCGGCATCTCCGAGAAGATCCTCGTCAGTCACTACGAGAACAATTACGTCGGCGCGGTGAAGCGGCTCAACGCCATCGGCACGCAGCTTGCCGAACTCGACTTCGCCAAGGCGCCGAACTTTGTGATCAACGGCCTGAAGCGCGAGGAGTTGATCGCAGCGAACTCGATGATCCTGCATGAAGTCTATTTCGACGGGCTCGGCGGCGCGGGCAAGCCGGGCGGAGCGCTCGCCGAGGCGATCACGCGCGACTTCGGCAGCATGGAGCGCTGGCGCACCGAATTCGCCGCGATGGGCAAGGCGGAAGGTGGCGGTTCGGGTTGGGTGATCCTCGCCTACTCGCCCCGCGACAAGCGGCTGGTCAATCAATGGGCCGCGGATCATACGACGACGCTTGCCGGCGGTCGTCCGGTCCTGGTGCTCGATATGTATGAGCACGCCTATCACATGGACTTCGGCGCCGCCGCGGCCCGCTATGTCGACATCTACATGGAGGCCATTCGCTGGGACAATGCAGCCAGGCTTTACGAGCAATACGCGAAGGAGACGTGAGGAGAGACGTGGAGCGGCGCGGCTGGTTCCATTCGGCGGGCATGTGACCAAACACTGCCGCGTTATCGGCATTGAGAATGTGCTTCGGCCACTCTAGATCAGAGGTTGCCCCTCCCCCGGCGCAGTCACTGCGCCGCTCCACCGAAGAGTTAGCCTATGCGACCCCACATCATCTGCCACATGGGCACGTCGATCGACGGCCGGCTTCATCCCAGCCGCTTCACCAAACCCGCCGCCGGCATCCCGGCCGACGTGCTGCGCTCCCATTACGAACGGATCCATGACGAATTCAACGCCGACGGATGGATCATCGGCCGCGTCACCATGAACGAGATGGCCAAGGGATCGGAGCGGCACATCGCCAATGCACCGAAAGTGCCGCGCGAACCGCATCTCGGCAATCGCAATGGCCGCAAGCTCGCGATCGGCATCGATCCGGCGGGCCGCGTGCATTTCGGCAAGGACAATGTCGGCGGCGATCACGCCGTCGCGGTACTCGGCGAGCAGGTCTCCGATGCCCATCTCGCCGAGCTGCACGAGGACGGCGCGTCCTATCTCTTTGCCGGCGCAAAGGGCGATGACCTGGCGAGCGCGATGGCGCAGCTTGCGTCGCTGTTCGGCGCCAAAACGCTGCTGCTCGAAGGCGGCGGCGGGATCAACGGCGCCTTCCTCAAGCACGGGCTGATCGACGAGTTCAGCACGCTGATCCATCCGGCGGTCGACGGCGTCGCCGGATCGCAAAGCATCGTCGACTATCACGGCCCCGAAGGCGACCGCCCCGGCGCCGGGCAATCGCTGCGGCTCACCCATTGCGAGACGCTGGAGGGCGGCATGGTCTGGCTGCGGCATGCGGTGGAGCGCGTGCCGGGTTGAGCGCCGGCCTGCCGCAAGCGCGACGAGGCGGATGTCAAATGCCGGCGGTGGCGGCGATGATGGTGTCTCGCAGCCAGCGGTGCGCCGGCAGATCGTCGAAGCGGCGGTGCCAGCTCATGACGCTCTGCAGCTTCGGTGCGTCGAACGGCAATTCGCGCATCTCGATCGGATAGGCGCGGCGGAATTCGAGCGCGAGCTTCCGCCCCAGGATCGCGACCATATTCGATTGCACCAGGACCGCGCCGGCGGACAGATAGGGGATGTCTGCGGCAATGGTCCGCTCGGCCTTGCGGGCCTGCAGCCAGGCGTCGACGAAGTCCAGATTCTCGCCGCTTGAGGTGATCGCAAGATGAGGCAGTCCGGCCAGCAGCTCGGCGGTCAGCTTCTTGCGCAGGGACGGATGCCCGGCCCTCAGCACCGCGACGAAGCGATCCTCGATCAAGAGCTGCGAGGCAAAGCGCTCGTTCTCGAGGGCGCGCGCAGAGATCGCGAGATCGAGCTCGCCGCGGTCGAGCCGGTCGGCAAGGTTCAAGGTGCCGCTCGGCAGCAGCGTCAGCCGCACCTTCGGCGCCTGCGCCCGCGCAGCCGCGAGGATCAGGCCGACCGCGACCACCGCGGCATAATTGTTCACCGCGATGGTGAAGCGCCGGTTGGCCTGCGCCGGATCGAACTGATCGCCCTCGACCGCGAGCTGCAGCTCGTTGAGCGCCTTGCGGATCGGCAGCGCCAGCGCCTCCGCCCGCGGCGTCGGCAGCATGCCGGATGGCGTGCGGACGAACAGTCCGTCCTTGAGCGCGTGGCGCAGCCGGTTCAGCGCGTGGCTGACCGCCGGCTGGCTGATCGCAAGCGCGTTGGCTGCGCGTATCACGCTGCGTTCGCGCATCACCGCGTCGAACACCAGGAGCAAATTGAGGTCGAGATTGCGCAGCCGCATATACCCATCATGCACGATATGAATTAGCGGATAAAGACAATTCATTTGAATAATATCGCGGCGAGGCCCAGCTTCCGGGCATGTTCCAGAGCCTGCACAGCGCGGTTCCAGCAAGGTCGGTTCGCACCGCGGCGAGCGTGCTGGTCGGTGTCCTCGTCACACCGGATGCAACGGCCGTCGCCATCCCCGAGACCTTCGCGCGCTGGCGGGCGCTGACGCCGCTTGCGACATGGCTGCCGATCGCACTGGGCGAACCGGGCTACGCCGACGTCCTGAGCGGCGTTGCGGCCGCCCTCGCCCGCTCCGGCATGACGCCGCGGCAGCTGATCCTGCTCGGCGAAGGGCCGGTCGCGCGCAGCATGCTCGAACTGGCGCTGCGGGGCGAATTGCCGTGCGGCGGCATCGTCGCGATCGACGTCCCCTGCGGCGCACTGCCGTTTCCCATCGTGCCCACGGTCACTGCGATGCGGCTTGTCATCCGTCGCGAAGGCGATGAGACGCTGCGCGGCAATCTCATTGGCGCGCTGCGCTCAGCCGATCTCGACGCACGCATCATCACGCTCGACCTGACGGCCGGCCGCGGTGCCGGCGCGGCAGCGAGCGTCACTGAAACCTTCGTCCTCGAGCTGGTCGCAACGATCGGCCGCCGGACAATTGATGGAGTTGGCGACCCATGACACCGAAGGCCCTCATGATCACCAGCGCTTGTCTGGCAATTGCCGCCGCAATCGGCGCCGGTGCGTATCTCGTGCACCTGCGCGACGGCCGCACAGATCACGTGCCCGCCACAGCACAGGCCAAGGCCGCCACGCCGGCCGTTCCGGTGACTGCGTCCAAGGTCCGGCAGCACGACGTGCCGATCGTGCTCGAAGGGCTCGGCACGGTGACGCCGATTAACACCGCGACCATCCGCACCCAGGTGCAGGGCACGCTCGACAGCGTCGACTTCGTCGAAGGCAAGCAGGTGAAGCGCGGCGACGTGCTCGCCAAGATCGACCCGCGGGTCTATGAGGCCCAGGTCGATCAGGCCGAGGCCGCGCTGGCCCGCGACGAGGCCGCCCTGAAGAACGCCAGGACCAATGTTTCGCGAACCCAGCCGCTCGCCGACCGCGGCTTTGCCACCCAGCAGCTGCTCGATACCCAGAATTCGCAGGTCGCGCAGGGCGAGGGCACGGTCGCGCTCGACAAGGCGGCGCTGGAAGCCGCGCAAACCCAGCTGAGCTTCACCACCATCACCGCGCCGTTCGACGGCGTCACCGGAATCCGCCGCATCGATCCCGGCAACATCGTGCAGCCGTCCGATCTCAACGGGCTCGTGGTCCTGACCCAGCTGCAGCCGATCGCGGTGATCTTCACGCTGCCGTCCGCCGACATCCCGCGCGTGCAGCAGGCGCTCGCGTCCGGGATCGTGTCGGTCGACGCTTACGATGCCAGGAACACGCGGAAGCTCGACCACGGCAGCCTGATCCTGATCGACAACCAGGTCGACAGCTCGACCGGCACTGTGCGGCTGAAGGCGTCGTTCCCGAACGCCGGCAAGACGCTGTGGCCCGGCACCTTCGTCAACGTCCATCTGACCGTCGCGATCAGCCACAACGCGCTCACCGTGCCGCTGACCGCAGTGCTGCAGGGCCCGAACGGCGCGTTCGCCTATGTGGTCGCTGCGGACAATGTCGTGAGCACGCGCAGCCTCACCACCGGTCAGTCGCGTGACGGGCAGAGCCTGATCGAGCAGGGCCTCGCGGCAGGCGAGACCGTCGTCACCGCCGGCCAGTACCGGCTCAGTCCAGGCGCGACCGCCGAGATCGTGCCCGACGACAAGAAGGACCTGGTCCAGAACGCGACCACCGCCAGCGCAGGCATGCTGCCATGAACATCTCCGAAGGCTTTATCCGCAGGCCGGTCGCAACCGCCTTCCTGGCCATCGCCATCACGCTGGTCGGCATGGTCGCCTTTGTGCGGCTGCCGGTCTCGGCGCTGCCGACGGTGGACACCCCGACCATCCAGGTGACCGCGCAACTGCCTGGCGCCGACCCGCAGACCATGGCCTCCTCGGTCGCGACGCCGCTGGAGCGGCAGTTCGGACAGATCGCGGGCCTGACCGGCATGAGCTCGAGCAGCGGGCTCGGCAACACCCAGATCACGCTGCAATTCGCGCTGAACCGCAGCGTCGATTCGGCCGCGCAGGACGTGCAGACCGCAATCAATGCCGCAGCCGGGCAACTGCCCAAGACAATGCCGTCGCCGCCGACCTTCCACAAGGTCAATCCGGCCGATGTGCCGGTGCTGCTGATCGCGTTGACGTCGGACACCGAGCCGCTGACCAAGGTCGACGATTACGCCGACAGCATTTTGGCCCAGAAATTGTCGCAGGTGCCCGGCGTCGCGCTGGTCACGATCGGCGGCATGCAGAAGCCGTCGATCCGCGTGCAGGTCAATCCGGCCAAGCTCGCCGCCGCAGGCCTCGACCTCGAGCAATTGCGCACCACGCTCGGCAACATCACCGTGAACCAGCCCAAGGGCGTGCTCTACGGCAATCAGCAGGCCTACACGCTTGCCACCAACGACCAGGTGCTGGTCGCGAGCAAGTATGACGATCTGATCATCGCCTATCGCAACGGCGCGCCGGTGCGCCTGCGCGACGTCGGCCAGGCCATCGTCGCCGCGGAAGACGTCACGCTGCACGGCTGGTACAACGACAAGCCCGCCGTCATCCTCGCGATCCAGCGCCAGCCCGGCGCCAACGTGATCAGCACGGTGGACGGCATCAAGAAGCTGCTGCCGCAGCTGGTCTCGGGCCTGCCGTCCGACATCAAGGTCCAGATCGCGTCCGACCGCACCCAGACCATCCGCGCCAGCGTCGCCGACGTGCAGTTCACCCTGCTGTTGACCATCGCGCTGGTGGTCGGCGTGATCTTCCTGTTCCTGCGCAATCTGTGGGCGACCGTCATTCCCGCGGTCTCGGTGCCGATCTCGCTGATCGGCACCTTCGGCGTGATGTATCTGCTCAACTACAGCCTCGATAATCTGTCGCTGATGGGCCTGTCGATCGCGGTCGGCTTCGTCGTCGACGACGCCATCGTGATGATCGAGAACATCTCGCGGCACATCGAGGAGGGTCTCTCGCCGATGCAGGCGACGCTGAAGGGCGCAAAAGAGATCGCCTTCACCATCATCTCGATCTCGGTCTCGCTGGTCGCGGTGTTCATTCCGCTCCTGCTGATGGGCGGCGTGATCGGCCGCATGTTCCAGGAATTCGCCGTAACGGTCTGCGTCGCCATCCTGGTGTCGGTCGTCGTCTCGGTGACCCTGACGCCGATGATGTGCGCCTATCTGCTGTCGCCGAACCCTGGCGCCGATGCCGGGCGGGTGTCGCGCGCGCTCGAGCGCGGCTTCGTCGCGATCGAGACCGGCTACGAGCGGCTGCTCGCCGTGGCGTTGCGCTTCAAGGCCACGACGCTGTCCATCATGCTGGCCAGCATCGTGGTGACCGGCCTGCTGTTCGTTGCCATCCCCAAGGGCTTCTTTCCCCAGCAGGACACCGGCATGATCACCGGAATCACGGAAGCATCGGCGGACGTCTCGCCGGCGCAGATGGCGGCCTTGCAGCGCAGCGCCATCGACATCATCGCAAAGAACCCCGGGGTCGCCAATGCGACCGGCTATATCGGCCCGGGCGGCCCAACGGTGACCGAGAACAATGGCCGCCTGTTCGTGCTGCTGAAGCCAAAAGCGGAGCGCTCCGCTTCCGCGGACCAGGTGATCCGGCAGCTCGACACCGCGCTGCAGAAGATCAAGGGAATGTCGGTGTTCCTGCAGGCTACGCAGGACATCAATCTCGCCAGCCGCCTGTCCAAGACGCAATATCAGTACACGCTCACCGATGTGAACCAGGACGAGCTCAATCTGTGGGCCGGCAAGCTGTATCAGACGCTGAAGACGCTGCCGGAGCTCGCTGACGTCGCCACCGACCAGGCTAATGCCGCGCGCCAGCTCAAGCTCGAGATCGACCGCGACGCCGCCGCCCGCCTCGGCATCGATCCGGCGGCGGTGGACAACACGCTCTATGATTCCTTTGGCCAGCGCCATGTCGCGCAGCTGTTCACGGCGCTTAACACCTATTACGTGATCCTCGAGGTCGATCCGTCGTTCCAGCTCGGCCCCTATGCGCTGAACCGCATCTATATCCGCTCGTCCACCGGATCGATGGTGCCGCTCAGCCAGATCGCGAGCATCGACTACGGCACCGCGCCGCTCGCCGTGAACCATCAGAGCCAGTTCCCGTCGGTGACGCTGAGCTTCAACCTCGCGCCCGGCGCGGCGGTGGGAACGGCGGTCGCCGCGATCCAGAAGGCGACCGCCGAGATGCACATGCCCTCGACCGTTGCCACCAGCTTCCAGGGCAATGCGCAGGCGTTCCAGGCGGCACTCGCCAGCACGCCGGTGCTGATCGTCGCGGCGATCGTTGCGGTCTATCTGATCCTCGGCATGCTCTATGAAAGCACCATCCATCCGGTCACGATCCTCTCCACCCTTCCCTCCGCCGGCCTCGGCGCGCTGCTTGCGCTATGGGCCTTCGGCTTCGGCCTCGACGTGATCGGGCTGATCGGCATCATCCTCCTGATCGGCATCGTGAAGAAGAACGGCATCATGCTGATCGACTTCGCGCTGGAGGCGGAACGCCACCAGCACCTCTCTGCCGAGCGGTCGGTCTATCTGGCCTGCAAGGCGCGCTTCCGCCCGATCCTGATGACGACGATGTGCGCCATGCTCGGCGGCGTGCCGCTGATGATCGGCACCGGAACGGGGTCCGAGCTGCGCCAGCCGCTCGGCTTTGCGATCGTCGGCGGGTTGATCGTCTCGCAGCTGATGACGCTGTTCACGACGCCGGTCGTCTACATCTATCTCGACGACATCAGGCGATGGCTGGGCGGCCTGCGCGGAGGCGCGCGGCAGGCCGCATCTCGCCGGTCCGAGGCAGCGTCATAGAGGCGCTCCCCAGCCGGTCCTGCATGCGGCGACGAAGAACGCGACGCCGCGTGCAACATGATCATCGATCTCGGGGTCGAGCACTTTCAGGTCCACCTCGAACAGCGCCCGAAGCAGCATCGGCACCGCGATGATGTCCAGGAACAGGCGCGCCGTTGTCGGCAGTTGCTCCGGGGCGAAGGCGGGCAACTTGCCGAGTTCATCGGATTGCGTCAGGTCGCGCAGCAGGTGAACGCCGAGCTCGGTGGCGAGCGCGCGCGCCCTGCGGTTGACGGTGGCAGCAAGATCCGGAAAGCGATGCGCCTCCGCGATGGCGAGCCGCATCAGTCCGATCCGATCGGCGTCAAGGCCCCAATGCAGCAGGGTCGAGGCAACGCTGGTGAGACGCTCCTCGACCGTCGCGCCGACCGGCGCATCCGCCTTGAACTCGGCGATCCGCGACAGGATGTCCCGCGTCACCACCTCGGTAAACAGCGCGCGCTTGTCGCGGAAGCGTGCATAGATCGTGCGCTTGCCGGAGCGCGCGGCCTCGGCGATCTCGTCGATGCTCGCGCCCTCGAACCCGCGCTGCAGAAAAACCTTGCGCGCCGCATTCAGGATGCGCCCGTCGACCTCGCCGGCCAGCTCCTTTGGCGGCCGGCCGGCACGCACCTCGACCGGACTCGCCTTGGGAGCCCGCGGCTTCTTCAAGGTGCTGGTGGTCATCGCCTCTACCCGGGTGCCGTTGGCCGGTCGCGCCGGCAACAACAGATGATATAGCCCTATCACATCTGGTTGTAAATAGAACGGTACAGTTCCGTTTCTATTGACGCCGCGCTGCCACCGGACTACTTGCCGCATAGAAACGAAACTGTTTCGTTCCTTTATGCAGGCCCGAACGGACCTCGCCGGACAGCAGGAGCCGCCATCATGTTCGAAGACACTGTTTTGGAGCGCGACCAGGAGGGGCATCCGGGCATCGAGGGCTCGCCCCCGGTGCCGGCCCCGCACGAAGCCGATGCCAAATCCGACCAGCCGGAGATCACCGCGAAGGCTCCCGCGCCGGAGCGTCCAGCCGGCAAGCAGCCCGCGCCACCGCAAACAGTCCCACCGGAGGTTACCGGCAAGGCGCCGCGGCGCGGTTTCCTGCGCCGCCGTCCGGTCGTCTCCGCGATCGGCGCCGTGCTGCTCGCCGCCGCGGTCGGCGGTGGCACCCTCTATATGGATTACACAGACCATTTCGAATCCACCGACGACGCCTTCATCGCGGCGCGGCAGTCCGCCCTCGCACCAAAAGTCTCCGGCTACATCACCGCCGTTCCGGTCACCGACAACCAGCATGTCACAGCCGGCGACGTGATCGCCCGCCTCGACGACCGCGACTATCTCGTCGCGCTGGCGCAGGCCGAGGCCCAGGTCGCGGCCGCGCAGGCCAGCATCGAGAATGTCGATGCGCAGCTCGATGTGCAGCAGGCGCAGATCGCCGCCAACCAGGCCCAGGTGGACCAGGCGCACGCGGCGCTGGTGTTCGCCCAGCAGCAGGCAACGCGCTTCCAGCATCTGGAGCAGACCGGCTACGGCACGGTGCAGAATTCCGAGCAGTACACCTCGCAACTGCATCAGCAGCAGGCCGCGCTGCTGAGCGCGCAGGCGACGCTCAATCTCGCGCAGCGCCAGGTCGAGTCGCTGAAGGCGCAGCGCAAGAGCGCGGTCGCCAATCTCGCCCAGGCCGAGGCGCAGCGCGACCAGGCGCAACTCAATCTGTCCTACACGACCGTGACCGCCGCGCAGCCGGGCCGCGTCGTCAACCTCTCGGCTGCGGTCGGCCAGTTCGCGCAGGCCGGCACCAACCTGACCATGTTCGTGCCCGACCAGACCTGGGTCACCGCGAACTTCAAGGAGATCCAGCTTAACAAGATGCGCCCTGGCAAGAAGGTGACGCTGAAGATCGACGCCTATCCCGGACGCACGATCAATGGCCATGTCGAGAGCGTGCAGCCCGGCTCCGGCACCGCGTTCTCGTTGCTGCCGGCGCAGAACGCCACCGGCAACTACGTCAAGATCGTGCAGCGCGTGCCGGTCAAGATCGTGATGGACAATCCGCCGACCGACGTCGCGCTCGGGCCGGGCATGTCGGTGGTACCGACGGTGCGGATCGACGCCGCGCCGTCGCTGCTCGAGCGTCTTGAGAAGCTGAATCTCGGGAGGCTGTGATGAGTGCCGCAGCGATCGACGCCAAAGCCATGCCGGCTCCAGCCGTCAGCATCAATCCCTGGCTGATCGCCATCGTGGTTGCGCTCGCGAGCTTCATGGAGGTGCTCGACAGCACCATCGCCAACGTCGCGCTGCCCTATATCGCCGGCGGCATGGGGGTGAGCGAGGACGAAGCCTCCTGGGTGGTCACCTCCTATCTGGTTTCCAACGCCATCATCCTGACCGCGTCCAGCTTTCTCGCCCGAATGCTGGGGCGCAAGCGGTTCTTCCTGATCTGCCTCGGCATCTTCACGGTCTCTTCGATCCTGTGCGGCTTCGCCTCGAGCCTCAACGCGCTGCTGCTGTTCCGCATCCTGCAAGGCCTCGGCGGTGGCGGCATGGTGCCGGTGGCGCAGTCGATCCTCGCGGATGCGTTTCCGCCGGCCAAGCGCGGACAAGCGTTTGCGGTGTTCGGCATCGCCGTGGTGGTGGCGCCGGTGGTCGGGCCGACGCTCGGGGGCTGGCTGTCCGACAATCTGTCCTGGCACTGGTGTTTTCTGATCAACGCCCCGGTCGGCGCGTTTGCGACCATCCTGATCGCGGCAGTGCTGCAGGAGCCTGCAAAGAAGGCCAAGCCGCAACGGCAGGAGGCCGGTTTCGATGTCATCGGCTTCGCGCTAGTCGCGACCTTCCTCGGCGCGCTCGAGGTGATGCTCGACCGCGGCCTCGAGGACGACTGGTTCGCCTCGTCCTTCATCGTCACATCAGCGGTGATCTGCGGCGCGGCGTTCGTGCTGATGATCCCGTGGGAGATGACCCGGCGCAATCCGATGATCGACCTCAGGATGGTCGCGACCCGGCAGTTCGGCGCCTGCTTCCTGGTGATGCTGGCGACCGGCGCCATCCTGCTTGCGACCACGCAATTTTTGCCGCAGCTGGTGCAGCAGGATTTCGGCTACACCGCGACCTGGGCCGGCCTCGTGCTCTCGCCCGGCGGCCTCGTCACCATGGCGATGATGTTTGTGGTCGGCCGCCTCGCCGCCAAGGTGCAGCCGAAATATTTGATCGTGCTCGGCGCGCTGGTGATCGCCGCCTCGATGTACAGCATGACCAACGTCTATGGCGATCTCGGCTTCTGGTTCATGGCGCGCTCGCGCATGCTGATCGGCGTCGGCCTGCCGCTGATCTTCGTGCCAATCATGGCGGCGTCCTATGACGGCATCCCGCCTGACAAGACCGACCATGCCTCCGCGCTGATCAACGCGGCGCGCAACACCGGCGGCTCGATCGGCGTCTCGATCGTGTCCAACGTGCTGACGCATCGCCAGCAGTTCCACCAGAGCCGGCTGGTCGAGCAGGTGACGCCGTCAAGCCCGCAATATCAGGACACGCTGCACCAGGTCACCGACTTCTTCGTCGCCCAGGGCAATTCGCTGGCGCAGGCGCACCAACAGGCGATCCAGTGGATCGGCCAGCAGGTGCAGACCCAGGCCTCGTTCCTGTCCTACATGGACGCGTTCTGGGTGCTGATGCTGATCTCGCTCTCGGCCATCCCGTTGGCGCTGACCTTGCGCAAGGTCAAGCTCGGCGGCCCCGCCCCTGTCGGCCATTGAGCCTCGCCGCGAAAGGAAATTTTCGAAAGCGCGTCGCCCTTCCGGCGGCGCGCTCTCAGTTGGCGCCTTCCCTCAACCCGCCCTGCGCCGCTGGCCGCGCCACCACAGGCCGAAGGCGATCGTGACCGCGGCGGCGAGCGAGAACCAGGTGATGGCGTACTGCATGTGGTCGTCCTTGAGCCGCACCTTGAGCGGCCCGGGCTTCGGCGTGCCGCTCTCCGGCACCGGCGCCTCGAGGTCGATGTAGAACGGTGCGACCTCACCCCAGCCGAGCGCCTGCGCCATCGCGCGGTGATCGCGCACGAACCATAGCCGCTTTGTCGGATCTTCCTTCGGCGTCAGCCGGCCCGGCGGCTCCGGAAAGCGGATGTAGCCGGTGAGTTCGACCGGCGCGCCGGTGGCGAGGCGGCCGGCGACACGATCCTCGAAAGCGCGGTCCTGCATCGTGTTCTGGACGAAGCCGGCGTTGACCACGACGGTCTCGCCGCTGGCGAGCTTAGCCGGCAGGAACGCCCAGGTGCCGGGCCCGCTGATGTCGTCGCGCACCGCGGAGCCCGAGCTGAACACCATCGCGTCAGGCTGTTTCGCGTAGGTCACGGTCAGGGTGACGCGGCGGAATTCGTCCCTCGCCGAAGTCAGCGTGGGCCACGCCGACGGCGGCGGCAGCGCCTCGGTCGGAGCGGCGAGCCGCACGTCGAGCGCTGCGATCAGCGCATGCTTCTCGACCCTGCGCTGCAATTGCCAGACGCCTAGCGCGATGCACACCGCGATCAGGATCAACGTGAAAATGCCGAAGCCGGCCGCGCTCGGCCGGTGCGTCGTCTTGTCATTCATTGCGGGTCGCGCTCGATCAATTGGCCTTCGGCGGCCTTGTGGTGGAATTGCAGCGCGATCAGCAGCGCCTTCATCGAACGCAGCGGCAGGATCGTGGTCACCACGATCAGCGGCAGCCACAGCGCGGCATGCACCCAGAACGGCGGCTGGTACTTCACCTCGACGATCAGCGCCGCCGCGACCACGATGGCGCCGGCCAGCATGATGACGAAGATCGCCGGCCCGTCACCGGCATCGATGAAGGCGAAGTCGAGGCCGCAGGCCTGGCAGCGCGGCGCCAGCGTCAGGAAGCCGGAATAGAGCTTGCCCTTGCCGCAGCGCGGACAGCGGCAGGCAATGCCGCGGATCGCGCTCTCGGTCACAGTGGGCGGGGTATCCGTCATCGGGTCTCTTCAAATGCAAAGGGGCGGCCATCCGGCCGCCCCTCTTAGCACGTCGGCGTGCGGTTAGTGTGCGCCGTGGGCCATCGCCTCGGCGCCGCGACCCCAGACGTAGATGCAGATGAACAGGAACAGCCAGACCACGTCGACGAAGTGCCAGTACCAGGCAGCGAACTCGAAGCCCAGGTGCTGCTTCGGCGTGAAATGACCGGCATAGGCGCGGATCAGGCAGACCAGCAGGAAGATGGTGCCGACCAGCACGTGGAAGCCGTGGAACCCGGTCGCCATGAAGAAGGTCGAGCCATAGACGTTGCCGCCGAACGAGAACGTCGCGTGGGCGTATTCATAGGCCTGCACGCAGGTGAAAAGGGCGCCGAGGATCACGGTCAGGATCAGGCCCTGCTTCAGGCCCTGGCGGTCGTTCTCCAGCAGCGCATGGTGCGCCCAGGTGACGGTGGTGCCGGAGGTCAAGAGCAGCAGCGTGTTGAGCAGCGGCAGATGCCAGGGATCGAAGGTCTCGATGCCGTGCGGCGGCCAGGTGCCGGGGACGGAGCAGGCGCCCATCGCACTGCCGGCGCCGCAGCCGAACACCGCGTCGCGGGTGGCATGCACCGCATCGGCCGGGAACAGCGCCGAATTGAAGAAGGCCCAGAACCAGGCGACGAAGAACATCACCTCGGAGGCGATGAACAGGATCATGCCATAGCGGTGGCTGATCTGCACCACGCGGGTGTGGTCGCCTTTGTACTGGGCTTCCTTGATCACGTCGCCCCACCAGCTCGCCATGGTGTAGAGCACGCCGATGGTGCCGACCCCGAACACGATCGGGGCGGCCGAATACATGTGGTGCATCCAGCCGATCGCGCCGACCGCCATGATGAAGGCCGAGATCGAACCGACCACCGGCCACGGGCTCGGGTCGACGAGATGATAGTCGTGATGCTTGACTTGCGCCTCAGCCATTGCCGTCTCTCCATTCGCGTGCCGCGAGGCACGTCTTAAGTCTTTAATTCCAGAACTAGCCGCCCTTGCGCTGCTCCGCCTCGCCCGCCGCCACGGGCTTCGGCGCGGCGTCGCGCACGGGGAAGAAAGTGTAGGACAAAGTGATCGTCTTCAGCGTGTCGTTCTCGCTGTCCTTGGCCAGCGCCGGATCGACATAGAATACGACGGCCATCTCGCGCTTTTCGCCGGGCGCCAAGGTCTGTTCCGTGAAGCAGAAGCAGTTGATCTTCTGGAAATAGGCGCCGACCGTCAGCGGCGCGACGTTGTAGGACGCCTGTGCGGTGGTGGTGCGGGCCGACTGGTTGGTCACGGTGTAATAGACGGTGACGACCTGGCCGATCTTGACGTCGATATTGTTCTGCTCCGGCTCGAACTTCCAGGGCAGGCCCGGCGCGACGTTGGAATCGAAGCTGACGGTGATGGTGCGCTCGAGCGGCGCATCCGAAGGCAGCGAGGTCGCGACCTGGGTGGTGCCGTTGAAGCCGGTGGTGCGGCAGAACCAGTTGTAGAACGGCACGGCCGCGTAGGACGCGCCGAGCATCAGCACCACGACGAAGCCGCAGATCGACGCCACCATCGTATCGCGCGACAGCGTGCGGCGCGTGACCTTGGCGCGCTCGCCTTGCGGTGCCTCGGTGCTGCGCTGGTTCGCCGTCTCACTCATAGCGGCCGCACCAGCACGGCTGGCCCCTTGACGATGGTGACCGCGAAGAACAGCAGGACCATGACGCCGAGCGCGAGCGCAATGGCGATCGAGCGCTGGCGCCGGCTCCTGAGCTGCGCCTCGGTGAGGACGATTCCGTCTGGTTCGCGTTTCTCGTCCATTGATGTCCCATGCGCCCCCATCTCGCCCCCGGGCGTTCCCTATCCGATCAAGACAGGCGCAATCGCGCGGACCACGACCTCGGCGAGGAGGACGGCAAACAGCGCGAACAGATAAAGGATCGAGAACGCGAACAGCCGGCGGGTGGCGCGGTTGGCCGCAACACCCTCGCGGCGACGATAGACCTCGATGGCAAGCCATAGCATGCCGGCGCCGAGCACCAGCGAGGTGACGCCGTAGATCGCGTCGAAATAGCCGAGCGGCCACGGCGCCAGCGCCACCGCGACCAGCACGATGGTGTAGAGCAGTATCTGCAGGCGGGTCGCGTCGGGACCGGCAACCACCGGCAGCATCGGAATGCCGGCGCGCGCGTAGTCGTCGCTGCGGAACAGCGCCAGCGCCCAAAAATGCGGCGGGGTCCAGAAGAAGATGATCAGGAACAGCAGGATCGGCTCGACCGAGAGCGAGCCGGTCGCGGCCGCCCAGGCCACCACCGGCGGCAGCGCGCCGGCGGCGCCGCCGATCACGATGTTCTGCGCGGTCCAGCGCTTCAGCCACATCGTGTAGACCACGGCATAGAAGAAGATGGTGAAGGCAAGCAGCGCGCCCGCCACCCAGTTGACCAGGATGCCGAGCGTCATCACCGAGAAGAAGGCGAGCGTGATGCCGAACGCGGCGGCCTCGGTCGGGGTGATGCGCCCGCGCGGGATCGGCCGGTTGGCGGTGCGCGTCATCAACGCATCGACGTCGTTCTCATAGGCCATGTTGAGCGCGCCGGAGGCGCCGGCGCCGACCGCGATGCACAGGATCGAGGTGAACGCCAGCACCGGATGCACATGCACCGGCGCGATCATCAGTCCGACCAGCGCGGTGAAGATCACCAGCGACATCACGCGCGGCTTCAACAGCGCGATGTAATCGCCCACTTCGGCCTCGGAGATCCGGGGCAACTCGATGGCATTGTGATCGACAACCGACAAGATCAGGTTCCGCTTCTATAAAGCGCACGGCGCACTTTGGGTGCGCCGCGCGGTGTTGGAATTACTGCACGCGCGGCAGCACTTCGAACTGGTGGAACGGCGGCGGCGAGGTCAGCGTCCACTCCAGCGTGGTCGCACCCGCGCCCCACGGATTGTTCGCGGCCTGCTCCTTGCGGACGAAGGCATCGATCACGCCGTAGATGAAGATCAGCACGCCGATGCCGGAGATGTAGGAGCCCCAGGAGGAGATCAGGTTCCAGCCGGCGAACGCATCCGGATAGTCGACATAGCGGCGCGGCATGCCCGACAGGCCGAGGAAGTGCTGCGGGAAGAACACCAAGTTGACGCCGATGAAGGTGAACCAGAAGTGCGCCTTGGCGATGGTCTCCGAGTACATGTAGCCGAACATCTTCGGGAACCAGTAGTACCAGCCGGCGAAGATGCCGAACACGGCGCCGAGCGACAGCACGTAGTGAAAGTGCGCCACCACGTAGTAAGTGTCCTGCAGCACTCGGTCGACGCCGGCATTGGCCAGCACCACGCCGGTGACGCCGCCGACGGTGAACAGGAAGATGAAGCCGATCGCCCAGATCATCGGCGCCTTGAACTCGATCGAGCCGCCCCACATCGTGGCGATCCAGGAGAAGATCTTCACGCCGGTCGGCACCGCGATCACCATCGTGGCGGCGACGAAATAGGCCTGCGTCGCCGACGACATGCCGACGGTGTACATGTGGTGCGCCCACACCACGAAGCCGATGCCGCCGATCGCGACCATGGCGTAGGCCATGCCGAGATAGCCGAACACCGGCTTGCGCGAGAAGGTGGAGACGATCTGGCTGACCATGCCGAAGGCCGGCAGGATCAGGATGTACACTTCGGGGTGGCCGAAGAACCAGAACAGATGCTGGAACAGCACCGGGTCGCCGCCGCCGTCGGCGGCAAAGAAGGCGGTGCCGAAATTGCGGTCGGTCAGCAGCATGGTGATCGCACCGGCGAGCACCGGCAGCGACAGCAGAAGCAGGAACACCGTCACCAGGATCGACCACACGAACAGCGGCATCTTGTGCAGGGTCATGCCTGGCGCGCGCATGTTGAAGATCGTGGTGATGAAGTTGATGGCGCCGAGGATCGACGACGCACCGGCCAGATGCAGCGACAGGATCGCGAAATCGACCGCCGGACCCGGATGGCCCGAGGTCGACAGCGGCGCGTAGATGGTCCAGCCCGCGCCGACGCCGTTGGCGCCCGGCTCACCCTCGACGAAGGTCGACATCAGGAGCAGCGCGAACGAGGCCGGCAGCAGCCAGAACGAGATGTTGTTCATGCGCGGGAACGCCATATCAGGCGCGCCGATCATCAGCGGTACCATCCAGTTGCCGAACCCGCCGATCATCGCCGGCATGACCATGAAGAAGATCATGATCAGACCGTGCGAGGTCACGAACACGTTATAGGTGTGCGTCTCGTGGAATATCTGGACGCCCGGATACATCAACTCGGCACGGATCGCGATCGACATCGCGGCGCCGATGATGCCCGCGATCACCGCAAAGACCAGGTACATCGTACCGATGTCCTTGTGGTTCGTGGAGTAGAGATAGCGCCGCCATCCGGTCGGATGGTGGGCGTGATCATCATGGGCGTGATCGTCGTGTGTCGCTGCGCCTGTCGCCATGTTCAAAATCCTGCCTTGCAGTCCCTCTTGGACCTTGCGGTCCCGTCGCCCTTATTCCATCCCGCGCCGCAAGCCGTCCCGGCTTACTGCGCCGCCTGACCAGCCGAGGCGTAGGAATTCGCCGGGTTGGTCGCAAACTTCTTCTTCGCCCCCTCGACCCAGGTCGCGAATTCCTGGTCGCTGACGACCCGCACCGCGATCGGCATGAAGGCATGGTCCTTGCCGCACAGTTCCGAGCACTGGCCGTAGAACACGCCGGTCTTGGTGGCCTTGAACCAGCTCTCGTTGAGGCGGCCGGGGACCGAGTCGATCTTCACGCCGAAGGCCGGCACAGCGAAGGAGTGGATCACGTCGGCACCGGTGGTCTGGATCCGCACCACCTTGTTGACCGGGACCACCATCTCGTTGTCGACGCCGAGCAGGCGGGGCTGCTTGTCCTTATCGAGCAGCGAGTCGAACTCGAACTTGCCGTTATCCGGGTAGGCGTAGGACCAATACCACTGCTTGCCGGTGACCTTCACGGTGAGGTCCGGCTTCGGCACGTCGAGCTCCAGGAACAGCAGGCGGAACGACGGCACCGCGATGCCGACCAGAATCAGGACCGGGATCAGCGTCCAGGCCACTTCGATCAGGGTGTTGTGGGTAGTCCGGGAGGGGACCGGGTTGGCCTTGGCGTTGAACTTCACCACCACGATGATCAGCAGCGCCAGCACGAACAGCGTGATCACGGTGATCAGCACCAGCAGGAAATTGTGGAACCAGATGATGTTCTCCATCACCGGGGTCGCGGCTTCCTGCAGCGTGTGCTCCCACGGCGCCGGCTGTCCCATCTCGGCGGAGGCCGATCCCGCGGCGACTGACGCCATCCCCGCCACCGCCAAACCCAGCAACTGCCTGCCCAACCGGCCAATCGACATCTTCATGCCGTTCGCGCTCCCTTGATAATTCCCCAAAACACCTCCGGCACTTGACCGGAAATGCAGCACGATCCGCCCTGACAAATGGCCTTCCGGACATACCCGTCTACGAGTCAAGGTGGGTACGGGAGCCAGATCGCTAGAACGCGTCGAAATCCAGCCTCTCAAACCATAATTCGCAGGCGCTCGCAATGCAGTAGTGGGGCCGAAAGCCATGCGCCTGCGATGAACCTGCCGCTTGCGATTTTTCCCGCAAAATCAAGCGAAAGTCGCCGAAACACGGCCGCACACAGTTGACAGGGGGATTACCGGATGTACGCACAGGCAGGGCAGCCCACAGGAACCTGATTCGCTGCGGGCCGCCCCAATCCGGCGCGGGAATGGCTTCAACATCGCCTTCAAGGCGCCCTATTGCGGTATCAGTCGACTGATGCGTGCTACCGGCGGCCTCGACGGCTGGACCGACCGAACAATCAAAGGATCGACCCGGATGGGCGCTTCGAACATTCAGGTAAGACCGAAGGCCGGTTGGCTCAGCGGGCTGCTGTTTCTGGCCCTCAGTTTCGGCCTGACCCAGGCGGCAAACGCGCAGGGCGCGGTACGCTCGGTCCATGGCGACTGGCAGATCCGCTGCGACACCCCGCCCGGCGCCCAGGCCGAGCAATGCGCGCTGATCCAGAGCGTGGTAGCGGAAGACCGCTCCAACGCCGGCCTGACCGTGATCGTGCTGAAGACCGCCGACCAGAAGAGCCGCCTGATGCGCGTGGTCGCGCCGCTCGGCGTGCTGCTGCCCTCCGGCCTCGGCCTCAAGCTCGACAACCAGGACGTCGGCCGCGCCGGTTTTGTCCGCTGCCTGCCCAACGGCTGCGTCGCCGAGGTCGTGATGGACGACAAGCTGCTCGGCCAGTTGAAGAACGCGAAGACCGCGACGTTCATTATTTTCGAGACGCCGGAAGAGGGGATCGGGTTTCCGCTCAGCCTGAATGGGCTGGGCGAAGGGTATGACAAGCTGCCGTAGCCGAGCCTACCGCGCACCACCCGCATAATAATCAAACAACCCGCCCGCCTCCGCGGACAGCCAGTCCGCCTCTCCCGTCATATAGCCCTCGACCTGTCCGCTGACGCCGATCAGGAACGAGATCGGCATGCCGTAGAGCGCGAATGGCGTGTCGAGCTCGGCGGCATCGACGCGCGAGACGAGGCCGCCTGGATCGAAGCCGATCGCTAGACGATGCAGCTTGAACTGCTTGACGTAGGGCGGCACCAGCGCGCGGTTGCGGTCGGTACTGATCGCAATGACCGCGAGATCGCTGCGGCCGCTGGCGGCGAGCCGGTCCAGCATCGGCAGCTCGGTCCGGCACGCTGCGCACCATGTGGCCCAGAAGTTCACCAGCACCATCCTGCCCTTGAACGAGGTGAGATCGATCGCGCCGCCGGCGAGTGCGGGAATCGCGACCGGCGGCACCCGGCGGGCGCCTTGAACCTGCGTGAACTGGTGGCGGATGGTGCCGAACGGCGGCGGTCCGCCGGACGCTGCGCGCACCGGTGGTGCCGGCATCGCGAGCGAGGCGCCGGCGCCAAGCATGCCGGCGACGATGGCGCGGCGGGTTGGCGCGCGAACTGACATCATGATGGGGTCTCCGCCTGGCTTGATCGCCGCATTGCTCACGACCGGATGTAGGACCAGCCGGCTTCCTGCAATTCGATGATGCGTCCGGGCCCGTTCGGCACCAGATCGACATTGTCGAGCAGGACGAGCGGATGGCCCTCGGCGCGCTCCATGCCGAGCTTGGTGGCTTCGCAGACCACGAAGCGGATGCCGGGCGTGAGCCCACGCACCACCCGCAGCAAATCCTTTACCGGCGAGGTATCGGCGCGCAGCATGTGGACGCCGGCATTGTAGGCGACGATTTCGATCTCGAACGGCTCGTTGCGCTCCTGATAATATTTCGGGAGGTTGAGCGCGGTCGAGATCAGCGCCCGCATCGTGGTCGGATCGTCGGAGTTGATCGGCAGCACCAGGCGATGCATGCGCGGCTGCACGGCCTGCCTTGTGGACTCGGGCTTCGAGACCGCCGCAACCGATCCGGTGAGCAGCAATGTCGCGGCGAACGGCACCACGAGTGCCAGCACCAGCCCGGTTGCGACCGTCAGTGTGCTGCGAGAGAGGCGCACCGCGGCCTCCTCACGGCGCGATCGCGAGCAAGGCGAACTGGCTGCGCTTGGTGTAGGCGACGATCGCGCTCAACGTCAGCAGCACGAGGGCGGGCACCGGCGAGCCGCCGATCACGAACAGATGGGTGATGGTCGCGCCGACCATGATGCAGCCGAGCAGCAGGCCGCCGAAGGCTGCGAGCGAAGGCACCAGGATCAGGAGGGCGCCGAACAGCTCCAGCGATCCCGTGAGATAGCGGAACCACTGGCCGAGCCCGATATGCTGGAATTCCTCGACCAGCATCGGCACGCCATAGAGCTTGGCGCCGCCGGCGGCGGCAAAGGCCAGCGCAAGCAAACCCCTGACCACCCACAGCGTGACGGATTTCCAGCGCGACGGCGCCGAGGCAACAGCAACTGACATTGATCTCTCCCGAGATTGTTCGAATCGACCCCAACGCGCGCCCATCTCTCCATTCGGCGGCAGGCCCGCTTCTTCCGGTGCACTAAATTCGGGAGTAAGATGAAAAGAACAAGTAGGATGCTTTTTGTGAGGCAGTATGAAAAAACTGACTAATGAGCCCGCCGAGCCTCCGGCGGCATCCGAACCGTGCAACGGCGACCTGTCGGCGCAATTTCATCGGGCGCTTTCGGTGCTGGCCGGAAAATGGAAGGGCGACATCCTCTGGCAATTGGTCGACCGCAAGCGGCGGTTCGGCGAATTGCGGCAGTCGATCCCCGGCGTGACCCAGCACATGCTGACCACCCAGCTCCGCGACCTCGAGGCCAATGGCCTCGTCAAGCGCACGGTCTATCCCGAGGTGCCGCCGCGGGTTGAGTACGAGATGACGCCGTCCGCCAGGGCGCTCAAACCGGTGTTCGATGAGCTGTACCGCTGGGCCCAGGAGCATGGTTTCCCGACCTCGGCGCAGGGAGCCGCGCAGCCGAAGCCCGAGCCGTCGAGCGATGGCGACGTGCCGGAAGACCAGCCGCTCAAGGCGGATCGGCGCTCTCAAGCGCGATGAGTTCAGGTTGAACCGTCATCGCGCTTTAGCTCTTTGTTTAAGCACGATCTTTTCGGAAAACCGCTTCGCACTTTTCCGGATCATGCTCTGATGACGACAAGGTGAGGAACTCGATAGCCTGCCGTGATCAACGGCATAGCCGCGGGCTCTCCCGGTTTGCCACCCCAAACACTATCTTTGACAGTGGCCATCCGGGTCTGAACCGGGACCGGCACAGGTTTCCGGGTTGTGAGATGAGTGTTGCGCTCGTTTCTGCTTCATTTGCCCGAAATCCCTGCTGCTCGTTCCGCACTGGCAATCAGCCGCGCTTCAGGCAAGGATGACGAGGAATCGCCAAGGAATCGCACTGCGTCGGAGTGACCATGACCAATCCTGCCACGACCTCCCTGATCGACCGCGCCAATCTGGACCGCGATGCCGTCCGCCGCGAGGTGGCGCGGGGGCTTGAAGGCGCCGACGACGGCGAGTTGTTCCTGGAGTACGGGCAGACCGAGGCGCTGGTGTTCGACAACGGCCGGCTGAAGCAGGCGACCTACGACACCTCGCAGGGCTTTGGCCTGCGCGCGGTCAAGGACGACGCGGTCGGCTATGCGCATTCCTCCGACGTGTCGATCCCGGCGCTGATCCGCGCCGCGGATGCGGTGGCGGCGGTGCGCGGCGGCTATGCCGGCAGCTTCGCCGCGGCGCCGGCCCACACCAACATCAAGCTTTATGGTGACGAGAACCCGCTGGACGGGCCGGCCTTCGAGGCCAAGGTCAAGCTGCTCGGCGAGATCGACGCCTATGTCAGGGACAAGGACCCGCGGGTGCGGCAGGTCTCGGCCAGCCTGACTGCGACCTGGCAGGTGGTGGAAATCCTGCGGCCCGATGGCGAGAGCTATCGCGACATCCGCCCGTTGGTGCGCATCAACGTTTCCGTGGTCGCCGGCCAGGGCGACCGGCAGGAGAGCGGCAGCAAGGGCTATGGCGGCCGCGAAGGCTATGCGCGCTTCATCGAGACCAAGGCCTGGCGCGACGCCGCCGACGGCGCGCTGCGCGAGGCGCTGGTCAATCTCGAATCGGTGCCGGCGCCGGCCGGCGAGATGGACGTGGTGCTCGGCGCCGGCTGGCCCGGCGTGATGCTGCATGAAGCCGTCGGCCATGGGCTCGAGGGCGACTTCAACCGCAAGCAGACCTCGGCTTTCGCGGGCCTGATGGGCAAGCAGGTCGCGGCCAAGGGGGTCACGGTGGTCGACGACGGCACCATGGCGTCACGCCGCGGTTCTCTGTCCATTGACGACGAGGGCACGCCGACCAACCGCACCGTGCTGATCGAGGACGGCGTCCTGGTCGGCTACATGCAGGACCGCCAGAATGCCCGGCTGATGGGCATGAAGCCGACCGGCAACGGACGGCGGCAGAGCTATGCCCATGTGCCGATGCCGCGCATGACCAACACCTACATGCTGTCGGGCGACCGCGACCCGGCCGAGATCCTCGCCTCGGTGAAGAACGGCATGTATGCCGCCAATTTCGGCGGCGGCCAGGTCGACATCACCTCGGGCAAGTACGTGTTCCAGTGCACCGAGGCCTACAAGATCGAGAACGGCAAGCTCGGCGCGCCGCTGAAGGGCGCCATGCTGATCGGCAATGGACCGACCGATCTCCACAGGATCACCATGATCGGCAACGATCTTGCGCTCGATACGGGAATCGGCACCTGCGGCAAGAACGGCCAGGGCGTGCCGGTCGGCGTCGGTCAGCCGACGCTGCGGATGGAACGGATTACGGTCGGAGGAACGGGCTAGTGAGCAGCGGAAACGAAGTCGTGACGGCCAAGCCGACCAGCTGGCGCGGACAGGCCGTGCAGCTGGCCGCGATCGTGGCCGTCGTGTTCCTCGCCAAGGGCGCGATCGCCGAGCCATTTTACGTGCCGTCGGGATCGATGGAACCGACGCTGTTGATCGGCGACGCGCTGGTCGCCTCGAAATTTCCCTATGGCTACGGCGCGGCGTCGCTGCCGATCCAGATCACGCTGCCGGAAACCGGCCGGGTGTTCGGCGAGACGCCGAAGCGCGGCGACGTCGTCGTGTTCCGCTGGCCGGGCGACCGCTCGCAAGCCTGGGTCAAGCGTGTGGTCGGGCTGCCCGGCGATCGCATCCAGATGCGGCAGGGTCAGCTCTTCATCAACGATCATCCGGCGGCGCTGAAGCCCGACGGCACCGGCTTTGCCGAAGACGATCGCGGCGGCGGCGAGGAGGCCTATCGCTATATCGAGACGCTGCCGAACGGCGTTAGCCATGCGATCTTCAAGATCCGCGACAATGGCCGGCTCGACAACACGCAAGAGGTGACGGTGCCTCCCGGCAATCTGTTCGTGCTCGGCGACAACAGGGACAATTCCGCCGACAGCCGCGTGCCGGTGCGCGACGGCGGCGTCGGCCTCCTGCCGATCGACAATCTGATCGGCCGCGCCGACGCAGTGGTCGGCTCCTGGGACATGGGCATCCGCAGCCAGCCGGTCTGGACCTGGCTGTCCGGCTTCCGCCTCGCGCGCTTCTTCACCTCGGTGCAGTGAGCTCACCAACCGTGACCTTCGACGACGTCAGGACCCATGGTGCTGGCGTGGCCGGAGGTCGAGGACGGCTCTTCCTACGGTACGCCGGCGCTGAAGGTGCGCAAGAAGATGCTGGCGCGGCTCAAGGAGGACGGCGACAGCCTGGTGATGCCGGGCGTGCCGCCGGATGAGCGCGACATACTGGTCGAAAGCCAGCCCAAAGTGTTCTATTTCACCGATCACTACCGCGACTACCCGATGGTGCTGATCCGCCTGTCGAAGGCCAGGCGTCAGACCGTCGAGCCGCTGCTGCGCCGGCATTGGCGCACGCTGGCGTCGAAGAAGGCAGTCAGGGACTACGACGCGACCGCCTCGTCGTGACGCAAGACGGATTCCTCACGGCTGCGCTCCGCAACCCGGCCAATCAAGCGATAGCCGACGAGCTGCACCGCCTCGCTTTGCCCGATGCCTGGCTGGTGGCCGGCTGCCTGGTGCAGACCGTGTGGAACGTGCTGACCAACCGGCCGGTCGATCACAGCATCAGCGACTACGACATCTTCTATTTCGATCCGGATACGTCGTGGGAGGCCGAGGACGCTGTGATCCGCGACCTCAAGGCGCGGCTCGGCCATCTCGGTGTCGCGATCGAGGCGCGCAACCAGGCCCGCGTCCATCTCTGGTATCCCGGCAAACACGGCCTGCCCTACCCCGCGCTGTCGCGTTCGAGCGACGGCATCGATCGCTTCCTCACCGAGAACACGCGGATCGGCATCAGCCGCAGCGCCAGCGGCTACGACGTCTATGCGCCGAGCGGTTTCGACGATGTGGCTGACATGATCGTGCGGCCGAACCGGACCTCGAATTTTCCGCGGCAAACTACGCGACGAAGACAGCGCGGCGGAAGGCGCTGTGGCCGGAGATCACCGTGCTGGCGGCTCAGGGTTAGCCTGTCGTCCCTGCGAAAGCAGGGACCCATAACCACCGGAGGAAATTGCAGGCGGGATCGAGGCCCCAGCGTCGCGAAACACCGGCATTTGTGGTTATGGGTCCCGGCTCAAGGCCGGGACGACGTGTGGAGAGAACCGGCGTCACCGCACCACGCCCGAGGTGAACCCCGCCTTGCGGCGCGGCGGCTTGATGTCTTTCTTCAGGAAGCAATGCGCGTCGCGGCCGGCATAGCCGGGCCGGGCGTAGGTCCAGGCGCGGCACTTGTTGTCGGCGGTGCAGGCGGCCTGGCAGGCCTCGTCGCCGTCGCTGCTCTTCAACTCGAAATTCTTGTAGTCGCCGCCGAGGCGGTCGATCGAGGTTTCGATAGCGCCGTTGCGCGGTTCGACCACGCCCGCGCCGCGCACTCCGGACACGCAGCAATTGTCCTGCACCCGCGGCGGCACGCTATTCTTCAGCCAGCACACCGCGCCATTGTTGACGTCGTTCGGATAGCTGAAGCTCCAGGCACGGCAGCGGCGGTCGCGCTCGCAGGTGAGCGCGCAATCGGCGGGATCGCCCGACGTCACCGGCGCGTTCAGATAGTCGCCGCCAGGACGGTCGAAATTGGTCTGCGCCAATGCCGGGCGCGCGACGAAAGCCGCGGCAAAAACCGCGAACATCACCACAGACGCCCTAAAGAGGCGGCCTATCCCCATGAGATTGCTTTCAAATTCGCGCAGCCCCGCGCATCCCGCGGGCCGTCATTTGAACGCCATGAACCTGTACGGCTGATGAACGGCCGGTGCGACACCACCGCCGTCCGCGCGCGTTTCGAGCCCGGATCGGGGTTAGCCAGGGATTAGAAGGCGTATTCCTGATAGGCCGGCTCCACCGAGCCCTTCCAGGGACCGTTGAACTTCTCCAGCATCTCCTCCGCCGGCGAGCGGCCGGTCTCGATGATGCGCTCGAGCGGTTCGAGGAAGCGGCTTTCGTCGCGCCCGAGATGATCGATCCGGCCGCGCCGCCGCAATCCGGCATGCGACAGGATCAGGCACTCCTTGGCGATCTCGAACAGATAGCGGTCCTTGATCCGGGCCTTGAAGCCGAAACGCGGCACGTCGTCACGCAGCGCCTGCCGCTCCGGCGCGGTCCAGTGCCGGACGATGTCCCAGGCGGCATCGAGGCTGTCATTGTCGTAGAGCAGCCCGACCCAGAACGCCGGCAGCGCCGGCAGCCGGCCCCACGGCACGCCGTCGGCGCCGCGCATTTCGAGATAACGCTTCAGGCGCACCTCGGGGAAGATCGTCGAGAGGTGATTGGCCCAGTCCGACAAGGTCGGGCGCTCGCCGGGCAAGACGGCATTCTTGCCGGCGAAGAAATCCCGGAACGAGGAACCGGCGACGTCGATATATTCCTCGCCGCGCTTGACGAAATACATCGGAACGTCGAGCGCATAATCGACATAGCGCTCGAAGCCCATGCCGTCCTCGAACGCGAACGGCACCATGCCGGAGCGCGCATTGTCGGTGTCGCGCCAGATCTCGGAGCGGAACGACAGGAAGCCGTTGGGCTTGCCCTCGGTGAACGGCGAGTTGGCGAACAGCGCGGTCGCGATCGGCTGCAGCGCCAGCGACACGCGCAGCTTCTTCACCATGTCGGCTTCGGAGGAGAAGTCGAGATTGGTCTGAACCGTGCAAGTCCGGAACATCATGTCGAGGCCGTACTTGCCGACCTTCGGCATGTAGTTTCTCATGATCTTGTAGCGCCCCTTCGGCATCACGGGGATCTGCGCCCGCGACCAGGACGGCGTCATGCCGAGACCGAGGAAGCCGATGCCGAGCGGGGTCGCGATCTCCCGCACCTGTGCCAGATGCGCCATCAGCTCCGACTGGGTCTGATGCACGGTCTCGACCGGCGCGCCCGACAATTCGAACTGGCCGCCCGGCTCGAGCGAAATCGCGCCGCCGCCGGTCACGTCATAGAGCCCGATGATGTTGCCGCGCTCCATGATCGGCTCCCAGCCGAGCAGGAGCTTCATGCCCTCGAGCAGCGCGCCGATGCCCTTCGCGCCTTCATAGGGCACGGGCTGGTGGCCCTCGAGCGTGAACGGTGTCTTCTCATGCTCGGTGCCGATCCGGAACTCGGATTCGGGTTTCACGCCGGCTTCAAGCCACGCCACGAGTTCGTCGCGCGACTGCAGCGGCGTCATGTCGATCTGGTCACGCGCCATACGAAATCCAACTCAAGGGCGCTTCGATCGAACGCGCGCGGTGGCAGGGACATCCGCGAGCCACAACGGCTGCGGATGATGGGATCAGGACTATCATCGGGCAGGCGCGCCGTCTCGGGCAGGCGCAGCCTTGCTATCGTTCTTGGTCTCATTCTTGGCGTCGCTTTTGGCGTCGCCGCAGGAGCAGCCGAGACGGTCGAGCAGACCGCACAGCCGGGCCGCGTCGGCATCGGATAATTTCGAGCCGACATGCTTGTCGATCGCGGCCGAATAGGCGCTCCACATCTTCTTCTGGAGCTCGCGTCCAGCCTCGGTGATCTCGACGAACTGGCCGCGCTTGTCGATCTTGCATTCGCGCCGCGCGGCAAGTCCCTCGTCGACCAGCTTGTCGATCAGCCGCGACGTCGAATATTGCGGAATCAGCATCTGCCGCTCGAGCTCGACCGGGCGCAGCTCGCCGGACGGCGCGCGCGACAGCTCGAGCAAGGCGTCATACCAGGCGAGCGGCGGAAAGCCGGCCTTCTTCAGATCCTGCTCGACGCAGTCCAGCACCCGGCTCGGCACCCGCATCAGGCGGATCCAGGCGGCGGTCGCCTCGCTCGATAGCTTGCGTTTCATGGTCTAGCTCATAAGGTCCCGGAACCAGTGTACCGCACTGAATGCATCTGCATCAATCTTGACTATTTCATGCAGGTGCATGTTGGCAATCCCTCTCCGGACGCCAAGAACAAGGGAAGGAATACCCCCATGAAGCTTTATTACTCCCCCGGTGCCTGCTCCCTCTCCCCCCACATCGCCCTGCTCGAAGCCGGGCTGCCCTACGACCTGGTCAAGGTCGATCTGCGGGCCAAAAAGCTCGAAAACGGCGACGATTTCCTGCAAGTGAACCCCAAGGGTCAGGTGCCCGCGCTGGCGCTGGATAGCGGCGAGATGGTCACCGAAGGGCCGATCATCATCCAGATGATCGCCGACAGGGTCGCCGACCGGAAGCTGGCGCCGGCCCGCGACTCCAACGAGCGCTACAAGCTGCTCGAATGGCTGAACTACATCACGACCGAGCTGCACAAGAATCTCGGCCCAATGTTCGCGCCGGCCCTCGCCGACGACGCCAAGGCCTTCTTCAAGGACCGCGCCATGGGCAAGTTCAAATATGTCGAGAGCCAGCTTACCGGACGCGAATACCTGATGGGCAACCAGTTCACGGTCGCCGACGGCTACCTCTTCACGATGATGATGTGGGCGAACGACCGGCTCGGCTTCGACTTCTCCGGCTTGCCCAATGTGACGGCCTACAAGGCCCGCGTCGCGGCGCGCCCGAAGGTGCAGGAAGCGCTGAAGAAGGAAGGCCTGCTGAAGGCGGCCTGAGCCTGGCACACCACAGTCGACAAAGAGCCGGATCGCCGATCCGGCTCTTTTTTGTGGCCGCTAGCCTACTTTCGGCAACCGAAGGTGGAACGTCTCAATTTAACCCGCATTGTACCGATTAATGCTAAGTCGGTGTACTTCCGGCTGAGGGCGTTGCTGTCCTTGTTCGCGCGATCCAACTGACCGACTATGACCTGCGGCGCGCCCTCCGCTCCAACTGGTCTAAAAATGTGACGATCGCCTTTACCCTTTTGTTGACCAGCACCCTCGTTGGGCTGGCAACCAGTTTGTATTTTCGGGTTTGGACGTTGATGCTGGTGTCACCGCTGATCGCGGTGCTCGCGGCGGTCATGCTCCAATCCGACGGCTTCTCGTTTGCCACCGGCGCTCCGCTCGTCGTCGCCTGCCTCGCGTTCAGCCAACTCGCCTATCTCGCCGGCGCCTTGCTGTCGCCGGAGGCTGACGGCTCAGTTGCGGAAGAAATCGACGGCGTGCCAGGCGGCCACCGCGAGCATCAGATCCGCCGCCAGAAAAAGTAGCACCAGGCCGGTCCACAGCGGGCCTTTGCCACGCAGCCGAAGGGAAATCCGGCGCGGCCGCGGCAGCAACGCGTGTCTATCCGCGGTTCCGGCGGCACCTTCCTTGAACGCAGAACTCATCGCCCGCCCACCCTTGATGCTGATCGTCGTCCCGACGATCGCCTTTGGCGATCGTCCTCGGTGATCGTCTTCGATCAACCCGGCGATCGACTTGACGATCGACCCCGGTGATCGACTTGACGATCACCCAGCAAGAGTGATGCCAGCAGCGTGGTGGCAGTGCGGAGCAAGCGTGGCGGGAGTTTGACCGGCGTGACCGTCACGTAACGGGATCAAGTCGGATCGATGACCCGGCCTGATCCTGTCGCGATTTGGAACGCGACGAAGGCTTACGCCGCCTGCTTCTTCGGCGGGAAGCGGCCGTAGAAGGTTTCGCCCTTGGCCGCCATCTCCTCGAGCAGTTTCGGCGGCGTGAAGCGCGAACCGTACTTCTTCTCGAAGGCGTGGCAGAGCGCGACGAAGTTCTTGGTGCCCATGAAGTCGATATAGGACAGCGCACCACCGGTGAACGGCGCGAAGCCGAAGCCCAGGATCGAGCCGACATCGGCCTCGCGCACGTCGGTGATGACGTGGTCCTCGACGGTGCGCGCGGCTTCCACCGCCTGCACCACCAGGAAGCGTTGCTTCAGCTCCTCGACGCTGAGTGTGTCGGGATCGAGCCGCTTCGGCTGCAGGCCGGCGAGCCCCGGCCACAGGCTCTTCTGACCCTTGCCCTTCTCCGGATAGTCGTAGAAGCCCTTGCCGTTCTTGCGGCCGAAGCGGCCCTGCTTCTCGACCATCTCGACCATCAGCTTCTTCTGCGCCTGGTCGATCGCGTTGGGGCCGAGATCGGCCTCGGTCGCCTTGGTGATCTTCAGCCCGAGGTCGAGCGCGACCTCGTCCTGCAGCGACAGCGGCCCGACCGGCATGCCGGCCATCTTGGCGGTGTTCTCGATCATCGCCGGCGGCACGCCTTCGAGCAGCATCTCGTTGCCTTCGGAGATGTAGCGCATCACGCAGCGGTTGGCGAAGAAGCCGCGGGAATCGTTCACAACAATGGGCGTCTTGCCGATCGCACGGACATAGTCGAGCGCCGTCGCCAGCGCGACGTCGCCGGTGTTCTTGCCCAGGATGATCTCGACCAGCATCATCTTCTCGACCGGCGAGAAGAAGTGGATGCCGATGAACTTGCCCTGGTCCTTGAACTCCTCGGCCAGCGAATTGATCGGCAGGGTCGAGGTGTTGGAGGCGAAGATCGCGTCCGCCTTCAACAGCGGCTGCGCCTTGGCATAGGTGTCGGCCTTGACCTTGCGGTCCTCGAACACGGCCTCGATGACCAGGTCGCAGTCCGAGACCGCGTTGTAATCAGATGTTGCCGAGATGCGCGCCAGGATGGCGTCGCCGGCCTCCTGCTTCATGCGTCCCTTCGCCACCTGCCCGTCGACCACGGTTTTGGCGTGGCCCTTGCCCTTGTCGGCGCTCTCCTGGTCGCGATCGACAAGCACGACGTCGATGCCGGCCTGCGCCGAGACATAACCGACGCTGGCGCCCATGAAGCCGGCGCCGATCACGGCGAGCTTCTTCACCTTGGTCGGCGGCACGCCCGCCGGACGGCGCGCGCCCTTGTTCAATTCCTGCATCGACAGGAACAGCGAGCGGATCATCGCCGCCGCTTCCTTCGAGCGCAGCACTTTCGTGAAGTAACGCGACTCGACGCGCAACGCGGCGTCGATCGGCAGCTGCAGGCCTTCATAGACGCAGCTCATGATGGCGCGCGCGGCCGGATAATTGTCGTAGGTCTCGCGGCGATAGATCGCGTTGCCGGCCGGGAACATCTGCATGCCGGCCTTGGAGAACACCAGACCGCCGGGCAGCTTGAAACTCTTCTCGTCCCACGGCGCGACCGCCTTGCCGCCGCCCTTGATCCAGTCCTTGGCGGCCTTGATCAGGTCGGCCGCCGGCACGACGGCGTGAATCAGATTGAGCGCCTTGGCCCGATCGACCTTGACCGCCTCGCCCTTGAGCAGCAGCGTCATCGCATCCTGCGGCTGCACCAGGCGCGGCACGCGCTGGGTGCCGCCGGCGCCGGGGAACAGGCCGACCTTGATTTCCGGCAGGCCGAGCCGGGTCTTCGGATTATCGGCCGCGACGCGGTAGTGACAGGCCAGCGTGATCTCGAAGCCGCCGCCGAGCGCGAGGCCGTTGATCGCGGCGACCCAAGGCTTGCCCGAGGTCTCGATCGCGCGAAACGCCTGCGACATCTGGCGGCTCTGCTCGAACAGCATCTGGTTGGCGGCTTCCTCGCCCTTCTCCTTGAGAAGCTGCGCATAGCTGCGGTTCATGCCCTCGAGCATCGAGAGGTCGGCGCCGGCGCAGAACGCCTCCTTGGCCGAGGTGATCACGACGCCCTTGATCGCTGCGTCGCCGGTCGTCTGCTTGATGATCTCGCCGATCTCCTGGGTCGAGAGATCGTCGAACACGTTCATCGAACGATCAGGGATATCCCAGGTGACCAGCGCAATGCCGTCGGCGTCGACTTCGAACTTGAAATTCTTGTAGGTCATCTCTTGCTCCCTCGGTGCCAGCGGCCGATCCCAGGCGCGGCGGTTGCGTCTCGATTTCGTAGGGTGGGTTAGCGAAGCGTGACCCACCGTTTTCTTCGGGGTGGCGTGGTGGGTTACGCCTTCGGCTAACCCGCCCTACGACCCACGGCCGTCACACCCGCTCGATGATGGTGGCGGTGCCCATGCCGCCGCCGATGCACAGCGTCACCAGCGCCGTTTCCTTGTTGGTGCGCTCGAGCTCGTCGAGCACGGTGCCGAGGATCATCGCGCCGGTCGCGCCGAGCGGATGGCCGAGCGCGATTGCGCCGCCATTGACGTTGATCCTGGCGTTGTCGATGTCGAAGGCCTGGATGTAGCGCAGCACCACCGAGGCGAAGGCCTCGTTGAGCTCGAACAGGTCGATGTCCGACTTCTTCATGCCGGAGCGCTCGAACAGCTTTTCGGTGACGTCGACCGGGCCGGTCAGCATCATCGCGGGCTCCGAGCCGATATTGGCGAAGGCGCGGATCCTTGCCCGCGGCTTCAGGCCGTGCTTCGCGCCGGCCTCCTTGCTGCCGAGCAGCACCGCGCCGGCTCCATCGACGATGCCGGAAGAGTTGCCGGCGTGATGCACGTAATTGACTTTCTCGACCTCAGGATGCGACTGGATTGCCACCGCGTCGAAGCCGGCCATCGCCGCCAGCGCCGCGAAGGACGGCTGCAGCTGCGCCAGCGACTGCATCGTCGTGGTCGGGCGCATGTGCTCGTCCCTGGCGAGGATGGTCAGGCCGTTGACGTCCTTGACCGGGACGACAGAGTTCTTGAAGCGGCCCTCGTCCCAGGCCTTGGCGGCGCGCTGCTGGCTCTGCACGGCATAGGCATCGACATCATCGCGCGAAAAACCGTACTTGGTCGCGATCAGGTCGGCCGAGATGCCCTGCGGCATGAAATAGGCCGGCACCGCCATCGAGGGATCCATCGGCCAGGCGCCGCCGGAGGCGCCGATACCGACGCGGCTCATCGATTCCGCGCCGCCGCCGATCACGAGCTCATGCTGGCCGCTCATGATCTGGGCCGCGGCAAAGTTCACGGCATCGAGGCCGGAGGCGCAGAAGCGGCTGATCTGCACGCCCGGCACCTTCTCGCCGAGACCGGCCTTCAGCGCCGCGAAGCGGGCGATGTCGGAACCGGCCTCGCCGACCGGATCGACCACGCCGAGCACGACGTCGTCGACGGAGTTTTCGGGAAGATTGTTGCGCTCTTTGAGCGCCGTCAGCGGCGCCGTGGCGAGCGCCAGCGCGGTGACCTCGTGGAGCGCGCCATCGGCCTTGCCGCGGCCGCGCGGGGTACGAACGTGATCGTAGATGTATGCCTCAGGCATGACGCCCTCCTTGATATGAGGATCATAATATATAACGGAAGGAAGCGCCGCCGCACGGGGTGCGGCGGCAATTTTTCAGAACGCTTCCGCAGCCAGTTCCATCGTGGTGGCGCTGCCGCTCTGGATCCGCGCCAGGTGCACGGCGGTCTCCGGCAGCAGCCGCTCCATGAAGAAGCGGCCGGTGACGAGCTTGGTGTTGAGGTAGGGCGTCGTGCCGGCGGCGATCTTGTCCTGCGCCACCCTGGCCATCTTCGCCCACATATAGCCGAGCGCGACCAGGCCGAACAATTTCATGTAGTCGGTCGCGGCGGCGCCGGCATTGTCGGGCTTGGCAAGCGCGTTCTGCATCAGCCAGCCGGTGGCCTGCTGCAGATGGCCGAGCGCGGCGGAAAGCGGAGCAACGAACGGCTTCATCGCTTCGTCGGCGCCGTGCTCCTTGGCGAAGGCCGTGACCTCGCCGAAGAACGCCATCGCGGCGCGGCCGCCGTCGCGTGGCAGCTTGCGGCCGACCAGGTCGAGCGCCTGGATGCCGTTGGCGCCCTCATAGATCATCGCGATCCGCGCATCGCGCACGAACTGCTCCATGCCGTGCTCGGCGATATAGCCGTGGCCTCCGAACATCTGCTGCGCCGAGACGGTGTTGGCAAACCCGGTGTCGGTCAGCACGCCCTTCAGCACCGGCGTCATCAGGCCCATGTGATCGTCAGCGGCCTGGCGATCCTTGGGGTCCTGGGAACGATGCGCGACGTCGCTCTTCAGCGCGGTCCACACCACCATGGCGCGCGCCGCCTCGTTGAAGGCGCGGATGGTCAGCAGGGTACGGCGGACGTCGGGATGCACGATGATCGGGTCGGCTGGCTTGTCGGCCGCCTTGACGCCGGTCAGCGCGCGGCCCTGCAGGCGCTCGCGTGCATAGGCAACCGCGTTCTGATAGGCGACTTCGGACTGCGCGAGGCCCTGCACCGCAACGCCGAGGCGGGCCTCGTTCATCATCACGAACATGCCCTGCATGCCCTTGTTCTCTTCGCCGATCAGCCAGCCGGTGGCGTTGTCGTAGTTCATCACACAGGTGGAATTGCCGTGGATGCCCATCTTGTGCTCGATCGAGCCGCAGGTGACGCCGTTGCGCTGTCCGAGCGAGCCGTCGGCATTGACCAGCACCTTCGGCACCACGAACAGCGACACACCCTTGATGCCGGCCGGCGCGCCCTCGACGCGAGCAAGCACCAGATGGATGATGTTCTCAGTGAGGTCGTGCTCGCCGGCGGAGATGAAGATCTTGGTGCCCGTGATCTTGAAGCTGCCGTCGGCCTGGCGCACCGCCTTGGTGCGGAGCAGGCCGAGATCGGTGCCGCACTGCGGCTCGGTCAGGTTCATGGTGCCGGTCCACTCGCCGGCGACCATCTTCGGCACATAGGTCTTCTTCTGCTCGGGCGTGCCGTGCACCAGCAGCGCCGCGGTCGCGCCCATGGTGAGGCCGCCATACATCGAGAACGCCATGTTGGCGGAGATCTGGAATTCGCCGACCACCTGCGAGAGCGTCACCGGCAGGCCCTGGCCGCCATACTCAGTCGGCGCCGCCAGGCCGAGCCAGCCGCCTTCGGCGACCTGCTTGAAGGCGTCCTTGAACCCTTTCGGCGTGGTGACGTTGCCGTCGTCACTGCGCTTGCAGCCTTCGAGATCGCCGACCCGGTTGAGCGGCTGCAGCACTTCCTCGCTAAGCTTGGCGGCCTCGCCGAGGATCGCCTCGCGCACATCGGCCGACGCGTCGGTGAAGCCGGGAAGATTGCCGTAGCGATCGATCTGGAAAACGTCGTTCAGCAGAAAGCTGACGTCTTCAACGGGGGCTTTGTAGGTTGGCATGCTGGTCTCCCGGCTGGCCGTGGTCGCATGTGCGACTGACGCTGGCGCAGCTTTGTCGTTGGTTTGTTGGAGCGGACCTTATCCGGTTCCGGAGGTCCGCGGCAGGTCCTATCGAGACTGTGATTGCGACGTTGCGCCGCTTTGCTGCATCAACTGCTCGCCCATCAGCCGATGCAGCAGGTTGATCGCCTTGAGCGGACGCACCATCACCTTGAAATGCGTGATCCGGCCGTCACCATCTAAGGTGATGATGTCGACGCCGTTGAGCTTGATGCCGTCGATCTCGTTCTCGAACTCGAGCACCGCGCCGGTGTCGTTGCGCCACTCACCCAGATACTTGAAGGTCGGGCCGCCGAGAACCTTGGCGGCGCTGGTGAGATATTTGAAGGTGATGTCGCGGCCGCGCTGCGGCGTGTGCACGACCGGACTTTCGAACACCGCATCGGGATGCAGCAGATCCCACAAAGCGGCGGTGTCGTGGGACTTCATGTAGGCGTACCACTTGTCGAGGCCCGGCTTGCTCATTCGGACGTCTCCTGCGGCGGGGGTTGGGAAGTCTGAACACCGGCGCGCGCGACAAGGCGGCACGCCGATCACGATATGCATATTGACGCATATGCACAGTAATGCATAAAGTCAAGCGAACTTCAGAACGGTCTTGTCGGGAACTCAGATGGAGGTGGGCGTTGGCACTCGGTGACGCAATCCTCGCATGCCTCACGGAACGTCCGATGACAGGCTATGAGCTCGCCAAGACGTTCGATGCCTCGATCGGCTTTTTCTGGAAGGCCGACCATCAGCAGATCTACCGGGAGCTCTCGCGGCTGCGCGACAAGGGCCACGTCCAGGGCCGCGAGGTGGTGCAGTCGGGCAAACCCAACAAGCTGGTCTACACCCTGACGCCCGAGGGCCGCGCGGCGCTGAAGCATTGGGCGGCGCGGCCGAGCGTTCCGCCGTCGATCAAGGACGACCTGCTGGTCCGGCTCTATGCGCTCGACTGCGTCGACATCGAGCCGCTGCGCACCGACCTGATGGCGCGGCTCGAGCATCACCGCGACCGCTATGAGCGCTACGAGCGCCTGCTCAACAAGCGCTTTCCCGACGGCACCGCGCCGCCGGCCGATGTCGGCAAGATGCTGGGCTTGCGCATCGGGATGCGCCACGAGCGCGTCGTGATCGAGTGGTGCGAGGAGGCGCTCGACGCGCTGTCGGCGATCTCCGGTCGCGGCAATGTGCTGCCGCTCGACGACGGCAAGCGCGAGAGCAACGGCTAGAAACAATCTCAGTCTGGTCGCGGCGTGCTGCGGTCGCGCGAAGCGGAATCCTTTTCGCCGAAAAACGCTAGCCCTGTCCTGATCCGGCGCAACAGGTTCCCGGATTCCCTAACTTTAAGGCCCGCCGGCCGCATTCCTTAACCCGTTATTTACCGTGACGGGAAAAAGTCAGCAGCTGAAGCAGACGACCAGCGCAGAATTCGATTGTCTCTTAACGGGAATGCGCGGGGAGGCTGCGGGGCGCAGGGTGTAGCGCCGGAGTCGGGACCGGACGGAATCATGAATTCGCGCGTATCGTGGAGTGTTGACGGCATCGATCCCTCCGTCCGCGAAAGGGCAGAGGCGGCGGCGCGCCGCGCCGGCATGTCGCTGAACGACTGGCTCAATTCCACCGTCGGCGAACCGAGCCCGCCGGATTGGCGCATGGAGCAACGGCAGCAGCCGATGCCGAGCCGGGAAAGCCGCGAGGTCGCCGATATCCATCAGCGGCTCGACGCCATCACCCACCAGATCGAACAGATCGCAAAACCATTGTCGCGCGGCGAAGCCGTGCGCGCCGAAATACCGCGCGGCCAGCCCGCCGTTGCGCGGCAGCTGAACGACGCGATCTCGCGCCTCGACGCGCGGCTGTCGCAGATCTCGCGGCCGCAGCCGGCGCGCGAGCCGCAGCCCCAGCCGGTGCGTGAACCGCAGATGCAGCGCGAGCCGCAGATGCCGGACCGCCAGGTCCAGGACCGCCAGTCGCAGGAGCGCCAATTGCAGGAGCGGCTGCGCCAGACCGAGGCGGTCGAGCGCGCCGCAGCCCAGGTCTACCGCCCCTCGCCACCGCTGAGCCCGGCGTCGTTCGATTCCGCGATCGCGGAAATCGCCGCACGCCAGAACGAACTCGACGCATCAGCATCACGGCAGATGCCGCCGCGCAGCGCGCCGCCGATGCCGCCATCGGCCCCGCCGATGGCCGCCTACACGCCGCCGCCGGCCGCGCCCGCCGGCCCCGACTTCTCCTCGCTCGAGCGCCATCTGCTCAAGATCACGAGCCAGATCGAGGCGCTGCAGCGGCCCGACCATATCGAGCAGTCGATCGCGACCTTCCGCGGCGAGTTGGCGGAGATCCGCCAGGTCATCACCGAGGCGATGCCGCGCCGCGCGATTGAATCGATCGAGAACGAGATCCGCTCGCTGCATCACCGGATCGACGAGATCCGCCAGGACAGCAGCAACGGCCAGGCCCCGGCGATCGCCGGCATCGAGCGCGCACTGTCGGAAATCCGCGAGGCGCTGCGCACGCTGACCCCGGCCGAGCAGCTCACGGGTTATGACGAGGCGATCCGCAATCTCGGCGCCAAGCTCGACATGATCCTGCGCGCCAACGACGATCCGTCGACCGTGCATCAGCTCGAGAGCGCGATCGCGGCGCTGCGCGCCATCGTTTCCAATGTCGCCTCCAACGACGCGCTGCTGCAGCTCTCCTCCGACGTGCACGCGCTGTCGGCGAAGGTCGACCAGCTGTCGCAGATGTCGCGCAGCGAATCCCACGGCGATGCCTTTGCCGGGATCGAGCAGCGCATTGCCGCGCTGGCCTCGACGCTGGAAAGCCGCGAGCGGCCGGCCGGCTACGACAATGGCGATGCCATCGAAGGGGCGGTGCGCGCTCTGTCGGAGCGGATCGACCGGTTGCAGGTCGGCAATGACAGCTCATCGGCATTTACGCATCTCGAGCAGCGCGTCTCGTATCTGCTCGAGCGGCTAGAGTCCGCCGACCAGCGCTCCGGCAATCTTGGCCGCGTCGAGGAAGGTCTGCATGACATCATGCGGCACCTCGAGGCGCAGCACGCCCACATCGCCTCGCTCGCCGACGCCACCCGCAACTTCAATGGCGCCGCGCCGCAGCCGATGATGGACACCGGCATCGTCGACCTGGTGAAGCGCGAGCTGTCCGACATCCGCTTCAGCCAGTCGGAGACCGATCGCCGCACCCAGGATTCGCTGGAGACCGTTCACAACACGCTCGGCCATGTCGTCGATCGCCTGGCGATGATCGAGAACGATCTGCGCACGGTGCGCACGGCTCCGCCCGCCCCCGCGCCGGCCGAGCCGCGGATGGAAGCACCGCGGATGGAGATGCCGCGCGCGGCAATGCCGCAGCCCAGATCCGAAACGTACAAGCCTGAAACGTATCAGCCTGAAGCTTACAGGCCCGAATTGCCGAATCCTGCGCAGGCGCAGGAGCACTTCATGTCCGCGCCGCGCGAATTCCATGCCGCGCAGCCGGTCGAGCCCGCGCCGCCGCCGCTACCGCCGCGCGCGATCAGCGAGATCCTCGAACCGCACGCGGCGTCCGCGCGCGCCGCGATCGCACCGGAATTGCCGCCTGATCATCCGCTCGAGCCCGGCACGCGCCCCTCGGGCCGCATGTCGTCGCCATCGGAGCGCATTGCGGATTCCGAGCGCGCGATCTCTGATCTTCCCGCCGGCAAGAAGGAGCCCGTCTCGACATCGAGCTTCATCGCCGCCGCGCGCCGCGCCGCGCAGGCCGCGGCCGTGCAACCCGTCAACGAGAAGGCGGCGCGCGCCGCGAGCAAGGCCGCAGCCAAGGCCAAGGACAAGGCCGACAAGGCCGCGAAGGCCGCAGCCGGAAAGGCCGGTGCACCTGCGACTGGCGCGTCGGAGGCCGAGCCGTCGACCATCACCTCGAAGATCCGCTCGCTGCTGGTCGGCGCGAGCGTGGTCGTGATCCTGCTCTCTACCGCCAAGATGGCGATGAACCTGCTCGACACCAGCTCCGCGCCGCAGATGCCGGCGATCGAGCACAGCGAGCCGGCCGCGCCCCCGCTGCCGCTGCAGCCGCCGGCCGAGAATTCCGCGGCGCCTGCACCGGCCGCGCCGTCTGGCCTGCCCGTGCCGTCGATGACCTCGCCGACCCCGCTCGGCCGCCAGTCCAACAACACGCCGGCGCCGAACACGCTCGACAGCGCGCAGGTCACGATCCCGCAGGCCGCGGCGCCCGCCGCTGCTCCAGTGCCGTCAGCAGCTCCGGCCGCGGCGGCACCGGCCGGAACCAACGACATCACCGGCACAATTCCGACCGCGCCGCCGCTTGGCGGCAAGCTCGGCACGATCCAGATTCCCGCAGGCGAGAAGCTGCCCGACGCGATCGGCGGGCCGGCATTGCGCACGGCCGCGATCAAGGGCGATGCGGCCGCGGCCTACGAGGTCGGCATCCGCTTCGCCGAGGGCAAGGGCGTGACCGCCAATCTCGACGAGGCCGCCAAATGGTATGGCCGCGCGGCACAGGCCGGCGTGGTGCCCGCGATGTTCCGGCTCGGCACCTTCTACGAGAAGGGCCTTAGCGTGAAGCGCGACTTCGATATGGCGCGGCGCTACTACGTGCAGGCCGCCGAGCGCGGCAGCGCCAAGGCGATGCATAACCTCGCCGTGCTCGACGCCGATGGCGGCGGCAAGGGCGCTGACTACAAGAGCGCGGCGCAGTGGTTCCGCAAGGCGGCCGATCGCGGCGTCGCCGACAGCCAGGTCAATCTCGGCATCCTCTATGCCCGCGGCATCGGCGTCGAACAGAACCTCGCCGAATCCTTCAAGTGGTTCAGCCTCGCGGCTGCGCAGGGCGACGCCGACGCGGGTCACAAGCGCGACGACATCGCCAAGCGGCTCGACCCGCAGTCGCTGGCCGCGGCGAAGCTTGCGATCCAGACCTTCACCGCCGAGCCGCAACCGAGCGACGCGGTCAACGTGCCGGCCCCCGCCGGTGGCTGGGACACGGCCCCGGCGCAGCCCGCGGCGGCGAAGCCCGCCGCCAAGCAACCATCGAAGCGGACCGCGGCATTGGCCGCTCCAGCTCACTAGATTTCAGAATGGCTGCGGCGCCTTGACGGCGCCGCTCTGCTATACCTCTGCCCTCCCGCCGTGTAGAGAGGTGCGCAGTCCCGCGCCATTAACGCACGCGTTCCGGAGGAGCCGGCTTGTCTGTCGATGACCGTCAGGATGATGCAGCGGGAGCCCACCGTTCGTCGCCGACCGGTCCCCGGGTCGCGCCGCCGCGCGAGAGGCCGTCGCCATTTGCCGCGCGTCCCAACGCGCCGCCGCAAGGCAACGCGCCGTCACCGCCTCGTGCCTTCCGGTTCTCGCTCTGGTCCATCATCATCTTTGTCCTGCTGCTGTCGAGCGTTGCCATCCAGGCCTACCGCGACCTGTCGACGCCCGGCGCCTGGGACTTCTGGCGCGAGACCTACATCGCGGCGAGCATGACGTCGGCGGTGATTCCCGATGTCGACATCGACGGATCGGGCCGCGGCCGGCGGGCGCTTGCGATCAGCGGCAAGATCGGCTCGGCCAGCGCGAGCTGGCTCCGCGACCGGCTCAGCGAGGCGCGTCTCAAACCGGGTGATGCCGTGCTGCTGTCGTCGCAGGGCGGCGCGCTGAACCAGGCCGCCATCATGGGCGAGGCGATCCGCACCCGCGGGCTCGTCACCGCCGTCGCCACATCAGACCCATCGGGCAAGCTCCGCCCCGCCGCCTGCGCCAGCGCCTGCGTGCTGGTCTTTGCCGGCGGTCAGACCCGTTATGGCATCGCGGGCTCGCGGCTCGGCGTGCATCGCTTCACGACGAGCGCACCGGTCAGCGATCCCCTCGCCGAGGCACAACGCATCCAGGGCATGGTGCTGGGCTACATGACCAAGATGGGCGTCTCGTCCGGGATCGTCGAGGCGATGTCGCAGACCTCGGATATCCGCTGGCTGAGCCCGAAGGAAGCGCTCGCGCTGAACCTGATCACCAGGCCGGTCGATCGGCCCTGAGGCAACACGGACGTCATTAATCTGAATTATCAACCACGTCCGCAGCTGAGCTGCAACGTGCGGCGAAAAATGCTCTCCGGGGCGGAATCTTTAGTCCCTCCCCCCGCCGATTTCAGTTATGCAAGAATGCGGCAATCGACCCGCGTTCGCCTGCTTCTTGCGCGCTGACCGGATTCGTTCAGCCGGAGAATGCCCCGAACGACATCACGCCGTGATGCGGCCTTGCGCCCAGCTCGCGGCGAACCGACAAGAAGCGACGCGCGTGCAGCTGTACCTCCCGATCGCCGACATTCCGGTCAATGTCTTCCTCATCCTGGCGATGGGCGCGGCGGTTGGATTCGTCTCCGGCATGTTCGGGATCGGCGGCGGCTTCCTGATGACGCCGCTTTTGATCTTCGTCGGCATCGCGCCCGCGGTCGCGGTGGCCTCGGTCGCAAGCCATATCGCTGCCTCCTCCTTCTCCGGCGCGATCTCCTATTGGCGCAGACGCGCGATCGATCCGCTGCTGGCAGCGGTCCTGCTGGTCGGAGGCACCATCGGCACCGCACTCGGGGTGTGGACCTTCACCTTCCTGCGCTCGCTGGGCCAGCTCGACCTGATGATCGCGCTGTCCTACGTCATCCTGCTGACGACGGTCGGCGGGCTGATGTTCTGGGAAGGCCTGCGCGCGATGCTGCGTTCGCGCCGCGGTGGCCCGGTCACGCTGCGCAAGCCCGGCAGCCATGGCTGGATCCACGGCCTGCCGCTGAAGCTGCGCTTCAAGCGCTCCAAGATCTACCTCTCCGTCATCCCGGTGGTCGTGGTCGGGCTCGTGATCGGCTTCATCGGCGCGGTGATGGGCATCGGCGGCGGCTTCATCCTGGTGCCGCTGATGATCTATCTGCTGCGGGTGCCGACCTCGACCGTGATCGGCACCTCGATGGTGCTCACCCTCGTCACCATGGTGTTCGCCACCCTGCTGCACGCCGCGACCAACCATCTGGTCGACGCCGTGCTGGCGCTGATCCTGATGATCGGCGGCGTCACCGGCGCGCAGTTCGGCGCCCGCGCCGGCCAGAAGATCCGCGGCGAGCACTTGCGCCTGCTGCTCGGCCTGCTCGTGCTCGCGGTCGGCATCCGCTTTGCGGTCGAGCTCGTGATCCGGCCGCAGGATCTCTTCACCATCCGCGAAAGCAGTGGCGGAGGCCCGCCATGAGATCGCGCACGCTGTTCGCCATCGCCGGTGTTGTGACCGCCATGCTTGCCGCGGCGCCCGCCCATGCCGAGCGGCTGATCGTATCGGTCTCCAACCACCGCGTCACGGTGACGCCGAATTATTCCGGCGGCGAGCTGGTGCTGTTCGGCTCGGTCGAAAAGGACGACAAGACGCCGCCCAATCGCGGCAATTACGATCTCGTCGTCACGGTCTCCGGCCCGCGCGCCGACATGGTCACGCGGCGCAAAGAGCGCAAATTCGGGATCTGGATCAACACCGATTCGCGGCAGTTCCTGCAGGTGCCGGGCTATCTCGCGCTGTTCTCCAACCGTCCGTTCGACCAGATCGCCTCGCCCGAGGTGCAGCGGCGTCAGCAGCTCGGGCTCAACAACGTGCTCCTGATGCAGCGGGTCGGGGCCGACTATGCCGACGTGGTGCCGAACGATCCTTTCCGCAGCGCCTTCGTCCGGCTGCGCTCCGAGCACGGGCTATACAGTGAGGCGACCTCGGCGGTGACGTTCCTGACCCCGACCCTGTTCCGCACCGGCATTCCGTTGCCGGCGGAGGTGCCGATCGGCACCTACAATGTCGAGATCAAGCTGTTTGCCGACGGCGCGCTGGTGACCAAGACCGAGACCGCGTTCGAGATCGTCAAGGTCGGCTTCGAGCAGTTCGTCGCCACCACCGCGCGGCAGAACGGCCTGGTCTACGGCCTCGTCACCGCATTCATGGCGCTGATGACCGGCTGGATGGCCTCGATCGTGTTCCGCAAGGATTGATCTGCCAGTCTTTCAAGCGCCCTGCCGTTGCAACGTGCTTTCGAAAGCGTCGCTCAGGATCGAGAGGCCAAGATCGATCTCGTCGTCGCTGATCGTGAGCGGCGGAGCGATGCGGAACACGCTGCCCATGCCGGGCAATTGCACGATGTTGGTGCTCAGTCCGAGCTCCATGCAGCGCTGCGACACAAGCGTTCCGAGCGCTTCGTCAGGCTCCTTGCTGTGGCGGTCGCGCACGATCTCGATGCCCTGCATCAGCCCTCGCCCGCGCACGTCACCGATGCATTCGAACCGGTTCTGCAGGGCGAGGAGCCCTTCCCTCAGCCGCGCACCCGCAGTCCTGGCGCGCTCGACCAGTCTGTCGCGCAGGATGATCTCGATGACCTTCAGCCCGACCGCGGCCGGCATCGGGTCCGACACATGTGTCGTGTAAAACAGGAAGCCGCGCTCGTGACACCGCTCCTCGATTTCGGCTGACGTGATGACCGCGGCCAAAGGCAGGCCGGCGCCGAGCGTCTTCGACAAAGTGAGGATATCAGGCACGGCGCGGTCGCGCTCGAAGGCGAACATCGCGCCGGTCCGGCCAAGACCGGTCTGTGCCTCGTCGACGATCAGCAGCATGCCCCGCGCACCGCACAGCTGCTTCAGCTCGGCAAGGTAGCCTTCCGGCAGATCGATCAGCCCGCCGGAGCTCAGGATCGGCTCGGCGATCATACACGCGAGCGATCCGGTCGACTGGCGATCGACCAGATCGAAGGCATAGGCCAATTCGGCTCGCCAATCGTCCGCATTGCCGAAGCGGGGACGATAGGGGTTCGGCGTCGGGATCGCGAGCGAGCCGACCGGCGCGGGACCATAACCCTTGCGGCCGGCCGAATAGGTCGTCGCGGCCGCGCCCGAGGTCATTCCGTGCCAGGACTGCGCGAACGCAACGGTCTCGAAGCCGCCGGTGAAGAGCTTGGCCATCTTGATGGCCGCCTCGTTCGACTCAGCCCCCGTGCTCAGCAGCATGACGCGATCAAGTCCCGGCGGCAGCAACTCGGCGAGCTGTTCGGCCAGCGAGACGACCGGGCGCGTCAGCATGCCGCTGAACAGATGGTCGAGCCGTTCGGCATGTTCGCTGATCGTCTTGACGATCTCGGGGTGACCGTGACCGAGCACGGCGCTCATCTGGCCGGACGTGAAGTCGAGGATGGCGCGGCCGTCGGCGTCATAGACGAAGGATCCGGAGGCGCGCTCGATGATCACAGGAGCGAACGTCCCGCCATAACGGATGAGGTGATGCCGTGCGCGGTCCCAGAACGATTTGTCGTCATTTCCGGCCATGCCCGTTCCCTTTGATGAATCGCCACGAATTCAGGTTCTCGCAGAGCATCCTAAGCGCGCACCATCGCAATGACATTGCGTTTTGGGATGCATTTGGCCGCCTCTTCTGCAATTAATTGCGCAAGATACGGAAAATGCGAAAGAAATGGGAACCACGACGGTGCTCGACGAGATCGACCGAAAAATCCTCGACCTGCTGCAGGTCGAGGGGCGCATCACCAATCTCGAGCTGGCCGAACAGATCGGCCTCTCGTCCGCCCCCTGCATGCGACGCGTCCGGACGCTCGAAGAGACCGGCGTCATCCGCTCCTACGTGGCGCTGGTGGACCCAGCCAAGATCGGGCTCGGGTTCGACGTGATCGTCGAGGTCCGCCTCAAGCAGCAGACCAGGGAATCCTTCGAGCGCTTCGAGAAGAAGGTGACCGGCCTTCCGGAGGTCGTCGAATGCTGCATGATTGCCGGCGATTGGGATTACTCGCTCCGTGTCGTGTCTTCCGACCTCGCACGCTATCAATCATTCATCCTCGACCGCCTCATGCATCGCGACACCGATATCGCGAGCTACCGCACCACCATCATCCTGCGAAAGGTCAAATCGACGACCAGGATCGATCCCTCGCTGTTCTGACCGCGGGGATCATAGGAGCAGCCCGACGCCCATCGCGATCACGCTGAGCGCCATCGAAGCGGTCGAGAGCCAGCCGAGCCAGTAGAGCCACCCGCCGATCACGAAGCGTCCCATCACCGGCTTGTGGCGGGCCATGAACATCAGCAGCACCATCACGGGCACCGCGAGCACGCCGTTGACGACCGCGCTCCAGTACAGCGCCGAGATCGGATCGATCGGGGTGAAGTTGAGCGCGATGCCGATGCCGCCCGACAGCGCCAGCACCAAATAGAATGCGATTGCCTCCTTCGGCTTGCGTGCCAGCCCGACAGACCACCGCCGTCCTTCGCCGACCGCGTAGGCCGTTGCGCCGGCAAGCACCGGGATCGCCAGCAGGCCGGTGCCGACGATGCCGAGCGCGAAGATCACCTCGGCAAAGGGTCCTGCGATCGGGCGCAATGCCTCGGCGGCTTGCGCCGAGGTCTGGATATCGGTCTTGCCGGCGGAATGCAGCGTGGCCGCGGCGGTGACGATGATCGACAGCGCAATCACGTTGGAGAACGCCATGCCGGTGATGGTATCAGCGCGGATGCGCGAGAATTCGCGCTGCGCGCCGTATTGCCGCTCGATCAGCGGTTGCTTGCTGGCGTCGATCCGCTGCTCCTCGGCCTCCTGCGAGGCCTGCCAGAAGAACAGATAGGGCGAGATCGTGGTGCCGAGGATCGCGACGATGGTGGTGAAATAGTCCGCGCTCCAGGTGATGCGCGGCACCAGCACGCCGGCCAAGGCCTCTGTCCACGACACCTTGGCAAACGCGAGCGCCGCAACATAGGCGAACAGGCTGAGCGTCAACCATTTCAGGACGGCGACGTAGCGCCGGTAGTTCATGAAAATCTGGGCGGCCACCGACGCCGAACAGCACGACGTAGAGGATGGCCGGCCCGCCGATCAGGAGTTTTGTCGCATCCGCCATCGCCGAGAGGTCGGCCGCGATGTTGATGGTATTGGCGATGGACAGCAGCGTCACCACGATGACCAGCAGCCAAGGTGGATAATGTCGGCAGACATTGCCCGAAAGGCCGTGCCCGGTGACGCGGCCGACCCGCGCGGAAATCTCCTGGATCGCGGTCATCAACGGGAATGTCAGCAGCATGGTCCAACCGATGCCGTAGCCGAGTTGCGCGCCGGCCTGGCTGTAGGTGCCGATCCCCGACGGGTCGTCGTCGGAGGCCCCGGTGATCAAACCGGGGCCGAGCGTCTTCAGGACATTACGGAAGCTAAACGGCTGGCGCGGAGCTTTCTCAGCCGGCGCGCTGCCCGACTTGTCGTGATGTTTTCGCGAGGTCTTGTGTGTCATGCGGTTCCGGCCGTCGCGACAACGAACCGGATACCGCAGGGTTCCTCCGATGAAACCTGTAGCTCTATGGCCGTAGCGTGGTGATGCTCACGTCACATTCCTCTTGGGCGCGGCGGCGGCAGGGCGGGTCACCAGATAGATGCCGAGCGCAACCGGAACGATGCCTAGCAGGTCGCGAAATTCGACATGCTCGCCGAGCACGAGGTAGGCGAACAGCATGCCGAGCGGCGGCATCAGGAAGTGATAGGCGCTGGCTGCGGTCGCGCCACACACCTTCAGGAGATGAAACCAGAGCAGATAGGCGAGGATCGAGCCGCCGAGCACCAGGAAGGCGAAGGCGCCGGCGAGCCGCATGCTTGGCACGATGTCGCTGATGCTGGAGAGCGTGAAGGCGAACGGCATCACTGCAAGTCCGCCGGCGATGTTCTGAATGCCGTTGCCGATCCACAGACTGCCCTTCGGCGCCAGCAGCTTGAACAACATGGTGCCGGCGACAATCGAGGCGAGCGAGGCCAAGGTGAACAGGATGCCGTGCGGGCTATCGGTGCCGACCTTCAAGCTATGCCAGACGATAAAGGCAACGCCGACGATGCCGAGCACGAGGCCCACGACCTTGCGCAAGGTCATGCTCTCACCGAGGAACATCGCCGCCAGCATGGCGGTGAATACCGGATTGGCCGAGACGATCAGTGCGCCGAGCCCGGCGGACACCGTCTTCAGCCCGGTATAGCCAAGGCCGAGATAGAGCGCGTTGTTGGCGACGCCGATCACGGCAAACACCGCGGCGTCGCGCCAGGTGAGGTCCCATCTGTCGCTGCGCAGCCAGGAGACGGCAAGGATCAGGACGCCGGCGAGCGAAAACCGCGCGGCGAGCAGGATCAGCGGCGGGCAATCGGTGACGCCGATCTTGCCGGCGACGAAGGCATAGCTCCAGAGCAGGCAAAACAGCGCGATCAGCAGCGGCAGGGTATTGAAGCGGGTACGGGGGGCGGCCAACGAGGTTGCGGCGGACATGGGCATTCTCCTTCGCCCATGATCTAGGCCCGCGCCTTGATATTTGTAAATTAAATGATAAACTGACATCCAGTGGATTTATTAATGGAGGCTGCGATGCTCGATCTGGAGCTGCTGCGCAGTTTCGTCTCGGTGGTCGATGCCGGCGGCTTCACCCGCGCCGGCGAGCGCGTCCACCGTACGCAATCGACTGTCAGTCAGCAGATCAAGCGCCTGGAGGAGGACGTCGGCCAGCCCTTGCTGATTCGCAGCGGCAAGGATGTGACCCCGACGGAGGCCGGCGAGCGGCTGTTGAGCTATGCGCGGCGGCTGCTGTCGCTCGCCGAAGAGGCGCGTGATGTGGTGTCGCGCCCCGGCAGCGAAGGCGCGATCCGGATCGGCATCACCGAGGATTTTGCCGCCTATCGGCTGACAAAGCTGCTCGCGACCTTCTCGCGCAGCCATCCGAATTTGCGGCTCGACGTGCGCTCCGGCCAAAGCCTGTTCCTGTACCGCGATCTGGAGCGCGGCGATCTCGATCTCGCGCTGATCAAGCGCGCCGCCGATGAGAAGGGCGGCATCGCGGTGTGGCCGGAACGCGTGCACTGGGTCACCAGCAAGAGCCATCCGCGTGACGTTGCGGCCGGCTCGGTGCCGCTGATCGGTTTCGCCTCGGGCTGCCTCTATCGCGCCCGCGCCATCCATGCGCTGGAGAGCGCCGGCCGCAACTGGCACATGGCCTACACCTCCTCCAGCCTCGCCGGCATCCAGGCCGCGGTCGCCGCCGGCCTTGGGCTCAGCATCCTCTCGGAGATGTCGATCCAGGCGGAGCATCGCGTTCTCACCGCGAAAGACGGCTTTGCGCCGATCGAGCGGACCGAGGTCGCGCTTGTCGCAGCCCCCGACGCCAGCCCCGCGACGCTGCGGCTGGCGGACAGGCTGGCGGAGTATTGCGAGAGCGTGCAGGCGAAGGCGGCGTAGGGCTGAGTGCCGCAATAACCTCTGCCGTCGTCCCTGCGAAAGCAGGGACCCATAACCACAGGGTTGTGTTGCCGAAGTAAGCTTTGGCCCCAGCGACGCGCAACAACGACTATCGGTGGTTATGGGTCCCGGGTCGCTCTTCGCTTGCCCGGGACGACACCGAGAATGGTGGCAGGTTGGAGTGGGCTGGTCACGATCGTCAATAACACCGTGACGCCGCGAACGCGTGCACACGGTTGTCGCCGAGCACGTGGGCCATGAAGCCGGGCGATCCGAAAATCCTCGCGAACGCCGCGTCGCGGATGCTCAGGCCGCCGGTGTAGGCACCGAAGGCCGGCATCACCGCACGCTCGCCGTCAGAGGCAAAGCACCGCCGCTCGATCGAGCGGCCGCGGGTCGGCACCCGGGCCTTGGGATGCAGATGGCCGGCGATCTCGCCGCTCGCGCCCGTCGGCTCATGGCGGAACACGATCGGGCCGATCGCGACTTCGGTCGCGACCACGCCGCCGAGATTGGTCGGCAGCGCCGGATCGTGGTTACCCGAGATCCAGATCCAGTTACGCCGCATCTGCAGCGCCGCGAGCGCCTCGCGATCCGGCCCCGACAGGCGTGCATGCGCGTCGCGATCGTGAAAGCTGTCACCGAGCGCGATCACCTGCCGCGGATCGTGCCGCGCGATCACCGCGGCAAGCCGGCTCAGCGTCGCGACCGTGTCGTAGGGCGGCAGCAGCACGCCGCGGGCAGCGAAGCTCGAGCCTTTTTCCAGATGCAGGTCGGACACCACGAGCAGGCTTTGCTGTTCCCAGAACAGCGCGCCGGAGAAATCCGCCACGAAGCCGATATCCGCCACCGTGACCCTGGAAACGCGCATGTCGTCACCGTCTCTCAAAACCTGCGCGCTCGCCGTCACATCCGGTCCTCAGCGTTATGTCGTCGCCTCCCGCACGAGTTCCTCGGCCGCCTCGGCCAGAAGCTCGTCGGATGCTTCGCCATAAACTGACTCGCGGCCGATTTCCAGCAGCGCGGGCACGGCAAGCGGGGAAACGTGATCGAGCGCCTTGTGGGTGATTCGGCCGTGGATGCGGGAAAGCATGTCGCTGAGGCGGCGGAGATCGAGCAACCCTGTGGCGGCATCGCCGCGCGCGGCGCGCAGCAGCACATGGTCGGCCTGGTGCTTGCGCAGCACGTCGTAGATCAGGTCGGTCGAGAACAGCACCTGGCGGCGCGACTTCTCCTCGTCGGTGAAGCGGCGCGCGATCAGGCCGGAGATGATGGCGCAATTGCGGAAGGTCCGCTTCATCAGCGCGGATTCTGCGAGCCATGCTTCGAGGTCGTCGCCGAGCATGTCGGGATCGAACAGCGCGTTGAGATCGAGCTTGCCCTGCCGGATCATGAAGGAGAGATCGCCGACGCCCCAGACCGCGAGCGCATATTCATTGGCGACGAAGCCGAGCGGACGGGCGCGGGCGCGCTCCAGCCGGCGAGTCAGCAGCATGCCGAGCGTCTGATGCGCGAGCCGGCCCTCGAAGGGATAGCAGACCAGATAATGGCTGCCGCCGCGCGGAAAGGTTTCCACCAGCAACTCGCGCGCCGCCGGGACGCGGGAGAACTTTCGCTGCAATGACAGCCAGTCGTGCACCTGATCCGGCAGCGCGGTCCAGGCACGGCTGTTGTCGAGCAATTTGCGGACGCGCTCGGCGAGATAGGTCGAGAGCGGGAACTTGCCGCCCATATAGGACGGCACTTTTGCATCCTTATCATTGGCGCGGGAGACGTAGACCTGGTCTTCAACCAAGGCCTCGTAGCGCACCACCTCGCCGCCAAACACGAACGTGTCGCCGGACACGAGGCCCTCGATGAAGGCTTCCTCGATCTCGCCGAGCATGCGGCCGCCGCGCGCGATCGCGCCGGTCGAACCGCTACCGCCGGCGCGCGACCGCACCAGCCGCACCTTCAGCATGGTCTCCTCGACGATGGTGCCGACGTTGAGGCGATAGCTCTGCCGCACCTTGGGATTGGTGACGCGCCAGCGGCCCTGCTTGTCCTGCTTGATGCGCGCGAAACGCTCATAGGTCTTGAGCGCGTAGCCGCCGGTCGCGACGAAGTCGACGACGTCGTCGAAATTCGTTCGGGCCAGCGACGCATAGGGCGCCGCGGTCCTGACCTCATCGTAGAGCTCATCGGACAGAAACGGCTTGCCGCAGGCGCAGCCGAGCACGTGCTGGGCGAGCACGTCGAGCGCGCCGGAGCGCAGCGGCGGCGTGTCCTGCGCATTCTCGGCGATGGCATCGATCGCGACACGGCATTCCAGCACCTCGAACCGGTTGGCCGGCACCAGCACGGCGCGCGAGGCCTCGTCGAAGCGGTGGTTGGCGCGGCCGATCCGCTGCATCAGCCGCGACGATCCCTTGGGCGCACCGATATTGATGACGAGGTCGACATCGCCCCAGTCGACACCGAGGTCGAGCGATGAGGTGCAGACCACGCCGCGCAGGCGGCCGGCGGCCATCGCGTCCTCGACCTTGCGGCGCTGCGCGACGTCGAGCGAGCCGTGATGCAGCGCGATCGCGAGCCCATCGTCGTTCATGCGCCAGAGATCCTGGAACAGCATCTCGGCCTGGCTGCGGGTGTTGACGAACACCAGCGTGGTCTTGTTGCGCTTGATCAGCTCATAGACCTCGGGCAGCGCATGGCGCGCGCTGTGGCCCGACCATGGCAGCCGCTCCCGCGTGTCGAGCATCTCGACCACCGGCGGCGCGGCGCCGCCGGCGGTGACGACGTCGGCGGACACGCTCGCGCCGCCCGGCTGCGGCACCAGGAAGCGCGCCAGCTGCTCAGGTTCGGCCACCGTCGCCGAGAGGCCGATCGCGCGCGCCTGTGGCGCGATGGTCCAGAGTCGCGCCAGCCCGAGCGACAGCAGGTCGCCGCGCTTGGAGGTGACCAGCGCATGCAGCTCGTCGAGCACGATGCGCTTCAGCGAGGAGAACAGAAAAGGCGCATCGTCGGAGGCGAGCAGCAGCGCGAGTTGCTCGGGCGTGGTGAGCAGAATATCCGGCGGATAGCGCCGCTGCCGCTGCCGCCGCGACACCGGCGTGTCGCCGGTGCGGGTCTCGATCCTGATCGGCAGTCCCATCTCGGCAACCGGCGTCTCCAGGTTGCGCGCGATGTCGACCGCGAGCGCTTTCAACGGCGAGATGTAGAGGGTGTGCAAGCCGGCGGAGCGGCGAACGCCGCGGCCCGTGGAGATGAGATTCGTTCTTGGCTCAGCGGCGCTCGCTGGTAGGGCTCCCTCCCCCCTTGCGGGGGAGGGTTGGGGAGAGGGGTAAGCCGTATCGTTCGGAGCAAGCGGCGTACCCCTCTCCCGCCGTCCTCCGACGCGCAATTGCGCGTCAGAGGACGTCGACCTCCCCCGCAAGGGGGGAGGTGGCGATCGAGTATGCCGCTGTGTTTCTTCGCCCTCCCCACTCAACTCCACCAGCGTCGGCAGGAAACCCGCCAGCGTCTTGCCCGCGCCCGTGGGCGCGATCAGCAGCGCCGAGCGCGCCTCGCGCGCTTTCGCCAACAGCGCGAGTTGATGCTCGCGCGGCGACCAGCCGCGTGAGGCGAACCAGTCGCGAAACCGGCGCGGCAAGAGATCGGCCGTTTCCGACGGCGTGACGGAAAAGAGATCGAGCGTCGACACGCCCAAGAGGTAGGTGGTTCAGGCGGTTTCGTCGAGGGCGAAGCGGGATGGCAGCAGGTGGCACTGCCCCGTTGCGCTGGTCCCTTACCTCGCCCCGCTTGCGGGGAGAGGTCGAAATTCAAGCACCGCTTGAATTCCGGGTGAGGGGGTACAGGTCTGTCGGCTTACACCGCCTTGTGGAGAGAGCCCCTCACCCCGCCCTCTCCCCGCAAGAGCGGGGCGAGGGAGACGATAGTGCGGTGCCCGCCGCCTACTCCGTCATCGGCTCGCCGGAGAGGTCCCAATCCTTGCCGTTGAAGATCGAGACATAGAGCGTCTTCATCGGCGTGTAGTTGTCGGGCGTGTAGCTGTAATTGATGCCGTCGAGGAAATAGGGCGAGTGGAAGCCGGCCAGCGTGGTGGCGTGCTTGAGCACATTGGCGCGGGTCAGATCGTCGCCGCAGCGGCGCAGGATCTCTCCCATCGTCGCGGCCTGGCCGTAGCCGGCGAATGCGATGGTGTTGTCGGGGTCGATATTCGGCAGGTACTTCTTGCGCAGTTCCTCGAACGCCACCACATCGGCATCCTTCTCGTAGCGCGGCACGCCGACTTCCTTGTTGTAGCGGATCGCGACGATGTCCTTGGCGTTCTCGAGTCCCGCGGCGCTCAGGATCGAGCGGCCGGTCGAGCCCGCCGACAACAGCTGCAACGGCTTCCAGCCGAGCTCGGCCACCTTGCGGATCGACTGCGACGTCGCCTTGCCGGTGGTGATGTTGTAGAACACGTCGGCGCCCGACTTCGAGAGATTGATGAGCTGGGAATCGACCGTCGGATCGGTGAGATCGTAGATCTGCTCCATGATCACCTGCGCGGTGCCGCCGGCATCGGCCAGCACCTTCTTGAACGGCCCCAGGAAATCACGGCCGAAATCGTCGTTCTGGTAGAGGATGCCGATCTTGGCGTTCGGCTTCACGCTGACGACGTGCTTGGCCAGGATGCGCGCTTCGGTCGGATAGAGCGGCAGGCCCGCCATGGTCCATTTGAAATTCTTCGGGTCGTTCCACTTCGAGGCGCCGGTGTTCAGCAACAGCTGAGGCACGCCCTTGGAATTGAGGTATTTGTGCACGGAGGTCTGCGGCGCGGTGCCGAGCGAGCCATAGAGCGCCAGCACCTCCTCCTGCTCGACCAGGCGGCGCGTCGCCTCGACGCATTTCGGCGCACTGTAGGCGTCGTCCATGGTGAGGAATTTCACCTTGCGGCCGTTGATGCCGCCCTTGTCGTTCAGCATCTGGAAATAGGCTTCGCCGACGCGGCCGAGCACGCCATAGAGCGAGCCGGGGCCGGAATGCGGCACGGTCTGACCGAGCTTGATCTCGGTGTCGCTCGCACCCGGATCGTACTTCTTGTCCGCGGCCCGGACGAACGGCGCGGGCAGCACGGACGCTGCGATGACAGACAATGCGGTGGCGCCGAACTCGCGCCGAGTATGTTTTTTCATTGCTTCTCTCCCTGAGGCGAAAAGCTCTCGCATTCCGCCCTGCGCCGGGCAAGCGCGAAGTCACCGCTTTGCGGCGCAATGCCGCGTCACGGCAAATGCGTAGCGTGTAGACTCAAGTTTGAGCACACAACGCGGACGACTCTTCCCTTCTCCCCTTGTGGGAGAAGAGATCACTAAAAAATGTCAATCATATCAATACGAACTGGGTTTGGTGCCCAACCAGTATCAAGACCAGCGCAGCAAGCGAAAGCCTGTGACCTGAGGCAGGGCTCTGTCAAGCTGGAGAGAGCCATATGGAGCTACGCGAGAAGAAGAGATACGGTACAGCGCCATCGGGCCTCCGGATGATTTCTGCGCGCACTTCCTTTGTCAGCAGGTCATCACAGGCTCTGAGATACCGATGCGCGAACTGCCGCAGGATCTCGCAGCGCCAGATCGCAGCATACTCCAGCGGGATCAGGTTTCTGCCCCGCGCGCGGAGGTGTCAGGGCGCGCACCTCGCGCGGACATCCTGCGGACAAGCTACCAAGGTGCGCTGATGACCCGAGGCAGAACATTCAACCTCTAAGGGGCCTGATACTTATATCCAGCATCCACCGATGAATCGCCGTCATAGCCCTCCGAGATCTTGTACATCTCACAATTGACCCCACTGGTCCGCTTTAAAAAGTTGAAGGCAACGCACAAGAGTTCCTCGTTGCAGGTCCTCTTGCAGGCGTCGAAATTATCCACTCTCAAGGTTCTGTTAGGCGCGCCATGCATTCGCTTGTTGCGCAAGGTATCGATCTGACTTTCCTTTTGTGAGACCCTCGGAATTTCCCCGGGTTTCTTCACCGCAATCATCGAACGTGGATCCAGTATTGAGCCGGAGAACGCACTTTTCGGGTAGCAACTCCTATTCCAACGATCGTATGCAAACGCCAGACATCTCGAGTCGCTGGTGCATCGTTTCGCACACTCGACTATGTCCACTCCGTGCAAGCCTATGCTGCCGTCAGGCAGCTTAATGTCCTGTTGCCAGATGTCTCTGTTGTCCCGCGTGCTATACAGAGCATTCCAAGGGGAAGTTGGTGTCGGAGTTGGTGTCGGAGTTAGTGTCGGTGTTGGTGTCGGTGTTGGTGTTGGTGTTGGTGTCGGTGTTGGTGTTGGTATCGGAGTTGGAGTTGGAGATGGTGTTGGGCCTGAGTAAGAAGTGAGTCCCCATGGATAACCCCATTCCCGAAATGCTCGCGAAATGGCTTCGATGGACGTCGCTATTCCAATTACGGCGTCAACGTCGTCGACTATCATACCCAAAATGCCGGAGTTGCCGATCAGCGGTCCCCCCGATGTTCCCGGTCGAATGGCAAGACCTTCGAAACGGATTTCCCTATCAGATTGGACACTGCTGATCGCGCCGGGCCTTACGGGAACGTACCAATCGCCCTGAAGGCCCACGAACCAGACATCGTCAGGCCGAACGGCACCAGTACGGGCGAGGACATCGCGCCGCCAAGGAGGAAGGCCGAGTGGAGGTGGGAGTCGAATTACCGCCACATCACCTAAGGATTTTATAAGGTGCGTATCTAAGACGTCTCCTGGATACTCCTTTCCTCGATCGAAATAGAAAGTTATCCCCGGCGTCCCGGCAAGCCCATTGCTGTCGCGAACCACGTGATCGGCGGTCACAATGTAAAGAAGTCCACCTCTATCGCCGACCAAGAATCCGAAACCGTCTTTCGACCCACCATTGGGCCATCGGGCGTTGACACGAACAACATTGTTTCGCAAATCAGACGCAAGCGCACCGCCGGTGGCCTGTGCTAGTGCTTCCGGGACACTTGGTCCGACAAGCATAAGCGCAAGCAGCAGCGACAATTTTACCTGAAGATTAGCGTGCGCGCGCTCCAAAGAAGACCCCACAGGAAACTGGCCACGGCCCAGAAAAAGCCGAGCCTTTGTTGATCGTACATATACTCGAGCAGCGACGGTTTAAGCTCTCGTTCAAATCCAGGCGGCCCAATAGTGGCGCTTCGGACTCTGCCCTCGAACACAAGACGAACGCCGTCGCCGCCAATAGTAAGTGCGGAGATTACACCCTTGACACCCTCCAGTCGCAGTCGGCTTCCCGCCTCTAGCGGCAGAGGTTTTTCGCCGATGCTCAAGATGGTCAGGTTGCCCTTGATAATCCCCGATTGGAACGAGGTTTCGGAATCGGCTTTCTCACGCGCGAAAGAGATCTTTTCTACCGCCAAGTCGGCAAGGGTTAGTGAACCTCGTGGCGTCACACGGAGAATCGCAGGAGCTTGTGAGGCGTCATGGAAGAAGGTAATCGTCCCAGGTATATCGAAGCGAGTTTCCGAAAGCTTTTCGCCCTTTTCGGGTGATCGGCCGGCCTGAATCTTTGGTGTGCCGTATACTTGCAATTGCCCGAGCAACGGGGAATTCCAGGAGTTAATGTTCAGGGTCTGCAACTCGGCCTTCTTTACCAGAAGTTCCGATTGAGCTTGAATTTCAAGGCTCCTCAACGCGAAATCGCCATTGCTTCCCTCAAACCAGGATCTCCCGGCAAGCATATTCTCGTCGGCCAACTCCGGGGGAATTTCGATGCGTGACATGTCCTCCAGACGCAGCAAACCGCCGCCAAGGTCCCAATTGCCGTTCCAGCTTGTCTGCTTAGCTAGTCTTATTGTGATGCTCTCACTCGTGACATCCAATTGCAAATGGCTCGTTGGCAATCGAGTCGTCCAGAGCACACAAGCAACGATCAGACATATCGCTCCCACTGCGCAAGCTGTGTAGATCGTTGCCTTGTTTGATTGCGGAATGAATTTTAAGAGCTTTTCGACTTGCTCGATCCGTTTCAGTTCCTCGTCTACGGGAGCGTTCAGCAGCAGTTTTTTCGCTGCGGCCGCACTTTGTGCTGCACGAAGGGCTTCCAATTGACTCCAAAGGTGTTGGCGGCCAGTCATGGCACAATTATTCGAAATGGTTCTGTTTGCAGCCTACCTTGATTTGCGTACTTCACCGCGATTTCGACGACTAATGAACCGCTCGGTTGTTCTGAAAGATCAAGCGAGATTGGTTGACCGGCCCGTATTATCGTCGGTTGCGGGCCACCAAACGTGATCCAATCTTTTATTTTATTCTGACCGCTCTCTTGCCGGCTTCGCCATTTCAATATCTCGATGTCCAGGGAGGACCGTAGAATCATTACGGGTGGACGGCTCGCAGGCGTTGCGACATTTTCGGGAACGACCGAGACCGGTACATAGTATTTTCCGAGCTCTCGATTGATCCAAGCAACAACGCCGATGGCATTTGACGGCAGGTTTGCGGGAGCCAGAACGGCATTGATCGGCCACCTGAACGTTCCCCCGGATGCGATGGCCGCATCCATCCGGTAATATGTGCCAGGGCGGAGCGCCCTTGCTGTCAGGAAGACCTGAGAAGACCCAAACTGGCTCAGATTCGGTGCCGAAACAACGAGAGTCCTATCCGACGCAAGGTCGTAATTGATCGTTCCTTTTACCAATGAAAGGAATTCGAGACTGCCAGAAACTTGCTGCTGATAGAATCCTTCGCATCTGTCAGCATTTAGGCGTCGTTGATAACCTATGGAGCCAACAATTGGGGTGACGTCGCTACAAGAAAGCTGAGCCGCCGCTGGCTGCAAACAATCAACAAAACAAAATATCACCAGCAAAACCCGGAGACACCGCATGGGCCCCTCCCAGAGTAACGCTTATACAACCATAGGGTAGCACGCGGCGCCAACCATTTCAACGTGCGAATGTTGTCCGACTGGTATAATTGCGAGTATGCGCGTTCTGCCGCGCAGGTGCTAGACGGGGGCAGCGGAGCGGACAACGCCAGGCGGGTGCGGCTGAGTAGCCTGATCAGTCGTCTTACCGCAACAACCCATCGAACTTGCCGGGCGATGGCGGCGCGTAGCCGCCTGCCGCGAGCCTCGTGCGGGCAACGGGCGTCAGGCCGAACTCGGATGCGTAGCGGATTACATCGCCAGCATGCTTGCGCACAATGCTGACTAGCGGATTCGTCGCTGCATCGCCGTACTTGGTCTTGATGATCATGCCGTTCATGATCGGATCGTTCGCCTGCATCTTCGCGAGCGACTCGGCGGCCATACGCCATTGCCCGAAAGCGTGGCAGTAGGCGGCCAGCGCGGGAACATCGATGCGGGTCAGCAGGCCAAGCCTGTGAAGTTCGGGTGCGGTCTTCCACCATTCATCGGCGGCATAGCCGGTGATGAAGGGCGGTGGCTCGGGCACGTAAGGCAGCTGCTCGGGCTGAGGCCCAGGCTTCAATGGCCGCTTGCCAGGGTTGCCGCGGAGCACTTTCAGCGGAAACGGCACTGGTGGGTTGGGCATGGCAGCTTCTCACGCGCGGTTGCCCGGCAAGTTTGCTCGGTTTGGAGCTGGGAAACGAGGGGGTCCCGAAGAATATTTTTCCCGGCCAAAATGCGCGAACTGCGGGCGCTAAACTGCCAGCGCCGCCAGCGCTCGGACAGAGTTCGCATCACGTTTGGCGTCCTCCCCCCGGCCCCCCTTAAACAGTAGCCCCGTGGCGCGGACCCGCACAGGATGCGTCATTTTGCAGTGGCCGCTACCATAAGCGGCACGGTGCTTGAACGCATCAGCGGGCTCCTAAAGGGCTCGCGTCTCAGAGCGGTGCAAACTGATCACATCTGCTCAGTTCGCGCATGTCAGAAAATTCAAGCGCGCACGAGCTTGGCGTAGACATCGCCGATCTGCTGCCAGCCTACCGCGGGGCATCGCCTGGTTCGCACTTAATCGGCGGGAGCGTGACCACACCGCGGCGCCTTGGTTCGGAATCAGCATCAATCCGACAATCATCCCATGTCCCTAATCGCTAGGACACTTCCAAAGCCCGTAGCAGTTGTTCATTGCAACTTTCGATCCACAACAGTACTCGATCCCGCCGAAACATCTCGACCCGTTCGGACACATAGCTCCAGTCCGGTTCGTAGTGGCTGGAATCGAGCCAAGGTCAAAACCCAAGTCGACCCGCAGCTTTTTGTACGTCGACCCCCTACGGACCAATACGCGATTGGTGCCGTCCGTGTCCTTTAACTCGAGCACTGCATCATTTTCTACTTCGATTGATACCTTAGCTCCGCTCCTATGATGATCAATCTGCCCCCCCGTGGCGCTTTCCTGCCGCCTGCCGAAATTGATTAGGACGCCTTTCTTTCCAAACGAGAATGCTACTTCGATATAACTCGGCAGTAGGTGCGCCCCCAAGGCTCTCTCCGGCCCTCAACTGCGCCGGCTGCCGAAATAACCCACTTGACTCCTTCAACTAATTGGCGAGTAATTTACCTGTTACGCCCCAGCGCATCTCTTCGCCGTGAGACCTGCCGGGGAGACCAGATGTGATTTAGCCGAAGCCTATCGTTTTCTCGCAATCTTTTGCATTCGGGCGGAGGTGCTTGTGCCAACAGCCGGAATACACATTACCATTGTAGAGCGTATCGCTCTTACTGGGGAGTTCAGCGACTCGATCGGCGAGATTGACGCTGATCAGGACTCAGATCCGGGCAAGCTTTTGAAGTTTGCCAAGCTGGGCGCCATCGGGCCTGACATTTTTTATGCGCTCGCGGACTACAAGAGCGACATGCAGGACCTCATCAACTTCCTTTCGAAGTTAGCGGGCTCCGTCGCATGCATAACCGAGCTAACGGCCGACATTGACAAGAAGATCGCCGAAATCGAAGCCGATGTGACGCTGGGCGCAAGCACGTACTTTAAGCAGGCGCTCGCTGAATTTGAAAGTGTGTTCGGCCTGATCAACGCGATCCTTCACGAAGGGCTGATGGCGGCCGTTGTCACTAACGGTGTCAACTTTTTCCCGATCTTCGAGGCTAGACGCCAGCAGGACAAGCCAAGGAAAAAGTGGTTCTGGGCTGACTACCTCCACTACGTGCGGACGGGTCAGTTTGCGCGCGAGCTTTTCGTGCAAAGCATGAACAAGCCTAACGTCAGAGCCTTCGCTTGCGGGTATCTTACGCACTACGTGACGGACGTGGTTGGACACCCCTTCGTCAACCAGATCGTAGGCGCACCTTACCGGATGTACTGGCAAAGGCATCATCTGGTCGAGAACTTTATGGACGGCTATATCTGGGATCGCTGGCACGACAGCATCGATCAAACTGACCCGAACACGGGCGAGCAGTTCTTGGACAAAATTCGCAGTGCTCCCAATGCCAAAATGGGCGATGGCGCGCGTTTCACTTTCGCGCGGCTCAACGATCATATCAATGTCGGTACGTTTGCCGGCGACGATCCGATCGACAAGTTCATTCAAGGGATCTGCGACGACATACGCAATGGCCTCGAAAACATCGGGGTCGTCGAGAAGGTGCCGGATGCGCCGGATGACGAGGATCTTAACGAATGGGCCGAGACGCTCGCACAGGTCTTCAAGGTAGCTTATCCGGTAACGGCGGAGCCACCGGAGAACCTGAAAGGCGGCGGCCGCCCGGATGGCTATCCGACGGCAGACGATATTAAACAGGCATACAGTCTCTTGCGCCTTTTCCTGCGAGTGTCGACCGAAGAGAGTATCAACGAGCCGGAATTTCCTGACATCGTTGGAGATGTCTGGAATGCCGTCAAGAAACTTTGGGACGATGTAGAGAAAGATCTGGGTGCGGCGCCGCCGTTTCCTTCGCCAGGAATCCCGCAATCCATGGAAGACCTTTGGGCAGCGCTTAAGGCGTTCCTAGACTGGGCAGCAAAAACAGCTGCTGCAATCGGAAAAGCCGCGTTTGACTTCATCAAGAACGCCATCGCTGCTGGCGGCGTCCTTCTCGTCGATATGATTAAGGCCGGGCTCTATCTTATCAAGAAGGCCCTTTTCGATCTTTACAAGTATTTGCGCTTCTTCCTAGTACGGACCGGATACGCTATCCCGTTCACCGACGAACTCACCGAAGACCTAGGCGGCGGCATTCCTGCCACCACGCTATGGCGGACGGCACCGGAGCCGAACATCTACGCATTCCCGAAGGAGGAATTGCCCGATCTCGAGCGGAAAATGGTGTCGAGTCACTACGTACCGTGGGTCCCGCCTGAGATGTTGAGCGAAATGCAGTCGCCCAACAGTGTCGTCATGGAGCAGCCGCAAACTTGGATGGGTCCGTACGCGTCGTCGGCGACGCCGGATGCCTTTATCGATCCGCCGGTCGGCACTCGCACCATGCTCTCCCCTCAGGGACCGACCAGTTTCGGCTCTCTCGTGACACCGGGAGTGCCGTTTCCCGCTCCCACCACCTTCGGAGGAGCGATCGACAACAGCGTGGTAGCTCTTCGAAAAGTCCTTGCCGCCGAATCTGCCGGTAACATCCCCGACGATATCTTTCCTGACTACAATCTTGATGGAGACCGTGGATATGGTTGGCCGTGCTGGAATGTGCGGCATCCGCCGGGCGGAGCTGGCGCCTTTGACAGCCTGCAGCCGTCTCCGGGTATGTCGGTCACCGTCGACCCGGTGCTGATCAGATGACAGGGGATACAATGTCGATCGCATCATCCCGTGTGGACTTCGACCGTCCTCGCAGATTGAGAGACGATGAACATCACCCGGCTACACCCTATTTGGTGATACCCGAGGCTTACGATGATAACGGGTTCCGTCCTCAGCCGGGAACGGGTTGGATTTCTTCGCAATCGCTCCTGTTGCTGAGCGACGCAGGTGAACTGGAGACCTCCCCACGGCCGAATGTCACCTACCGGCTTTTGGCGTTGATGGAGAATATCGGTGCGGCGCCCGTACAAAATGGGTTCGCCGAGCTTTGGCTGGCGCCGAAGCCTCCTGTGACTCAAATCGATCCGGCTCCCGCGTTTGTCTACCAGCGCAATCCAATGACTCCAGACGCGAGGTGGACATCGCTTGGTGTCTCAACATTTTCTCTTCCGCCGTCGGTATCCGGACGCGGCGAAGTTGGTTGGGTATTGAGTCCCCGGAGCTGGACAGCCGCCGACTTAGGTTTTTGCGCCGTCGTGCAGGTCTTTGAGCCCATACAGGATGGTGCCAGCTCAAGCCAGAAAAGCTGGGAAGACCGGAAGCTCGCGTTTCGGGCATTCAGCCCCAATTATGCCGGCACATGGAATGGCACCGAACAAGACGCGACTACAGGCCAGGTCCTCGGGCCGGTTCAGCTCAAGATTTCGCAGGAATGGAATATCGTCGACAGAGGAGGCGTCCAGGCATGGACGCCGACCTGCTATGTCGACGCGCGGCAGCTTCCGAGCCTTCCCCCTCCCGGCACCTTTGAAGGTATCTGGGGCACGATCGTTGGAGCTCTGTACTATTCGATAAAGCGGGACGCCAGATCCATAAGCATGACCTTCTCGTTCCGAAAAGACGGCTCGCTTGAAATGCATCTCCTCAAGGACAACGGCGGCCGCACTACAGCTTCCCTGACGCTTACACAGCCTGGTCCGCCGCCGCCCGGACCCGACAAAATCCTCCTGAACCGGGTGCGTCAGATTATTCCGCAATCATGGCCCGCCCAACGCAAAGCGGATGCCGAGAAGCTCTACAGGGCGTTTGCTGCTCTGCCGTAGGACTTACGCAAGACGGAAAACATGGGGGACTCTGATGCCTGAACTGACCATCAATACGCCGACGCACGGCAACCCCGACGGCCGTTTTGCGCGTTATTGTACGGTAGACGATCCGCTCACGGGTGCAGGGTCAGGCCAGATCGAATTGAGTGAGCACGGCGCTTTGGTCACCATTTTCGGCAGGGTTTGCACGCAGTTCACACAGAAGCTCTTTGGCGACGATAACCGTATCGAGGCGGCTACCTCTCAAGTGAGCCAGTCGCTCGGAACGGTATCAGACGCACAGCCTACCGTGATGATCACGCATACGCTCTTTTTGCGGGGCACCGTGCAGATTTCAGGAAATATTCCAACGGGCCAGGTCGTGTTTCGCAGCCCTTCGGTGGGCCTCGCACGCGGCTGCGGTATCCAGACTTACGCCCCGCCCTCTCCCGGATTTGTAAAGCCCGTCGTTTTTTTGCGTTCGCTTGACGACGTCGATCCCATAGGTCTGATCACGTTCTCCTGGAATTTCGGCGCACCCTGCTTAGCTTGATTTTTCTGCTCAACCGTCTGCATTCTCAGTACCGGATTCCTCGGGGGTCGGCCCGACGGGTCTTCGTCATCGGCGGATCTTGTGGGGCGCCGATCTGATGTCCGTTGTGGGTCAAAAAGCGACATCTGCTCACTACCGGAGTAGGTCAGCTTTGCACTTAGCAACGGACATAAGAACGGGCTTGCTCAGGTGCGCCCCGTTCCCTTGATCAGCCCTTTGAACGAACTCGCCCGCAGCAAGCCTTCCGACGTGACGTCCCGGTATTTATCTCGAAGTGAAATGCTTGGGCTGCAGCACGCATCAAACCGTGCCGCTGAATATCGTCCGCCGACCGAAGGCTACGCCTGGAGCGCTACATGCGGTGCAAGGATTGCTCACGGCTTCAAGGGCGACCGTACAAGCGAAGCCATCTGATCGCGCTGCGGGCGACGAAGATTTCCGCCAACGATCCGGCGTCAACGTGGTGGCCGGGCGAGCGGGATTAGGAACCAATGTGCAATCTACTCGATCACCACGAACCAAGAAGCTATCCGCGCGCTCTTTCGTGTCATGAACCGTTACGTAGGCAACCTGCCGCCGATGCCGGGCGTGTTTCCAGACTACCCCGCGCCAGTGGTCCGCAACTTCGGCACTGAGCGCGAGCTGACGATGATGCGCTGGGGCATGCCGCCACCACCGCGCACGCGCGGACCTCCGGTGACCAATATCCGCAACACCAGCTCCCCGCACTGGCGGATGTGGCTGAAGCCGGAAAACCGCTGCTTGGTCCCATTCAACAGTTTTGCTGAATACGCGCCAGAGCCCAACCCGGAGACCAAGAAAAATGATGTGGTGTGGTTCGCCTTGAACGACGAACGGTCGTTCGCCGGGATCTGGACCGAGTTCAAAGGTGACCGGGGCACCAAATCCAAGCCGGTGTCGGGGCCGCACCTCGTCTAGGGCTTTCTGACCACCGAGCCGAACGCGGTCGTGGAGCCGATCCACCGGAAGGCGATGCCGGTGATCCTGACGACTAACGACGAGCGGGACGTTTGATGCGCGCGCCGTGGGATGAGGCCAAGGCGCTCCAGTGGCCATTGCCCGACGATGTGCTCAGGATCGTCATGCGCGGCTCAGACAAGGAAGACAAAGCAGCCGGATAACGGCTGGATTGTGGGCGGTTTCACATACAACCATCTTATGTCATTGTAACCTTCTGGACTATGGGGTGACTGCAATGCACTTGCTCTGGATTGTCGCGCTCGCTGTAGTCTCTTTGTGCGGCGAGGCACGGGCATGGGGAGACGACGCGCACAAGATCATCTGTGAAATTGCCTTCAGGGTGGCACAGCCGGGCACGCGGGCGGCCATACAAAAGCTAATAGAGACGGACCCAGCGTTCAAAACCTTTAGCGATTCTTGCGTTTTTGCCGATAATCCGCGCATGCGTGCTTCCGAACATTTCATTAATCTAGCGCGCGATTCTCAGGGACTTCCGTCAAGTAGCTGCCCAACAACGTCGAGGTGCCTGCTCACTGCGATTTCTCATGACTCTAAGATCCTTGCGTCAAAAGCTGCGAAGAGTTCAGATCGATTGATCGCGCTAAAACTGCTCGGGCATTGGGTCGGAGATATACATCAACCACTTCATGTCGCTTTTGATGATGACCGGGGAGGCGCGAACATCGGGGTTAGTGGACAATGTTCAGGAAACTTACACGCGGCATGGGATAACTGTCTCGTTCTGCACGCAGTCGGCCCTGACGTTGCCGGTGCCACGACGGCTCTCGTCGATGCGATCACTCCCGAAATGAAAAAGAGCTGGACCGCTTCCGAACCGAGTGACTGGGCCAATGAATCCTTTGCAATCGCGAAGTCCGTGAAAACTAGATACTGCGTCATGCGCACCGTCTCTTGCGATTTGCCAAGCACGGATGATGTTTTGGTCGACGCAGCATACTTGGACGCAAACGAAGCGGTCGTGAAGGAACAGTTTCAGAAGGCTGGGGTACGACTCGCGCGACTTCTTGACGCTGCATTAGCCGATTAGTGAGTTGCACCCGACTTGACTATCGACGCTTGTCGAACATCAGGCATCGGCAATCAACTTCGCAAGCAGTTTGGGGCGGGCAATCATGGCGAACGAAACGAAGCATCTCGTTATAACTGTCCATGGCATCCGGACCTTCGGTCAGTGGCAACAACGGTTGGAGAAAGTAGTAAACAACAAGAACGGCGCTATCCAATTCAATCACTTTCAGTTCGGCTATTTCTCCATCCTTGCTTTCATCATACCGTTCACACGGTGGCTTTTGGTTAGGCGTTTCAGACGCGAACTGCGTGCCGTGGTCAGCAGGCATAGTCCGACCCGCTTGGACTTAGTCGGCCACAGTTTTGGTACCCACCTAATAGCCTGGGCGTTGCGCGGTCTTGGGGACGGCGAGAAAATCCAAATCCACACCCTCATCTTGGCCGGGAGCGTGCTTAGGGCCGATCACTATTGGGCGGACTTAATTCCTTCCCGTGTTGGCCGAGTCATCAATGACTGCGGCGTCCGCGACTCCGTTCTTCTCGCCAGCCAATTCTGTGTGCCATTCACTGGTATGGCGGGGCGAACCGGGTTCGTAGGCATGAATGGTTCCGAATTTCTAAATCGCTATTCGATGTTTGGGCATAGCGGATATTTTCAGAACGAGAATAGAGATCCTTCAGATGAGTATATGGTGAGCAATTGGTCACCGCTGATTTCTTCAGACGCGCCAGCTGTTCCATTTGACGCAAGAGAAGTGCCTACGCCGTGGCGAGGCTTGATCATTTGGTTGAGCAACAATTTCGAGCCGATCAAGCTTTCAATACTTACAGCCCCACTATTAATTTTCGCAATAGTTGTTGGTGCTTTATACGTGAGAGCAAACGCAACGAACGAGAGGCTGGCAGCAGTGGCAGCCCTCGCTCAGCAAATGAAGTACAAAAACTCGTTTCCGCGCGAAGCCGAACCCCTGCTCGAAACGATTCAGCGCGCCTTAGCGTCAAGCTTGGAACGGACCGCAGTGCTTTGGGTCGATGATGATCCGTCAGCAAATTCTTTCGAGCAGAGGGCGCTTACGAAATTCGGGCTTTGCTTTGCGCAAGTGGGAAATACCGACGAGGCCATTCGCATGCTAGAGGCAAACCCAAGTCGGTTCTCTGTCGTGCTCTCCGACTTTGCACGGCCTAAGGACACGAAGGCAGGCTATGGCCTTTTAGAGGAAATGACGAAGCGAAAAATAAACGTCCCATTGATCTTCTATGTTACCAGAGTCAATGAAGACCAATTGAAAGAGGCACTAAATAGGGGCGTACGTGCTGAAGTAACTGGTAGCATCGATTTGCTTACCGAAGTTATAGATTTACTTCCGCCGCAGTCCAAGATACCTGGCAGGCTAGAACTGATCTCTCAAATGCTCTTGGGGTGTTGGGGAATGTGGAGTCAACCAAGCAAGTAGGCGAGATTAGCACCACGGCACCCTGCTTCTCGAGCCCGGCGTTAGGCAACATCCATCGAATGAGTCACGAGTGGTGCACGACGGCTCCACGAGACGGTTACCGGATGCAGGTCATCGCGAATCGCTCAAGTTAAGGCCTGGTCCTGTCCGCGCCGGTGCAGCACACCGGGCAGATCGATCACCTTGGCCTATTCGATACTTCCCCGATGGCGCAGTTCGGCAATCGCGATCTGGTGTTCTGTCAGCTTCTCGCTGGTGTGGCGGCTCCTCGGCTGACCGCGCATCGTTCGCACCCAACAGTTCCGCCAGCTTGAGTGCTAAACTTCGAATGCTTTCGGCCCGTCTGGTGCTATACTGACATCAAGCCAGGCGGGAAGCGGCCATGCAGACTAATGGCAACAGACATCACAGTGAGGCCCTTGCAGATACAAACGCGGCCTGGGCGGAGCATGTCAATGGCTTGGTGCACCAATCGACGATGGATGTTCTCCACGCCGTCGCGGACGAACTGACCAAGTTGATGGCAGGCGTCAACGAAGACTTCAACAAAAGCATCGATGTTTGCGATGCCAAGATCAAAGCCGCTATCGCTACCTGTGAACGGACCTCTGCCGAGATGCGGTCCAATGTCCCAGCCATGATCGACGAGGCCGTCGCAAAGTACGTCGCGCAGGCGATGGTGAGCATCCGACTGCCGGCTGATGGCGCGCCGGGTCCCGCTGGTCCGCCCGGCAAAATGGAGATCGTGAAAGATCATGTCGAGGGCCGGGTCTACTACGAACGCGATCTCGTGGTAGCCGGCGACGGTGCGCTGTATCAGGCCGAATGCGACACAGCCGCACCGCCGCCACACACAGATTGGCACTGCATCACCCGCGCCGGCCGCGATGGCCAGGATGCCCTCAACTTCCGCATCGAAGGCACGCATAACCCAGACGCGAAATATCGCCGGCTCTCGATCGTAATGCTGAATGGATCGAGCTTTGTGGCGCGTCGTGACGGCCCAGGGCCTTGCCCCGGCGACGGCTGGCAACTGTTCACTTCCGTCGGCAAACGCGGCCAGCAAGGTCCAAAGGGCGAGCGCGGTCCTGCGGGTCCGCTCGCAATTGCGCCCCGCATCGCTAGCACCGAAATTGACGCTAACTATAACCTGCTCATCCTGTACACGGACAATTCTAGCGACACCATTCCGCTTCGCCCGGCGTTCGAGCAATTCCAGATGGAGATCGGAGGATGAAATGATCCAGCCCTTCCATCCCGACGACCTGAAACGCATCAAACAGCTTACCTATCTACGGTCATCCGTGGAGGCCTATTTCCTGCTCGGGATCAAAGGCTGGAAATTTAACCATTCCACTTTTCGGCTGACGCCGGTCCTTCTCGACGATAGCCTCGGCCCGGTCGTCGAGTTGCGAGAGATGTACGACAGCTTCAGCGCACGCAACGGCGACTGAACGCTTGGGAGGTTCAGAGCACCACCCGGACTTCTTTGCTGGGACGGCGGTTGCGGCATTGATGCTAATACCGGTGCTCGATCCCCGCGTAGCCTGTTGGAGATCAGGGTGTTCCCCTTGATATAGCGCGTCAGATACGTCTCGGCGCATCCGCCATGACGAATTCGCGCGGCGTGCCTTCAAGGGAATAGGGCGCAACGTCTTTAAATCATCGACCCAGCGCCGCGAAGCGGAACCTTGAGCATCGGACTTTATGGAGACCGGATGCTCAGAAGATTTCAGTCACAAGGCTTAGGCACTACTGCACCGGAGTCTAACGACGTTTATACGCTGGAAAACAGAACACGGCCCAATCTGCAGAGCCGTTCTGGCCGATGGCATGCGAACACCATAAGTGCCTCACTGACCAAACCAAACGAGCGTCGTCTCAGATCAATCTGGGCCAACATGCGACGTTTGAAGAGTGAGGGCGACGGCTACGTTGCCGAGTTGTAGTCCCTCGGTCGCTTCTTTCACCATCAATGCTACCTAGCGTCAGCTCTGCAAGGCAATGAACCTAGAAATTGGGTGGGAATGGGTTGCGACCCCGCTCCCGGCGGCGCAGCACTCCTTCGACTAAGTCGATCGGAAAGACTCGGCCAAGTCGCAGTGCCTCCAGTGCTTTCTCTCCGACCGCACCTGCATAGACCCCGACGAGTTCGAGCTTCACCCAGTCTTTCGCCCGGCGGCTTGCACCGCGGTCATCGGAACGGGGATCTGCTAGATCTGACCGGCGATCGCCACCCGTCTGCGCAGACACGATTGTACGATAGTAGACGGGCGCCCCGGACATGCCCGGGACACCGGGCGCATCGACGAGAATCCATGGTCTGCCCTCGGTGGTGTCCCGTTCGCTCGCGACCATCGCGCCTTTCCAGATCGCAGAGGCTGCATGCGTGCCGAGTTCGAACGGGTGACCGACCATGACGACCTCCAAGCCCGGCTCAAGCATCATGGATGAGTTGGGCGCAAAACTCTGGGAAAGTGGCAGGCGGAAGCGGGGCCTATCTTTCAATTGGATGAGCGCCAAATCTATCCCTTGGTCGCGATCGCATTCGACCCACGTCGGTCCATCGGCATCATAGAGCGCGAGCTCCATTTGCTGCCAGCCAGTGCCGCCTGCATCCTCCACTTTGAACCGAAGCGAGCTAGGACTCGCTGGCTTTCCACGGAGAAGCATGCCGGGATCATCCGGTCTCCGACCGGTTACGACATGCCAGTTCGTCACCAGCCACCGCGTTCCGTTGGGGCCCGCATACAGGAACCCGGTCGCGAATCCGAACGGCTTTTGCCCCTCGGGGGTGTTGACGAGGCTCTCGATATAGACGCTGCAGCGGGAGACGGGGGACATGGACATCTGGACCGTGTAACACTCCGGCAGCGCCCCGAAAAGCCGAGGGGCATATTGGGATGGATGCATGAAAACTCTGGCGGACCACGAGATCGCCGACGCTATCGCTCGCAACGAGCTCGTGCTCGACGCGGACCTGCAGGGGTGCAAGGGAGCCTGCTACGAACTTCGGATGGGAGACGTGTACTACGACCTAACTGAGGACGAGAAACGCTGGTCGGTCGCTCCGGGAGGAGACGTGCTGATAAAACCGGGACATCGGGTCGTCCTCATCACGCACGAACGCCTTGCGCTTAACGACCGGGTGTTCGCTCGCATCGTCAGCAAGGGCTCTTTGTTCAGCGTAGGTCTGAGCGCCGTGGCTACCTATGCCGATCCCGGATTCAATGGACGTATCGGCATCGTGACTCAGAACATAAGCGATAAGTACATCGTCCTGCCTCTGCTTGAGCCTATCGCCAAAGTCGACTTCACGATTCTCGAGACCGCCTCCTCCAATCCGTATAAGGGCCAGCACGGATTTGAGACTAAAATCTGGCCAATTCAAAAGCACCTCCAGAAGACGCGTGAAGAATTGGCCGGCGATCCGAGGCTCGGTGAGCCGGCTCCCTTCAACGCCAGTCGGGCGTCGGAAACCGCCGTGGAGACGTTGGTCAGTCTCTGCCGTCGGCAGATCGATGCGGACCGCATGCACGGCTTTCCCGTCGATCTTCCTGACGACGCCGAGCGTTGTGGTCAGATATCTCGGGATCTCGTAGGATTGATGGGGGAGATTGGTGAATTTGCGAATCTGATCAAGAAGGTTGACCTAGCCATGATGAGACCAGGTTATGCGGGTTCGGATCTCGTCGCCGCAGAACCGAAGCTCCGGATGGAGCTTGCCGATGTCCAGATTTATTTGCTGCGACTTGCGCATTTGATTGGCGCGGATCTCACCGAGACGGTCCTTGAAAAGATGCGGTTGAATGATGAGCGGTACGCGTATCTCAGGAAGACCTAGGCGGACTTTCTTCGTCGGATTGAACACCGGCTACGTCGAAGACGGCGCGCCGGACCGGCGGATGCTCGCGTTCTATGAGCAACGGAGTTCGCCCAGCCTCACGTGTGCGATCGTCGGCAACGTAGTCATTCCCGGAGGGCACGCCGTCAACGCGGTGACGCCAAAGATGTCCCGAAATCGGCGATGGAAGACGTTGTCTTCGGCTATCGCATCGCGCGGCACGACGCCGGGCATCCAGCTCGCGACCGCTTGGGAAAACTATGAGGGTGTGACGTCCTTCCGGCCGAAGGACTGGACGGAGACTATCGCAAGAAGTCGTGCAATCGCGGCCACGATTGCCCCGCGCCGACTGCAACAGCTCTTCTCCTGCCTGCAGATCGGGACGGAGTTGGCCGCAGAGGCCGGCTTCCTGCATGTCCAACTACACGCCGCCCATGGTTACCTTTTCGGCATTCTCCTCGACTCGCGACTCTACGACGGCGCCGCGGACTGTCTTGCGCTTGTGGCCACATGGGCGAAAGCAGGGCGACAAACCGGTTTGGAGACATCGCTAAGGATTTCGCTGAGAACGGGTGACGATAGTTTCGACCGCGATGGCGCAACTAGCTTTCAGAATCAGGCGAGTACCTTGCCCGTCGACATCGTCGACGTGTCGTCGGGATTCTACAATATCGACAAGCGGCTAATATATCCCAGCGTTGGACCCATATTGCGCGATCGTCATATTGAGACGGCAAAACTTGCAACGCGCCTTCCCGCAACTCAATTCATCTTGTCCGGGCGAGCATCCAGCGCAGTCGAAGAGTTCCCTGACAACGTTCACTTAGGCCTATGCCGGGATCTGATTGCCAACCCATACTTTCTCGATGGTCGGTCGCACGGCTGCAGAAACTCTGGGAACTGCCACTACCACTCCCGTGGCGCCAGCAGTGTGACATGTTCGCGCTGGCGCTCGGGCACCGAGACGTCGCCGGACCCAGCCTGCTCGGCTGGTGGCGTGCCCTTACAAGATGTTGTCTAAGGCGAATGTCAACGCAGCAAATCGACTGCACGGCCATCCGCACTATAGACATCGATGCTTTATGTGCGATGCGGATTCCATAGGAACGCACGAATAACGCTTCGTCTCGTCAACTTGGATGGAATTACTCAAGAACAGCCGTTGCATCATCCTGAAGCATTGTAGTCAATAGCCGCAAATCCTTTAGCGCGAGATTATTCGCGGTCTCGACACGCGCAGTAACGTAGAGGTCATCTGGTTCCACTGAGGCTGGCTCAGATGGTCGCGCGACGCGCCATACAGCAACCTTTCCAAAATACTTTAGCGCTATCAGAACCAGTAGCGCTGATAAGATCTTCGGGCCCATCGGAACCATCACAACGCGGTACGAGCCGACCAACGAGTGAACAATATTCTCGATGTGATCGTAGGCCGCTTTAAGATCGAGAAGTTCGTATTCTGTGACCTCTACATTGTATGGATTAAAGTCAAAGTCTAAATTCGCATTTCGGACGGCTCGATCGTAATTGTCATCACTGCCAATCGCCCGAAAACAAATGGTAAAGTTGGGTTCTAACTGATTGATTAGCCCGACTGCTGTCCCATACTCGTACCCCAAGCCTAACACCAGTGCGACTGGAAGCGCGGGCTCAGAATCGAATCCCGAGAGTTCGGGTATTACCGCTCCCACTTGCTCGATGGGAGAAAATAGCAAATTTGGTTCCTTAAATTTGGCAGGAACATAAAAAATCTCGAACGAATCAATATCGTTGTTGCAGGCAAACATCGAGGACAGCGAAAGTGCGGCCATTGTTCGGTTCATCGACGAAACGTCAATGCCGACAACAAGTTTTCTGCCAAACTTTCGAATGAGGAGATCTAGGTGCTCCTGAAATTCATGCCTAAAGAACGCTGAGACGTCTGAGACGATGTGAGCAGATAAGCCCTCCATAATTTTCTTGTTCGCATCAAAGTACAAAACGGCATTCTCGCCGAACGACAAGCTTATAAACGACGCGGCCTCAATCTTTTGCGCGCGAAGAAGGCAAGATGCTCGCTCTTCATACCCTAACGAGTTGATAAAAAGGTCGAACGAATGCGTCTCTGAACCGCGCAATGAATGGACGTGGCTTTGCGATATCATGCTACGATCGATCTGTAGGAAGAAACAGATCCCCCAATATCAGCTGTTCCGACGAAGGCTTGGTTAGTGTAGCCGAACGAAGAACGGGTGAGAGGTCAATAGACCGGCCTAATACAAGCGGCAATCGGTATCTCGGCGCGAGCAGGAAAGCCAAACGAACTCGTTTGCCTGAAATCGTACCCGGAGCAGCACTATTTAGCTCGGATGTTCCACGCCTCGCGGTACTTTGCGGCACTATAACAAGTGCCCCTTGGTTGATCGCGCGACCTACGGCGCTTTGAACTTCGTGGGTCACGCTGCGATCAATCGTAAACGAGAGAACAGGCTCGGGGTTGAAGTCCTTACTGAGGACTTGCTCAAAACTGAAGTCCCCAAGCTGTTCGACTAATTCAATGATAGACTTGCTTGGATAGTCTCCGGATGGAGCCCGCAATGTCGAAAGTAATGTCAGGAACGTTGTGATAGTCCGCTCAATACGTTTGCTTTGCTCGGCTCTCCCGACCGCTTTCATCGCAAGCTTATCCTTTGCGCCTGTCAGTTCAGCGATTAGGGGCCGAAACATTCCAATAATCCATCGCGGATTTCCCTCACAAAGCGCGAATAGAGAATACGCCCCAGTATAAATCGGTGAAATCACCTTGCGCGCGCGATACCTTCGTGACCTCGCTTCATCGTTCTGGGCCCTCTCGAAGAGAAATTCATCTCGCACGATCACTGTAGAGATAATCTTACGAATAAGAGAGGCCTTTTGAAACTCAGGCAACTTCTCCATACCGTTTGGATCAATGCCTCGCGCAACAAGGTATTGCTCAAAACTAGGATCTTTCCGCGCTAGGCTTCTGAACTTCTTGTTGTAAAATCCATTGGGAGCCAGCCGCGCTCCTTTTCCACGACTGACCGAGGAAGCGAGCGTTGTAACGCTATCGGTGGCGGGTCCATCCACATCAGGATCAAACGAATCATCGTAGAAGGACGGCCCTAAACGTTGTTCTGCCTGTATTGGATTGGTGCCTATTTCCGAACAAAGCTTTTGAAACATGCGCCTACTAAATCGATCGATCTCTCGTCGCGGCTGCGACGAGAGGTCAATCTCTCGGAAATCATGAGACGCCATAGGCATCTTGGGCTGAAGCAGTTCGGTTAAGCTTTCATCGTAGGGACTCGCAGAAATTTTAATGAGAAAGCGCGAGTCAAAAGATCTTCCGCTTTGCCAAACGGGAACCTTGACTGGATCTGGCGCAATCTCAAGTTCATCGAAGCACGCAGCCCACCGCTGCCTCCGGCTGTATACGTGTTCGAACACATCGCCAAACTCCTTCAAATCGTCGAAGAACGTCGCAGATAAGAATGCATGCCGATCCAGCATTTCGCTCGCGGATAGCGCCTTCATCGATACTAGGGTCAAAAGATGTTGTATCGCGCGTATGCGTTGGGTCACCGCGCTACGTAGACCATAGAAACCACCAATGGGCGGCTCAAGTCCCCAACTCGCTGCAAGAAGTCCAGAAGCCCTTTCTGCTAGAACCTCATCGCTACTGATAGCCAGCTTGCTTAGATATCGATCGTCCTTGAGCAGGGGATCGATCATATACCCCAACGTATCGCATATTGCCAAAAGCACATGACTTCGGAAAAGTGCATAGCTCAGCAAGTCATCAGTATCCTTTGGTGGTTGGGTTTTTATAGGGCGCCTGAAATCTGGATACCAAGTGAAGTCCGAAGGAACGTAGATAGCGATGAAGTCCATTTGCTCCATCAGCCGCTGTGTTTCTTTCGTCCGTTCCCGTTTCCACCATGAGCGAAGCGCTGGTAGCGTAAGCATCTTGAGGAGTGTGGTCTTCCCGCTTCCTCGCGGTCCTAGAACAATAGAATTTGAGCGAGCAGCAACTTCAGCAAACGGAGGTGAATAAATAAATCCCCTCCCAATTTGCTCTGGCTCGAGCGCACGAGCATTGAATGATTCAAATAGCGACTGGTGGATCATGTATGTTGTTTACCTCGATCGAGCACTCGCGGTAACTGCCACTTGTCGTATAGAATTTCGGTTCCTGAGTTGTTTAACAGTGCGATCAGTTCGACGAGCTCATCAGGCACTAGGAATGATAGATCGGAAATCGCGCTTGTTAAATCAGCCCAGTCACTTCGTTTCGTGGGCTGATTGTTGACGTGATGGTTAATTGCCGTGCAGAGATCCGAAAGACCTGTCTGGCGGCCGAAACCGCATTGGCGTGGTAAGCCCGAGTCCGGATATGATTCCGTCCAGCCAATTGTTTGAGCCCAGTTCCAAGTAAAGATCTTTGCGCGCACTGCTTGGTCATCGTCGAATTCTATTAGGTGCATTTGGTTGCGAGGAGTCCGCCCACGGACTTCGTAGCGTTGCGCTGCAATACTGGCTGCCGATAGAACGACAGGCGAATTGCTATCGGACGTTCCGTAAGCGAGGTGTGGCAAATGCTGGTGACCGTGAACCACCAGCCACTGCACACCGGTCTCACGCAAGATCTCCATCAAACGAGGTCCATTAACAGCATGACTGCTATCGTCTGGAATCCAAGGGTGCTGTCTGATGTGATGGTGCATAATGAGGATGTTAATAGCGGAGATCCGGCCTGGAAGCTCAGAGGCTAAACGTTCAATGACCCTGTCGCTAATCAGGCCGTGTTCGTATGAGGGGCTTTCTGAGCCTGATCCGATCCCGTGCAATGCGCAGCTATTGACCAAGACGAACGTCGCGCTTGCAGCGCCGTCTTTCACAACGACATAATCATCTGCCCAGAACTTATTGGCTAATCTTCTGTCGGCTAAAGGGAACGGCGGAGACAATGCCTTTAACGCTTGCTCGGGCTTCTCCTTGCCGTCCTGACGCCTCGAGTTAATGTCGTGATTTCCTACGGTGCCGATAAGTTTTCGAGCTCGTATCTTTTTTCTCATGGCATCTAGCTGCTGCCAAGCAATGGAAGCTGAGATGGGATCATTCTGATCGGAAATGTCACCTGGACAAATTATCCAATCAATTTGTTTTCCGAGTGAACAGACCAATTCGGTAGCATCAAAGATGGGGTTCACCTTTGCCACGTTGAAGTTTGGATGAGCGCTTAGATACGATGGTGACGAGCCCACAGGCTTCTTTTGATGCATGTGCGGATCGCTGATGACGACAATGCGCAAACTAGGCATCGGTAACGTCGTAATTGAAAATCAAAAGTTCCTTAGTTGGCCCGCGTGCGGCTACGCTTCCTGCGATCGTACGGCGAACATTTATTCGTTTCCGGTTCCATTGAGCCGCGAGACGTTTCGCTATAGCGCATTCAGGATAGCTTAAAAGAAAACGAGCGCCTGTCTGGTCAATTTCTCGAAGCAGACACTCGAGCCGATCAATATCCTCATTCGAGAATGGCTTTGAGGAATACTCCCTAAAAACTCGCTTCCGGGGCCGGTAATAAGGAGGGTCAAGATAGATAAAGTCACCCCGCTTTGCTTCCATCTCGCACGCGTGTTCGAAGTCGCCGCATCTGAGCTTGGCTTTTGTCAGTATATTAGTGGCCAGAATAAAATTCTCGCGCGTCGGATAGTTCGCTACGCGGTCCTTTGAAAACGGAACATTGAAACCGCCCTGGTTGTTTGTCCGATAAATTCCGTTGAAGCAGTTGCGATTTAGGTAGAGAAAATGGGCCGCTCTCCTGAGCGGGTCTTTCTCAGAGGGAAAGGCGCGACGAATTCGATAGTACGTCTCAGGATTGCGAGGCAGTCGAATGAAACGCCTGAAGACCCCTTCAGGATCGTCCGTTGCCACTCTATAGAACTCAATCAGAGAAACATTATTATCAACGAGGACGGCGCGCTTGGGGGCGAGGTGGAAGAATAGACAAGCGGAGCCGGCGAAGAGCTCAATGTATCGGTCTCTAACTTGTGGAAAGTACGGCGACATCTCGGGAAGAGAACGAAGTTTACTCCCGGCCCACCTTAGAAGCGGACGTACCGAATTGGAGGGTTCAAGCTGAATTTGCTTGCCCTGGTTGGAGTGAGCCGCGTTCCGCATGCTTTCCCTAGGAGGCCGTTGCTATCCGATTCGGATAGCAACAACTGAAGTGAACAGGTAGTAGGCAAAGGAGCAACTAAAAATTGCAAGTTCTCGACAGATAGTTATGAATACTCGTTATTTGGTTCGTACGCACGTCTTGCGCCCAATAACTTGTGAGGCCTTCCTTGGACGGCACCAAGCCTCACTTGCGTGCGTGGCGCGAGCGCTTCCATCAGCCGCTGCTTCAAAAGCGGCTGCAGTGGTTACCATTGCGGTCCCACTCCATGCCGTCGTGTCCCTTCATGTAGGCGGCGGCTCAGATCAACATAATCGTCAAATAGGCTGGTCGTGCGTGGATATCTGCCGAGCCTGCGCTTGGCGCTCCTGTCTGTTACGATCATCTGAATACGGGGGTCATCCGGTCCTCCCGATGGCCGCCCGAGCTGCTGTGCGCGCGCTTAGATCTTCCTGGTTCGGCCGCGGTCGCTGGGCCTATAGGGAGGGAGGTTCGCTGTCCTCCCTCCCTATAGGACCGGGAACACCGAACACCCCAACCGGGAAGAACCGGGAAGCAACCCCGAAGGTAACCGGAAAGGCCGATCATACCCCCTCCGATCCGGCCGGTCCGAGCGCCAGGTGCCGAATTGTTTTCGAGGGCGGGCCGAAGCTGGCGATATGAACGCGGCTTGCCGCCAGCAGCCGCTCGAGCGCGGCCCGGTAATCGCGCTGCGTATAGGCCTTGCCGTCGGGATGCTCGGCGATGACTTTCGGCCCATAGTTCGACGCGTGCGCCGACGGGCTGACCGGCCGGTTCTGCTTGATCAGTTTGCCGAGAACGTCGAGGAACGTCTCATCGACCTTCTGGTCGTGCGCGAGCTTCTCGAGCGTGGATTGGCCGGCCTCCGGCAAGAATAGGCCGTTGCGGTAGCGCAGAACGATTCGTTCGGCGAGCGGGCCGTAATTATTCTTTAGGAACGACAGCTCGCGCAGGTCGCTGACGGACTGCTCGTCGTTGCTGTCCTTTGTCGGCGTCTTGAGCAGCATGCGGGCACGTACCGAGTTGTGCCACGCGGTAGAACCGCTCAGGCCGGTGCCGCTGCTAATCCCGGTGAGAGACGGATGCGCCAACAGCACCACCGAGCCGTTGGCTGCGATCGCCAGCTTACGCATCAGGCCGACGAACTGGCGCACTTGCGCGCGGTCGATCTCGTTGCCGGCAAAAGTGTCCGCTGTGGCATCGATGCCAATGTGCTTGGGCCTGATATCGCCAGCGGCCTCGAGCAGCTTATTGTACAACGGCGTCGGCTGCACCTTGCCTTGCCGATCCGGTATGGCCAGCACCGCGTCGGCGCCGGCGAATGATAGCAGGTGCAAACCGCCAGCGATAAGGTCCGAAAATTGGACGCCATAATGCCCGACGATGGCGGTAAGCCGGCGGTGCAACTCGTCGGCGTCGTCCTCGGCGCCGTAATAGATCGCCGGGCCCGGTTCCGGCATACCGCCGAGCCAGTCTCGTGCCAGGACGTGCGCGGCACAAAGCTGCAACTCGACGAGGGTCTTACCGGCGGCGCCTTCGCCGCTAAATAAGGTCGGCTGGTTTATCGGAATGCGATCAATTACGGCCCAAGGCCGGGATGGTGCGGGAGTGCTATCCCAAGGCTGCATATCGATGAAGGGCAACGGGCCCGCTGGCGGCGCATCGTCTCGATGATATTTCTCGCGTGCCGAGCTGACGATACGTGGGATAGCGTCAAATCGCGCCTGCCAACGCACCGCATCGTGTGGCGCCGTCGAGGCCGACATGATCGCACGCAACAGCTTGATTGCGGTGCCGTCGTGCATCCTGCTGCCGACCAAACGAGCCGCCAGCGCTACCAGCGCCGCATGATAGCTCGCCCCGCTTATGATGCCGTTGACCAGAGTGTACCAGTCGCTGCTATCGCCAATGCTAGTACTACCATCGGAGTTCGCCTGCGGCTTCGGCGGTGCCGCCGCCTGCAATCTTGCCATCACGACCTCAAGCTCGATCTCGATGTCGGCGTTAACCTGCTCGATCTCACATAGCCGGGGCTCGGCTTTCCGGTGCCAGGAACCTGGCCAACGGATCGGATGACAAACTGGCTTGTTGGTGGGGTCGCCGCCGACCATCCGCGACGCGAGATCGCGGGCAAGCTTGAGCGCAGCGAGCGCTTCTCCAGTAGCCGGACGGGCGAGACGCCAATGCAGGTGCAGTTTGTTTTCCGGCGTATTATTTCCGCCGTTGACCCAGATGCCGCCGCTCTTGACGACAACGGTTGCTGGGCCAAGCAGGTCTTCGAGGATTGTGCACGCCTCGCCGGGATGCTGGTCGCATTCGACGCTAAGTGCCAGACCTTCGAGTAGGTCCTGCTCGCGTGCGTGATCCTTGTTGCCGAAGACCGCGATCGGCGGACAGAAGACAACAGGCGCTGGGTTTTGCGCCGCCCGTCTAGCGTCGTCCTCGGCGACGTCGATGAGAAATCGCAATCCTCCCGAAAGGTTTGCGGTACTTAATCGGAAGGGTTTGTCTGCGCCTTCAAAGAAACTGCGGACCGCGACAAAACCTCTGTCGCCGGCGCGCCGGAACAGCGCGTCGACAAAGATTTCCAACTGGTCGCGGTCCGGCTCGAGCATGGCAACATCGGCTCAAAACGCAATATCGTCATCGAGCGCTTCTGTCGTCGTCGGCGCCTTAACCAGCCTGCCGACGGGTGCCGTTGTCTTGGCCTCGATCGCGCGGGATGGTGTGCTCTCGATCGCAGGGCTTCCGGTGCTGCCGAGATCTCTCCAATCGGCGATTGAGAACTCGGGCCGCAGCTTGGTGCCGATCTTCGTCTTCATTGGACGGCTATCGAGCGTGACAAGCGGGAAGACCGCGGCGCCTCGCAGCGCTCTCATCCAATTGATGCGATCGACTAGCCGCTCCCAGGCGATCATCGCGCCGATCGTCCCGTTAGCGAAGGTGAACAACGACGCGTCTGAGATGTTGAGCAGATAGACGACATACTGCTGTTCCCAAGGCGGCCGCGGCTGACCATCGAGGCCTAGATCCCATTCGGTCCGCGGTATTTTGGCGTTGAGTTCGTCGACGTCCGGCAGCCCCGTGCCGGTATCCACGATTGTCTCGACCGGTTCAAGCCACCGCTTAATTGCCTTGACAGTCGTCAGTGCCAGCAACTGCGTGCCGGTCAACGCGGAATCGTCGTTTGTGCTCCATCTGCCGTCGACGCATTTCAACAATTCGCCGTGGATCAGTCGTTCGCTGGTATTAATCGCAGGCAATGCTTGGATACTCATTTGCTCTCTCCATCGTTTTGGCCGGAAGGCGCCGGCCCGCATTTTGGGTCTCTCAGTTCGCTTGCGAAGTCGGGGCTCGCCAGGCGCACGGCATTTGAATGATCGTGAAATTCGCGTTGTCCGGATCGGTGATCAGGATGGCGTTGCCCGCGCCCATCCCGGCATCGATGCGAACGCGGTGGCTTTTGAGTTCACCGAGCAGTTGCATCAGATGCTTGATCTGGATAGCCAGCCGCCCTTGGCCGGACACTTCGGCCTCGATCGTGTCCTCGGCGATCTCGGGCGCGCCAGGAGTGCAAAGTTGCAGTGCCTTCTCGGGCGTTTTCCATGTCAGCCCGATAAGCGGCGAGCGCTTGTTGTCAGACGCTACAGCCGCGATGCGGGCAACGGCCTGGACCAGTGCCAGATGATCGACAGTCGCGGTGTTATTGGTCGAAGCGGGTACGAGACGTTCGTAGGCCGGATATTCGGCGTCGATCAGCTTGCTGATGAATGAAAATGCTGTGGTCGTGATTTCAATCAGCGCCGCCGAGCGCCGAAGTGTCAGTAGTTCCACGTCCCTGTCGGCCAGCAACTTCAGCAGGACCCTCATCGCCGGCCGCGGAACGATTAGACGCCGGTCCTGCGATAGCCCGCTCGTACCTGGTAAGATAACGCGCGCTAAACGGTGGCCGTCGGTGGCCACTGCGGCGAGGCCGTCGCCGGTATCGTGCAAGAGGATGCCATTGAGATAGTAACGGGTGGTCTCCGTCGAGATCGCAAATGCCGGCTTTGACAGCAGCGCGAGCAACTCCGAGCGCTCAAGCGCGATGCAGCCAACCTCATTCTCGACCACGGGCGTGGGCGGCAGCTCGGCGACCGGCAACGTCGGAAGCTTGAAGCGTGAACGCCCGCAGGTGATCGACACCATTGTTTCGTCGCTGCTGATCGCGAGCTCGGCATCGCCGCGGAAACCCGCAGCTAGCGTGGCCAATTGTTCACTTCTTATTGCGACTTCGCCCGCAGCCTCAATCAGCGACGGCAGCGAAAGCTTCAGCACAAAGTCCAGCACGTTCGCGGTGATGACGAGGCGATCGCCCTCGGCCGCCAGCCGCGCGTGGTCTAACGCAGCGATCTTCTTCAGCTTGGCGTCGACCATGCAACTGGCTGCTAGGCTGAGCATGGTTGCCAGTGGCTTGGCTCGGAGAATGACTTTCATGGCGTCGGGTCCTCGAGAGAAAGCTCGACGCACAGAACGTCCTGGTGGCAACGCTCGCAGATCAGGTTAATGGCGTCTGTCTCGCGGCTGACGGCGCTTGGGCGGAGTGGACGAAGACAGTGCGGGCAGATCAATTCGCCCGCCATCCGCACGCGGAAGTTCGAGCCGGTCCAACTCAACATTGAGAAGATCGGGAGATTTTTCATATGCCGTGGCCTTTCCGTTCATTAAGCTTCTTGAGAATTTCCCTCGCGGTGCGTTCCGCCTTCGCAGGCGACAGCGTGGCAACCATCACTCCGGCAATATCCGCTGCCGAGTCCGACGGCTTCCACAAGTCACCGTCAGCGGCTTCGATCCGATGCTGAAGGCGATGGTTCTCTTCGATGAGTTGGACGTGCGCGGTTTTGAGCTGTGCATAGGGCGATGGCTTCGGCGTCGCGTTGGGGTCGGGAATAGCAGTCGCAGCCTTCCATTTGCGCAAGACGGCGTCCGGGTGGTTGAGCTTGAATCGCTCGCTGTCCGTTAGAAGCGCGCGCCACTTTTCAATTTGTTCGCGGTGGCGAAGACACTCCAGCAGCCGGCAACGGGCGCTCTTGTCGATGTCCTTAAAGCCGTTCGCCACCAACCACTCGCCCATTGCCTTTTCGTACCGGCGGCCTGAGGGTTGATTGGTATGCAGCTCGCGCATGACCGCGGAGCGGCCGACGTCAAGTGCTTCGGCAATGATCATAAAGTCCTCCCAGCGCCGCCGCTGGCGCGCCATGGCTTCTTGGCCGAGACGGACTTTCAATTCTGATGGGTTGTGACAGCACAACCCATCACTGATCTGAGGCTTGACACTTGCCGAGGGCGGGGCGATATCGAGCATGATCTTCCTGCTGCTTTGCGAGAGCTCGGGATTGATAAAATCGGCGGCCGGGCGTTTGAGTTGACGAGACCTTTCCTCCCGGCCGCCGCCCTCCTTTTAGATTTCGCAACCGTTCAGGCGGCTCCCTCCGTCGCCTCGGCGCCTGCGGCCTCGCGCTGGACACGCCAAGCGGCGGTGGCTTCCAGCGAGATCAAAATGCGCTGGCCGACCTTCATTTCGACGGGGCCAAGTCCCTGGCGCTTTAGCTTGAAGTAGAAGGCTTCGCTGATACCGAACGATTCACAGAATTCAGGAATGCTCAGCGCGAAGCGGCTTACGCCCGGCTTTCGACCTGTTACTTCTCTGCGCACCATTGTTCGGTCTCCTTGACTGGATGCCGAAACATAGGCCTCTATTGAAATTGGCCCGAGGTGAGATGCGGGGAGATGCGGGGAATTAGAACAGGAATCTGATCAGCTTGTGGATGTCGCTGATGTCAGGCTCATTACCCCACTTTTCTTGGCAATATTCGGCAAGGTCCTTAGCCGACGGCAACGGCTTGCCGGCTTCGACGTAGCGTGCCAGCTCGGCAGCCACATACACTCTCCAGTTATTCGTCAGCTTTTTGCCCGGCTTGCGGCGTGCCGAAGGCCCACCGTCCTCGGCATGCTCACTGTCCTCAGCGTCGGCTCGTGCGCCCCCGACAGGATACAGCCTGTAGAGATCGCTACGGGCCACGAAAAACCAAAGCTTGGCGTTGGCGACGAACTTGACGTCAAGACCGCGCACCTGAACCTTCCCCGACCTCTTCGCAAGACCATCCGAGCCAAGTTCGTGGGTCTCCATCAGCGTGAGTCCGTTCCAGAACGGCGGCTTAACGCGCGCAAATATCTCCGAGCCATCACGCTCGATCCGCCGCATCGAAGATAACAATCGCCCTGATCGTAGATGCTCGTGCAGATCGCGCTCTGCAAGGTCGGAGGAGCTGAGGGCTTCTTTCGCTCGAACAAGGGCCTCGTTCAGCGGGGCCCATCGGGCCACGGAAAAAAAAGCTTTCTTGCGCGGCGCCTTTTCCATGGTCAGGACCGCATTGGGATAACATTCTCGCCAGCACGCGGCTTGTGGTGCAGCAGCCCGACTCGAACGATCTCGTCGGCATGGTGCGCAATGTGCTTACTGTAGGTTTTCTCGATGGCCGCGACCGAGGTGTCGTGCGAGCTGGCGCAAATTCGGATCGGCACGCCCGCCAGCAGCTGGCGCACGATAGAGGAATGCCGCAGCGCGTAGACTGTCACCTCGTCGGCATCGAGCCCGAGGCTGGCGACGATTTCGCGGACGGCTGCTCGGTAGTTCTCCGAAGGCCGCTCGCCCCATGAGCTACCATCGGCCTGCAGCAGCAGTGGCGCGTCAGCGGCGCGGCCCTTGCTGGCTTGCTTCAATTGCAATGCAAGTGCGTGCGTGATCGGAACCGGCACGCGCTCGGCCTTGCGCGCCGCGCGGTTGGCCGAGCGGCCCTTGGCGCTTTTAGGCATCGATAAGCGCGGAGCCTTGGCGCTGGCGATGATGAGATCGGCGACCGTAAGCCGCGCCGCCTGCGACGGCCTCGCCCCAGATATCGCCAACGTGTCGATGTAAAGGCCCAGCGCGCGATCACGTCCATAGGCTGCGGCCACGAGATCACTGATCTGATCGTCAGGCAGGATGACATTGCGGTCCCGGTCAGCATCGGGCAGCGCCTGCAGACCGATCCCTCGCGCGGCGGCGTTCTGGATTCGCGGATCGAGCCGCGCCGCGAGCGACAGCGCCGCGCGCAAGCTCTTCAACATGCGGTTGATCGAGGAGGGCTGCAAGCTGCCGCCGATCAGGCTGTCGCGCCACCGCTTCAGCTCATTGGCTCCGAGCAACGCCACCGGCTTGCTCAGCAGGACGGTGCTGAGATGCTTGCGCGGCATTCCGGTATTGTAGATCGATCCGCCGCGCGCCTTCAGGTCCTCTTGGTAGCGGTCGAGCGCTTCAGCAACGGTGATCGGGCGGCCCTCATCGCCTGCATGCGGCTGCTTGCGCGCCAATGCCAGTGCCACCTTCTGCACATCCCAGAAGGTCAGCACATGCGGTGGCGCGGCGGCTTCCAGATCATCGGCCAGCGCGAGCCGCTTCTCCCACAGCCTGCCATGGCCGTCCGATGATCGAACTGACCACGTGCCGGGGCCTTCATTGCGGCGATAGCCGAGCGCAATTCCAGGCGACAGCTTCAGCCAGTAGGGCTTCTTTCGGACCACCAACTTGCGGCGGCTGGTAGCGCTTTCGAGCGCGGATGATCGCGGCTTTGGCATGGGCTCTCCGGTCGCAGTGCCCTGCCAGTATCAAAAACAGCGGGGTACAGGGCTGGAAAGCAGTATACGGCGGAGGATAGGTCGGTTCAATAATGTTAAAATTTTTCAGTAGGTTACGGGGCTTTATACAGCTCTATAGGGCTATACGATCTGGCAAAAATTCTCCCCTTGTGGGAGAAGGTGGCGCGGACAGCGTCCGCGCCGGATGAGGGGTCTGCATCCGCGGATAGAGACCCCTCACCCGGCTTCGATGCTACCGCATCGAACCACCCTCTCCCACAAGGGGAGAGGGTAAGAAAGCATCACGGCTTGACGGCGACGGCGACCAGCCCGGGCGCCGGGATGTTATCTTCATTGCGCGCCGAGAGATCGTCGAGCAGCGCCAGTGTCAGCCCTGCGGCGGCGACGGAGGCACGCACGTAGGGCGCGCTGTGCGCATAGCGCAGCCCTTCGCCGATGATGACGCCCTCGCCGTCATGGGTCTCGGTCGTGAAGGCGAGCACGCCGCCTGGCAGCAGCACGCGCGCGGCCTCGGCGAGCAGCGGTGCGAGATCGGCGACATAGACCATCGCATCCGCGGCGAGAATCAATTCGGCGCTGGCGTCCGGCTTGCCCGAAATGCCGTTGAGCATGTCGTCGACCTCGAGCTCGGCATAGAGGGCTGTGGCGCGCGCCTTGTCGATCATGCGCGGCGACAGGTCGATGCCGATGAAGCGATCGACATGCTCCGCGAACGCGCCGGCGGCCAGTCCGGTGCCGCATCCGAGATCGATCGCGCGCTTGAAGAAGGCCGGTTTCTTTGCGCTCGCGCGCACCGACAGTACGGCCTTGAACAACAGCGCCGGGCCGCGATAGCCGAGGTCGTCGACCAGCGCGGCCTCGAACCGCGGCGCATACTGATCGAACAACGTCTGCACATAGCCCGGCGGCATCGCGCTGACGGCCTCGACGCCGAGCTGCATCAGATGCAGGCCGGCGCCATGACGGTCTTCGGGATCGACTTCGCGCGCGGCGCGGAAGGCTGCGATCGCGGCCTCGCGCTGGCCGAGTTCGAGGCGGATCTTGCCGAGCGTGAACCAGGCGGACGAGAATTTCGGCGCCAGCTCGATCGCCTGTTCGAGCAGCTCGGCGGCAGCCGACAAATCGCCCTTCAATTGCAGGTCGCGCGCGAACTCGTAGCGGCGGTCGGCGACGAGGTCGCCGGAGGATAGAAACAGGCGGGGGGCCATTCTCTTCTTAACGAACCGATCTTGCCTTCAGGAACCGATCTCGGCCTGTTAGGGCCATCCATCAAAGCACCGACTCTTTCCGGAGATGGGAGCGCGGGTCAAGCCCGCGCATGACTGCTAAACATCAGGGATCGAGCGCCTATATAGGGGCAATGCGCCCGCAAGACATCCTGATGCCCGTCCCGGCCGGGCTTTGCTGCAAGCCCGGCGGCTTCCACATCGATCCTGTCAGGCCGGTCGAACGTGCCCTGATCACGCATGGCCATTCCGACCATGCGCGGGCGGGTCATGGCGCGGTGCTCGCGACCCAGGAAACGCTCGACATGATGCGGCTGCGCTATGGCGAGAATTTCGCCGGCTCAGTGCAGGCCGTCGCTTACGGCGAGGAGATCAGGCTCGGCGACGTCACGGTGACGTTTCATCCCGCCGGCCATGTGCTGGGCTCCGCCCAGATATCGGTCACCTGCAAGGACACCCGCATCGTCGCCTCCGGCGACTACAAGGACGCGCGCGATCCGACCTGCGCGCCGTTCGAGCTCGTGCCGTGCGACGTCTTCATATCAGAGGCGACCTTTGGCCTGCCGGTGTTCCGCCATGGCGATGCGGCCGGCGAAGTGAACAAGCTGCTGGCATCGGTCAAACTGTTTCCGGAGCGCGCGCACCTGGTCGGCGCCTATTCGCTCGGCAAGGCGCAGCGCGTGATCGCGCTGCTGCGCGAGGCCGGTTACGACGCGCCGATCTATCTGCACGGCGCGATGGAGAAGATCACGTACTATTATCAAGAGCGCGGCATTGCACTCGGCGAGCTCCGGCCGGCGCGCGGCATGAAGAAGGCCGAGCTGGCCGGCACCATCACGCTGGCGCCACCGAGCGCGACATCCGACGTCTGGACCCGGCGCTTTCCCGATCCGGTCACCGCCTTTGCGTCGGGCTGGATGCGCGTGCGCGCCCGAGCCCGGCAGGGCGGCATCGAGCTGCCGCTGGTGATATCAGATCATGCCGATTGGGACGGGCTGACGGCGACGATCGCCGCGACCGGCGCCGGCGAGATCTGGGTCACCCACGGCCAGGAAGACGCGCTGGTGCACTGGTGCAAGAGCAAGGGCCTTGCCGCGCGGCCGCTCGATCTCGTCGGCTATGGCGACGAGGATGAGGGCGACACGGCGGCGGTCACCGGCGAGGCCCAGCCCGCCGGCGAGGCCGAAACATGAACCGCTTTGCCCAACTGCTCGACCGCCTCGCCTACGAGCCCGGCCGCAACAACAAGATCAAGCTGCTGGTCGCCTATTTCCGCGAGACCGCGGACCCCGACCGCGGCTACGCGCTGGCGGCGCTGACCGGTGCGCTGTCGTTCAAGCACGCCAAGCCGGGCTTGATCCGCGATCTGATCACCGAACGCGCCGATCCGGTGCTGTTCGGCTACTCCTATGATTACGTCGGCGATCTCTCCGAGACCGTCGCGCTGATGTGGCCGAAGGCGGCTGGCGTATCTCACAACGAGCCTTTCCGGGGCCACCCCTCTCCCCAACCCTCCCCCACAAGGGAGGAGGGAGCGCAGCCGTCGTGCTCACCTCACAGCGATATCGAGGTGATTGACGTGGGTGAGGGACGCACCGGTGGATGGGTTCCCTCCCCCCTTGCGGGGGAGGGGCAGGGAGAGGGGTACCGCGGGCGAGATAGCAGTGAGATTGTACGCACGCACAACAACCCACCTCCTCCGACGCTCACGGACGTCGTCACCACGCTGCGAACGCTCGGCAAGGCTGAATTGCCGGCACAGCTGGCGCGCTGGCTGGACGAGCTCGACGAGACCGGGCGCTGGGCGCTGCTAAAACTCGTCACCGGCGCGATGCGGATCGGGATCTCCGCGCGGCTGGCGAAGACCGCGGCGGCTGCGCTCGGGACTAAGGATCCGCACGAGATCGAGCTGATGTGGCCCGGCCTGTCGCCGCCCTATCTCGACCTGTTCGCCTGGCTCGAAGGCCGCGGCGACAAGCCTGTCAACCGCGACCCGACGCCGTTCCGTCCGGTGATGCTGGCGCATGCGATCGAGGATGCGGATTTCGCCAATCTCGACGCCGCCGATTTCAGCGCGGAATGGAAGTGGGACGGCATCCGCGTGCAGGCTGTCGCCGGCCGCGATGCGCGCGGCCACATCCAGGCGCGGCTCTATTCGCGCAGCGGCGAGGACATCACCGGCAGCTTCCCCGACCTCGTGCCGTCGCTGCATCTGCCCGGTGCAATCGACGGCGAACTGCTGGTGCTGCGCGAGGGCCGCGTGCAGACTTTCAACGTGCTGCAGCAGCGACTGAACCGGAAGGTGGTTTCGCCGAAGCTGATCAAGGAGTTTCCGATCCATCTGCGCGCCTACGACCTGCTCGGCGACGACGAGAACGATCTGCGCGAGCTGCCCTTCACCGAGCGCCGCGCGCATCTCGAAAGATTCGTCGCCAGGCTGAACGATCCGCGCATCGATCTGTCGCCGACCATCCCGTTCGCGAGCTGGGAAGAGCTGGCCGCGGCGCGAGCCGATCCGAAAAGCGCCGGCGCCGGCGACGATGCCGACGCGGTCGAAGGCGTGATGCTGAAGCGGCGCGACGCGCCCTATCTGCCGGGGCGGCCGAAGGGCCCGTGGTGGAAGTGGAAGCGCGATCCGCACATCATCGACGCGGTGCTGATGTATGCCCAGCGCGGCCATGGCAAGCGCTCGTCCTATTATTCCGACTACACGTTCGGGGTCTGGACCCGGGGCGATAACGGCGACGAGCTGGTGCCGGTCGGCAAGGCCTATTTCGGCTTCACCGACGAGGAGCTGTTGCAGATCGACCGCTTCGTCCGCCGCAACACCACCGAGAAGTTCGGCCCCGTCCGCCATGTCGTGCATGAGCCGGATCAGGGGCTGGTGCTCGAAGTCGCGTTCGAGGGCTTGCAGCGCTCGCCGCGCCACAAATCCGGCGTCGCGATGCGCTTTCCCCGGATCAGCCGCCTGCGCTGGGACAAGCCACCGCGCGAAGCCGACCGGCTGGAGACACTTGAACGGTTGTTAATCTCCATGACGGGAAATTAAACCCGAAGCGCGCATGACAGCCATTGATCGCGGCTCACGGGTTTCCCATGTGCTGCGCCGTGACCTATAATGCGCGGGCGATTCCGCCAGGAGAAAGCGATGCCAAACGATATCCGGGACTTGCCGGCCGGCCGGAGTGACGGCCTGTACCGCTTTCTCGGCGGATCGCCGCTCGCGGTGGCGTTCCGGCTGATCCTGCTTTCGATCCTGGTCGGCGTCGTGCTCGCCGCCATCGGCCTCGATCCCTGGAATATTCTCAACAGCGTCCGCAGGCTGTTCCAGACCATCTGGGATTTCGGCTTCGATGCGATCAACTGGGCCTGGCGCTACTTCCTGCTTGGCGCCGTAATCGTGGTCCCGATCTGGCTGTTGTCGCGGCTGTTCGGCGCGCCGCGCGGCCGCTGATCCCAAGGAGAGCTCGCAGCCGATGCAATTGCGATTTGTCGGCTGCGGCGATGCATTCGGCTCCGGTGGCCGCTTCAATACCTGTTTCCACGTCTCAGGCGAGCGGGCCAATTTCCTGATCGATTGCGGCGCCTCGTCGCTCCCGGCGATGAAGCGGCTCGAAATCGATCGCGAGGCGATCGACCTGATCCTGATCACCCACTTCCACGGCGATCATTTTGCCGGCCTGCCGTTCTTCCTGCTCGACGCACAGTTCTCCCGCCGCGCAAGGCCGCTCGTGATCGCCGGACCCGAAGGGATCGAAACCAAACTGCCTGCGGTGATGGAGGTGATGTTCGAGCATTCCTCCAAAACCAAACAGCGCTTCGATCTGTCCGTCGTCTCGCTCGCACCGCAGGAGCAGCGCAGTTTTGGCGAGGTGACCGTGACGCCCTACCTAGTCATGCATGGCGAATCCGGCGGGCCGCACCTCGCCTATCGGATCGAGGCGGAAGGCCGCGTCATCAGCTACAGCGCCGACACCGAGTGGACCGAGGCGCTGATCCCGGCCGCGCAGGATGCCGACCTCTTCATCGCCGAAGCCTATACCCATGACAAGATGGTCAAGAACCATCTCAGCCTGAAAACGCTGGAACAGCATTTGCCCGCCATCAACGCGAAGCGCGTGGTGCTGACCCACATGAGCGACGACATGCTGGGCCGCGTCGACGACCTGCCCTACACGGCGGCGAGCGACGGCATGGTGATCGTATTCTGACCACGCGATTACTCTGTCGGCGGCTCCGCCCCCTCACCAGCGCATTGCTCTGAGAACAATTCCAGCATGGCCGCGCGGCGGTTGACGCGATAGAAGCCTACATTCCTCGCAACTGTAGCCATGCACGCGCCCGCCCACCCAAAGATCACGACCCGCCAGGTGTTTGCCATCGCCGGACCCGCGATGGTCGCCAACCTGACCACGCCGCTGATCGGCATCGTCTCGACCACCGCGATCGGCCGGCTCGACGATGCCGCATTGCTCGGCGGCGTGGCGATGGCCTCGGTGATCTTCGACTGCCTGTTCTGGCTGTTCGCCTTCCTGCGCATGAGCACGCTGGCCTTCACCGCGCAGGCGCAGGGCGCGGGCGAACCGCAGGAATATGCGGCGATCCTGGTCCGCGGCTTCATCGTCGCCGGCCTGATCGGGGCTGCGCTGATCGCGCTGCAGGTGCCGCTCGCCACGATCACGTTCCAGCTGATGGGCGGCAGTGAAGGCGTCACGCACGCGGCCAAGAGCTATTTCATGATCCGTATCTGGTCGGCGCCGCTGGCGCTGGCCAACTACGTCATCCTGGGCTGGCTGGTCGGACAGGCGCGCGCCAATCTGGCGCTCGTCCTACAGATCGTGGTCAATCTCATCAACGTGGCCGCCACCGTGCTGCTGGTGCAGGTCTATGGCGCAGGCATCGCGGGCGCCGCGATCGCCGCCGTGCTGGCCGAGGGTGCAGGCTTTGCAGCCGGCATCATCGCGGCCTGGCGGATCTCGCAAGGCGGCTTCGCCGTTCCCGCGGCCACGCTGTTTGATCGCGCCAAGCTGATGCGGATGCTGGCGGTCAACCGCGACATCATGGTCCGCACCGCGGCGCTGATCATCGTGTTCCTGTTCTTCACCGCCAAGGGCGCGCGCGAGGGCGACGTCACGCTGGCGGCGAATTCGGTGCTGAACAATTTCCTGCTGGTGAGCGCCTTCTTCCTCGACGGGCTCGCCAACGCCGCCCAGCAGCTGTGCGGCCGCGCGTTCGGCGCGCGCGATGCACGAGGCTTTGCCGACTCGACCCGCCTGGTGCTGCTCTGGGGCATCGGCTTTGCGCTGGTCGTGTCGGTGCTGTTCGCGCTGTTCGGGCCTGCGCTGATCAATCTGATGACGACCAGCGACGACGTGCGCAGCTCAGCGCGCGACTTCCTGGTGTTCGTGATCCTGGCACCTCTGCCCGGCGTGTTCGCGTTCGGCTTCGACGGGATCTATGTCGGCGCCACCTGGGCGCGCGAGATGCGCAATCTGATGCTGGCCTCGCTCGCGATCTTCCTCGCGGCCTGGTGGGCACTCAGCTCGTTCGGCAACACCGGACTGTGGATCGCGCTGCTCGGCTTCTACGTCGCACGCGGCGGCCTGCAGGGCCTGCGCTATCCGGCGCTGTTCTGGAAGACGTTCAAGGCTGCGTGGCCCGGCTAAGCCTCTCGTGTCCCGGAGGCGGTGCGGCACGAACTGACGCGCCGCAGAGCCGGGACCTATGTCAACCATGGGCCCCGGACCAGCAGCGCACCACGCCGCAACTGCGGCGCGCTGCACTGCATCCGGGGCACGAGAGAGTGGTTATCTCACCGGCCAGTCCTCGGCCGTGATGGTCGCGGCATCGGCGCCGACGATTTCCGACAGCGAGTCGCGGCCGGTGCGCAGCAGGGTCGAAGACAGATCGCGCTTGATGTCCTCGACCAGACCGATGCCCTTGTAGACCAGCGAGGAATAGAGCTGGATCAGACTGGCGCCGGCGCGAATTTTCGTCAGCGCGGCGCCACCGGAGTCGATGCCGCCGACGCCGATCAGCGGAAATGCGCCTTCGACGCGGACATAGGTCTCGGCCACCATCCGCGTCGACAAGCGGAACAGCGGACGGCCCGACAGGCCGCCCTGCTCCTTGGCGCGGTTGTCCTCGCGCAAGGTTGAGGGACGTGCCAGCGTGGTGTTGGCGACGATCATGCCGTCGACGCGCCGCGAGCGGGCGATGTGCACGACATCGTCGAGCTCGGCGAGGCTCAAATCCGGCGCGATCTTCAAGAGCACCGGCGAATCGCCGGCGTTCTTGCGCACGCGCTCGCGGGTATCGATGACCCGCGCCAGCAAATCGTCGAGCGCCGCCGATTGCTGCAGATTGCGCAGGCCCGGCGTGTTCGGCGAGGAGACATTGACGGTGAAATAGCTCGCGACCGGGGCAAACGTCTCGATCAGCTTCACGTAGTCGGCGACACGGTCGGACGAATCCTTGTTGGCCCCGACATTGACCCCGATGATGCCGCCGCCGGCGGCCCGCGCGGCGAGCCGCCGCAGCACGGCCTCCGCGCCGTCATTGTTGAAGCCCATGCGGTTGATCACGGCCTCGTCGCGCTCCAGGCGAAACAGCCGCGGCCGCGGATTGCCTGCTTGCGGCTTCGGCGTGACCGAGCCGATCTCGACAAAGCCGAAGCCGAGCCGCAGCAGCGCGTCGGGCACTTCCGCGCTCTTGTCGAAGCCCGCCGCCATGCCGATCGGATTCGGAAAGTTGAGCCCGAAGGCGCGCACCGCGAGCTTGGGATCATCCACCCGCTGCCGGATCGGCGGCAGCAGCTTCAGGCCCTGGATCGCCATGCGATGGGCATCTTCCGGATCGAACCAGCGCAGCAGCGGCAGCGAGAAGGCGTCGAAGGCACGGATCACGGCTTGAGCTCCGGAACGTCGTGGCCGCCGTCAGAGCGCGCGCGCAGATCGAGGATTTCGATGACTGCGCCGAGGTCAAGCTCGCCATAGAGATGCGGGAACAGCTCGTCGTTGCGCGAACGCTCCCAGCGCAGGTCGTCGCCAAGCGCATCGGCATCGACCGCGACCAGGAACAGGCCGGTTTGCCCGTGGTAGTGCTTGCGCGCGGTCTCGGCCACCTGGGAGGCGGTTGAAAAATGGATGAAGCCGTCGCGTTGGTCGTCCGCGCTGCCCCGGTACACGCCCTGCCGCTCGGCCTCACGCCAGGCCGAAGCGGGGGTGATTTTGTAGATCATAGGCACGGGCCGGCGCTCCCTTTGTCCTTGAATCTCTTGGGGTTTTATCCGGATTTGATGGGGATGGCCCCAGACGCCACCGGGTGAGCGAGGGACCGTATCGGCGGCGGCGGCGCAACTCAAGCGGCGCCGGGACACAGAACACGGCAGATTTGCGAAATTCGCGAGTTTCAGGCAATAATTCCTAGGACAGCACCCGGGGATGCCCTCGATGGCCAAACAGCCCAAAGCCGCCCGACCGCTGACCCACGCTCAGGTCTGGGCCGCGCTCGACCGGCTCGCCGAACGCGCCGGCCTGTCGCCGTCCGGCCTTGCCAAGCAGTCCGGCCTCGATCCCACCACGTTCAACAAGTCCAAGCGCGTGACCGGCGACGGGCGCGAGCGCTGGCCGTCGACCGAATCGCTCTCCAAGGCGCTCGCCGCGAGCAATGCCAGCATGGAGACCTTCGTGCAGTTGCTCGGCGATGGCCCGCGCGGCGGCCAGTCGGTGCCGCTGATCGGCTTCGCCCAGGCCGGTGCCGGCGGCTTTTTCGACGATAGCGGTTTTCCCGCCGGCAAGGGCTGGGACGAAGTGGCGCTGCCGGCCACCACCGACGAGCACGCCTATGCGCTGGAGATCGAGGGCGACTCGATGAAGCCCGCCTATCGCGAAGGTGACATCATCGTGGTGTCACCCGCGACCGCGATCCGCCGCGGCGACCGCGTCGTGGTGCGCACGACCGGCGGCGAGGTGATGGTGAAGGAACTGAGGCGCCGCACCGCCAAGGTGCTGGAACTCGCGTCGCTCAATCCGGAGCACCCCGACCGCATGCTCGACGCCGAAGAGGTGGTGTGGATCGCACGCATCGTGTGGGCAAGTCAGTAGCTCGACGAAACGACAACCACAAAACCGGTGTCGTCCCGGGAAGCGAAGCGCGACCCGGGACCCATAGCCACCACTCATTGAACTTGAGCAAGCTGGGGCCACAGCGCGATTCAACAACTCCACCCTGTGGTAATGGGTCCCGGCCTTCGCCGGGACGACAGCGAGTTGGAGAGCCGTCCGACCTCCCTTACGTCGCGTAGTCCGGCTCCTTGCGGTCCAGCATCCGCTTCAGCGCATCGAAATGCCGCTGCGCCGGGGTCGGGCCGTTGTAGAGATGGTCGTCGCGGAAATCGCGCTTGGTCTTCTCGACCACGTGCTGCGGCAATTGCTTGAGTGGCTGCTGGGTCCACATCGCGTAGATCTGCACCTGCGCGGCGCGCTCGATGTAATAGAGCCGGTCATAGGCGTCGGCGACGGTCGCGCCGACGGTCGAGATGCCGTGATTGGCCATGAACAGGATGGTCTTGTTGCCGATCACCCTGGCGAGCCGTGCGCCTTCCTCGGGATCGAGCGCGGGGCCGGTGTAGCGATCGTCATAGGCGATCGCCTCCGACAGCCCGACCTCGGTCTGCCCGATCTCCTTGATGCGCGGATCCTCGAGCCGGGTCAGCGCACTCGCATAGGGCATATGGGTATGGAATACGGCCTTGGCCTGCGGCAGCGCCTTGTGGATCGGCGCATGGATGCAATAGCAGGACCGCTCGACCTCGCCCTCGCCGCGCTTCACCTCGGCATCGTCGATGCCGACCTCCATGAAGGATGACGCGGTGACCTCCGACCAATGCATGCCGAACGGGATCTGGTAGTAGCGGTCGGTGCGGCCGGGCACCACGAAAGTGAGATGGTTGAAGATGCCTTCCGAAAAACCGTGGTTGAAGGCGAGCCGGTGCGCCGCCGCGAGATCGACCCGCGCCTGCCATTCCTCGGCGCTCGAACTGTCCTGCAGCGATGTCGGCGAAACCCTGAACTGCATGCGCATGCTCCCATCTGTGCCGGCCTCTCGGCGGAGGCCATGCTGATTTTATGGGACGGAGTGTAGCGCAATCCGGCGGCGGCCTTGGGTGAAATTGGCGAGGATCAGCCATCCGGATTTTGCGGGCTTGTCGTCTGTGGCGGCCGCAATCATCGCTGTCGTCCCGGCCTTGAGCCGGGACCCATAACCACGAATGGTCGTGCGTTACGAGCTTAGGCCACAGCCTACGCTACCGTCTCGCAGCTGTGGTTATGGGTCCCTGCTCCCGTGCGCAATTGCGCACTAGGCAGGGACGACCATGGTGTGAAAGCTCATCGATCTACGACGACCGCGCCAGCGCGCCGTCGATCATGTTGACCGCGTTCTGCACGCCGTAGACCGCGACGAAGGAGCCGAAGCGCGGGCCCTTCTCCTGGCCGAGCAGCACCTGGTAGAGCATGTTGAACCAGTCGAGCGAGACGCCGGGACGGCCGTCCTTGCCCTTCTTGACGGTGTCGAGGAACGGCTCGCGGCGGCCGATCTCGTAGACCACGTTCTGGATGTCTTCCGCGGTCGCGTCCGCCGGCATGTTGGCGAGCGCATCGCGCAGATCCTGCAGCGCGGCGCGTTCGCCATCGGTCGGCTCGCGGAACTGCTTGGTCGGCGCCACGAAGTCGCGATAATAGTTGATGGCGTAGCCGACCATGGCGTCGAGCTTGGGATGGGTCTGCGGCGTCACGCCCGGCCGGTAGCGGCCGATGAAGCCCCACAACGTCTCGGCATTCTCCGCGTTCGACGACGACACCAGCGTCAGCAGGAGCTGGAAGGTGACGGGCATGTCGGCCTGCGGCGGCTTGCCGGAATGGGTGTGCCAGACCGGATTCTGCAGCTGCTGCCGCGCCTCCTGCCGCGTGAAGCCGTCGAGGAACTGCTGGTACTCGTCGACATTGCGCGGGATGACGTCGAAATAGAGCCGCTTCGCCGCCTTGGGCTCACGGTACATGAACAGCGAAAGCGATTCCGGCGAGGCGTAGCGCAACCATTCGTCGATGGTCAGCCCGTTGCCCTTCGACTTCGAGATCTTCTGGCCCTTCTCGTCGAGGAACAGCTCGTAGTTGAAGCCTTCCGGCGGCGTGCCGCCGAGCGCCGAGCAGATCTTGCCCGACAGCTTCACCGAGTCGATCAGGTCCTTGCCGGCCATTTCATAGTCGACGCCGAGCGCGTACCAGCGCATCGCCCAGTCCGGCTTCCATTGCAGCTTGCAGCGGCCGCCGGTGACGGGAACGGTGACGCTCTCCTTGGTGTCGGGATCTTCGTAGGAGATCGTGCCGGCCTTGGCGTCGTGCGCCGTCACCGGGACGTAGAGCACGAGGCCGGTGCGCGGACAGATCGGCAGGAACGGCGAGTAGCTCGCCGCCCGCTCCTCGCGCAGCGACGGCAGCATGATCGCCATCACCTTCTCGATCCGCTCCAGCATGCGCAGCAGCGCGGCGTCGAACCGGCCCGAGGTGTAGTATTCGGTCGAGCTCGCGAATTCATAGTCGAAGCCGAACTGGTCGAGGAAGGCGCGCAGCCGCGCATTGTTGTGCTGGCCGAAGCTCGGATGGGTGCCGAACGGGTCCGGCACCTTGGTCAAGGGCATACCGAGGTGCTGCTCCAGCAACTCCTTGTTCGGCACATTGTCCGGCACCTTGCGCAGGCCGTCCATGTCGTCGGAGAAGGCAAGCAGGCGGGTCTTGATCTTGTCCTCGGTGAGCACGCGGAAGGCGTGGCGCACCATCGTGGTGCGCGCGACCTCGCCGAATGTGCCGATATGCGGCAGGCCCGATGGACCATAGCCGGTCTCGAACAGCACCTCGTCCTTCGGATTTTTCTTCAGCCGCGCCACAATCGCTTTCGCCTGCTCGAACGGCCAGGCGTTGGATTGTTCGGCGAGCGCCCGCAGGTCGCTCGGGCTGGCAGCAAGATCAATCACGGACATTCTTCAGGCTTTCTCCAAAAAGGCCGCGAAAACTAACGCTTTCGCGGCAAAATGCAAAACGACGGCAGGTTCGTCATTCCGGGATGGTGCGTTAGCACCAGACCGCAGATGCACAATTGTGCATCGGGGAATCTCGAGATTCCGGGTTCGATGCCATGCATCGCCCCGGAATGACGGATTCAAAACGGGCTGATCGAGAAATAGCGCAGCCACAGATCGGTGAAGCGGCCTTTTTCCCAGATCCGGAACAGCGCCCAATTCAGCGACTGCCGGAGCAGATCGTTGCCCTTGCGGACGGCGATGCCGACGCCCTCACCGAAAAAGCGGCTTTCGACGAAGGGGCCGCCGGAGAACGCGCAGCATTCGCCGGAATCGGTGCCGTTGATCCAGAACGCGAGCGAGATCGCATCGCCAAAAATGAAATCGACCTCGCCGCGGCGCAGCGCCGCGCGCAGCGCATCGTTATCCGGATAGGAATGGATCTCGGCGTCGGTGAACATCGCCTTGAGGTAGGCCTCGTGCGAGGTGCCGGCGATCACGCCGACCTTCTTGCCCTCGAGAAATTCCGGGCGGATTTCCGGCATCACATTGTCGCGGCGCGACACGAAGCGTGCCGGCGCGCGGTAATAGGGATCGGTGAAATCGACCTTGGCGCGCAGCTGCGGCGTCACCGCCATCGACGCGATGATGGCATCGCCCCGGTTGGTGGCCAGCGCATCGATCAGGGTCTCGAAGCGGCGCATCTGGATGGTGCAGGTGACCTTGATCTCGTCGCAGAGCGAACGCGCCAGGTCGACGTTGAAACCGGCCGGATTGCCGTCCGGCCCGGTGAAGTTGAACGGCGGATAGTCGGTCTCGGTCAGGAAGCGGATCACGGTGAGGCGCGAGAGGTCCGGCCTATCCGGGCGGCGCCGCGGGTCCCAGAAGCCCGGCACCGCCTGCGGCGCAGCCTCGGCAGCGGCCTTGGGCGGCAGAGTTGGAGTCGGTGGCACGGCAGCGGCCGGGGGCGGCGCAGGCGCCGTCGGTGCAGGGGCCGGTCTGGCAGAAGGAGCCGGAGTTGGAGCGGGAGCCGTCTTGGCCGCGGGCGCCTGCTGTGCCTGGGTGGGGGGTGTCTGCGCGATCGCAGGGCCTGCCAGAGCCAGCAAGCCAGCCGCCATCACCCCCGCGGCCATGCAAAGCTGGCGCGAGCGGACGGCAAAGGGCTGGGCGGACAAATCTGGCATAACCGGCAATTTTAGGGAATTGAACGGCTTATAGACCATCCGGCGCGTGATGCGAGCGCCGATTGGGTTAATTCTGAAGCGGAAATGGCAATCAGAGATACCGTTTCAGATCGGCCGCCGCCTCTTCCGGCGTCCGTTTCAGATTGAACGGCGAAACGAAACGGCCGTCGCGATCCATCAGATAGATCAGCGCGGTGTGATCCATCGTGTAGTCGCCATCCTTCAGCGGTACCTTCTTGGCGTAGACGCGATAGCTCGACAGCACCTTGGCGATCGCGGCGGGGTCGCCGGTCAGGCCCTTGAGGTGCGGATCGAAGCTCGAAAGGTAGTCCTTCATCGCGGTGGCGGTGTCGCGTTCCGGATCGACCGAGACGAAATAGGCATTCACGCGATCGGCGTCCTTGCCCATCGCCTTCAGGACCTCGGAAATCTCGAACAGCGAGGTCGGGCAGACGTCCGGGCAATGGGTGAAGCCGAAGAAGATCAGCGTCGGCTTGCCCTGGAGGTTCTTGTCGGTGACGGTCTGGCCGACCTGGTCGGTGAGCTGGAACGGGCCGCCGATCGCGGCCGGGGCGGCAACAGTGCGGAGGCCCCCGACCGCCCACAGCATAAGGAACAGGCCGACCGCGAGGCTGCCGGCGAAGGCGGCGAAGATCACCAGCGGGCGAGTGGTCCGAGGCATGGGCAGGACATCCTTGTCAGAAGCAGGCGGAGATGCCGGCCGTGATCATTTCGAAAAACACCGCGGTCCCGTAGTGGAACCAGAGCGCCGCAGCGGCAAGCAGGACCACCCCGCCGATACCGGAAGCGCCCCACAGGATCGCAGATGCCACCCGGCCCTGCGGAGCCGTCACGAGCTCGGATCGGGTGGAGATCGGCTGAACCATAGGGTTGAGATAAGCCGGGTTCCGGCAGGCAGCAAGCGCAACGGCGGTCGCAGGCCGTCAAATGATAGCGAGGCTACTCCCGGCAGCGGCCGGATCACGCCGGGGATTAAATGCAGAGATCAGCCGGAGCTCAGTGCTCGGGCTTCGACGCCGAGGCCTGGGCGTTGAGATAGCACGGCTTGTACAGCGCCTGCAGCTGCTTGCCGCGCAGGAAGATCATCCGGCGGGTCAGGCCACCGCGGTCGGAGATCCATCTGCGGACGGCCGGCGGGTACATCAGGTACAGCATATGGGTGGCTTCGGGATTGGGCACCGGGCGGCCGTCGTCACCGTAATCCCAGGCCGCATGGAAGCCGAGACTGGCGTGTGACGTCACACAAATCCGGTCATGAGGAACCTTGCCGAGCACGATGGTGCAGGCCGAGGCGCACAACCCGTCGATGATGACGGTCTCACCCGACGTGCGCAGGTCCTGATATCTGTCGACATAGACCCCGATCTTGCCGCCGCGATCGTCGGCGATTCTGACCACTGCCTGTGACGCCCCCATTCCCGCCAGCAGGAGAACCGCCGCGAGCAACCCCGTCATCAACTTCATTGGCCAGCCCCAGTCGAAACCGAATCTGTTGGTCTTGTGATGCAAGTTGGTTGTGAGCGTGTTGCGGCCGCGGATTTTTGTCCAGACGAGCGAAGCCGGTCAAAACAAATTCAAATTGGGTGTTGCGCGCGCGCTGCAGTGGAGCGTGGAAAAGGTCCCAAACTGGAACAGCCTGCCACGGCTGCTTGGTGCCGCGCCGCCACAGGCAAGGTCCATTTGGCGTTGACCGCATACAATCGCGCGGTCTTCAATCGCAGCGGGACGGGGGAATCAAAACATGGCTGACGATGCGGATGTGATCGTGATTGGCGCCGGGCTGGCAGGCTTGGTCGCCGCAACCGAGATCGCCGACGCGGGCAAACGCGTCATCGTGCTCGACCAGGAAGGGGAACAGAGCATCGGCGGCCAGGCCTTCTGGTCGTTCGGCGGATTGTTTCTGGTCGATTCGCCGGAGCAGCGCCGGCTTGGCATCAAGGATTCCGCAGACCTCGCACTGCAGGACTGGATGGGCACCGCCGGTTTCGATCGTGAGGAGGATCACTGGCCGCGCAAATGGGCTGAAGCCTATGTGGCGTTCGCGGCGGGCGAGAAACGCGACTGGCTGCGCGCGATGGGCCATCGCATCTTCCCGGTCGTCGGCTGGGCCGAACGCGGCGGCTACGACGCGATGGGCCATGGCAATTCGGTGCCGCGCTTTCACGTCACCTGGGGCACCGGTCCCGGCATCGTCGAGCCGTTCGAGCGTCGCGCACGCGAGGCCGCGAAAAGCGGTCGGCTGGTGTTCAAGTTCCGCCATCGGGTCGATGCGCTCGATGTCACCAACGGCGCGGTCGACGGCGTGCGCGGCGCGATCCTGGAACCGACAGGCGTCGAACGCGGCAAGAGTTCTTCCCGCAACATCATCGGCGATTTCGCACTGCGCGCGCAGGCGGTGATCGTCGCCTCCGGCGGCATTGGCGGCAATCATGATCTGGTGCGGCAGAACTGGCCGAAGCGGCTCGGCGAACCTCCCAAATTCATGATCTCCGGCGTGCCCGAACATGTCGACGGCCGCATGATCGGCATCACCGAGGCGGCCGGCGGCCGGCTGATCAACCGCGACCGGATGTGGCACTATGTCGAGGGCATCCAGAACTGGAACCCGATCTGGCCGCGGCACGGCATCCGGATTCTGCCGGGACCATCGTCGCTGTGGTTCGACGCCACGGGCAAACGGCTGCCGGCGCCGCTGTTCCCGGGCTCCGACACGCTCGGGCAGCTGCACTACATCATGGGCACGGGCTACGATTATTCGTGGTTCATCCTGACCCAGAGCATCATCAAGAAGGAATTCGCGCTCTCAGGCTCGGAGCAGAACCCGGACCTCACGGGCAAGAGTTGGCGCATGACGATCAAGCGCGCCACCAACAAGGGCGCGCCGGCGCCGGTCGAAGCCTTCAAGCAGCACGGCCCCGACTTCATCGTGCGCGACAATCTCGCCGATCTCGTCAGTGCCATGAACAAGCTCGCCGGCAGCGACCTGTTGCAGTTCGATGCCATCAAGACGCAGATCGAGGCGCGCGACCGCGAGATCACCAATCCCTACGTCAAGGATGCGCAGGTGATGAACCTGCACAATGCGCGCCGCTATATCGGCGACAGGCTGATCCGCACCGCGAAGCCGCATCGGATCCTCGATCCCGAGCACGGCCCACTGATCGCGGTGAAGCTCAACATCCTCACCCGCAAGACCCTCGGCGGCTTCGAGACTGATCTGGATTCGCGCGTGTTCGGAAATGATCACCAGATCATCCGCGGGCTCTACGCGGCCGGCGAAGCCGCCGGCTTCGGCGGCGGCGGCGTGCACGGCTATCGCTCGCTGGAGGGTACGTTCCTCGGCGGCTGCCTGTTCTCGGGCCGCAATGCGGGACGCGCGGCGGCGAAGGCTGTGGGTTAGAGTTCGAATAGCAACCGCGAAAGGGCTGGCCCCTCTCCCTATTGCCCTCACTGCAGCAATTAGGCGCTTTTTGGCTTGGAAGAAGCGCGCTTCTTCGCAGGACTCCTAGCTGCCTTTGCTTTAGCCTTCCCTATCTTCATCTCCTCGTGGGGCTTTGGCTTCATGCGCACGAGCGCGCTCATCAAACGCTTCGTACCTCTATATTGGATTTTGCCATGACAGACCCGGACGGCAACTGGCCTACAAGTTTCAATAGGATTGCCTCTAGCGCTCAGCTAGAGGCGCTAGGTCAGATCACGCTGATGTTCAACTACCTGGAAGAGGGAATCGGAACTATCTTCAAAGCGGTTATGCCAACCGATACTGACTTCTCGAATAGGCTCTATCACAAGCTCAACAATCGAGACAGGATTGATTTGCTAAGCGCCATCGCCAAAACGACCTGCAGGGATGGCGTCCAAGAGGAGATTATTTATCTTCTGAATTGCTACGAGATCTGCACAGAGAATAGAAATATCTTGCAGCACGCAATATTGGAATCCGCGGACGAAGATATCATTAGCCTTTCAAAGAAAGCGACTAGAGACCCCAATCGGCAAAACGAGTTCCGCATACCTCTCACCGAGCTTAGAGGGGTAGCCGATGATATGGCGGAGCTTTTTGTTTATACTATGCGCTTGCAAGCGATGATTGACGCAAGAGCCGATCCTTCTACGACAGCTTCTCTCGCTGCCTCGCCCGATAGACCTCCGAAACCAAGTATTCTGATCCCGTACAGGGATTCAGCAGACGGGCAAAGCGATCAACCCCAGCCTCTAGAATCCGGGGAGTAATTTCAATTATGGGCGCGCCAGCCGCTTTCGCTGGCTCGGCGTTTTGCCCGATCTCGGAGTGAGGGGGCACCGGCACGATTTCGGAATATTAGAAGAATATCGCTGAGTTGCCCGACGTGTCAAGTTGCCTGGTCGAACGCCGCCGCCGGCTACTTTGCATGGGGTTGTTTTCGATATTTTGGCAACGCGCCCTTGCGACAGAGCAGGCGGGAGAGGTGCACCGAGGCTGCGGCCCGACCGATCCAACCTGATTTCAATGATCTCCCGCTCGCCTCTCATCCGCCTCCGCGCTGAGGAAGCGGACGCCGAACGTGTCGGCGTTGGCCTCGCCCCAATCATAGAGCGCCTGCAGCATCGGCTTCAGCATCTCGCCGCGCTTGGTCAGGCAGTAGCGCGAGGAGCCGCCGCCGCGATCCTGCCTGATGAAGCCTGAATTGCAGAGATCGCGCAGGCGCTCGGTCAAAACCTTGTCGCTGAGCTGCGGGATATCGTGACGCAGTTCGCCATAGCGCATCGGCCTGACCTTCAGCCGGCTCAGGATCACAGTCTTCCATTTGCCGCTGAGCTGATCGATCGAGAATTCGACCGGGCAACCATATTTGCGCTTGGTCTTGCGGATCATCCCGTTCTCCCGCGGCACTTTCCATCTGGTTCGTTGAGAGCCGCCGTCGATCCATCTAAGCACGCTTTGCGCGGGCTGGGCGCGTTCAGGGATCATTGCAAGGCATGACAGAAGACAGTTCCGCCCACCGACTGAGCGACCAGCAACAGGTTCGCAATCGCATCACCGTCAGACGCAACGGGCCCTACGAACCCGAGCCCGGCATTCCGATCGTCGATCATCTCGGCGTGCCTGTTACAGCCGAGGCGGCGGTGTTGCTCTGCCGCTGCGGGCAATCTCAGACCAAACCGTTCTGCGACGACAGCCACGTCGCGCGCGGCTTCACCGACGCCAGGGATCCGCGGCGCGTGCCCGACAAGCTCGACGTCTATGCCGGGCAGCAGGCGTATGTGTTCGACAATCGCGGCACCTGCGCGCATTCCGGCTTCTGCACCGACCGGCTCAGCTCAGTGTTTCATCTCGGCGAGGAGCCCTTCATCGCGCCGAGCGGCGCGCGGCTCGACGATCTCATCAACGCGGTGCGCAGGTGCCCATCGGGCGCGCTCGGGATCGGCATTGGCCCCGTGCGCGACGCCAACCTGTCCGACGTCAGCCGGCCGCCGCAGATCGAAGTGTCGAAGGACGGCCCCTATCGCGTCACCGGCCATGTCGAACTGGTCGATGAGGACGGCACGCCGATCGCACAGAACACCGGCGCGTCGCAGGAGCATGTCAGCCTGTGCCGCTGCGGCTCGTCGCTGAACAAGCCGTTCTGCAGCGGCATGCACTGGAACGTCGCGTTTCACGATCCCGTTCCCGATCCGATGCGCGAGCCGACGCTGTTCGAATGGGCCGGCGGCTATCCCGCGCTGCTCGACATGACGCGCATCTTCTACAGCCGCTATGTGCCGGAAGACCCGCTGCTCAGTCCGCTGTTCGCCGAGATGTCGCCGGATCATCCCGAACGGGTGGCGGCTTGGCTCAGCGAGGTGTTCGGCGGCCCGCGCTTCTACACAGAACGCTATGGCGGCTATCGGCGGATGGTGTCGCAACATATCGGCAAGGAGATCAGGCCGGAGCAGCGTGCGCTGTGGGCGACCTACATGGTGCAGAGCGCCGACGATGCCGGGCTGCCGTCCGATCCGGAATCCCGCGCCGCTTTCGTCGCCTACATCGAATGGGGCTCACGGATCGCGGTGGAGAATTCGGGCGTCGGCGCAAAACCGCCGCCGAACATGCCGGTGCCGCGATGGTGGTGGGTCTGCAACGCAACGCCCGCTGCGCGGCCATCCGCAATTGAAGGCGACGCGCGAGCCGCAACCGAGACCAGCATAGCGCTGCCCGGTCCGGGCGAGGCGCTGCAGTTCGAAGCGCACATCCGGCCGCTGTTCCGGCCCATGGATCGCAACTCGATGCTGTTCGCCTTCGACCTCTGGAAGGAGGAGGACGTGATCAAGCATCGCCGGCAGATCCTGGCCCGGCTGGAGGCCGGGACCATGCCCTGCGACGGCGCTTGGCCGGCTGAACAAGTCGCGCTGTTCGCGCGCTGGGCCGATGCGCTGAAGCCGCCGGCCGGATCGTGACGCCACGCTCCGGCAAGACTGGTTGAACCCGCCTCGCCGGCATGCTGCAATCGCCGCGGCAGGAGCAGGCTTGTTCGGCGATGCGACGATGTCCAATCGGTATGCTTGCTTTGGCTGGCGCAATCGCCTTGAGCATCGTGCCGGTGCGCGCGGATTCACTCACCATCAAAGGCACGACGCGAACATTCACGCTGCAGCCACCTGCAACCAGGCCCGCGCCGCTCGTCATCGTGCTGCACGGCAAGACCCAGAGCAGCGCCGACATGATCACACGGACGTCGTGGCCACTGATCGCCAGGCGCGACGGCTTCGCGGTGGCGTATCCCGATGGGTTGAACCACGCCTGGGCCGACTCCCGGCCGAACACGCGGCGCGCCGCCGGTCCGCCGCCGGAAGGCACCGACGACGTCGCCTTCATTGCGCAATTGATCGCGAAGCTGGTGGGCGACGGCACCGCCGATCCGAAGCGCATCTATGTCACCGGCATCTCCAATGGCGGCGCGATGGCCATGACCTTGGCCTGCGAACGCGCCGACCGGTTCGCGGCGGCGGCCAGCGTCGTGATGAACCTGACCGACGAATCCGCCGGCGCCTGCCGGCCTGTGCGTCCAGTGCCGGTGCTCCTGATGAACGGCACCGTCGACCCGCTGATCCCCTATCGGGGTGGACGCGGCACCAGCTATTTCGCTGTCGACGGATTCTGGTCGACCGAACGCACCCTGCAATTCTGGCGGCGGACCAATGGCTGCGAGAACAAGGACGCCGCAACCACCGATCTGCCCGACCGCAACCCTTCCGATCAATCAACTGTCACACGGATCGACTCGGTCTGTCCGCAAGGACGTGACGTCGTGCTCTACCGGGTGAATGGCGGAGGTCACCGCATGCCCGGCCACTTCCCGGACGCCCATTTTACGAAACTGGCGGCCGCGCTGCTCGGGCCACAAAACGGCGATATCGACGGCGCCGATACGATTTGGGCCTTCTTCGCGCGTTTTCCGTGAGCGGTGCTGCAAATTGTGCAGTGGCGGTGGTCGCCGCGGCAGGCTAGAGGTTCTCTCGTTTTGACGCGTTTTCTTCACGCGAACCGGTAGCCACTTCGCTTGAAAACGCTATAGACATGCCCGCCATTCAAGTGGAGACCCAAATGAGCATTCAACGTTTCGAAACAGGCCCGCGCATGAGCCAGGCCGTCGTGCACGGCAACACCGTCTATCTCGCCGGCGTCGTCGCCGGCAAGGCCGCGGGCGGCAGCGTCATCGACCAGACCAAGGACATCCTGTCGATCATCGACGGCCATTTGGCCAAGGCCGGCACCGACAAGTCAAAACTCCTCAGCGCGACCATCTACATCACCGACATGAAGACGTTCCCGGAGATGAACGCGGTGTGGGACGGCTGGGTCTCGGAGGGTAACACCCCGGCCCGCGCCACCGTCGAGGCCAAGCTCGCGGCGCCGCAGTACAATGTCGAGATCATGGTTGTCGCGGCGAAGTAAACGCGGCAACTAAACGCGACGCAAATTGTCGCGACGGATATCGGATGCCCCGGATTGCAGAATTGCAGTTCGGGGCATTTTCATTTTGCACTCACGCGCTGATCCGCGATCGCTCGCCCGCGGCCTCACCGAGATCGGACTGCAGCCAGCGGGCAATCCGGCGCCATGAACCGGCCAGAGCCCTGCAGCCCATGAACAGGCCGAGATGGCCACAGGGCTCGGTCTCCCTTCGCAGCCACGCGGGCGGCGTGCCCAACAGCCGCATTGTTGCAAATGCCTGGTCGGGCGGAACAACGATGTCGTTCTCCGCGGCGAGCAGGAAGACCGGCAGCTTCACCGCAGCAAGATCGATCTTGCAGCCCAGCGCGACGAAGTCACCGGCGGCGATCCGGTTCTGGCGAAAGATCCAGTCGGTCACTTCAAGGTAGTAGGTGCCCGGCAGATCGAGCGTCTCACTGTTCCAGCGCGTGAAACGATCGAGCAGCGCCCTTGCATCCTCCGACTTGCCGTCGAGGCGCCGCTGCAGCGCCGCTTCCACGTCAGGCAGGCTGAACGGAATGCTCCAGAGCTGCAGCATGTGCTTGCCACTGACGATCCCATCTCCCTGGCGCACCATCGCCTCGAAGCCTTGCTGTGGCAGCGAGGCGACCATCCTGGAAAGCTCCGACGGCACCGAGACGTCGACCGGGCTGCCTGAAAGCACGAGCCGCCGCACCTTGCCGGGAAAGCGCGCCGCATAAAGCAACGACAGCCAACCGCCTTGACAGAGACCTGCAAGGTCGACCGGCGGCCCGATCGTGTCGACGGCCACGTTGAGATCAGACAGATAGGTGTCGATCGAGAAATATCGCGTCTCCGGTGCCGCCGAGCGCCAATCCGTGAGATAGAGACGCGCCAGACCCGCCTGCTGTAACGCCTCCATCAGGCTGTGGCCGGGGGCAATATCCGCGATCTGCGCGCGGTGCAGCGCATAGGGCGCGCAGACCAGCAGCGGCGGGCCTTCGACCGCGCTTGAAAAGTCCAGCAGGCGCATCGACGGCAGTTGAAGCGCGACCGAGTGGGCCGTCGTCCAGGGCAGCGCCGCGTCGCCTGACGCATCCGCCGGCTCCGGCGCGCGATTGGGGTACCACTGCGAGTAGATGTCCAGCGCCAATCGCGTGGCTTCAAACGGCCACAGCCAGGCGTCCTGCACCCAGCTGGCGCTCGCACTTCGTTCCGATGGATCCGCCTTGTCGCGCAAGCTCATTCACCGATTGATCGCCACCAGGAAAGTCTGGCCAACGCGGGTCGAAGCCTTGACCCTGATCGAAAACCGACGAATTCAAGTTGATCACTTTACGCCAAACCCGCTGGAGTGCAGCCACGCCGGGACGTCACGATCTCGCGATCCCGGCGCAGCTTGCGATCAGGCCGTGACGGCCGTCGCTTCAGCGACTATGCCGCGCGTGCCGCGCCCTTCTCCGCATCGATCCTGCGCGCGAACAGCCAGCGGAAATAGGTCAGCGGCGCATCGGCGCCGATCGCGAGCAGCTGATAGTCCGGATCAACGTCGAACACCTTCTGCTGGGCTTCGATGATGTCCTTGTCCTCATTGAAGGCCTCCTCAAGGGAATGCCGCAGCGACAGCGCGATGTTGGGGTTGTCGGTGTCGAAGTCGTGCAGGTAATTCCAGAAGAAGTGCGTCGACGAGCGCGTCTCCGGCGTCATGAATTGCGCGTTGCGATATGAGCGCGTACCCGGAACCTGAGCGCCCTTCTCCACGCCCTGCCCGGCCGGCGCAAACGTGGTATCGAGCGTGAAGATACCCGGAACGATCATGCGGCCGATATTGCGACGATCGACCTTATCGGCCCGGTTGGAAATCACCTTCTTGTGGTAAGGCGGCGCATCGGCGCCCATGTGCCAACGCTCGACGCGGAAGCCGTCGTCCAGCTTCTCGATCGCGACCGGCTTGGTCTTGTAGGCGTATTCCTCGGAACCGCCGAGCGTGTTGGTGTGAACGAAGGCGAGATGGGCGAAGTCGCTGAGGTTGTCGACGATCAGGAGCCAGTTGGCCTTGTAGTGCATGTAGCCCGGCAAGCCGCGCCATTTTGGATCTTCGAGCGGCGGATAATCCAGGATCAGCTTCGGATCGGCCTTCTCGGGATCGCCGGTCCAGATGAAGATCATGTTGTAGCGCTCGACCACGGGATAGCTGCGCACGCCGAGCTTGGCGGGGATCGCGTCCTGGCCGGGAATCTGGATGCACTTGCCGTCGGCCGCGAACTTCATGCCGTGATACATGCACCTGATGTCGTCGCCCTCGACGCGGCCCATCGAGAGCGGCGCGGCGCGATGGCAGCAACGGTCGTCGAGCGCGACCACCTTTCCGCTCGAGCCGCGATAGAGCACGATCGGCCGCTCCAGGATGGTGCGCGCCAGCTTCTTGCCGTCGATCAGCTCGTGATTCAGCGCCGCCACATACCAGGCGTTGCGCAGGAAAATTCCGTTGTCGTCGACCATCTCGCCCTTCCGATGCAGATTTGGTTGCGACCAGGTTAGGTGATTGCGATCACCGCGATAATCCGATTTGGCTGGACACACTGTACCGCTGGATGGACAATCGGCCATGGAGTGGCGCGATTGGGAGCTGTTTTGCGAGGTTGTCGAGCATGGCGGCTTCACCGCGGCCGCGCGCGTGCTCGGACATCCCAAATCGAGCCTCAGTGCTGCGGTGCAGCGTCTCGAGGCCAATCTCGGGCTGCGGCTGATCGAGCGGACCACGCGACACCTGCGGCTGACCGATTCCGGCGAGACCATCTATCGCAAGGTGCGCCCGCTGTTCACCGCGCTGCACGACACCCACAGCGAGGCGCTGGCGATGAGCAGCGCGGTCGCAGGCACGCTGCGCATCAAGGCGCCTTACGAATTCGGCGCGCATCACGCAGGGCCGGTCGCCTGCGCCGTGATGGGCCGCTATCCGGAGCTTGCGATCCGGATCGATGTCGAGCACGACATCGTCAACCCGATCGCCGAAAACTACGACATCGTGTTCGCGATGCTGGAGGCGCCGCTGCCGTCGGCCGACATCGTGATCCGCCGCGTCTTCACCCTCGAACGCGGCCTGTTCGCGGCGCCGGCGCTGCTGGAGAAGTTCGGCGAGCCGCGCACGCTGATTGAGCTGAGAAAGCTGCCGCTGTTGACCGGCCCGAGCGATCCGCCATGGGCGATCACCGCTCCCGGCGGTGCGGTCGAGCATCTCGCGGTCGACCGCGCCCGGCTCACCAGCTCGAATGCCCATGTCCGCCTGCAGGCGGCGCTCGCTGGTCATGGCGTGCTGCGGGTCACCGCAAGCTACACCCGCGCCGCGGTCGCCGCCGGCGAGTTGCGGCGGCTGTTGCCCGACCACGCCTGCGAGCCGCTGAACGTGCACGCGCTGTTGCCCGCGCGGCAATTTGTCCCGGCCAAGGTGCGCTGCTTCCTCGATGCGATGGAGGCGCATGCGCGGGGCGATCCGGAGGCCTATATCAGACCGTGACTACTGATTGACGGCTGTTTTGGCCAACCACGATTTTCTCGGGAACCTGGCCGGCCCCGCGGCATCTAATGTCGATAATCAGTGAACAGTGAGGCGATCCAGCCATGCGCCAGGCCCAGGTAAAGCAACCACCGCCGATCAGCTCTGGCGATGCCGAATTGGTGCAACGCGCGCTCGCCCGCGACGAGGCCGCGGTTCGCGCCATCATGCAGGCGAACAATCGCCGGCTGTTCCGGCTGGCGCGCGGCATCCTCCGCAACGATAACGAGGCCGAGGATGTGGTTCAGGAGGCCTATGTGCGCGCCTTTACCCATCTGGACCAGTTCCGCGGCGACTCCAGCCTCTCGACCTGGCTGTCGCGGATCGCGATCAACGAGGCGCTCGGCCGCCTGCGCAGCAGGCACACAAGCGTGGAATGGTCCGAGCTGCCGAGAGGCGCCCTTGAGGCCCAGATCATCCAGTTCCCCTTGTCGTCAGCGGACGATCCGGAAAAATCCATGGCCCAACGCGAAATCCAGCATGTTGTCGAGCGCGCTATCGATGAACTGCCCGAGGCGTTCCGCCTCGTCTTCATCACCCGGGTGATCGAGGGCATGAATGTCGAGGAGACCGCTGAAATCCTCGGCCTGAAGCCGGAAACCGTGAAGACCCGCCTGCACCGTGCCCGGACCATGCTGCGCGACAATGTCGAGCGGAAGATCGGCCCCATCGTGATGGAGGCCTTTCCCTTTGCGGGCAGACGCTGCGAGCGATTGACCGAGGCGGTTTTGAAACGGCTCGGCGCCACAGCATAGATTTTCGGGAACCTCTGCGCGTCCGCACCATCCAACTCCTGTGCAACCAACAACGTGCCGCGCGCTACGCCCGGCTCAACAGGAGTGTCAAACCATGTTCGTTCGATTGAGCATCGCGGTCGCCGCGCTCAGCGTTCTCAGCGGAGCAGCACTGGCGCAGGGCGCAAAGCCGACCGATCCGCAGATCGCACACATCGCCTACACCGCCGGCGTGATCGACATCAATGCCGCCAAGCAGGCGGAGGCGAAGGCGTCCAACAAGGAGGTCAAGGCGTTCGCCCAGGACATGGCGCGCGACCATGAGGCGGTGAACAAGCAGGCGCTCGACCTCGTCAAGAAGCTGAAGGTGACGCCGGAGGACAACGACACCAGCAAGGCGCTGTCGAAGCAGGCGGCCGACAAGCTTGCCGAGCTCGGCAAGCTGACGGGCACCGCCTACGACAAGGCCTATATCGACAACGAGGTCGCCTACCACAAGACCGTCAACACGGCGCTGGAGACGCAGCTGATCCCCTCCGCCAGCAATCCCGAGCTGAAGGGCCTGCTGGAGACCGGCCTGAAGATCTTCCAGGGCCACCAGCAGCATGCCGAACATGTCGCGGCCAGCCTGAAATAGGGAGACGCATGATGTTGCCAGGACGCTATCTCGCAACGCTCGCCTTGCTCGTGTTCGGCGCGACGGCTGTCCCGGCGCATGCGGCCACCATCCAGATCGTGATGGAGAATTTGGTAATCGCGCCGGCCGAGGTATCGGCCAAGGTCGGCGACACCATCGAATGGGTCAACAAGGACGTCTTGGCCCACACCGCCACCGCGAAGAACGGCGACTTCGATGTGACGATTGCGCCGAAGAAAACGGTCAAGTCGGTTCTGACCAAGGCCGGTACGGTCGACTATTACTGCCGCTACCATCCCAACATGAAGGCGGTGCTGACAATCGCGCCGTAGCTCGCGCGATGACCTCCGAGGTAATCGATCGATGCCTGCGAACCTTCGATAGTCCGGACAGCCGCACAGTCCGGCCCATCGAAGGAGAGCACCATGACCGACCACGCCACCATCGCCCGCAATTACATCGAGCTCTGGAACGAGCGGACGCCGAGCCGGCGCCGGGAGATGCTGAGCCAGAACTGGACCGCCGATGCGCGCTATGTCGATCCGCTGATGAGCGGCGACGGCCATGAGGGCGTCGACGCGCTGATCGCAGGCGTGCAGCAGAAGTTTCCGGACTTCACCTTCAAGCTGATCGGCGAGCCGAACGGCTTCGGCGACCATGTCCGCTTCTCCTGGGGTCTCGGACCCGACGGCGTCGACAGCCCGATCAAGGGCACCGACTTCGCCATGCTGAAGGACGGCCGGATCAGGAGCATCACCGGCTTCCTCGACCAGGTGCCGGGCGCCTGACGCGAGCTTCTTGTTCGACTCGTTTTCTTCGCGCGAACCGGGCCCCACTTCACTCGAATACGCTATGGTCCGCTTCCAAGTCGGTGATGTCGCTGCTAATCTTCCCGAAACACAGGGAGGACGCCATGAAGGCAGATTTCGCCTTCAAGACTTCTGTCGTCAGCGACATCACGCCGGCGCTGCTGGCGATCGGCCGTGACAGCTTTCCGCAAGCCCTGATCGGTTCGCTGCGCCGCGTCGCCGGCGTCGGCCACTGCATGGTGTTCTCGTTTACAGGCCCGCGGTCCACCGCGTGCCTGCTCGACGTCGGCAACATCCCGACCGGGCGTGAGCTTGGGATCGCCTATTCCGAACATTTCCATCAGGCCGACCCGAACCGCGATGCGGTGTTCGAGGGGCAGGCGCAGGCCACGCCGATCGTGCTGCCGAACTTTGCTCGCCGGATGTACAGCGACGGCTACCGCAAGATCTTCTTCGACGATTCCGACATCGTCGACAAGTTCGCCTCCGCGATCTGGACCGGCGACACCTGCTTCTATGTCAACTTCTACCAGATCACAGCGCAGGGCCGCTTCAGCCGCGAACAGATCGCGCGGCTGGCCGCGGTCGCGCCCGCGTTGACCGCGGCCGTGGCGCGGCACTTCCAGCGCGACATGGCGCCGGATGCCGACCCGATCGCCCGGCTGCAGACCCTGTTTGCCACGGCAGCACCGCTCGCCCGGCTGACCGGGCGCGAGAGGGAGGTCTGCCTGCGCATCCTCTCCGGCCTCAGCTCGGAAGCGATCGCCGCCGACCTCGGCATCGGGCTGCACTCCGCCCTCACCTATCGCAAGCGTGCCTATGACAAGCTCGGCATTTCCTCGCAGAACGAGCTGTTCGCGATCGCGCTGCGCCTGATCGCGTCCGCGCGCCAGTTGAACTGAGGGGGCCTTGAGCGGTGGCTTCCGTCTGTCCCCAACGGTGGGGACAGACCGGCGGCGCTTTCCAGCCTATGCTTGGCCCGAAACCTGAGGCCAACCTGAGATCAAGTCGTGAGCACCGCACCCCATTTCGACATCGATGTGCCAGCCTTCTGGCAGGACCCCTATCCGACGCTCGCGCGGATGCGCAAGGAAGCGCCGATCGCCTTCGTGCCGCAGCTCGGCAGCACCCTGCTGTGCAACCGCGACGACATCTTCGTCTCCGAGAAGCAGATCGACGTGTTCTCGTCGCACCAGCCCGAAGGATTGATGAACAGACTGATGGGCCACAACATGATGCGCAAGGACGGCGATGCGCACATGAACGAGCGTAAGGCGATCTTCCCGGCGATCTCGCCGAAGACCGTCAGGTCGCACTGGACCGCGCAATTCGAGCGACATGCCACGCGCATTCTCGACGAATTGAAGCCGGACGGGCTGGTTGATTTCGTGCAGGCCTTCGCGCTGCCGTTCTCGGCCGAATGCCTGAAGTCGATCACCGGCCTCACCAACATGCGCTTCCAGGACATGAACGCCTGGTCGCAGGGCATGATCGACGGGATCGCCAATTATGTCGGCGACCCGGCGATCGAGGCGCGCTGCCACGCGGCGACCTCGGGCATCGATGCCGCGATCGACGACATGGTGCCGGTGCTGCGCAAGACGCCCGATCTCAGCCTGCTCGGCGTGATGCTGCAAACGGACATGCCGATGGAAAGCGTGCGCGCCAACATCAAGCTCGCGATCTCGGGCGGCCAGAATGAGCCGCGCGACGCGATCGCCGGAACGGTGTGGGCGCTGCTGACCCATCCGGATCAGCTTGCGCTAGCGACCAGCGGCGCGGTCCCGTGGTTGCAGGTGTTCGAGGAATATGCGCGCTGGATCTCGCCGATCGGCATGTCGCCGCGGCGGATCGCAAAGCCCTGGACGATCCGGGACGTCGCGTTCGAGACCAATGAGCGCGTGTTCCTGATGTTCGGCTCGGCGAACCGCGACGAGAAGCATTTCGACCGGCCCGACGCGTTCGACGTGCGCCGCGACGCCAGCAAGAGCATCGCGTTCGGCGCCGGCCCGCATTTCTGCGCCGGCGCCTGGGCCTCGCGCGCCATGGTCGCCGACGTCGCGCTGCCCGCGATCTTCAACCGGCTGAAAAACCTGCGCCTGATCGAGGACAAGCCGCCGCGGATCGGCGGCTGGGCGTTCCGCGGCCTGCTGGATCTGCCACTGGCGTGGGACGCATAAGCGCTGTTACCGTCCCCAACGCAGCACGACCGGATCGAGCGCGCGCGCGATCTCGATCAGCCCCGCTCGCGTAGCCGGGTGCAGCGGCTGTAGTGGATGGCGCACCATGTCGGACTTGATGACGCCGCCTTCGCGCATCAGGACCTTGCAGGCCTGCAACCCGCATTGGCGGTTCTCGTAGTTGATCAGCGGCAGCCAGCGCGCATAGGCCCGCACTGCTTCGTCGCGCCGGCCCGCGAAGAACGGATCCATGATCTGGCGGATGCCGTCGGGATAGCCGCCGCCGGTCATCGCGCCGGTGGCGCCGGCGTCGAGATCGGCCATCAGGGTGATCGCCTCTTCGCCGTCCCACGGCCCCTCGATCTCGGCGCCGCCCTTCTCGATCAGGCCGCGCAGCTTGTTCGCCGCCATCGGCACCTCGATCTTGAAGTACCTGATATTGGCAAGCCCCTTCGCCATTCGCGCCAGAAAATCCACCGAGAGCGGCGTGCCCGCGACCGGCGCGTCCTGGATCATGATCGGGATCTTGATGGCATCCGATACCACCCGATAGAACTCATAGATGCCCGGCTCCGGCACGCGGAAGGTCGCGCCGTGATAGGGCGGCATCACCATGACCATGGCGGCACCGGCGGCTTCCGCCTCCCGGCTGCGCGCCGCACAGACCGCCGAGGAGAAATGCGTCGTCGTGACGATGACGGGAATCCGCCCCGCAACATGTTCGAGCACGGCGTGCATCACGGTTTCGCGCTCGGCATCGGTCAGCACGAACTGTTCGGAGAAATTGGCGAGGATGCAGATGCCGTGGGAGCCGGCGTCGATCATGAAGTCGATGCAACGCCGCTGGCCTTCGAGGTCGACATTGCCGTTGGCATCAAAGATGGTCGGCGCCACGGGGAAGACGCCACGATAGGGACGCTTTGCGATTGATGTCATGATGACGACCTCTCAGGGCTTCATGTCAGATCTTGCGGAACGGCAGCGGCGGGCCTTCGAGCCTGCGCAGGCCCGGCTCGCGCCGCTCCAGCCACCAGCCATATTGCTTCGGCCAGGACGCGAAAACCTCGCCGCTTCTGCCGCCAAGCGCAAGCTCGGCATGCAGCGGCCAGTTCGGATCGAACAGCGCTTCGCGGCCGATCGCGACCAGATCGGCATGGCCGCCCGCCAGAACATCCTCGGCCTGCTGCGGATGCAGGATGAGGCCGACTGCAATGGTGGCAACATCGGCGGCGCGGCGGATTTCGGCGGCATAAGGCACCTGAAAGCCGTAGCCGCGCGGAATCCGCGCCGCCGTCGCCGAACCGAGCAGGCCGCCCGACGAGCAATCGATCAGATCGGCGCCGCGCGCCTTGGCTTCCCGGGCGAATGCGATCTGGTCCTCGAGCGCGAGTCCGCCGTCGATGCCGTCGACCGAGGAGATGCGTACCGACAATGGCCGCTCCGCGGGCCAGGCCACGCGCACGGTCTCGATGATCTCGAGCGGATAGCGCATCCGCCCGGCACGGTCGCCGCCATAGGCATCGCTGCGGCGGTTCGACAGTGGCGAGAGGAATTCGTGCAGCAGATAGCCATGCGCACAATGCACCTCGACGAATTCGAAACCGGCCTCCACCGCGCGCAAGGTGGCGCGCCGCCATTGCTCGCGCAGCGCTGCGAGATCGGCGACGTCGAGCGCGTGCGGCATCAGCCAGCCGTCTTCCATCGGGATCGCGCTCGGCGCCACCGTCCGCCATGGCAGTTCGCCACGGGCGCGGTCGGCCTCGTCGAGTGCGGCATTGCCGTACCATGGACGCTGCATGCTGGCCTTGCGGCCGGCATGCGCGAGCTGGATCGACGGCACAGCGCCGTTGTCCTTCAGGAAGGCCGCGATGCGCTCGAGCGGCGCGATCTGCTCGTCGTTCCAGATACCGACATCGCCATGGGTGATGCGGCCCTCGGCCGTAACCGCCGCGGCCTCGACCATCACGAGCCCAGCGCCGCCCTGGGCGAATTTGCCGAGATGCACAAGGTGCCAGTCATTGGCGATACCGTCGGTCGCCGAATATTGGCACATCGGCGAAATCAGGATGCGGTTTCGGGAGGTCACGCCGCGAAGCGTGATCGGCTGAAACAGAACGGGCTGCGACATCGGGACCTGCGGAAACGTGGTGGCGGGAAAACGGCCGCCGAAAGCTAAGCGGCGCGCCGCATCATCGCAAGCTGCACAACGGCGCAGGCGGCAGGACCTGGATGCATGCGCCGTGCACGCGATGGGGAATCATCCAAACCCGAAGCCCCGGCTGCAGAAATTTTCACGGGTTGATAAACACTTTCGTGTCACCGCCGTATCACGCAACCGATCGCAATTTGCGTCAGGCATGCCTACATTGCCGATATGAAAAAAATCGGATTCCTCTCGTTCGGGCACTGGACGCCCTCGCCGCAATCGCAGGCCCGCTCAGCCGCCGATGTGCTGCTGCAATCGATCGACCTCGCGGTCGCCGCCGAAGAGCTCGGCGCGGACGGCGCGTATTTCCGCGTCCATCACTTCGCCCGCCAGCTGGCCTCGCCCTTCCCGCTGCTGGCGGCGGTCGGCGCGAAGACCAGCCGGATCGAAATCGGCACCGCCGTGATCGATATGCGCTACGAAAATCCGCTCTACATGATCGAGGACGCCGGCGCGGCCGACCTCATCGCCGGCGGACGCCTGCAACTCGGCATCAGCCGCGGCTCACCCGAGCAGGTGATCGATGGCTGGCGCTATTTCGGCTATCAGCCGGGCGAGGGCCAGACCGACGCCGACATGGGGCGGCGTCACGCCGAGATCTTCCTTGACATGCTGCGCGGACAGGGGTTTGCGCAGCCGAATCCACGGCCGATGTTTCCCAATCCTCCCGGCCTGCTGCGGCTCGAACCGCTCTCGGAGGGCCTGCGCGAGCGCATCTGGTGGGGCGCCGGCTCGAACGCCACGGCAGTCTGGGCCGCGAAGCTCGGAATGAATCTGCAGAGCTCGACGCTGAAGAGCGACGAGACCGGCGAAGCCTTCCACATCCAGCAGGCCGCCCAGATCCGGGCCTACCGCGCCGCCTGGAAGGAGGCCGGCCACACCCGGGCGCCGCGCATCTCGGTGAGCCGCAGCATCTTCGCGCTGGTCGACGATCGCGATCGCGCCTATTTCGGCAACGGGCAGGAGGAGGACCAGATCGGCTTCATCGACGAGCGGACGCGCGCGATCTTCGGCCGCGGCTATGCCGCCGAGCCGGACAGACTGATCGAGCAGCTCAAGACGGACGAGGCGATCGCCGAGGCCGACACCCTGCTTCTGACCGTGCCCAATCAACTCGGCGTCGCCTACAACGCGCATGTCATCGAGACGATCCTGACTCAGATCGCGCCCACCTTGGGCTGGCGCTGAGTTTGGTGGCGCTGAGCTTGCCGCGGGATCAGGACCCGCGGCGGCCGTCTTCCAGGGGGTGGTTGAGAGGGGACGATCCGCCGCGGGCTTGAACCGACCGTTCTCGCCGGAGGATGGCCGGTTCTATATGGCCAATGCGGGAACCGGCGCGATCGTTCCGGCGGAACTTCGTTCTCAAACGCGGAGAACTACGGAAACATAACTGCGCCCTGTGAGAAGAACAGGTTGAGTACAGTGCGTTAGATGCGCACGTTGCGTGAACAGATCGCCGTATTATCCCGGGATCATCGCGGGAAGCCTGCCTGCGGATTGGCTCTGCGAATCTCGGTCAGGAATCCCTGTCGCGATTGCGGCGAGTGAGATCGAGACGCTCGACGCGCTCGTCAATCCGCCGGTTCAGTTCCTGATCCTCTTTCGAATTCTTGCCGCGACGGCCGCGAACCACAAATGCGCACCCGATCAGAACGACCGCAAAGAGCGCGTAGTGCCACCATTCCATGCATCGATCTCAAAATGGACGCCCGCGCATACGCGCGGAAAAAGTTACCGTTCACCTGTAAGGGCGCACCGATCTTGGCGCGTAAAAAGGGTTGACCAGACAGGTCGCCGGAAGCCCCATGGCGGCCGCCTGGCACTGATCCAGCGACGTGAAGATGCAGTCCATTCGATCGCCGATCAACGAACCGTAAGCATGCATGCAGACCGGATAGCGTGGATCATACATTTGTGCAGACGCCGGCCTTGTCATGCAAAGCGCGCTTAGCGCAAGCAGCAGCGCTCCAAGCAACTTCACATCAGGTCTCCTGCTATCACGGCGAAATACATTGGAGCGGGCGAAGGGAATCGAACCCTCGTATGCAGCTTGGGAAGCTGCCGTTCTACCATTGAACTACGCCCGCGATCTCAATTTCTTGAGGCCGACCCTGTCGGATGCGACCTGCCGGACCATAGCCCGGGCGGAGGCGGAGGATCAAGCGTGCATTCAGGCCCGGCGCCGCTAGTGGCCCATCCTCACGAGCACGTCATCGATGACAAAGGGCGCGGCGGCGGATGCGTCGCAGGTGCCGCTGCGTGCGTAGATGCAGGCATCGGCGATGCCGACTTGGGCACAGCTTTGCCGTGAAAAATCCGACGGCAGATCGCCGGCGGCCGCGGGCCGCGCAAGGATGCGGTTGAAGGCCGGCTTGGTCGCCTGCAACAGCGGCGGCAGGATCAGCTCGGCGAGCGGATCGGCGGGCGCAAACGCATAGAGCGGCACCGGACCGACCAATCGTTCCCGCCCCGGCAACAGCTGGAAACGAACGTTGTAAAGCGCGAGCCCGCACATCTGCGGATCGCTGCGCAGTTCGGCGGCGAGCTGCGCCGCGCCGACGCCGCGCGTCCAATAGTCGCGCATTCCTTCGCTGGCGCCCGCGAGCGCCACCGAGAGCAAGGCCCAACCGCCCATGACGATCGGCAACGCCCCGCGGCGCCATCCGCCTTTTGTGCGCAGCCATTGCACCCAATCGGCCGACCCGAGCGCCGCGACGATGATGAACAGCACCACCGACAGGAACACGAAGCGGTATTCCTTGTGTGCGATCAGGCTATGGAAGACGAGGTTTGCGACCGCGACGGCCAGCAGCAGCGGCGTATGCCGCGCGCCGCGCCAGATTGCGGCGAGCGGCAACACGATCGCCACCGACCACACGATCAGGAAGTTGATGAGATAGGCCGAAGGCGGCGTCACGCCGAATTCGGTCGCGCGATCGTGCAACAGGTTTTCCTTGATATTGCCGATCAGCCAGGCGAACGGCACGGCGCCATGCGCAAGATCGATCGCGCCGGCGAGCAACAGCGCGGCAAGCCCGCCGGCGACCAGCGGAATCAGGTTGCGCCAGTGTGTCCAGCAGGCGCCGAGCGCAAGCACGGCGATGGCCGGCGCATACTGGAAGCGGCAGACAAAGGCGAAGGCAAGCAGCGCGCCGCCGATCACGAGACGAAGCTGCGACGGGCGATCGGTCACCAGCAGCGCCGCCGGTACGATCAGCGCCGTCGCCAACGGCTCGCCCAATGTGTGTGGCGCAAGCAGGATCAACTCAAACCAGATCGCGGCAGCGAAACCCGCGACGACGGCATGGGTTCGCGAGATCCGTGCGCCAAAGAACCAGGCGCTGAGCACAATCGACAGCGACGCAAATGCAACGACCAGGCGCGGCGCCAGGAAGGCGCCCGCGCCACCGGGCGCAATCGTGTCACCCAGCGCAACCGGGCCGGCCAGCAATGTCGGCAGGAACCAGCCGCGAATGCCTTCGCGCCATTCCCACGTCAAAATGCCGTCATGGCCGAGCATCCGCCACGCCGGCTCGAGATACTGAAAGATCTCGTCGGGATACATCACGTTGGGCCAGACGGCGGCCGCAAGGCGCACGACCAGCGCCAGCAACAGCAATGCGACCAGCGGGTGAAAACGCCCGGTCGCTCTCCCGACCACGCCTTTGCTGCCGGGCGCGGTCTCGGCGCTCGTGCTCGTCATCGTTCCGCCGATCGTATCGTAAAGCAGCATGCTGGCGACCAGATAGCGGGCAAAGCCTTTAAGATGGGTGACTGGAATTTGGCGGGGTCACACAGAACCGGCCGCGACATGGTTAACTAAACGTCAAAATTCCAGATGCGCCGGACGGCGGCGATGCTTAGATCGCGCTCGGGGGTTGGTGGCGTCATGGCGGGGCGTGGGTACAGCATTTTCGACACGGCAATCGGCCGGTGCGCCATCGCATGGGGCGAGCTAGGCGTGGTCGGTGTCCAGCTTCCCGAGCTCCGCGAAATCGAAACTCGCAAGCGGCTGTTCCAGCACTATCCCGATGCACGCGAGATGCGGCCTCCCGAAGAGGTCGAGGCTGCGATCGAGGGCATTGCAGCGACCTTGCGCGGCGGCGATGGCGATCTCGCAGGCATTGCGCTCGACATGAGCGGCATCCCGGCCTTCAACCAGGGCGTCTACCAGACGGTCCGCAGCATTCCCCGTGGCGAAACCCGAACCTATGACGAGGTGGCGAGCGCCCTGCGCGCATCCGGCGCGGTCTATTCGGTGGTGCAGGCGCTCGGCCGCAATCCCTTCATGATCATCGTGCCCTGCCACCGCGTGCTCGAGGAGGGCAACTATGCCGACCGTATCTCGCCGAGCGGCGGCAGCGTCTCCAAGCGGCGGCTGCTCTCGATCGAAGGCGCCCAGCCGACCACCAGCAAGACCCTGTTCGACGTGCTGCTGCCTGTTGCACGGCCCCGGCCGCAAGCCTAAATCTGGGGTATGACCCGGACCACGCTGTTGCAGCGCGATCGCATCACGGTGAACGAGTTTCGCTGCACGGCGGAGCCCGGCGATAAGCCGTTCGTCGAGCAGTTCGCCTCTCATTCCGTATCCTATGTGCGCAGCGGCAGCTTCGGCTGCCATTGCCGCGGCCGTTTCCATGAGCTGGTGGCGGGCTCGATCCTGGTCGGCCATCCCGGCGACGAATACACCTGCACGCACGACCATGTGGTCGGCGACGAATGCCTGTCCTTCTTCCTGGACCCGGAGCTGGTCGAGACGATCGGCGACCGCGCGGCGGTCTGGCAGGTCGGCTCGGTGCCACCGCTGCCCGAATTGATGGTGATCGGAGAGCTCGCCCAAACGGCGGCAGTTGGCAACAGCGACGTCGGCCTCGACGAGATCGGTCACCTCCTCGCCAGCCGGCTTGTCGAGCTGGTGTCCGACCGCAAGGCAAGGCCGCTCACCGCCGGATTGCGCGATCGCCGCCGCGCCGTCGAGGCCGCACTGTGGATCGACGCCAATTCGCACCATCAGATCGATCTCGACGATGCCGCCGAGCAGGCCGGGCTCAGCACGTTCCATTTCCTGCGGCTGTTTTCCGCCGTGCTCGGCGTCACCCCGCATCAATATCTCGTGCGGTCGCGGCTGCGCCATGCGGCGCGACGGCTGGCGGACGACGACAGCCCGATCACCGACATCGCCTATGATGTCGGGTTCGGCGATCTCTCCAATTTCGTGCGTAGCTTCCACCGCGCGGCCGGTGCCTCGCCGCTGAAGTTCCGCCAGGCCTCCCGCGGCAACCGCAAGATTTTCCAAGAACGCCTTGCACTGCAATAGCTAGGGTTCATCCGGTCCGCGCGTCTCATGACGCGTCCAACGACTGGAGACTCTATCATGTACGACCATATCGGATTGCGCGTCGCCGACCTCGACGCCAGCGTTCGCTTCTACACCGCAGTGCTGGCACCACTCGGATTCGTGCTCTGCTCGCGCGACGACAGCGGCGCCGGCTTCGGCCCCAAGGGCGAGCCCGCGCTCTGGCTGCATCTGCACAAGGGCAAGGCCCAAGGCGGCGCGCATATCGCGTTCCGCGCGCCGAGCCATGACGCGATCAAGAAATTCCACACCGAAGGCTTGAAGGCCGGCGGCAAGGACAATGGCGCGGCCGGCCATCGCAAGGACTACAGCCCGACCTATTACGCGGCATTCCTGCTCGACCCCGACGGCAACAATGTCGAAGCGGTGTCCACGTAAGCCTTCATCGTCATCCTGATTTGCGAAAGGACTCAACTTCCATGGCTTCCATCTACAAGGACATCCCGATCGACGCGCCGGCAGATCACGTCTGGGACGCGCTGCGCGATTTCGGCGCGCTGCATACGCGGCTAGCGCCGGGCTTCGTGACTGACACGCAACTCGATGGCGACGTCCGCACCGTCACCTTCGCCAACGGCACCGTGGCGCGCGAGACGCTGGTCGATTGCGACGACAAACGACAGCGGCTGGTCTATGCGATCACCAGCGAACGGCTGAAGCAGCACTCCGCCTCGGCGCAGGTGTTTGCCGAGGGCGACGGGCGCTGCCGGATGGTGTGGATCGCGGATGTGCTGCCGCACGAGGTCGCGCCCTACATGGACGCGCAGATGGACCTTGGTGCTGCCGCGATGCAGGCGGCGCTGGCGCGATCGGCAAAGGCCAGGAACGCGGCGTAAACCGCTAGCTCTCGCTACCATTTCGTATTCGAACCGTGACCGTCACCCTGAGGGGGCCGCAACGCGGCCGTCTCGAAGGGCGACAGCCCGACTGTTTCCGCGAGCGCACGCCGACGCACGGGGGCCGTCGATCCTTCGAGACGGCCGCTTCGCGGCCTCCTCAGGATGACGGGGAGAGGGTCGAGATGACGGACCGAGAAATCTTACGACAGCGCCGGCTGGGCCTCAGCGACCGGCGTGGACTTGCCCCAGCGCGTCAGGATCACGCTGAGGCAGGAGAGCACGCCGAGCACGCCCATCGAGGCGGCGGCGAGTGCGAAGAAGTTTTGCGCACTCGCCTCATGCGTCGACAGCCACCAGCCGCCAGTGCCGATGAAGATCAGCCGCGCGGTCTGCGCCAGCACCGGGCCGAGCACCTTCGCGGCACCCTGCGAGGAGAAATACATCGACATCGCGAGGCCGATGAAGGCGTACATCGGCGCCGCGGTCGAGAGATATTGGTGGCTGGTCGCCCGCACATGCGGATCGCTGGTGAAGAGATTGACCCAGAGGTCGGGGAAGACGGCGATGAAGCTGCCGACCGCGCCGACCGACAGGAACGACAGCGTGCCCGCGGTCCAGGCGATGCGCCGCGCACGCGCGACGCGCTCGGCGCCGACGGCCATGCCGATCATCGGCACCGAGGCGATACCGACCGCGAACGCGACCGAGGTCAGCATGAATTCGAGCCGCGCGCCGATGCCGTAGCCGGCGAGCACGGCGGTGCCGAATTGCGCCAGTATGTGGGTGAAGATCGAGATCGTCAAAACCGACTGCAGCGGCGAGAAGCAGGAGACGGCGCCGACCCTGAGGATGTCGATGAACATCGCCCATTGCACGCGCAACCCCTTGAGCTTCGGCCTCACCCGGGCGCGGCCCGAAAACAGATACCAGCCCATCACGCTGATGCTGATCGAATAGGCGATCAGCGAGCCCGCGGCGACGCCGCGCATGCCGAATTGCGGCACCGGCCCGAGGCCGAGGCCGAGCGTGCCGCCCAGAATGATCTGCCACACCGCCGACGACAGGATCATGGTCGACGGCAGCTTCATGTTGCCGGTGCCGCGCAGGATGCCGGCCATCGTGTTCATCAGCCAGGGCAGGATCGCGCCGCCGAAGAAAATCTGCGAATAGGCGATCGCCTGCGCCAGCACATTGCCGCGGCCGCCGAGCAGTTCGAGCAGGCGCGGACCGAAGATCAGCATGCCGAGCATGAAGGTCAGGCCAAAGGCCAGGCCGATCAGCAGCGCATGCATGGCCAGCGTCGAGGCGCGCTCGATCTCGCCGGCGCCGAGCGCGCGTGCGATCGCGGATGCGACGCCGCCGCCCATCGCACCGCCGGACATCGTCATGGTCAGGATGACGCAGGGAAACAGCAGCGCCATCGCCGCGAGCGACTCGACGCCGAGCCGGCCGATATAGGAGGTTTCAGCGATCACGACGCAGGTGCCGGCGGAGAGCGCGATCACGTTCGGCCAGGCGAGCCACAACAACGTCTTCAGGATCGGCCCATCGAGCAGCGCGTTGCGCGCCGGCCTGGTCACCGGCGGCGGTAGCGGCCGCTCATGTTCGTCGACAGGTATTTCGGCGAGGCCGAGGTCGGACATTTCCACTCCCGCGCGCGATCTGGGGAGCCGCGCCATGGTGTTTCCCTACCATGGCAACAGCGGATTCCACGTGCGCGGGACGCAAGGGGGGCCTGCGCGATTGCAGGCGAACCTTGCCCCTAGCCGATCGACCAAACCAACGGCGCGCCCGCGGCGCCATTCGGCTTCAAATGCACCGGAATATGCCGCCCGCACCCGGCAGCCAGCCCCTCGAACAGGCCTGTCAGGACGCTGGCGCAGGCCGGGTGATCATCGGCTACTTCGGCCATCAGCTTCCAACCCTGCTGATGGATTTCGAATTGCCCCTCGGACTCGCTGATCTCGGCCAGATCGTCCTGCGACTCGAACAGAATGCGCAGGAAGCTGACAAACTCGCTGGCGCCACCGCGGCTGGCGCCGAGCGCCTGCGCGACCTCGTCATAATACTGCATGCCAATCAGTCTGCCGGTGAGGTGCAGCAGATAGCTCGCATCCTCCGGGCCGAACGCCTGCACCATGACGGGCGCGGCTGTCTTCACATATTCCATCGCGTAGTTGCGATAGGCCTTTTCCAGCCGTGGTTTCGGCCAGCTGTCGACCGGCAGCGCCGGCGCGGTTCTGGAATCGAACAACGGCGCCTCGAGATGACGCGCGAAGATGAGGCGCTGGTCGAGCTCGAGCGGATGATCGTATTCGCAATAGTAGCCCTCGAGCCCGTCTTGGCCGTCGACGCTCTGCTTGGTGCAGACGAAGCCGAGCCTGAGATCGCCGAGGGCCGCGCCGTTGTTGGCGTGCCAGCCGCGCAGCATCGCGCGCGAGACCTCGCCGGGCACGCCGCAGATCGCCGTTCCCTTCCAGATCCAGCGCGGCGGCGGATAGCGGATCCAGGCCTTGCGATCACTTTCGTACATGTATTCGACATGCACGCCGCCGATCCAGTTCGAGAGATAGTGATATTGCGCGGCCGCGACCGCGGGCGGCAGGCCGTCGAGGCCGAGCTTCTTCAAGCCGGGCAGGAAGCGCTCCTGCTGCTGGCGGCGAAACACGCGGAAGACGAATTCGGCGGCATCAGCCGTGCCGCGCCGTGTGACGACGGTGAGGATGAGACCGGTGAAGAAGGCATGATAGAGATCGGCGACGCTGCGCCATCTCCGCCATTGCGCTTCCTGCTGCGCTGAATCTGTTGCGGCGCTCATGTTCACTCCCGATCTCTTGTTTTGGTGGAGTGTGTCATCGTCAGCATGACGACGCAACCAAACCCAAGCGCGGTGTCATCGCCCGACTTGATCGGGCGATCCAGTATTCCAGAGACGGTCGTTGTCGATCGAAGGGCCACGGCGTACTGGATTCCCCGCTTTCGCGGGGAATGACAGCGAAGAATGATTGCAAGATGGTCTTGCTTCGCGACCCGATATCCGGGCTACGGAATTACACGCGAAAATGCTTTGAGAGCTTCAGGCCCTGCGCCTGGTAGTTCGAGCCGATACGCTGGCCGTAGAGCGCATCGGGGCGCTCGAGCATGCGCTCATAGACGAGGCGGCCGACGATCTGGCCATGCTCGAGGATGAACGGCACCTCGCGCGAGCGCACTTCGAGCACGGCGCGCGCGCCCTTGCCGCCGGCGCCGGCATAGCCGAAGCCGGGATCGAAGAAGCCGGCATAGTGGACACGGAATTCGCCGACCAAGGGATCGAACGGCACCATCTCCGCGGCGTAGTCCGGCGGCACCTGCACGGCCTCTTTCGAAGCCAGGATGTAGAACTCGCCGGGATCGAGGATGAGGCTGCCGTCGGGCCGCGCCTTGATCGGCTCCCAGAACTCGTCGACCGAGTAGCCGCCGCGGCGATCGATATCGACGACGCCGGTGTGGCGCTTGGCGCGATAGCCGACGAAGCCGCCCGAGCTCTCGCCGGAGAGATCGACCGAGAGTGCAACGCCGTGGGTGAGATCGGCATTGTCGGCGTCGACCAGCCGCTCAGCGGCGTGCAGCGCGTCGAGCTCGTCGGCCGTCAAGGTCGCCTCGCCGATCCGGAAGCGGACTTGGCTGAGCCGCGAGCCCTCGCGCAGCAGCACCGGAAACGTCTTCGGGCTGATCTCGGCATAGAGCGGGCCGTGATAGCCGGCACCGATCATGTCGAAGCGGCGGGTGCCGTCGGCGATCACGCGGGTGAAGACGTCGAGCCGTCCAGTCGAGCTCTTCGGGTTGGCCGCGGCCACGATCTCCGGCGGCAGCGCCAGGCTCTCCAGCAGCGGGACGATGTAGACGCAGTTGGTCTCCAGCACTGCGCCGTCGGAGAGATCGATTTCGTGCAGCTTCAGCTGGTCGATCCGCTCGGCGACGGTGGCGTCGGGCCCCGGCAGGAAGCTTGCCCGCACCCGAAAGGCGATGTCGCCGAGGCGGAGATCGAGGCTCGCCGGCTGGATCTGGCTCTCGACAAAGTCGTAGGCGGGCAGAATGAGGCCGGCCTCCGCCATCTCCGCGATCATGCGGTCGGGCAGAATTCCGTTGGATTCTTCTTCCAGCGTGAACGACACGGCGCGGTCCCTCGGGATGGCCCAAAATCAACCTCTGAGCGGCCATCAAGCCCCAATATATGGGCTTTTACGGGTTATCCGATGACCGTCTTGACGGAAAGGGCGCGAGGGAATATCAGCTGCACTTATCCCGTGGTGATTTGAGCCGGCCGGCTTGCAGCCACGTTAAATAAGTCGCTAAACAGGCCGGGGACAGTGTGATCCCGGCTTGTGGAGGTTTCTCCAGGCCGGTTTTTTTGTGGCCATTTCCAAGGGAATGGCCACCTCGGAGGTCACATGTCTGAATCCAAAGCTACCGCCCGCTTCCGTCCCGAAACCCGCCTCGTCCATGGCGGCACGCTGCGTTCGCAATTCGGCGAGACGTCGGAAGGGCTGTTTCTCACCCAGGGCTACGTCTACGACAGCGCCGAGCAATGCGAGGCGCGTTTCAAGGGCCAGGACCCCGGCTTCATCTATTCGCGCTACTCCAATCCGACCATTGCGATGTTCGAGCGCCGCATGATCGAGCTCGAGGGCGCGGAAGCCGCGCGCTCGACCGCTACCGGGATGGCCGCGGTGACCACCGCGATCCTCGCGCCGCTGAAGGCCGGCGATCACGTGGTGGCGTCGAAGGCGCTGTTCGGCTCGTGCCTCTATGTCGTGCAGGATTTGTTACCGCGCTACGGCATCGAGACGACGCTGGTTGACGGCCTCGATCTCGACCAGTGGCAGCGCGCGTTGCGGCCGAACACGAAAACCTTCTTCCTGGAGAGCCCGACCAATCCGACGCTCGACGTGCTCGATATCGCGGCAATCGCTGAGATCGCGCATAGCGGCGGCGCGCGGCTGATCGTCGACAATGTGTTCGCGACGCCGATCTGGCAGAACCCGCTGTCGCTCGGCGCCGACGTCGTGGTCTATTCCGCGACCAAGCATATCGACGGTCAGGGCCGCTGCCTCGGCGGCATCATCCTGTCGTCGGAGGCCTTCATCGCCGAGCACATCCATAACTTCATGCGCCAGACCGGCCCGTCGCTGTCGCCGTTCAACGCCTGGGTGCTGCTGAAGGGCCTCGAGACGCTTGCCGTCCGGGTCCGCGCCCAGACCGAAAACGCGGCGAAGATCGCCGAGGCGCTGGCGCAGCATCCCAAGGTCACGCGGCTGGTCTATCCCGGCCGCGCCGATCATCCGCAGGCCGAGACGGTGAAGAAGCAGATGGGCGCCGGTTCGACGCTGGTCGGCTTCGAGGTGAAGGACGGCAAGGCCGGTGCTTTCCGCTGCCTCAATGCGCTGAAGATCTCGCGCATCTCCAACAATCTCGGCGACGCCAAGAGCCTGGTGACGCATCCCGCGACCACGACGCATCAGCGCCTGGCGCCGGAGGCCCGCGCCGAACTCGGCATCAGCGAAGGTTTTATTCGCTTCTCGGCCGGGCTTGAACACCCCGACGACCTGATCGAGGATTTTGTGCGGGCGCTGGAGCAGGTTTGAGGCTGGCGCGATAGCCTCGTCATGGCCGGGCCTGTCCCGGCCATCCACGTCTTGCTCAAAACAACCGCCAAAGACGTGGATGCCCGGCACGAGGCCGGGCATGACGAGATTGTGTGACGTTTGAGCTCTATCTTGTAGAGAGCAAGCCGCTTACGTCGCCGCCGTCGTCACGCCGCCGTCGACCACAATGGTCTGGCCGGTCATGAAGGTCGACGCGTCGGAGGCAAGGTAAGCCACTGCGCCGGCGATCTCGTCGGGCTCGCCGATGCGGCGGAGCGGCGTCGACGCAGTGCGGCGCTTCAGATTGTCCGGGTCCTCCCACAGCGCGCGGGCGAAATCGGTCTTCACCAGGCCCGGCGCCACGCAATTGACCCGCACGCCTTTCGGGCCCCACTCGCCGGCGAGGCTGCGGCACAGCGCGAAATCCGCCGCCTTGGAGATGCCGTAGGCGCCGATCACGGTCGAGCCGCGCAGGCCGCCGATCGAGGAGATGATCACGACCGAGCCCTTGCCCCGTTCGGCCATCTGCGGGATCGCCAGCGCGGAAAGCCAGATGTTGCTCTTGACGTTGGAGCCCATGATCTTGTCGAAGGCCTCGTCCGTGATGTCGAGCAGCGGGCCGTAATAGGGATTCACCGCGGCGTTGCAGACCAGGATGTCGATCTTGCCGTAGTGCTTCAGCGTGCCTGAGATCAGCCCCTCGACCTCCGCGCGGCGCGCGATGTTGCAGGGGATCACGAGCGCGTCACCACCCGCCTTCTTGATGCCGTCGGCGACTTCCTCGCAGGCATCCGCCTTGCGCGAGGAGATCACGACCCTGGCGCCGAGCTTTGCCAGCAGTTCAGCCGAGGAGCGGCCGATGCCGCGGCTCGAGCCGGTGACGACGGCGACCTGGCCGGTGAGATCGAACGGGGTGTTTTTCATTGTTGTTTCCCTGACGTCTACAAAACCCGTCATGCGCGGGCTTGACCCGCGCATCCATCTTTTCAAGAGCGATGGGTTGCCGGGTCAAGCCCGGCAACGACATCTCAACCCAGCAGCCCGCCGCCCTCGCTGACGCGACGGAGGTGGTAGTCGGTGTCACCGAGCGTGTTCTCGATCATGGTCAGCCGCTTGAAGTAGTGACCGATCTTGGCCTCCATGGTCATGCCGATGCCGCCATGGAGCTGGATCGACTGCTGGCCGACGAACTTCAAGGATTTGCCGACCTGCACCTTGGCGGCCGCGACCGCGGACGAACGCTCCTTGGCATCGTCGAAATCAGACGCCATGGTCGCGAACATCGACATGCTGCGGGCCTGCTCCAGCGCCACGAACATGTCGGCGGCGCGGTGCTGCAGGCTCTGGAACGAGCCGATCGCAACGCCGAACTGCTTGCGGGTCTTGATGTACTCGACGGTCTCCTTCAGCGACTCATCCATCGCACCGACGGCTTCCGCGCACAGCGCAATGCGGGCTTCGTCCGCCACGCGCTCGATCAGGGGCAGGCCGTTCTCGGGATCGCCGATCACAGCATCCGCACCGACCTCGACATTGGTGAAGGTGATGTCGGCCGCGTGCAGGCCGTCCTGGGTGGGATAGCCCTTCCGGGTGACGCCCTTGGCGTCCGCCGGAACCAGGAACACGCCGATGCCGGTCTTGTCGCGCTGCGCACCCTTGGTGCGTGCAGTCACGATCAGCGTGTCGGCGTTCTCGCCGTTCAGCACGACGAACTTCTCGCCGTCGATCACCCAGCCGTCGCCCTTTTTCTTGGCGGTGGTCACGACGTCAAAGAGGTCGTAACGCGAGTTCTTCTCGAGCTGCGCAAAGCCGAAGGTCTTGCTGCCGTCGATGATGCCGGGAATGTACTTGGCCTTCTGCTCGGCCGAGCCGCCATGGCGCAGGAAGCCGCCGGCGACCACAACGGTGGCGAGATAGGGCTCGACCACCAGCGCCTTGCCGAGCGCTTCCATCACGATCATGGTCTCGACCGCGCCGGCGCCGAAGCCGCCGTCGGTCTCCGCGAACGGCAGACCGAGCAGACCCTGCTCAGCGAGCTTGCCCCATAGGGCTTTGCTCCAGCCGCCCTTCTCCTTCATGTACTTCTTGCGCGCATCGAAGTCGTAGGCATCGCTGAGGAGCCCGTCGACGCTTTCCTTGAGAAGCCGTTGCTCCTCGGACAGATCAAAATCCATGTTACCATCTCTCCAAAATCACGCGGGCGTCCGCCCTGATCTCCACTCGTCACCCCCGCGAATGCGGGGATCCAGTAATCGCCGGCAGTCGTTGTCTGCCATGACTGCCGCGGCGTACTGGGTCCCCCGCACAAGGCGGGGGACGACAGCTGAATGTGCGGCCTAAAGCCCCAGCACCGCCTTGCTGATGATGTTGCGCTGGATCTCGTTGGAGCCGCCGTAAATCGAAACCTTGCGGTTGTTGAAGTAGCTCGGCGCGATCTGCGCGGTCCAATCCATGCTCTCGTTCGAGCCGGCATCGCCATGCTCGTCATAGGGCGCGGCGAACGGACCGATGATCTCCATCAGGAGCTCGGTCGTGGTCTGCTGGATTTCGGAGCCCTTGATCTTGAGCACCGAGGACGCCGGATTTGGCTTGCCCTTGCCGTGCTTGCCCTCGTCGGCGACGACACGGAGCTGGGTGAGCTCGAGCGCCTTGAGTTCGATCTCGCAGGCGGTGAGCTTTTCGCGGAACGCCGGATCCTCGATCACCGGGCGGCCGCCGGCCTCGACCTTGGAGGCCAGCGCGCGGATGCGGCGCAGCCGCTCCTTCGATACGCCGACCCGGGCGATGCCGGTGCGCTCATTGCCGAGCAGGAATTTTGCGTAATCCCAGCCCTTGTTCTCCTCGCCGATCAGGTTTTCATAGGGCACCTCGACGTCGTCGAAGAACACTTCGTTGACCTCAACGCCGCCGTCGATGGTCTGGATCGGGCGCACGGTGACGCCCTTCGACTTCATGCTGAACACGATGAAGGAGATGCCCATCTGCTTCTTCGCATTGTTGTCGGTGCGGCAGAGGCAGAAGATCATGTCGGCGTGCTGGGCCAGCGTGGTCCAGGTCTTCTGGCCGTTGATGATCCACTTGTCGCCCTTGCGCTCGGCCTTGGTCTTCAGCGACGCGAGGTCCGAACCCGAGCCCGGCTCCGAAAAGCCCTGGCACCACCAGTCGTCGACACTGGCGATGCGCGGCAGATACTGCTTCTTCTGCGCTTCGTTGCCGAAGGTGTAGATCACCGGGCCGACCATGCTGACGCCGAAGGCGAGCGGCTGCGGCGCCGGATAGGACTGCAGCTCCTCGTTGAAGATGTAGTGCTGCACGGTGGTCCAGCCGGTGCCGCCATATTCCTTCGGCCAGTGGGTGACGCCCCAGCCCTTCTTGTTGAGGATGCGCCACCAGGTCACCATCTCGTCCTTCGACAGATGGCGGCCTTCCTGCAGCTTGCGCCTTGTCTCCGGCGGCACGTTGTTCTTGAAGAACTCCCGCACCTCCTCGCGAAACGCTATCTCTTCCTTGGTGAAAGCGAGATCCATCGGATCCTCCTTTTGAAAGTTGAATTACCCTTCTAACTCTCTCGCTGTCGTCCCTGCGAAAGCAGGGACCCATAACCACCGGCCATCACAACTGGCAAAGCCGGCCGCCGCTTGTGCCTCTTGCGCGGGCCGCGGCGTATGGGTCCCGGCTCGCGCTTTGCTTGGCCGGGACGACGAAATAACTACAACACCTCGAACAGGCGCGATGACTGCGTCCGTCATGACCGGGGTCCTGATGCAGGCTGTTGTGGTTTGGACGGAGATGTCTTCGGCTGCTGCTGGCGCAATTCGTGGCGCGACAGCTTGCCAACCGGGGTGCGCGGCAATTCAGCGACGAACTCGACCGCGGCCGGCAGTTCGTGCTTGCCCAATTTGCCGGTGAGGAACGCGCGCAGCTCGTCGACGGAGAACGCTGGCTGCCCGTCGCGCAGCTTGATGAAGGCTTTTGCCGCTTCGCCGCGGTAGTCATCAACGATGCCGATCACGATCACTTCCTGCACGGCAGGATGGGTGTAGATCGCCTGCTCGATCATCTGCGGATAGACGTTGAAGCCGCCGGAGATGATCATGTCCTTCTTGCGATCGACCAGATAGAAATAGCCGTCGGCGTCCATGTAGCCGATGTCGCCGGTGAGGAAGCGGTCGCCGACAAAGGCCTCCGCGGTTTCCGCGGGCCTGTTCCAGTAGCCCTTGGTGACGTTCGGGCCGCGGATGCGGATTTCGCCGACCTCGCCGACCGGCATCACCCTGGTGGAATCCTCCAGCGACACCACGTCCATCTCGATGCCGGGCAGCATCAGCCCGATCGAGCCCGGCTTCTCCGGTCCTTCCTTCGGGTGGCCGGTGCCGGGCGAGCAGGTTTCGGTCATGCCCCAGCCGCTCTTCAGCTTCATGCCGACCCGGCGCTCGAAGACCTTAGCGACTTCGACCGGCAGCGGCGCTCCGCCGGAGCCGGCGACCACGAGCGAGGAGAGATCGCGCTTGTCGAGATCGGGAAGCGAGGCGATCGCGATCCACATCGTCGGCACGCCGGGAAACACCGTCGCGCGCTTGACCTCAATGTCGCGCATCACCGCCTCGACGTCGAAGCGTTGATGCAGCGAGATCAGATGGCCGCGCCGGATCGCCGACAGCAGCACGACGGTCAGTGCATAGATATGAAAAAGCGGCAGCACGCAGATCACGCGCTCGATCGCATTGCGTTCCAGCCGTCCCGGCTTGCCCCAGACGTCGTAGATCGACACCGCCGCGGTGAGATTGCCGTGGCTCAGCATCGCGCCCTTGGGCAGGCCGGTGGTGCCGCCGGTATATTGCAGCAGCGCAACGTCCTCGACGTCGACCGCGGGCCATTGCGCCGGCCTGGTCGCGCCGTCGATGAACTGGCGGTGGGTGATGATGGCGGGATTGTCCGGCAACGCAGTCTGCGGCGTGCCGACCTTGCCCCAATTATCATCCTCGCAAACGATGAGCCGGTCGAGCAGACCCTTGGCGAGGAATTTCAGCGCGGTCGGCAACAGCGCCGAGAGGTTGCTGGTGACCAGCACGCGCGCGCCTGAATCGGACAGCTTGTGCGACAGCGCGATCTCGCCGTCGAGCGGCGACAGATGCACGACGCGAGCGCCGGCCTTCAGCGCGCCGAAGAAATTGATCGGATGATCGGGCGAGTTGCCGAGAAACAATGCGACCGACGTGCCCTTGCCGTAGCCGGCCCGCATGAAGGCGGCGGCGGCGGTCTCGACCAGGGTTTCCAGTTCGCTGTAGCTGATCTGGCGTTCCCGGAATTCGAGCACCGGACGCGCGCCGAACTCCGCGGCCGCATTCGAGAGCAGATCCGGCAGCGTGCCGCGTGCGATCTCGTCGCTCCACTGCACGCCGTTGGGATAATATTGTTCGCCGGGATGACCAATCATGAACGTCTTCGCTTTCGTAAGGTGAGCACCGGCGCGCGGGCTCCCCTCCCCCTTGCGGGGAGGGATTGGGGGAAGGGGTACCACTCGGGCAGTCCCGATGCCGCCACCCCTCTCCCTACCCTCCCCCGCAAGGGGGAGGGAACCCTGTCACCGCCTTCGCGTCGTCGAAGACGATCACGCCGCCTTCGATGCCGCGGCGAGCGAGGCGAAGGTCTTGCCCTCGTCGGCGAGCTTCTTGAGCAGCGGCGCCGGCTCGAGCGAGGGATCATTGGTCTCCTTGGCATAGAAGGCCAGACGATCGGCGATGTGCTTCAGGCCCACCGTGTCGGCCCAGAACATCGGGCCGCCGCGATAGATCGGCCAGCCATAGCCATAGAGCCAGACCACGTCGATGTCGGACGGCCGCGCCGCGATGCCCTCGGCGAGGATCTTCGCGCCTTCGTTGATCATCGGGTACATCATGCGCTCGAGGATCTCGTCGTCGCTGACGACGCGCTTCTTGCGGCCGAGGCGCAACAGCGTTTCGTCGATCAACTTCTCGACCTCCGGATCGGGCAGGGCCGCGCGCGAACCCTGCTCATACTTGTAGTAGCCCTTGCCGGTCTTCTGGCCGAAACGGCCGGCTTCGCACAGCGCGTCCGCGATCTCCGACTTGATGCCGCGGTCCTTGCGCGAACGCCAGCCGATATCGAGACCGGCGAGATCGCCCATCGCGAACGGGCCCATCGGCATGCCGAACTTCGTCACCACGGCGTCGACCTGCTGCGGCAGCGCGCCTTCGAACAGCAGCTTCTCGGACTGCTTGCCGCGCTGCGCCAGCATGCGGTTGCCGACGAAGCCGTCGCAGACGCCGACCACGGCCGGCACCTTGGCGATCTTGCGGGCGATCGAGACGGCGGTGACGAGCGCGTCCGGCGCGGTCTTGTCGGCGCGCACGATCTCGCACAGCTTCATGACGTTGGCCGGCGAGAAGAAGTGCATGCCGAGCACGTCCTGCGGACGCTTGGTCGATTGCGCGATCTCGTCGATGTTGAGGTAGGAGGTGTTGGAGGCCAGCACAGCGCCCGGCTTGGCGTACTGATCGAGCTTGCCGAACACTTCCTTCTTGACCGCCATGGTCTCGAACACCGCCTCGATAACCAGGTCAGCATCCCCGACGTTCTCGATACCGACGACGCCGCTGATCAAGGCCATGCGCTTGGCGGGCGCGTCCGCCGGGATGCCACCGCGCGCGGCGGTCGCCTCATAGTTCTTCTGCATGATGCCCAGGCCGCGCTTCAGCTGCTCCTCGCCGGTCTCGACCAGGGTGACCGGGATGCCGGCATTGGCGAACGACATCGCGATGCCGCCGCCCATGGTACCGGCGCCGAGGATGGCGACGCGCGCCACGTTGCGGCCCTTGGTGCCCTCGGGAACACCGGAGATTTTGGCGGCTTCACGCTCGGCGAAGAAGGCGTAACGCTGCGCCTTGGACTGGTCGCCGTTCATCAGCTTGAGGAAGCCCTCGCGCTCCTTCTTCAGGCCCTCGTCGAACGGCAGGTCGATTGCGGCACCGACGGCGTCGGCGGCAGCGAACGGCGCCTCGAGGCCACGCGCCTTCTTGGTCAGCGCGGCGACCGCATTGGTGAAGATCGAACGATCGGCCCTTGCCGCGGCGAGCTTGGAGTCGTCATCACGCAGCTTGCGCAGCGGACGCTTCTCGGCGACCAGCTTGCGCGCAAAGGCCTCGCCGCCCGACGCCGGACCTTCCACGATCTCCTCGATCAGGCCGTTCTTGAGCGCCACCTCGGCGCTGATCGGGTCGCCGCCGACGATCATCTTGACCGCGAGCTCGGGACCGACTGCGCGCGGCAGCCGCTGGGTGCCGCCGGCGCCCGGCAGCAGGCCGAGCTTCACCTCGGGCAGGCCGAGCTTGGCGTCCTTGGTGGCGACGCGATAGTGGCAGGCCAGTGCGACCTCGAGACCGCCGCCGAGCGCGGTGCCGTGGATCGCGGCAACGATCGGCTTCGGCGAGCTTTCCATCAGGCTCAGCACTTCGGCGAGCCCGGGCGGCTTCGGCGGCTTGCCGAATTCGGTGATGTCGGCGCCGGCGATGAAGGTGCGGCCGGCACAGGTCAGCACGATACCCTGAACCTGCGGATCGTCGATCGCGGCCTTGATGCCATCGAAGATACCGCCGCGCACGGCCGCGCTCAGCGCGTTCACAGGCGGACTGTTAACCGTGACGACTGCAATGTTGTCATGACGTTCGAGCTTGACGACTTCACTCACCGGGACTCTCCCTGGATGCTTGTTCTTGCGTTGAGTAGCTGCACGACTTGCGTTGAGCCGCTACGATTAGACCAATTTCGCACTGCGAAATTTAATTCCACATCTTGACACGGAGGGTTATTTTGAAGCACGAGCCTTGTCAACGAGCATGACAAGGTCAGGGAATGAAGCGCGCCGGAAAAAAAGCAGCGACCGATCGCAATTTCGTTGTCGCGCTTTCCCGCGGACTGGACGTCCTGCGTGCATTTCAACCCAATGACGGGCTGCTCGGCAATCAGGAGATTGCGGCCCGCACCAAATTACCGAAGCCGACCATTTCCCGCCTGACCTACACGCTGACCAAGCTGGGATACCTTACACCTGTACCGAAGTTCGAGAAGTACCAGCTCGCGCCGTCGGCGATGGCACTCGGCTACGCCGCGCTCGCCAATCTCGGCGTTCGGCATTTGTCCGAACCTTATCGGGAAGAAGTGATGCGCGCGACCGGCGGCGCAGTCGCCGTCGGCGGCCGCGACCGTCACAGCATGATCTATTTCGGCCAGAGCCGGAACGGCCTGGCGCTCGGCGTGCAACTCGACGTCGGCTCGCGGGTGCCGATCGCAACCACGGCGATGGGGCGTGCCTATATTTGGGCATTGCCACCCGAGGAGCGCGCGGCTTTATTACGCGAGCTGCGAGATCACTATGGCAGCCGCTGGGCCAAGATCCGCGACGGCATCGAGCGCTCCGGCGAGACGGTGGCGAAGCACGGATTCACCTTGTCCACCGGCGACTGGCAGGATGATGTCGCCGCGGCCGGCGTTGCATTGAAACTGAACGACGGAACCGGCCCCTATGCTTTCAATTGCGGCGCGCCGGCATTCCGCTTCACGGAAGATCGATTGCTCAACGACATTGGACCTCGCCTTGTCGCGATGGTAAGGAACATCGAGCAGGCGCTCGGTGGAATGGCGCCGCAATCCAAAAAAGAAACAAGCAAAAAGACCAGAGTAGGAGGGAAAGTTGCACGTTTGGCCGAGGGGATCAGATAGCCTCCATCACGTCCGGCGAAGCACATCGCAGGGCCGCTCGCACCGCTCGAAGACGGCGGGCGAGACGAGATGACGCAGGCACAGCTCGCGCAGGGGAATGATCCTCTGCTCGCGGTTCGCGACGTCAGCGTCGTGTTCGGCGGCATCATCGCGTTGAACGGCGTGTCGTTCGACATGCGTCATGGACAGATCCTCGGCCTGATCGGGCCGAACGGCGCCGGCAAGACGACGCTGTTCAACTGCCTGTCGCGGCTGTACCAGCCGTCATCCGGCGACATCCTGATGGAAGGCAAGAGCATCCTGTCGCGCCCGCCGCACCGGATCGCCGAGATCGGTATCGGCCGCACCTTCCAGAACGTCGCGCTGTTCCCCAACCTGTCCGTGATCGACAATGTGCGCGTCGGCGCGCATGCGCGCACCTCGAGCGACATCGTCAGCGACTCGCTGCGCCTCGCCTGGGTCCGCCGCGGCGAGCACGACATGAACAAGAAGGTGCACGACATCCTCGGCTATCTCGATCTCGAGGACGTCGCCCACACCGTGGTCTCGGGACTTCCGTTCGGCACCCAGAAGCGCGTCGAGCTGGCGCGCGCTTTGGCCGCGGATCCGAAGATCCTGCTGCTCGACGAGCCGGCCGGCGGCCTCAATCACGAGGAAGTCTACGTGCTCGGCGACCTCATCCGAAAAATCCGCGACGACCGTAAAATTACGGTGTTGCTGGTCGAGCATCACATGGGTCTCGTGATGTCGATCGCCGACCACGTCGTCGCGCTCAATTTCGGCCGCAAGCTTGCCGAAGGCACGCCGGCCCAGGTCCAGGCCGACCCTGATGTCATCAAGGCCTATCTGGGGAGCAAGGACCAATGACAGCGATGCTCAACGTCAAGGACCTGCGCGCCTATTACGGTCAGGTCCAGGCCTTGCACGGCCTCAGTTTCTCGCTCAACGAGGGTTCGTTGACCACGCTGCTCGGCGCCAACGGCGCCGGCAAGACCACCACGCTGCGGGCGATCTGCAACATGGTGCGCTCGACCGGCGCGATCGAGTTCGAGGGCAAGCCGATCGGCACCCGTTCGACCGAGAACGTGGTCCGCCTCGGGATTGCCCATGTGCCGCAGGGCCGCGGCACCTTCACCAACATGACGGTGGAGGAAAACCTGCAGCTCGGCGCCATCAGCCGCTCGGACAAGCAGGCCATCGGCTCCGACATCGAGCGAATGTACGAACATTTCCCGGTGCTGAAGCAACGCTACACCCAGCAGGCAGGCACGCTGTCGGGCGGCGAGCAGCAGATGCTCGCGGTGGCGCGCGCGCTGATGCTGCGGCCGCGGCTGATGCTGCTCGACGAGCCGTCATTCGGCCTCGCGCCGCTGATCGTGCGCGACCTGTTCCGCATCCTCGGCAAGATCAATCGCGAGGAAAAGGTGACCATCCTGGTGGTCGAGCAGAACGCGCAGCTCGCGCTCGAGCTCGCCGACCAGGCCTATGTGATCGAAACCGGACGGATCGTGATGTCGGGCAATGCCAAGGACATCGCGAACAACGAAGACGTCCGCAAATCCTATCTCGGCTACTGAGGAGCTGGCACAATGGAGCTTTTTGCCAACCAGGTCCTGGCCGGCATCGCCACCGGCGCGATCTATGCCTGCATGGCGCTCGCGGTGGTCATGATCTACCAGGCCATCGACCATCTGAATTTCGCCCAGGGCGAAATGGCGATGTTCTCGACTTTCGTCTCCTGGCAGCTGATGCAATGGGGCGTGCCATATTGGGGCGCTTTCGTGCTCACCGTCGCGTTTTCCTTCGCCGCCGGCATTGCGATCGAGCGGCTCTTGTTCAAGCCGCTGGCGAAGGCGCCGATCCTGACCAACGTCGCCGGTTTTATCGCGCTGTATGCGATCATCAACAGCGTCGCCGGCCTGATCTGGGACTTCACCATCAAGCAATATCCGACGCCGTTCGGCTCTTCCCCGTTCCTCGGCAGCCAGCTGATCTCGACCCACCAGGCCGGCATGATCGGCATTACGCTCTTGATGCTGCTCCTGCTGTTCTTCTTTTTCCGCTTCACCCGGGTGGGTCTTGCGATGCGTGCCGCCGCATCGGTGCCGGAATCGGCGCGGCTGGTCGGCATCAACACCTCGTGGATGATCGCGCTGGGCTGGGGCATGGCCGCGGCGATCGGCTCAATCGCCGGCATGATGATCGCGCCGGTGGTGTTCCTCGAGCCGAACATGATGCTGGGCGTGCTGATCTACGGGTTTGCTGCCGCCGTGCTCGGCGGCCTGACCAGTCCGTTCGGCGCGGTGATGGGCGGCTTCCTGGTCGGCATCTTCGAGAACCTCGTCGGCACCTACATCCCCGGGGTCGGCAATGAGCTGAAACTTCCGATCGCGCTTGCGCTGATCATTGTCGTCCTGGTCGTCAAACCGGCAGGCCTGTTCGGTCGCGCCATCGTGAAGCGAGTTTGATCATGAGCGCCGCTGAAGAAGTCGAAGTCGTCACCGAAGGCCAGGCCGTCGAGGCCGTTCCCAAGCGCGCCATGACGCTCGGCTATGGCACCTCGCTCGTGGTGCTCGCCGCGCTGATCCTGATCCCGCTGTTCGTGAAGAACTTCATCATCTTCCAGATGACGATGCTTCTGATCTACGGCCTCGCGGTGATGGCGCTCAACATCCTGACCGGCGGCTCCGGACAGTTCTCGCTCGGTCAGAGCGCGTTCTACGCCGTCGGCGCCTATACCTCGGCGATCCTGATGGAGCATGTGGGCATGAACTATGCCCTCACGCTGCCTATCGCCGGCATCGTCTGCTTCGGCTTCGGCTTCCTGTTCGGCCAGCCGGCGCTGCGGCTTTCCGGCGTCTATCTGGCGCTCGCCACCTTTGCGCTCGCAACCGCGATGCCGCAGCTCCTCAAGCTCGGCTATTTCGAGCACTGGACCGGCGGCGTGCAGGGGCTGGTCGTGACCAAGCCGGATGCGCCGTTCGGCCTGCCGATGGGGCAGGACATGTGGCTGTATTACTTCACGCTGGTGGTCACGATCGCGATCTATATCGCCTCGGTGAACCTGTTGCGCTCGCGCTCCGGCCGCGCCTTCATGGCGATCCGCGACAACGAGATCGCGGCCTCCGCGATGGGCGTCGACGTCGCGCTGTACAAGACGCTGGCGTTCGGCGTCTCGGCCGGCATTACCGGCGTCGCCGGCGGTCTCGGCGCCATCGCGGTGCAGTTCGTGGCGCCCGACGGCTACACCATCCAGCTCGCGATCTCGCTGTTCCTCGGCATGGTGGTCGGCGGCGTCGGCTGGCTGCCCGGCTCGATCGTAGGCTCCGCCTTCATCATCTTCGTGCCGAATATCGCGGAAGGCATCTCCAAGGGCCTTTCGGGTGCGGTGTTCGGCGTGCTGCTGTTCCTCGTCATCTTCCTCGTGCCGCACGGCGCCAGGCAGGTTGCGATCGTTGCCCAGCAACTGGCCGCAAAGCTCAAGAAAAACTAACAGCCTATCGAAGCAAACCAGGAGACATTATGCTTTCTACCGTTCGGATCGCCGCGATTTCCGCGGCGATCGTCGCTGTTGCTGCGACGTCCACTGCCGCATTCGCCCAAAAGAAATACGACACCGGCGCAAGCGATACCGAGATCAAGGTCGGCAACATCATGCCGTATTCGGGACCGGCCTCCGCCTATGGCGTGATCGGCAAGACCGAAGAAGCCTACTTCAAGATGATCAACGATCAGGGCGGCATCAACGGCCGCAAGGTCAGCTTCGTGAGCTATGACGACGCCTATTCGCCGCCGAAGGCGGTCGAACAGGTGCGCAAGCTGGTCGAGAGCGACGAGGTGCTCGTCGTGTTCAACCCGCTCGGCACGCCGTCGAACACCGCGATCCAGAAGTACCTCAACTCCAAGAAGATCCCGCAGCTGTTCGTCGCCACCGGCGCCACCAAGTGGAACGACCCGAAGAACTTCCCGTGGACCATCGGCTGGCAGCCCAGCTACCAGAGCGAAGCGCAGATCTATGCCAAATGGCTGTTGAGGGAGAAGCCCGACGCCAAGGTCGCGATCCTCTATCAGAACGACGATTTCGGCAAAGACTACCTCAAGGGCACCAAGGACGGTTTCGGCGCCAAGGCGGCCTCCAGCATCATCATGGAGGAGAGCTATGAGGTCTCCGAGCCGTCGATCGACGGCCATATCGTCAAGATCAAGGCCGCCAATCCCGACGTGCTGCTGATCTACACCACGCCGAAATTCGGCGCCCAGACCATCAAGAAGACCGCCGAGCTCGGCTGGAAGCCGCTGCAGATCATCACCAACGTGGCGATCTCGGTCGGCAGCGTGATGCAGCCCGCCGGCTTCGAGAACGCCCAGGGCGTGCTCTCGGCCGCCTATGCCAAGGACGGCTCCGACCCGCAATGGGGCAACGATCCCGGCATGAAGAAGTGGAACGCCTTCCTCGACAAGTACATGCCGGGCGTCGACAAGACCGACAACGGCGTCGTCTACGGCTATGGCGCCGCGCAGACGCTCGCCAAGGTGCTCGAAATGTGCGGCGACGATCTGAGCCGCGCCAACGTCATGAAGCAGGCCGCGAGCCCGAAGGACTTTACGCCGGACACCCTGTTGCCCGGCGTCAAGATCAACACCTCGGCCACCGATTTCGCCCCGATCGCCCAGCTGCAGATGCAGCGCTTCAAGGGCCAGAAATGGGAACTGTTCGGCGAGATCATCTCCGGCGACGTTCCCTCCGAGTAACGTTGCACTGCGGGAATAAAACAACGGCCTCCGCGATCCCGTCGCGGGGGCTTTTTGTTGACGCCCGGCGCCGATGGTATTGAATACACGGCACAAGAATACGAGGTGGGGAAACCATGATTGCCGTACGCCCGTCCCTGACGGCGCTATTGTCCGCATTCGCTCTGATCCTGACGAGCTGCAATGCCGTGCTGGCGCAGAAGGCCTACGACACCGGGGCCAGCGACACCGAGATCAGGATCGGCAACACCGTGCCCTACAGCGGTCCCGCCTCAGCCTATGGCGTGATCGGCAGGACCGAGGCGGCCTATTTCAAGATGATCAACGCGTCCGGCGGCATCCGCGGCCGCAAGATCACGTTCATCTCCTATGACGACGGCTACTCGCCGGCCAAGACCGTGGAGCAGACGCGCAAGCTGGTCGAGGACGACGAGGTGCTGCTGGTGTTCGGCTCGGTCGGCACCTCAAGCAACGCCGCGATCCGAAAGTACATGAACGAGAAGCAGGTGCCGCAGCTGTTCATCGCTTCCGGCGCCTCCAAGTGGAACGACCCCAAGGACTATCCATGGACCATGGGCTGGCAACCGTCCTACCAGGACGAGGCGCGGGTGTACGCAAAATACATCATGAAGCACAAGCCCGACGCCAAGGTCGGCGTGCTTTACCAGAATGACGATTTCGGCAAGGACTACCTCAAGGGACTGAAGGACGCTTTCGGCGACAAGGCCACGATGATCGTCGCCGAAGAGGCCTACGAGACGTCGGAGCCCACAATCGACAATCGCATCATCAAGCTGAAGGCCGCCGGCGCCGACACCTTCGTCAGCGTCACGACGCCAAAATTCGCGGCGCAGGCCATCAAGAAGGCGGCCGAGATCGCGTGGACGCCGCTGCAGTTCGTCGCCAACGTTTCGGCTTCGGTCGGCGGCGTGATGCAGCCGGCGGGCTTCGAGAATTCGCAGGGCATCCTGTCGGCGTCCTACCTCAAGGACGGCGCCGACCCACAATGGGACAAGGATCCCGGCATGGAGAAATTCCTTGCCTTCCTCAAGAAGGATTATCCCGACGCCAACAAGCTCGACGGCGCCACCTCCTTCGGTTACGCCGCCGCGCAGACCATGGCGAAGGTGCTGGAAATGTGCGGTGACGATCTGACCCGCGCCAATATCATGAAGCAGGCCGCGAGCCTGAAGGATTATGTCCCCGACACGCTGCTGCCGGGCATCAGCATCAACACCTCGGCCACCGACTTCGCGCCGATCAAGCAGCTGCGCCTGATGCGGTTCAAGGGCGAGAGGTGGGAGCTGTTCGGTGACATCATTTCGAGCAATCTGAGCAACTAGGACGACGCACGGCCTCAACGCAAACGTTTCGCGTGTATCGCGAGGCGCTTCCGCAACGCAGGTTTTCCTCGCATCGCGTTCGACTAAATGACGCCCTCCGCGGCACCACCGCGGGGGGCTTCCTGTTGCTGGCACCAGGCGAAAGGTATTCAATGCCGCGAGGGGCCGCGAAGTGCTCCCATTCCAAAAATCGTGACACATTCATGGTGATCCAAGGGAGATCAAAATGCCTGCTATCCACTTGCGATTGGGGGCCATTTCGGCTGCCCTCGCACTGCTCGCGGCGGCCACGAGCCCCGCCGTCGCGCAGAAGAAATACGACACCGGCGCCAGCGACACCGAGATCAAGATCGGCAACATCATGCCCTACAGCGGAGCAGCCTCCGCCTATGGCGTGATCGGCAAGACCGAGGAAGCCTATTTCCGCAAGGTTAACGCCGAGGGCGGCATCAACGGCCGCAAGATCACCTTCATCAGCTACGACGACGCCTACACGCCGCCGAAGACCGTCGAGCAGGCGCGCAAGCTCGTCGAGAGCGATGAGGTGCTGATCATCTTCAATTCGCTCGGCACGCCGCCGAACTCGGCGATCCAGAAATACATGAACCAGAAGAAGGTGCCGCAACTGTTCGTCGCCACCGGGGCCACCAAGTGGAACGACCCGAAGGAATTCCCCTGGACCATGGGCTGGCAGCCCAACTACCAGAGCGAGTCCATCATCTATGCGAAGTACATCCTGAAGAACAAGCCGGACGCCAGGATCGCGGTGCTCTACCAGAACGACGATTACGGCAAGGACTATCTGAAGGGATTCAAGGACGGGCTCGGCGCCAAGGCCGCCTCAATGATCGTCGCCGAGGACAGCTACGAGGTGACCGAGCCGACCATCGATTCCCACATCGTCAAGCTCAAGGCCACCGGCGCCGACGTATTCTTCAACATCACGACGCCGAAATTCGCGGCACAGGCCATCAAGAAGAACAACGAGCTCGGCTGGAAGCCGCTGCATTTCCTCAACAACGTCTCCTCGTCGATCGGCAGCGTGATCAAGCCGGCGGGCTTCGAGAACGCCCAGGACATCGTCTCGTCGCAATATCTGAAGGATCCGACCGATCCGCAGTGGAAGACCGACAAGGGCATGATCGCCTGGAACCAATTCCTGGATAAGTACTACCCTGAAGCAAACCGCGCCGACGCGTCCGTGATGTACGCCTACACCGTCGCGCAGGGTCTCGAGCACGTGCTGCGGGCGTGCGGCGACAATCTGACGCGCGAGAACATCATGAAGCAAGCCGCCAGCATCCGCGACCTCGAGCTCGGCGGCCTGTTGCCGGGCGTCAAGGTCAACACCTCGGCGACCGACTTCGCGCCGCTTTCGCAACTGCAACTGATGCGGTTCAAGGGCGAGACCTGGGAGCGCTTTGGTGAAATTTTGAGCGGCGACGTCGGCGGCTAACCCGAAATTGTCGACTAAAGACGAGAGCCCCTGCGGCGTTGTCGCAGGGGCTTTTCATTGAGACCGACCGCCTAAAATGCTAATCACTACAGCCAAATAAGAGAGCCCTCGAAACAAGGGGGCCGCGACACATCCGTCTGACAACAGGGAGAGAGACATCAATGTCCGCTACCACTAGACTTGCGGTCCTCGGGGCCGCGCTCGCGCTCGTCGCCACGTCCGGCAGCGCCGCGTTTGCCCAGAAGAAATACGACACCGGCGCCAGCGACACCGAAATCAAGATCGGCAACATCATGCCCTACAGCGGACCCGCATCCGCCTACGGCATCATCGGCCGCACCGAGGCCGCCTATTTCAAGAAGATCAACGACGCCGGCGGCATCAACGGCCGCAAGATCAACTTCATCTCCTACGATGACGCCTATTCGCCGCCGAAAGCCGTGGAGCAGGCCCGCAAGCTGGTCGAGAGCGACGAGGTGCTGCTGATCTTCAACTCGCTCGGCACGCCGTCCAACTCGGCGATCCAGAAGTACATGAATTCCAAGAAGGTGCCGCAGCTGTTCGTCGCCACCGGCGCCACCAAGTGGAATGACCCGAAGGACTTTCCCTGGACCATGGGCTGGCAGCCCAACTACCAGAGCGAGACCCAGATCTACGCAAAATACATTCTGAAGAACATGCCGAACGCCAAGATCGCGGTGCTGTTCCAGAATGACGATTACGGCAAGGACTATCTGAAGGGTCTCAAAGACGGCCTTGGCCAGAAGGCCGCCAGCATGATCGTCGCCGAAGAGAGCTTCGAGACTTCCCAGCCCACGATCGACAGCAACATCGTCAAGCTGAAGTCCAGCAACGCCGACGTCTTCATCGACATCGCGACGCCGAAATTCGCGGCGCAGGCGATCAAGAAGATTGCCGAGATCGGCTGGAAGCCGACCCACTTCCTCAACAACGTGTCGGCCTCGGTCGGCAGCGTGATCAAGCCGGCCGGCTTCGAGAACGCGCAAGACATCATCTCGGCCGCCTACCTGAAGGACGCCTCCGACAAGCAGTGGGACAATGATCCCGGCATGAAGGAATTCTACGCCTTCATGGCCAAGGACTTCCCCGAGGGCGACAAGCTCGACGGCGGCACCGTGGTCGGCTTCGGCGTGGCCCAGACCCTGGTCCAGGTGCTCAAGCAGTGCGGCGACAACCTCACCCGCGAGAACATCATGAAGCAGGCGGCGAACCTGCAGGACTTCCGCACCGAGGTGCTGCTGCCCGGCATCAAGATCAACACCGCCGCGAATGATTTCGCCCCGATCAGCCAGTTGCAGCTGATGAAGTTCAAGGGCGAGAAATGGGAACTGTTCGGTGACGTCATCAGCGCCGACGTCGGCGGCTGATTTCCCGCAAATTACCGGCTGAGAATGGCCCCCTGCGATACCGTCGCAGGGGGCTTTTCATGAGCTAGAGCACCCGCCCGCCGCCCGGCCCGGGCGATGCCGCTTACACTTTGCCCGGCAATGCGCTAGGAAATCCCGCAAGAAACCGCCCCTCGCGCGGCGGCAACAACAAGGAGATTTCGGGAAATGCCGATGCCGATCCGACACCGTATCGCAACCGCCCTGCTCGGCCTCGCTGTCGCCACCGCGGCCGGCAATGCCGCATGGGCGCAGAAGAAATACGACACCGGTGCGAGCGATACCGAGATCAAGATCGGCAACATCGTGCCCTATAGCGGCCCGGCGTCGGCCTATGGCGTGGTCGGCAAGGCGATGGCCGCCGTGTTCAAGAAGGTCAACGACGACGGCGGCGTCAACGGGCGCAAGATCAACTTCGTGTCCTATGACGACGCCTATTCGCCACCGAAGGCCGTGGAGCAGGCGCGCAAGCTGGTCGAAAGCGACGAGGTGCTGTTCCTGTTCGGCACGCTCGGCACCGCCTCCAACACCGCGATCCAGAAGTATCTCAACGCCAAGAAGGTGCCGCAGCTGTTCGTCGCCACCGGCGCCACCAAGTGGAACGACCCGAAGAGCTTCCCCTGGACCATGGGCTGGCTGCCCAGCTACCAGAGCGAGTCGCGGATCTACGCGAAATATCTGCTCAAGGAGAAGCCGGCCGCCAAGGTCGCGGTGCTCTACCAGAACGACGACATGGGCAAGGACTACCTCAAGGGCCTGGAGGACGGCTTCGCCAGCGATCCCGCGCGGATCGCCGCCAAGGAGAGCTATGAAGTCGCCGAACCGACCATCGATTCCCATGTGGTGCGACTGAAATCCTCCAACCCCGACGTCATCATCTTCTTCACCACGCCGAAATTCGGCGCCCAAGCGATCAAGAAGCTCGGCGAGATGAACTGGAAGCCGGTGACGTTCGTTTCCAACGTATCGGCCTCCACCGCGACGGTGATGCGTCCGGCCGGGCTCGACAATGCGCAGGGCGTGATCTCGGCGGCCTACGCCAAGGACGCCAGCGATCCGCAGTGGAAGGACGACGCAGGCATGAAGGCGTTCGACGATTTGCTCGCCAAATACATGCCCGACACCAACCGTGTCGATGCCTCGGCGATGACCGGCTACAACATGGCAACCACCATGGTCGAGGTGCTGCGCCGCTGCGGCGACGACCTCACCCGCGCCAATGTGATGAAGCAGGCGGCAAGCCTGAAGCAGTTTGCGCAGGGCGGCCTGCTGCCCGGCGTCACGCTGAGTACAAGTCCCGACGACTTCCAGCCGATCGAGCAACTGCAACTGATGCAGTTCAAGGGCGAGCGCTGGCAATTGTTCGGCGACGTCATCAGCGGCGAAGTCGTCGGAAACTAGAGACGGAACGGAGCTTGTTTCGATTGGAGGCAACGCACCTTCCTTCACCTCTCCCGCTTGCGGGGGAGGTCGGATCGCATCAAAGATGCGATCCGGGTGGGGGCTTTCCCCCGCAGTGCGACTCGTGGCAGCACCCCCACCCTAGCCCTCCCCCGCGAGCGGGAGAGGGAACACAGCGTTAATGCGGCCCAATCTACCCACGTCCCGGCTCTCGCGAAGGTATACCCATGCCCGACCGTCGTCCGTTCCTGCGTTCGATCTTTGATGCCGCGGTGGCGGCTGCGCATCCCGATGTCGTGCTGGCATCGCGGTTGCGGCCGGCGCCGAAGGGACGCGTGATCTGCCTTGCCGCCGGCAAGGGCGCCGGCGCCATGGCCGCGGCGGCGGAACGGCACTATCTCGACACGCTCGGCCTTGCACCGACGCGGCTGGTCGGCATCGCCACCACGCGCCATGGCCATGGTGTGCCGACCCGCCGGATCAAGGTGGTCGAGGCCGGCCACCCGGTGCCGGATGAGGCCGGCCTGCGGGCGGCCGACGATACGCTGCGGCTCGCCGCCGAGGCGACGGCAGACGATCTCCTGCTGGTGCTGCTGACCGGCGGCGGTTCGGCGAACTGGATCGCGCCGGTCGAAGGCGTGAGCTTCGCCCAGAAGCAGCAGGTCAACCGCGCGCTGCTGCGCTCCGGCGCGCCGATCGGCGAGATGAACATCGTCCGCAAACACCTGTCGCGGATCAAGGGCGGACGGCTGGCGCGCGCCGGCCAGCACGCCGCCGAGATCGTCACGCTGGCGATCTCAGACGTGCCGCATGACGATCCCTCCGCGATCGCCTCGGGACCCACGGTACCGGATCCAACCACGCTCGCGGATGCCCGCGCGCTGGTCGCCAGATACGATCTCTCCGTCGATGACGCGGTCCGCCGCGCGCTTGACGATCCCAGGAACGAGAGCTGCAAGCCCGGCGATCCCGCCTTTGCGCGGGCGACGTTCGAACTGCTGGCGAAGCCGAATGCCTCGATCGATGCCGCCGTGAAGGTCGCGCAGGACGCCGGCTATGAGACCATCGCGCTTGGCGCCGATCTCGAAGGCGAGGCCCGCGACGTCGCGGCCGGGCACGCGCGGCTCGCGCTGAAAGCGCGCAGCGAAGGCAAGCGGATCGCAATCATCTCCGGAGGCGAGCTCACGGTGACCGTGCGCGGCAATGGCCGCGGCGGGCCCAACCAGGAATACGCGCTGGCGCTGGCCGATCTGCTCAAGGATGTGCCCGACATCTCCGCGCTCGCCGCCGACACCGACGGCGCCGATGGCGGTGCCGGCAACGCCACCGACCCCGCCGGGGCCGTGATCGATCAGGCGACGTTCGCGAAGATGAAATCGATCGGCCTCGATCCGAGGGCCTATCTCGAGAACAATGACGCCACGGGCTTCTTCGCGCAGACCGGGGACCTGTTGCTGACCGGGCCGACGCTGACCAACGTCAACGATGTCAGGGTGATCCTGGTGGATTGATCCATCGTCATTCCGGGGGCGATGCGTAGCATCGACCCCGGAATCTCACTCGACCACCTCTGGATTCCGGGTTTGCGCTGACGCGCGCCCCGGAATGGCGCGTAACCATCCAGTCATTGCATGACAGGCTCCGCGACTTGTCCGCCGAAACCTTGGCGATGGCGCAAGCAATCCAGCACGCCGCCCCAATCCTGCGCGCGACCTCAACGCGCGCTGAAGGTGAGGCCGGCACGGGCCTTCAGACGGTCGCGCAAGGCCGGCCCCATCAGTGCGCCTGGCGTCCAGATGCCGCCCTCGCCCTGCACGTCGCGCACGAGGCAGAGTGCGCTCTCGGCGATCATCTTGCTGGTCGAGCCATAGCCCGGATCGCGGTCGCCGGTGACGACGGCCTCGACCGGTCCGCCATCCGGCACCTCGCCCAGAAAGAAGATGTCGTAGAAGCCCCTCTCGCGCGCTTCCCGGGTCGGGCCTGCGCCGCGTTTGAGACCGCCGGTCCCGAACAAGGACACCACCGTGGCGAGCGCCTCCGTCGTCACGCTCGCGATGTCCCCAAGTCCCGGCGCCACCATCATCTCGTCATAAACGAAGTCCCTGCCGTAGGGATGTCCCAACAGGAAGTTCGTGCGGTGCACGTTCTTGGTGTTGATCGGCGCCATTGGGAACGGCACGAGCCACGCGTGCATGCTCGTGTCATATTCGGGGACGAGGCCCGATGGCTGAGACGGCCCGGTGAAGCCCGGCGTCAACGCGAACGGATCGGTCAGCAGCCGGATCAGGGCCGGGTCGCGCGCCGCGGTGGCCAGCGTCGCCTGAGCGCTCGCCGCGGTCCCACCGGACATGCCGCCCTTCACCTTGCGCAGACGAGCCTTGACCCGCCGCGCCGGGCGTCCGAATTTCTCGCGCGCTTTCTCCTGCAACGTGAGCACACCGAGGTCGAACGGGATGGAATCGAAGCCACAGGAGAAGACGATGCGCGCGCCGGTCCGTTTCGCCTCTTCGTGATGGACGTCGATCATGCGCCGCATCCAGCCCGGTTCACCGCAAAGATCAACATAGGCCGTGCCGGTGGCCGCGCAGGCCGCCACTAGCTCGGGACCGTGAAGCTGATAGGGCCCGACCGTGGTGACGATCACGGCCGCGCGCTCGCACATCGAACGCAGGCTGGCCGGCTCGGCGGCATCCGCCTTCACCAACGGCAAATCGTCCGGTGCGCCGATGTCGGCACGGACCTTCTGGAGTTTGTCGGTCGAACGTCCCGCAATTGCCCAGGACGGAGCATCGTCGCCGCGATAAGATGTCGCCAGATATTCGGCGATGAGACGGCCAGTGTAACCCGTCGCGCCATAGACGATGAGGTCGAAGTCCCGCTTCACGGCGTTGATCCTCCTCGGGCCCCCCGGAAGCGATCCCTTCAGATCCGTTAGCAACGCTCGGTACGCTTCGCGGCCACTTTGGCGAGGGGCCATGCAACATTCGGGCGCACCCTGTCGCGCTCGACGGAGGATACCACAGTTCCCGTCCTTGGGCGCGTAACCCTCCCCGGCGATTTCCGGCCTTCCCTCGAGAGCCGTCGTGAGTACGGATGCTGGGTCTGGTCGGCGTGAGCTCGAAGCAGACAGCCGACACATTTGGCCGCCTGTGGCCGCTTGCAAACGCCCTCCGACGGCCTACCATGGATTGGGGAGCTCACCGTGCAGGAGCGAAGCCATGGAACTCACCGTGGTGCCCATCGTCAAGCCGGATGAGACCAACTTCATCTTCGGCCAGTCGCACTTCATCAAGACCGTGGAAGACCTTCACGAAGCGCTGGTGGGCGCGGTGCCGCGCATCCGCTTCGGGTTGGCTTTCTGCGAGGCCTCCGGCAAGCGGTTGGTGCGCTGCTCCGGTAACGACGACGCCTCGTTCGCCTTGGCACGCGACAACGCATTGGCGATCGGCGCCGGTCACACCTTCCTGATTTTCCTCGGCGACGGGTTCTTTCCCGTCAACGTGCTGGCGGCGGTGCGCGCGGTGCCAGAGGTCTGCCGCATCTATTGCGCGACGGCCAATCCCACACAGGTGATCGTCGCGCAGACGGAGCTCGGGCGCGGCGTGCTCGGCGTGGTGGATGGCGCCTCGCCGCTTGGCGTCGAAACCGACGCCGACATAGCGTGGCGGAAGGATCTGCTGCGAAACATCGGCTACAAGCTTTAGACCGCGATGGGTTCGTCGCCTGGCGGCGCCCGCATGCCGGATATGTATCAACCCAGCGCGTCATTGCGAGCGGATGGGCCGTCACACCCCCTCAAAACTCCTGCGCGAGCTTCGCCAGCATCTCCAGCAACGCGGCGTGGTTGGCGGGGCCGAGCACCTCGATCAGCCGCGCCTCGTGCTTGTTGGCCACCAGCTTCTTGGCGCGCGCCAACACGGCGCGGCCCCTGTCGGTCAGGACCAGGATGTGGGAGCGGCGGTCGTTGGTGGAGCGCATCCGCGCGCAAAGGTCGCGGCTCTCCAGCGCATCGAGCATGGCGACGAAATTCGGCCTGAGGATGCCGAGCGTGTTGGCGATCTCGGTCTGGTTGCGGCCCGGATTCTTGTCGAGCAGCAGCAGCACCGAGAACTGCGCCGGCGTCAGCTGCAGCGGCGCGACGCAGCGCAGGAAGTCCTCGAAGACCTTGAGTTGCGCACGCTTCAGCGAATAGCCGAGCAGTCCGGACAGTTCGCCCAGTTGCAGCATGCTGTCGTCCCCGGCAGGATCGACCGGTTCCCTGCGCAGGGCACGCGGTGATCGGACGGCATCGGCGGCGGTCTTGGAAACAGTCATCGCTCCAGGCTCGCAATCCCGGTACAAAAACCCCGCGGGACGCTCGGGGACCTTGAGATTATATCCAATAATCGTTATGCACTATATCAAATATCGGCGCCTATCAACAGCCGATATCGGCCGACCCGACCGGCGCAACCGGTTGCGGCGGTCCGACGCCTAAGGGGGAGCGCCCGGCCTTGAACACAACGATCATGCTGTTCCTGCTGCAGGACGGCATCACCAATGGCGCGATCTACGCACTGCTCGGGCTGGCCCTGGTGCTGGTGTTCGCGGTGACGCGGGTGATCCTGATCCCGCAGGGCGAATTCGTGACCTACGGCGCGCTGAGCTACGCCATGCTGGCGACCGGCCAGGTGCCCGGCACGGTGCGGCTTGCCGTCGCGATGGGCCTCGTGGCTTTCGCCCTCGACCTGTTCTTCGCCCGCAAGGCGCTGCATGCGCGGCTGATGATGCGCTCCGTCGCGCTCAACATCGTCTTCCCCTTCGCGCTGCTCGGCCTCGTTTACGCCCTGGTTGGTCCCAACACGCCGGTCGCCGTCAACATTGCACTGGCGCTCCTGATCGTGGCGGCGATCGGGCTGTTCCTCTACCGCATCGCTTTCCAGCCGATCGCGCACACATCGGTGCTGGTGCTCCTGATCGCCTCGGTCGGCTGCCACCTCGCGCTGCAGGGCCTGGGCCTGGTGTTCTTCGGCGCCGAAGGCCTGCGCGCCCCGGCGCTGTCGAACGCCGCGCTGACCGCGGGCCCGCTGCGCTTCACCGGCCAGAGCCTCGCCGTCTACGCCTTGACGGTCGGCTTCATCGTCGCGCTGTGGCTGTTCTTCGGCTACACCAAGACCGGCAAGGCGCTGCGCGCCACCGCGGTCAACCGCCTCGGCGCCCGCCTGGTCGGCATCCGCACCACGCTGTCAGGCCAGATCGCATTCCTGCTCGCCTCCGTGATCGGCGCCATCTCCGGCATCCTGATCGTGCCGATCACCACGCTCTATTACGACACCGGCTTCCTGATCGGCCTGAAGGGCTTCATCGCCGCCATCATCGGGGGCCTGGTCAGCTATCCCCTGACCGCGGTCGCCGCCATCGTGGTCGGCATCGTCGAGGCCTTCTCATCCTTCTACGCCAGCAATTTCAAGGAAGTCATCGTGTTCACGCTGATCCTCCCCGTGCTCGTGTTGCGCTCGCTTGCAGCGCCCGCGGTCGAAGAAGAGAAGGATTGAGCGCGATGACGCAGCGGCTCCCTCTCATCATCTTCGCGCTCGTGCTGGCGGTGATCCCGCTCGTCCCGGGCATTCCGCCGTTCTGGATCGTGCTGCTCGACAATATCGGCCTCGCCGCGCTGGTCGCGATGGGGCTCGTGCTGCTCACCGGCGTCGGCGGCCTCACCTCGTTCGGGCAGGCCGCGTTCTGCGGTTTCGGTGCCTACACCACGGCGGTGCTGACCACCGCCTATGGCGTCTCGCCCTGGCTGACGCTGCCGGCTTCGCTCGTGGTCAGCGGCATTGCGGCCGTGCTGCTCGGCATTGTCACGGTGCGGCTGTCGGGCCATTATCTGCCGCTCGGCACCATCGCCTGGGGCATCGGCCTGTTCTATCTGTTCAGCAAGCTCGAATTCCTCGGCCGCAACGACGGGATCTCAGGCATTCCGCCGCTCTCGATCGGCTCGTTCAAGATGCTGAGCCCGGATACGATCTATTACGCGATCTGGGTCGCGGTGCTGATCTCCGCGCTGCTGACCATGAACCTGCTGGACTCCCGCACCGGGCGCGCGATCCGCGCCTTGCGGCGCGGCCATGTCGCGGCCGAAGCGTTCGGCGTGCAGACGCCGCGCGCCAAGCTCCTGGTGTTCATCTATGCCGCGGTGCTGGCCGGCCTGTCCGGCTGGCTCTATGCGCATTTCCAGCGCGCCGCCAACCCGACGCCGTTCGGCGCGCAGGCCGGCATCGAGTATCTGTTCATCGCCGTCGTCGGCGGCGCCGGTTACGTCTGGGGCGCGGTGCTCGGCGCCGGCATCGTCGTGATCCTCAAGGAGGTGCTGCAGAGCTACCTGCCCTACATCTTCGGCGGCCAGAGCCAGCTCGAGACCATCGTGTTCGGCATCATGCTGGTGCTGCTGCTGCAACTCGCGCCATCCGGCGTCTGGCCCTGGCTGATGTCGCGGCTGCCGCTCAAGCCGGCCCGCAAGACGCCGGACACGTCGCTGAAGCTGGAGCATCGCGAGCGCGCACCAGGTTCGTCTTCGGTGCTACTGCACATCGACAAGGCACGCAAGCAGTTCGGCGGCGTGATCGCAGTGAACGACGTTTCGTTCGACGTCAACGCCCGCGAGATCGTCGCGCTGATCGGCCCGAACGGCGCCGGCAAGAGCACGACCTTCAACCTGATCACCGGCGTGCTGACCGCAACCGGCGGCAAGATCTCCGTGCTCGGCAAGGAAGTGGAGAACGCGCCGCCCCAGGAAGTGGTCAAGCTCGGCGTTTCCAGAACCTTCCAGCACGTCAAGCTGGTGCCCGACATGACCGTGCTCGAGAACGTCGCGATCGGCGCGCATCTGCGCGGGAATTCCGGGGCGATCTCCAGCATGCTGCGGCTCGACCGCGCCGATGAGGCAAAACTGCTGGCGGAAGCCGCGCGGCAGATCGCGCGCGTCGGCCTGTCCGACCAGATCGACCAGCTCGCGGGCTCGCTGTCGCTCGGCCAGCAGCGCATCGTCGAGATTGCGCGTGCGCTGTGCGTCGATCCGATGCTGCTGTTGCTCGACGAACCGGCCGCCGGCCTGCGCCACATGGAGAAGCAGCGGCTGGCCGCGCTGCTCCGGCAATTGCGCGACGGCGGCATGTCGGTGCTGCTGGTCGAGCACGACATGGGGTTCGTGATGGATCTCGCCGACCGCATCGTGGTGCTGGATTTCGGCACCAAGATCGCCGAAGGCACGCCGGCCGCGATCAAGCGCAATCCCGACGTGATCAAGGCCTACCTCGGAGCCGCCGCATGAGCGCGCTGCTGTCGGTTACCGACGTCCACATCGCCTACGGCAAGGTCGAGGCCGTGCGCGGCGTCTCGCTCGACGTTGCCGGGAACGAGATCGTCACCATCATCGGCGCCAACGGCGCCGGCAAGACCACGCTGCTCAACGCCATCATGGGCGTGCTGCCGCTGAAGGGCCGCACCACCTTTGCCGGCGTCGACATGGCGCCATTGGACATCGAAGACCGCGTCGCCACCGGCCTGAGCCTGGTGCCAGAGCATCGCGAATTGTTCGGCACCATGAACGTCGAGGACAATCTCGAGCTCGGCGCCTTCCGGATCGCGAAGGCAACCGCAGCCGTTTCGCTGGAGCGGGTCTATACGCTGTTTCCGCGGCTCAAGGAGCGCCGCAAGCAGCTCGCCGGCACGCTGTCCGGCGGCGAGCAGCAGATGCTGGCGATGGGCCGCGCGCTGATGGGCGCGCCGAAGCTCTTGATGCTGGACGAGCCGAGCCTCGGCCTTGCCCCGATCATCGTCGCCGACATCTTCCGCATCGTCGGCGAGCTCCGCTCCGCCGGCGTCTCGGTGCTGCTGGTCGAGCAGAACGCCCAGGCCGCATTGCAGATCGCCGACCGCGCCTATGTGATGGAGCTCGGCGAATTCGTGCTGTCGGGTCCCGCGAAGGAGATCGCCGCCAACAAGGGCGTCGCCGCGAGCTATCTCGGCTTCCAGCACGAAGGCGAGAGCGTGATTTAGATGACGAAGCCGGCCTTCTTTCGAGGGCCGGCTTGTTACCTCAGCGGATCGTGGCCGGCTCACATCGCCGGGATGTATTTGCCGTCCTTGACCGTCAGCAAGATGCGCGAGCGGTCGTCGAGGCCGTAGCGGTCCTTTTCGGTCCAGTTGTAGACGCCCTGGCTCGCGACGATCTCCTTCTCGGAGATGAACGCCTGACGGATTGCCTCGCGGAATTCCGGCGTGCCGGGCTTGGCGGTCTTCAGCGCCGTCGGGATGATGCGCTTCAGCACCTCGAAGGCATCGTAGGAATGGCCGGCGAACTGGCTGCGGCTGTTGGCACCGTATTTGGCTTCGTAGGCGGCGTTCAGCGTCAGGCCCGGCTTCTTGGTCAGCGCGCTGTCCGCTTGCGTTTCCGGCGACATGATCGGGCCGGCCGACATGATGACGCCTTCCGCCGACGCGCCCGCGATGCGGATGAAGTCCATCGTGGCGGCGCCGTGGGTCTGGTAGATCAGGCCCTTGTAGCCGCGCTCGCGTAGCGCGGTCTGCGGCAGCGCCGCGGCGGTGCCGGACGCGCCGACCAGGATAGCGTCGGGATTGGCGGCGACGAGCTTCAGCACCTGGCCCGCAACCGATGTATCCGGGCGCGCGAAGCGCTCCTCATCGATCATGGTCAAGCCCATCGGCACGGCCTGCGCCTTGAAGTCGTTGACCCAGAGATCGCCGTAAGAATCCGAATAGCCGATATAGCCGACGGTCTTGATGTTGTGCGCCTTCATGTGCTCGTAGAGCACCTTGCCCATGATCGGGATCGACTGCGGCAGGTCGACCGACCATTTTGCGCGGGCCTCATTGATCGCGAATGGCGCCAGCCCAAGATGCGGAATGCCGGCCTCGTTGGCGACCGTCGACACCGCGATCGTCGTCGGCGTGATGCAGGAGCCCATGATGATGTCGGCCTTGGACTCGGTGACGAAGCGCCTCGTATTGGTGGTCGCAGCCGTCGGATCGCCGGCGTCGTCGAGCACGATCAGCTTCAGCGGCACGCCGCCGATCTCCTTCGGCACGAAATCGAGCGCGTTGCGCTCGGGGATGCCGAGCGCCGCGGCGGGCCCGGTGGTCGAGATCGTGATGCCGATGGTGATTTCGTTGGTCTGCGCCTGTGCGGACGCGCCCGGCAGCGCGATCACTGCGGCGAGCACGGCTGCGGCGAGAGTGGCCTTCTTCATTCATTCCTCCCTGCAAGTAAGTCTTTTGGGTTTAAGCCGGTTTTGCGGGCCAATTCAGCCCCTTCTTTAGGTCATGAGGGGCTGCAAGTCAGCCCTTCATCAAGTCAGCCGTTCATAAAGCGGTCGATGATCTCCTGCGGAAATGGCGCCGATTTCAGCTTGTCGGGATCGTCCGGATGACGGCCGACCAGCACCCTTGTTTCGAATGCCTCGATCGCCAAGGCCTCGCCCTTGAACACGCGGTGCACCACCTCGAAGCTCGAGCGCTTGATGCTGTCGATCCGGCTCTCGATGGTAATCCAGTCGCCATGGGTCGACGGGATGTGGAATTTCGCCCGCGTGTCGACCATGGGAATACCGACCAGGCCGTATTTGTGGATCAGGTCCTGCTTCGAGCAGCCGGCGGCCTCGAACATGATCGAGGTCGAGTCGTCGAACATCGCGAAATAGCGCGGGTAATAGACGATGTTGGCGGGGTCGCAATCGCCCCACTGGATCTGCACGTCGCGCCGATGGACGAACATGATTTATCGAACTCCGATAGCGCGGCAACGGCGGTGAGCTCCCTCTCCCATGGGGAGAGGGCTGGGGTGAGGGGGTACGGTCTTCGTTGTTGATCGTAGCCCCTCACCCGGATCGCTGCGCGATCCGACCTCTCCCAATGGGAGAGGTGGAAGCGAGCTCGCCGGATGCTGCTGGTTCATCCTCATGACCATAGTCAGCGCGGCGCCATCCGGAGCGCGGCATCGAGCCGCACCACTTCGCCGTTCAGATAGGGATTGTCGATCATGTGCAGCGCCAGCGAGGCGAACTCGTCGGCCTGGCCGAGCCTTCGCGGGAACGGGATCGCGGCGGCGAGCGAATCCTGCGCCTCCTGCGGCAGGCCGGCCAGCAAGGGCGTCATGAACAGGCCGGGCGCGATGGTCAAAACGCGGATGCCGAATTGCGCGAGCTCGCGCGCGATCGGCAAGGTCATCGCGACTATCCCGCCCTTCGAGGCCGAATAGGCCGCCTGCCCGATCTGGCCGTCATAGGCCGCGACCGAGGCCGTCGAGATCACGACGCCGCGCTCGCCGGTCGCGAGCGGCTCGAGCTTCGCCATGTCAGCGGTCGCAAGCCGCAGCATGTTGAAGGAGCCGATCAGATTGACCTTGATCACCTTGTCGAAATCGACGAGCGCCATCGGTCCCTCGCGGCCGATCACGCGTTTTGCTACGCCGATGCCGGCGCAGTTCACCAGCACTCGCGCCGGGCCATGCGCCTTGGCGGCGGCAGCGAACGCAGCCTCGGCGGCCGCCGCATCGGCCACGTCGCAGACCACAGGAATGCCGCCGATCTCGGCCGCCACGCTCTCGGCGAGCTTGGCATTGAGGTCGCAGACCGCGACCTTGGCGCCTTGCGCCGCGAGACGGCGCGCAGTCGCCGCGCCCAATCCCGATGCGCCGCCGGTGACGATGGCGGCCTGGTCCTTCAACTGCATGGAATTCTCCTCTTCAAATGTCAGACTGACGTGATCACCGATGCCGATGGCACCGGCGCATAGAGCGCTTCGATGATGTCAGTGCGATGCTCCAGCACCGCGCGCTGGTTGATCGAGCCCTTGTCGGTGACCTCGCCGCGATCGATTGACAGCGGCGTATCCAGCAGGATCGCCCGCGCGATCCGGTTCGACGAGCCGGTGGCGCCGGCAAGGACGCGTGCGAAGCGTTCACGAAAGGCAGCCCGCACCAGCGGATCATTGGCCGCGGCCGCGATGTCGCCAGCGGCAAGCTCTGGATTGATCAGGCGGCAGCCGTCGAGATCGAGGATCACGATCGCCGCGAGCTGGTCGCGGTTGAGCCCCGCGATCACGACGTCGCGTACCAGCGGCGCGCAGGTGCCGACAAAGCGCGCCCTTAAGGGTCCAACGCTGACCCAAGTGCCGCTCGCCAGCTTGAAATCCTCGGCGATCCGGCCATCGAAATCGAAACCGGCAGCGAGATCACCAGCGTTGGCGGGCTTCAGCGCATCGCCGAACTTGTAGAAGCCCTCCTCATCGAACGCCTTGGCGGTCAGTTCGGGCTGACGCCAGTAGCCGGGCGTCACGTTCGGACCCTTGGCGCGCACCTCGAGCTTGCCGTTGTTGGGGACGAGCTTCGCGTCATTGCCCGACACCGGAAGCCCGACATGGCCGGAGCGGCTGGTATCGGGCCGCACCGACATGAAGAACGGCGAGGTCTCGGTGGCGCCGAGCCCCGTCAGCATCGGCACGCGATAGCCCTTCTCCTGCACGGCGAGCGCATCGAGGCTGTTCCAGATGAACGGCGACAGCGCGGCGCCCGAGAAGAACATCGCATGCAGCCGATCGAAGAATTTCGCCCGCAAGGCAGCGTCGTCGCGCAGATAGGGCAATAGCGATTCATAGCCCTTGGGCACGTTGAAATAGACCGTCGGCGAGATCTCGCGGAGGTTTCGCACGGTCTCCTCGATGCCGCCGGGCATCGGCTTGCCCTCGTCGAGAAACATCGAGCCGCCGTTATAGAGCGTCAACCCGACATTGTGGTTGCCGCCAAAGGTGTGATTCCACGGCAGCCAATCCACGATGACCGGCGGCTCGTCCTTCAGGAACGCCAGCGTCTCGCGCAGCATCACCTGGTTGGCGCAGATCATCCGCTGGGTGTTGATCACGGCCTTGGGATTGCCCGTCGAACCCGACGTCAGCAGGAATTTCGCGATCGTGTCCGGCCCGATTCCCCCATGGGTCGCGTCGAGGCGCGGATCTTCCGGCGCCGCCATGAGATCGGCGAGCCGGGTCACCTCGCGGCCGGGCACGGTTCCGCGGCTGGCCGCGATCTCGACATCCGGCGCGACATTGACGCGCAGCGCATCGGCAAATTTGCCGGCATCGTCGGCGAAGACCAGACCTGGCGTCAGAAGCTTGATGACGAAGCCGAGCTTGCCGTAGTCGCGCGACACCAGCGAATAGGCCGGCGACACCGGGCAGAAAGGAATGCCGGCATAGAGCGCGCCGAGTGCCATCAGCGCATGATCAATCGAATTGCCCGACAGAATCACGACCGGCCGCTCGGCCGACAACCCGCGCGCGATCAGCGCGGAGGCGATGCGCCGGGTCGTCTCCAGCAATTGCGCGTAGGTGATCTGCCGCCAGCCGCCGCCGGCGCGTTCGGCCATGAACACGCGGTTCGGTTCGGCGGTCGCCCAGTGATGCAGGCGGTCGGTGAGACGAGCGGGATAATCGGTAAGACTGAGCTTCGGGCGAAGATAGATCGTGCCGTCGTCGCGGCGTTCGACGCTGACGTCGGGATTGCCGAACGAGATCGGGCGCAGCGGATGCACGCTCGCAGCTGGTGCGGACGGCGTGGCGCTCATGTCGGCTTCACCTTGGCGGTCTTGCGATCCAGGAAGGCGCGGATGCGCTTTTTGGCTTCCTTGTCGCTCTGCGCCACCGTCGCCATCAGCGATTCCATCAATAGGCCGGTCTGCGGATTGGCCTCGGCGATCATCGGCAGCGCCTGCAACACGGCGAAGTTGGTCAGCGGCGCATTGGCAGCGACGCGCTCGGCAAGCTCCAGCGCTTTCGGCAGCGCGCCGTCGGCCTCGGTGAGATATTGCGAGAAGCCATAGGCCGCGCCCTCGGTCGCCGAATAGACCCGGCCGGTCAACATCATGTCCGCCAGCCTGGGCACGCCGATCAGGCGCGGCAGCCGCACCGATCCGCCGCCGCCGACGAAGATGCCGCGCTGGCCCTCGGGCAGCGCGAAATAGGCCGAGGGCTCGGCGACGCGGATATGCGCCGCGCAGGCTAGCTCCAGCCCGCCGCCGATCACCGCCCCCTTCAGCGCCGCGATCACAGGCACGCGGCAATACTGGATGCGGTCGAACACGCGGTGCCACATCTGGGAATGCACCAGGCCCTCGGTGGCGTCGCGCTCGGTCAGTTCGGAGAGATCGAGGCCAGACGAAAAATGATCGCCGATCCCATGGATGACAACGGCGCCGACCGCATCGGGAATCGCGGAGAAGCAATCCCGCAGCGCCAGGATGATGCCGTCGTTCAGCGCATTGCGCTTGGCGGGCCGGTTGAGCCCGACCGTCAGCACCGCCCCTCGCGTCTCGATCTTGAGCAGCGAGGCATCACCCGCGTCGGCAGCGTTTCCCATGGCGTTATTGCTTCCTGTTCAGAATAGTTATGTTTTATAACTAATGGCGGGAGAGTCAATATGGGAGACGTTCGAGACGTCTGGGATTACGGGGATGGAGTCGGCACGCGCGACACACTCCACCCGTCGTCCCTGCGAAAGCAGGGACCCATACGCCGCAGCAGATGTAGTGGATGGGACTCGTCGTTCCGACGTTACGCAACAATAACCATTTGTGGTTATGGGTCCCGGCCTGCGCCGGGACGACACTGAATATGTGGCGTGGGTTGTGAGTCATACTTCCGCGTTCTCGCGACATGAATTGTCCGAGCTTTGCTCTTCGTCTCGCCCTCTCTTGAAGAGGGCGCAGGGAAAGCCGGGTGCCGATCGCACCCATGGGTCCCGTGCAACAAAAAAGCACGGGAGGTAGGACCACAGGTGTAACCGGAGCAATCCCGGCTTTCCCTGCGCGATGGTTTTACGGCTTACTTCGTGCTCTCCCCGGCGAGACTGGGCTTGTTTGTCACCGCCTTCGCAGAAACGCATTCGCGTTTCGCGAGGGGACAGCGGCCGCTAGGGCGTCAGGACCACACGACTTCACCGTCCGCTTCATGCGCTCTCGTCTCTCGCGCAGTCAGCGTCCACCGCATCCCACCGCGCGTTCGTGACGTGCGCAACGCCCCTCAATCGGGTGAGACGGCGGCATTAGATCGCTGAGTTGGGGTGCGCGTCAAGAGATAATTCTGAAAAAGAGAAATTCTATCGGCAAGGGCCCGATGAGTGAGGTGAGCACGCCGTTCCGGCTCCCTCCCGCCATTGCCTTCCTCACACGCGCGCCAAGCAAGAATCCCGATTCTCTCCGCGCGCCCGCCTACAGCACCTGATGCACGTCGATCACGACGCGGTCGGCGTGGCGGGCGGCGGAGGCGATGAAGATGTGCTCCATCAGCCAGCGGTACTTTTCGGCGCCGGTTTCGAATTTCGGCACGGTGCGGAAATAGATCAGCTTCGGGTCAACAGGCTCACCGCGCTTGAGCCTCTCGAGCAGCTCGACCGGCCCGAAGCGGATACCCTTGTTCTCGACATAGACGATGGCGCCGTCGTCGGTCTCGAAGGCATATTTCGCTTCCAGCTCGATCAGCTCGTTGGGCCGGATGATCTGGAAGTCGGCGCCGAAGCCGAGCACCTTACCGTTGACGGTCTCGCCCCTCACCTCACCGCCGATGATCGGAATGATGCGGCGGACACCGGTGCCGATGTCACCGGCGGACGTCACCTCGGCGATCCGGGCGGTGATGGTGAAGACGTATCTGGTCTGAAGCTCCGGTCCCATGGATTTAGCCTATCATGCGTTGCGGCAGGTAGGTCGCGAGCAGCGGGAACAGGATCAGGATCACCAGCCGGATCAGGTCGGTGATGACGAACGGCAGCACGCCGACAAAGATTGTCGACATGTTGACGTCCTTGATCACGCTCTTGATCACGAACACGTTCATGCCGACCGGCGGATGGATCAGGCCGAGCTCGACGGTCATGACGATGATGATGCCGAACCAGATCGGATCGAAGCCGAGCGCGGTCACCACCGGAAACACGATCGGCACGGTGAGGATCACCATCGCCATCGCGTCCATCAGGCAGCCCAGCACCAGATACATCAGGAGGATCAGCGCCAGCACGCCATAGGGGCCGATGCCGAGCCCGGTGAGGAAGGCGGTGACGTTCTGCGGCGTCTGGGTGATGGTAAGGAAGTAGCCGAAGCAGAGCGCGCCGATCAGCACGGTGAACACGGCTGCCGCGGTGCGGGTCGCCTGCAGCAGCGATTGCAGGATGCCGTCCCTGGTCAGCTTGCCGCGGAGGATGCCGATGATGAAGGCGCCGACCGCGCCGACCGCGCCTGCTTCGGTCGGGATGAAGAAGCCGCCATAGAGGCCGCCGATCACGAACAGGAACAGCAGCAGCGGCGACCAGACGTCGCGCAGCGCGACGAAGCGCTCATGCCACGACGCTTTCTTGCCCGCCGGCAGGAAACCCGGCCGCGTCACGCCGATGATGCCGATCGTGATCATGTGCATCAGGATCGCGAGCAGGCCGGGCACCACGCCCGCGATGAACAGCTTGCCGATGTCCTGCTGGGTGATGATGCCGTAGACCGCGAGCACGGTGGACGGCGGTAGCATCGCCCCCAGCGTGCCGCCGACCGCGATCACGCCGGTGGAGAACGACTGCGGATATCCGAAGCGGCGCATCTCGGGATAGGCCACCGCCGAGAAGGTTGCCGCGGTCGCGACCGACGAGCCGGAGATCGCGGCAAAGCCGCCGCAGGCCGCGATGGTCGCAATGCCAAGCCCGCCCTTCCAGTGGCCGACAAAGGTGTTGGCGGCGCGGAACAGCTCGCGGCTGATGCCGGAGACGGACACGAAGGCGCCCATCAAAAGGAACATCGGGATCACGCCGAAGGAATAATCCGTCACCGTGCGCATCGTGGTCTGGCCGATCAGCTTCAGCGCCGGCGCGAGGCCGGTGAGATAGCCGAAACCGGTGATGCCGACGAGGCCCATTGCCATGCCGACGGGCACGCGGAGCAGCATCAGCGCGAACAGGCTGACAAAGCCGATGACGGCGACAGTCTCCGGACTCAGGTCGAGACTCATGGCCGTCTACTCCGCGGTCTTGATCTTGGCATCGTGGATTTCTTCCGGATGGAAGATCAGCCGGTAGGTGCGGATCGCGATCAGCAGCACCGCCGAGACGTCGCCGATCCACGACACCAGGAAGAACGGCCAGATCGGCACGCCGAGGTCCATGGTGACGATGTGGCCGTTTTTAGTGTCGATCACCTTGTCGATCAGCGTGTAGGTCTGCACTGTCACCACGAACAGCAGCACCAGCGTCGCGAAGATGTCGATCCAGCGCTGGTAGCGCGGCGAGGCATTGGCCCAGACCAGATCCACGGTGATGTGGGTCCCGCGATAGCTCGTCGCGGCGATGCCCCAGAAAATCAGGATGCCGAGCAGGAACTGGCCGAAATTGTAGTAGTCGGGGATCGTCACCGAGAAGAACTTGCGCATGAACACCGCAGTGAAGGTGTTGAGCGCGACGACGCCGACGAAGAAGGCCGCCACCCATTCGATCGAATCGATGAAGCGGTCCATGAAGTTCTTGCGCACCGGTTCGGGTGGACCGGTGATCGCGCCGTCTTGGGTCACTTCGGAGTTGGCAGCCATATTGTCCGACTGTCGCTGTCAGGAGCCGTCATTCCGGGCGCTCGCAAGGCGAGCGAACCCGGAATCTGGAGGTTGAGATAAGAGATTCCGGGTTCGCGCTCACGCGCGCCCCGGAATGACGAGATCAGATCCCCGCCTCGTACTTCTTCAGCGTGGCCTGAAGATCGGCGTCGATCTTTTCCGCATCGCCGCCGGCCTTCTTCACCGCCTCGGCCCAACTGTCGCGCAGCGGCTTGACCGCCTTCTTCCACTCGGCGAGTTGATCCGACGTCAGCGGGTAGACCTCGTGGCCTTCCAGCGCCTTCATCTTGGTGCGGCCATTGGCTTCGAAATCGGTCCATGGGTCGGTGACCTTGGAAGCCCATTCCGGCGTGCAGTGATCGTCGATCACCTTCTTCTGGGCATCCGACATCGAGTTATATTTGGCGAGGTTGATGTTGTAGGTGAAAACAGTCGAATAGAGCGGCACGTCCATGTGGTACTTCACCACCTTGTCGATGCCGAACAGGAAGATCGAGCCCCAGGGGAAGGTGATCTCGTCGGCCACGCCGCGCTCGATCGCGTCGCGCGATTCCGGCGCGGAGGCCTGCACATTGGTGCCGCCGAACATCTTGACCATCTCGCCGATTGTGCTCTGTGCCGGACGCACCTTCACGCCAGAGAGGTCGCTCGGCAGCAAAATCCTCTTCTTGCCGTGCAGCGCGCCCGGATCGTGGATGAAGGCGAAGCACAGCTTGGTGTCCTTCATCTCGGTCGGCGCGTATCTGTGGTACCACTCGTTCAGCGCCAGCGTGCCCTTCTTGCCGTCGGAAAACACGAACGGGAGCTGGCCGGCAGCTGCGATCGGGAAGCGGCCGGGCTGATAGCCGGGATTGACATAGGTGACATCGGCGATGCCGTCGCGCGCCATGTCGTAATGGTCGAACGCCTTGCCGAGCTGCTCGGAGGGGAACACGGTGACCTTGATGGTGCCGCCCGATGCCTTGTCGATGTCGGCGGCCCAGGCCTGCGTCGCCGGCACCAGCGGATGCGCCGGTGGCACCCATAGCGACACTTTGAGATAGACGGTCTTGTCCTGTGCCACGGCGGGACCTGCGGCCGCCACGACGGCCGCTGCCATCAGCAGGGCCAACAATTTATTCCTCATCACGTCTCCTCCTCTCCAGGACGGGCTTGGTACCCGCCTCATTACTTAACATGTTATCTAATTCGAGCGCATATTCAAGCCGAAATCCGCATGGTGGACGCCTCGTCGCACCTCCGCCCCGGGGCGACCCCAGTGCATCTCGCATTGCGGCGAACGCTTTTCCTGGGCGAAACGCCCTTTGCCAGGACGGCTATATGATATAGTTGCCTTGGCAAGTTGATGGCGCACGCCCCGGCGCGGGCGCCCGAGCCAAGCCTATCGTATCGGGAGGAGCAGGTATTGCGGACAAAAGTAGCAATCATTGGCGCAGGTCCGGCCGGACTGTTGCTTGGGCAACTACTTCATTCTTTCGGCATAGACAACGTCATTCTTGAGCGGCAGACCCCGGACTACGTGCTGGGGCGGATTCGCGCCGGCCTGCTCGAGGAAGGCACGGTCTCCCTGCTCGACCAGGTCGGCGCCGGCGCCCGCCTGCATCAGGAGGGCCTGGTCCATCACGGCGTCGAGCTGGCGTTTGGCGGCGCGCGGCACCGCATCGACATGCATGCGGCGACTGGCAAGACCGTGACCATCTACGGCCAGACCGAGGTCACGCTCGATCTGATGAACGCCCGCAAGGCGGCCGGCCTGACCACGGTCTACTCCGCGGCCGACGTCAAACCGCATGATTTCGACACCGACCATCCGCGCGTCAGCTACGTCAAGGACGGCGTCGCCCACGAAATCGCCTGCGATTTTATCGCCGGCTGCGACGGCTTCCATGGGGTCAGCCGCGCCAGCGTTCCCGCCTCGGCGATCACCAGCTACGAGCGGGTGTATCCGTTCGGCTGGCTCGGGATTCTTTCCGAGACCCCGCCGGTCTCGCCGGAATTGATTTACAACAACCACGAGCGCGGCTTCGCGCTGTGCACGATGCGCTCGACCCACCGCAGCCGCTATTACGTGCAGTGCCCGCTCGACGATCATGTCGACCAATGGTCGGACGAGCGGTTCTGGGACGAATTGAAGCGGCGCCTCGACCAGAAGGCCGCCGACGAGATCGTCACCGGCCCCTCGATCGAAAAAAGCATCGCGCCGCTGCGCAGCTTCGTGGCCGAGCCGATGCGGTTCGGCCGGATGTTCCTGGCCGGCGACGCCTCGCACATCGTGCCGCCGACCGGCGCCAAGGGCCTGAACCTTGCGGCCAGCGACGTGCACTATCTGTCGCAGGCGTTGCGCGAATTCTACGACGAGAAATCCTCGGCGGGTCTCGACGGTTACTCGGCCAAGGCGCTGTCCCGGGTCTGGAAGGCGGTGCGCTTCTCCTGGTGGATGACCTCGATGCTGCACAAATTCCCCGACGAGGGCGACTTCGCCGCGCGCATCCAGATCGCCGAGCTCGACTACCTCGTCAGCTCGAAGGCGGCATCGGCCTCGCTGTCGGAGAATTATGTGGGGCTGCCGTTTTAGGTCGCTGTTTCCTTCGTCGAGCAACCTCGTCGTTACACCCTCAGCCGTCATACCCCGCGCATGCGGGGTATCCAGTACGCCGCGGCTTCTCGATTCATGCCGTGCGGTCTCTGGAATACTGGATCGCCCGGTCAAGCCGGGCGATGACAGCGGGAGATGTGGCGACAGGCCGGAGCCACATTCAAACACAGGCGCGAATCCCGTTTAAAACTTTGTAGGCGGTGAAACCGTCATCGACATCGCGTTCAATGGCGTCACGCAACGCCATATGCGAGCTTCAGATGACCAACGATACGCAAGTCGCCCCCGACATCCCCCAAGATAACTCCCAAGACATCCCTCAGGGCTTCGAGCCGCTGTTCCGCAAAAGCCCGCTCACCGAGCCCTGGGAACCGCTTTACCAAAAGAAGACCGAACGGGCCGTCATCATCGGCCTGCGGCTCGCCAGGCCGCACACCAACGGCCGCGGCCTGATCCATGGCGGGCTGATCGCAGCACTCGCCGACAACGCGATGGGCTATAGCTGCGGCCAGGCGACCGCCTGGACCACCTCGTTCGTGACGATATCGCTCGCGGTCGATTTCGTGGGCTCCGCCAATGTCGGCCAATGGCTCGCGATCGAGAGCGACGTGATCAAGACTGGCAGCACGATCTGCTTCGCGCAGAGCCTGATCAAGGCCGATGGCGTCACCATCGCGCGCGCCAGCGGCACGTTCCGCGTGGTGCCGAAGAAGGCGCCCGTGACTTGAGGTGCTCTCAAGCGGAGCGCACGGCTTGCCGCGGTAAACAGAAAGGCATACTCCGCAACATCTCTTAACGTCGCCGCCACATCTCCACGACCGGGCGCGGGTAGGGTCAATCGCATTGCGATTTGGAGATCGGCTCAATGTCTTGGAATTCTTGGTCTTGGAAATGGCCTTGGAAATTTTGGATCGTGCGAAGCAGCATCGCGGTGTGCTTCGCACTGATGACCTCGGGCTTGTCGTATGCGGCGACAAGTCTGGACAGCCTGGCAGGCGGTTGGTCCGGATCCGGTTCGATGAAGCCCTCGAACGGGGACTGGGAGAAGGTCCGCTGCAAGGTCGCCTACAACGTCACCAAGCCAGGCAAGGCGATCAGCCTGGATCTCCGATGCGCAAGCGATGCCTACAAGATGTCGTTGTCCGCAAACATCGAACAGAACGAAACGCAGCTTTCGGGCAACTGGTTCGAGAGCGAGTACCGGCAGGGCGGCAAAATCTCGGGGACCAACTCTGACGGACTGATCGAGGCGCGCATCGAGGGCGAGACGGTTGCCGCGCTGGTGACGATCCGAACCAAGGGCGACCACCAGTCGTTCGTGATGGAAGCGCCCGGCTCCTTGGCTGTCGCAGGTCACCATCGAACTGAACAAGGACGCCAAATGACGGCCGATTGAGCTGGTTAGCCGAAGTGCCAGTCGGTGATCTCGGTGACGAGATCGATGAAGGTCCGCACCTTGGCCGACAGCAGCCGCGTGGTCGGATAGACGACGTGGATCGGCACCGCCGGCTGCTCGAACTCGGCGAGCACGATCCTGAGCCGCCGCGCTTTCAGTGATTCGGCGGCCTGGTAGGCCATCACCCGCGTCAATCCGCCGTCCTGCTCGGCGTACTGGATGGCGGCATCCGAACTGTTGCTGGTGAAGCGCGGCGTAGGCGTGATGCGAATCTCCTGCCCTTCCTCCATGAAGCGCCAATCCGGCGTCGCGGTCATGGCACCGAACTGGATCGTGTCATGGGTGATGAGATCAGCCGGCCGCTTCGGCTCGCCGCGGAGCTTCAGATAGCCGGCCGACGCCACCACGATCCGGCGCATCTGGCCGACATGCCGCGCAACCAGCGTCGAATCCGGCAGGTGCCCGAGCCTGACCGCGAGGTCGACGCCGTCCTCGACGAGGTTGATCCTGCGGTCGGACAGCCGCAGGTCGACACCGACATCGGGATAGCGCTTCAGATAGACTGATACGACCGGGCTGACATGGAGCCGCCCGAAGCCGAACGGCGCCGAGATCACCAGCCGGCCCTCGGGGCGGGTGCGCTCGCTCTCCACCGCGTCCTCGGCCTCCTCGACATCGGCCAGGATCCGCCGCGCCCGCTCCAGATAGCGCGAGCCGGCGTCGGTCAGCGTCACCTGCCGCGTGGTCCGCTGCAGCAGCCGCGCCCCCAGCCGCTCCTCCAGCGCCGCAATCAGCCGCGTGATCGCCGATGGCGACAGGCCGAGCTTGCGGGCGGCGGGGGCAAAACCCTCGAGATCCGCCACCGCGACAAAGGCCTGCATGGCGTCGATCCGGTCCATGGCACTATTGCATAATCGGCAACAGTGAAGTGTCAATTCACAAGATTGCCTACGATCCGGAAATACCCATGTTACAGCGCGAGGACGACCGCTTTGGCGCCCGCATCGGGAGGCTCAGATGTCAGACGTTCGCAGCTATCCGAGCGATGTCGGGTTCACGCCTGCCGTGAAGGCGATCCAGACCCGCAAGGGCTCGCGCGACACCTATGCCGAGGTCGAGGAGCATGGCGGCTGGCGCACCGAGGTCGACGAGGACCTCGCGACCTTCCTCGCCAACACCAACAGCTTCTATCTCGCGACCGCCTCGGCCGACGGGCAGCCCTACATCCAGCATCGCGGCGGGCCGAAGGGCTTCATCAAGGTGCTCGACAAGCACACCATCGCGTTCGCCGATTACAGCGGCAACCGGCAATTCATCACCCAGGGCAATCTCTCGGAGAACCCGAAGGCCTATATCTTCGTGATGAACTATGCGTATCGGCAGCGCGTGAAGATCTGGGGCGAGGCGCAGGTGGTGGAAGACGATCCGGCGCTGCTGCGCTCGCTGATGCCGCAGGGCTATCGGGCGCGGCCGGAACAGGTGATCCTGTTCAAGGTCGCGGCATGGGACACCAACTGCCCGCAGCACATTCCGCAGAAATTCGACGCCGCCGACGTGGCGACGGCGCTCGCCTCGCGCGATCAGCGCATTGCCGAGCTCGAGGCGGAGCTGGCCGCATTGAAGGGCCAGCCCGTTCCCGCCGCAACGAGCTAGGCCGCCTGCTGCTGTAGCGGCGCCCAGGCGAATTCCGGATAATGTTGCTGCATCATCCGGCCGACATAGGCGGTCAGGTTGTCGAACTTCTCGGTACGCTCGCGCAGCGGCGAATCGAAGAACGGCGTCAGGATTCCTGCCAGCGCGCCGAACGCGGTGGCGTCGGTGCCGCACGGCGCATTGCCCATCAGATAGGGCTTGTCGCCGAGCTGGACCGACAGCGCAAATAGCGAGCGGAGCGCGAGATCGACGTCCTCGTCGGGTCCATGGCGGCCGAGTCCGCTCAGCAGATAGTTCTCGGCAACGCGGAACTGGGCGTCCTCGCGCAGCTTGTCGCGCATGTGATCGGGCGCACCGTCGAAGAAATGCGCCGGCCCCTTGGCGAAATTGGTGTCGTCGACCCAGCGCGCACCGATCAGCGCCCAGTAGACGTGATGCTCGATCATACGCTCGAACGCCCAGGCCTGCGCGCGTGCCTGCAGGCTCAGCGGCGCGTCGAAATCGAAACCGTATTTGCCCTCGATATGGGCGCGGATAAAGGTCGAATCGGCGATCGTCTCGCCGTCATCGGCGATGAAGGGCAGCTGGCCCTTGGGAGAGGCCGGCGGCATCGCCTTTTCCTTGACGTAAGCGAGCCCGGCCATCTTGAGCTGGACCTCGGTTTTGGTCACGAAAGGGCTGATTTCAGGCAAGCCGAAACCCGTGCCAAAGCCAAAAAGCGTAATCATATGAAGCTCCCGATCGCCTGTGGTCGTGAAGTGAAGCTAGCGGCCCCCTGCTGCCAGCATGGTGTCAGCAGTAGTGGCATTCGCTGTCGAGCGGGCCGACCGGTGCGAGGCGGCGAACCGCCTCGCGAACGCGCTTGACCAGCCGTGCCCGCCCATAGGACCAGGCAGCGCCGATCGACTGTGCGACCAGCGCAACCAGGGCCCAGCGCAGGTCGCCGGAGGTGGAGTAGACCGTGACCAGTTGTTCCAGCGCGAAGCTCTGCGCTTGCCGGAAACCGAGTTCATCAAGATTCGTCATGGACAAATTCCCTTCACTTGAGGTGTTGTCCTGATATAGCCCCCACCTGCTGCCAACATGCTGTCAGCAGCAGGCGGACGGGACGCAGAAAAGCCGACGCGCCGAGCGACGAACAGAGCTGCCGAGATGGTTGTAAGACACTCGTCAAGACAGCGGCCAAGAGACCTGAGAAGAGAGCGACGAAGAGAACTGCCATGAGACGCGCCGACCGGCTGTTTCAGATCATCCAGGTGCTCCGCCGCACCCGTAAGCCCTTGACCGCGGATGCGATCGCAGCCGAGCTCGAGACATCGAAGCGGACGATCTATCGCGACATCGCCAGCCTGATCGAGCAGCGGGTGCCGATCCGCGGCGAGGCCGGCATGGGCTACATCCTGGAGAAGGGATTCGACCTGCCGCCCTTGATGCTGACGCCCGACGAGATCGAGGCCTGCGTGCTCGGCGCGCAATGGGTGGTCGGTCACGCCGATCCGGCATTGGCGCGCGCGGCCGAGGACCTGATGGCCAAGATCGCCGAGACCGTGCCCGACCGCCTGCGGCCATTCGTGCTGGAGCCGGCGAGCCGCGCCCGCTCCGCCTGGAACCGGGAGCCCGACCGCATCGACATGGTCAGGACCCGTAGCCAGATCCACGAGGGCAAGAAGATCACGCTCAACTATCGCGACGAGCATGGCCGCGACTCAGAGCGCACGGTCTGGCCGATCGCGGTCGGCTATCATGAGGCGGTGCGGCTGCTCGCCGCCTGGTGCGAGCTGCGCAAGGACTTTCGCAGCTTCCGCACCGACCGCGTGGTCACCGCCGTCTATCACGACGAGAAATATCCGGAGCGGCGCGACCTGCTCAGGGCGCGCTGGCGGCGCAGCCTGGTGTGGGAAGCGCCGAGGGACACCTGATGGCCGACAGCGACATCGACGCGACGGAGGCAAGCCCCTGCCAGTCCTGCGGCGCCTGCTGCAGCTATTCGGAGAACTGGCCGCGCTTCACCGTCGAGGACGATGCGCAGCTCGCGCTGATCCCGCCGCAATTCGTCAACACGCGACAGTCAGGGATGCGCTGCGACGGCGATCGCTGCTCGGCGCTGTCGGGGCGGGTGGGAGAGGCAACGCGCTGCGAGGTCTATGCGGTGCGGCCGGAGGTGTGCCGCACCTGCTTGCCGGGCGACGCGGAATGCGCGATGGCGCGGCGCCGGCACGGGCTGCCGCTCATTCCGAGCGCGCAGCCGGTTTGATCACGCGCTTTAAGCTATCACCGTCGCGGTGAACTCCTCGTCGTCGAGTTCGTCATCGACAACAGGCGCGAAGGTCGACAGCGGCTTGGTCGACAGCGTGATCGGCTTGCGGCCACCATGCGAGACGGTCGCAACGCGGGCCGGCTCACGCGCCAGCGCGTAGAGCGTCGACCCAACGCGGCCACCGAAATTGATCAGCTCGCGCTCGGTGCAGCTCGACGCAATCGCGACTGCGAGTGCGTGCAGATGGCTGCGGCGATAGCAGAACAGCGCCAGCCTCGCCCTGGCGTCGGGCGCGACATTGGCGACCAGCAGCGAAAGCCCGTTGGGATTGGCGCGGTACATCTGGCCGAGCAGGTCGTCCGCAACTGGGCAGGCATCGTTATCGAATGCGTCGCGGCTTGAAAACATTTGCAAATCCCCCTTGATCCGGAAGATGCCGCGCAATCCTCTAACGAAAGGTTAACCACGGCCTCCGGTCGTTTCCGGGGCCCCTTGCCCGTTGCACGCGAATCACATCCGCGCTGAAGCGGGCGGATGGTCAGTGATTCGAAACGAGAAAAGAAAGGTCCGGGAGCCGCTCAGTTCGCGGCCATGTAGATCGACAGCGCGAAGCCGGTGAGGTGGTGCAGCGCCTGGTCGACCCCGATCAGGGTCCAGAACCAGGGATGGCCTGACTCCAGCGTCACGCCAAAATGCGAGGCGCAGATTCCTTTGCACCGATCGACGATGATGTGGATCACGAAGTCGACGAAGGCGACGTACCAGAACCGCGGCGCCACCACCAGAATCAGCGCCAGCGCGACCGCCAGATGCACCAGGCAATGCGCGAGCAGCGGCATCGCCCAGCCGGTCTTCTGGTCCTTGCCGATCGCCATCCAGGCGTTCTGCAGCATGAAGTCGGCGATGATGTGCTTCGCGGTGAGAAGCAACATCCATCCCACCAGGGCACCAACCGACACCGACGATGACATGGCAGGAAACAACAAGCTGACGCCCTTTTACTTCGATGAAAGTGATTGCAGGAAATCCGGGTCAGGCCGTCAGCACAATTCCGCGAACCGAAGCTTGTCTCATTTATGACATCTCCGGCGGCGGAATGCACCTGCGGTTACTGCGAAAATCACATCCTCCTCCCGGCGTCGATAGTGGCGATGGTCATGCGGCAACGCAACGCGGGGCAGCCGAGGTTAAGGTTACGGCGGCTCGCCGGTTTGCATTCCCGCCCGGGAGGTATATCGTCAGGATGCAGGAAATTTTCTTTCTTTTATAGTCATTTACGGATTCACCGGGCAGCGCCGCGCCGATCCGGTTGCAGCCGAGGGCCGTCAAGCGCAGTCCCGGACGGGTGATGAGCCAGGTGATCAGCCATGAGTGCCGAAGCCCCCTCGCCTTCGCCAATGCCGCCGCGGCCGCGTCCCCCGGTCGCCAAGAGCAACCGCGCGCAGATCATCGTCTTCACCCTGCTGACGCTGTTCTTGAGCGCGATCACCGTGGTCGGCGGCCGGGTCTGGCTGCGCAATTCCGAGACGCTGGTGTTCGCGGTCGGCGATGCCAAGGGCCCGGAGGCCAAGTTCGCGGCACGTCTCGCCACCGTGCTGAAGACCAACTCGTCGCGGCTGCGGCTGAAGATCGCGCCGAACCCCGACAACGCCAAGGCGCTGGCGCAGTTCGATCGCCGCGACGCCGCGCTTGCCATCCTGCGCACCGATGCAAAGGTGCCGCCGCGCGCCCGCACGATTGCGATCCTCGAACATGACGTGGTGCTGGTGCTCAGCCCCGGCGGCAAGAAGATCAAGTCGCTCGCCGAGCTCAGGAAGAAGAAGATCGCGGTGGTCGGCGACGGCGAGAACAGCGTCAATTTCGTCCGCAGCGCGCTCGAGATTTCCGACAGCCCCGACGCAGCGCAGCGGGTGCAGCAGGCGCCGCCGAACACCCCGTTCGACAAACTGTTCGCTTCCGGCTTTTCCGCCGTGGTCGCGATCGAGCATGCCTCGAAGATCATAAAGGACAAGACCTACGAGCAATACGCCAAGCGCTCCGGCGGCTTCACGTTGAACGCGATCGACGCGGCCAAGGCGCTGGCGCGCAAATATCCGGCGATCTCGGAGGAGACGGTCTCGACCGGCATGCTGTCATCCTCGCCGGCGATCCCCGATGACGACGTCGACACCATCGGGCTGGAATGGCTGCTGGTCGCGCAATCCTGGATGTCCACGACGACGGCCGCCGAGCTCGCGCGCATCATCTATGAGAACAAGTCCGAGCTCGCGCTCGACGACGGCTTCGCCTCCAAGATCGAGCCGGCGGCGACCGACAAGGACGCCTTCATCGTCGCCCATCAGGGCGCCGCCGAATACATCAACGACGACACCAAGTCGTTCATGGATCGCTACAGCGACATGATGTATCTCGGCGCCGCCGCGCTCAGCATCATCGGCACGATCTTCGCCGCGATCTACACCAAGATCACCCGCGTCGCGCCGGAGAAGGCGAGCGAGCTGGCGGGCCGGATCCTCGACATCGGCGAGCGCGTCGAGCACACCACCTGCGCCGAGCATCTCGACGAATTGCAGGACGAGCTCGAGGCGATCCTGCGCGGCGCGGTGATCGGCTTGCGCGACGGCACCGTGTCCGGCGACGGGCTCGACACCTTCAAGCTTGGCTACGAGCTGGTCCGCGACGAGATCGCGCTGCGCCGCGATCATCTCAAGCGCCACCCGGCGGCACCGGATGAAAATATCGTGGTGGTGAAGGCCGCGAGCGGGTGAAGGTCGCGAGTTGTCGTTGTTATCGTCCCCGCGGTCGTGCCGCATACACCGCTGTCGTCTTGGCGAAAGCCAGGACCTATTGCCACCGCACTTGATGATGAACGGGATCGTGGCCCCAGCGTCGCGCAACAAGTGAGATTTGGGGTAATGGGTCCTGGCTTCCGCCAGGATGACACTGAGTGTGTTGCACGATCTGTGAGTCACACATCCGCATTCTCGCGACATGATCTGTCCGAGTCTTGCATCTCACTTCGCCACTCTGGAAGCAGAGGGCGCAGGGAAAGCCGGGTGCCGATCGCACCCATGGGCCCCGAGCGATGGTAGAAAGCTCGGGGGTAGGACCACAGGTGTAACCGGAGCAATCCGGCTTTCCCTGCGCGATGGGCTACGGCTTATACGTGCTCTCCCTGGCGAGACTGGGCTTGTTTGTCACCGCCTTCACAAAGCGCGTTCGCGTGTTGCGAGAGGACACCTGCCGCTAGGGCGTCAGGACCACACGACTTCACCGTCCGCATCACATGCGTTCGTCGCTCGCATGATCAGCGTCCACCGCATCTCACACCGCGTTCATGACGATCGCGACCCGCCCCTCGTATCGGGTGAGACGGGCAAACCATACACTGAGTTGTCATTCCGATAAACGGAAATATTTTTGCTGCGAGGGCTTGCGCCGTCGGGCAACTCAGTGGCAGGGGCGGATCGCCATCCGTTTCGGCGACGGACAGAGCTTGATCCGCGGTCTTCATTTTCAGCCTGAAAGCGACAGACGGGATCAAGGGTCGAGGTGGACATCACGCCATGGATCGTCGACCGGCGGGATTCGCGTTCGCATCTCGTGCCCCTGGCGAGGAACTTCTCCGCAAGCGTGAGGTTACAATTGCCTCATATGGAGGAGAAGAAAATGAACAAGTTGATTGCAGGATGCGTCGTTGCGGCTGGAATGATGACAGCGGCGCATGCCGCAGAGACCATGTCGGCCGCGCCCGCCGAGAGTTGGACCGTGACCAACTATTACAAGCAGTCGGTGTACGATCCGCAGCAAAACAAGATCGGTGACGTCGATGACGTGCTCGTCGACAAGTCCGGCAAGATCAACGGTCTGGTGATCGGCGTCGGCGGCTTTCTCGGTGCGGGAGAGAAGGACGTCATCGTTCCATTCACCGCCGTGAAGACGGCGAAGAAGGACAATAAATGGTGGCTGACCCTGAACGAGTCCAAGGACGGTTTGAAGTCCGCCCCGGGGTTCAAGTACGACAGGGCGAGCACGACCTGGGTCCCGGAAGGCAAATAGCCGATCGCGGCGCAAACAGCTGACGCCGCATTCGTGGTGGCGGTCACTCGAAAGCGGGGTCTCATCGAGACCCCGCGATCCCCACAGGTGCCACCAGGGCGCGCACCCTGCCCAACATCATTCTCTCAGGTCGAGATCCTTACAAAAAAAGCCCCGCGAGTGCGGGGCTTTTTGTTCACCACTTCTGGCGGCCATACCAGTTGTCGATCTCCTTCTGGGCCTGGTCCTTGGCGTAGCCATAGCGCTGCTGCAGACGGCCCTCGAGTTGGTCCTGCTTGCCGGCGATGACGTCGAGGTCATCATCGGTCAGCTTGCCCCACTGCTCCTTCACCTTCCCCTTCATCTGCTTCCAGTTTCCTTCAACCCGATTCCAATCCATCGTCAACCTCCATCATTTGGAGACCGATCAACCGAAGAGAGAGGCCATCGTTCCTAAGCTGCCCTGCGACGGATGGCCCCGTACATGACGCCTCCACAATCGTGCGAGAGCACGCAACGCAGTGGTGTAGATTCGCTGTGTTACCAAGTGCACTTAACGCTAGACAGGTCACGCAGTGGGACAGGCCGTGTTGACGCAGCTCGCGTCTCTACGACACGGAGGAAGAAGCGATGACGACGTGATTCCGGAAGGCGCCATCAGCCAAATAGGAACGTCGATCTCTACCGTGTGTTGGGGGCTCATCTGCACCATTCATTCGCAGCGGAGCCAACCATGGCCGAAAAAGACCTCAACGCTCTCTTCCTCGATACACTCAAGGACATCTATTACGCCGAGAAGCAGATCTACAAATCGCTGCCAAAAATGGCGAAGGCGGTCGCGTCCGACAAGCTCCGCGCCGCCTTCGAGAAACATCACGACGAGACCGAAGGCCAGATCGAACGCCTCGAGAAGATTTTCGAGCTGCTCGGCAAGCCGGCCCGAGGCAAGAAGTGCGATGCCATCGAAGGCATCCTCGACGAAGGCAAGGAAATCATGGAGGAATACGCGGACGCACCCGCGCTGGACGCCGGCCTGCTCGCTGCCGCCCAGGCGGTCGAGCACTATGAAATCTCGCGGTATGGCACGCTCAAAGCCTGGGCCGACAAGTTGAAGATGCCGGATGCCGTCAAACTGCTCGATCAGACCCTGAATGAGGAAAAGAAGACCGACGAGACGCTTACCTCCATTGCCGTCTCCGCGGTGAACGCCGAAGCGGCCTAAGGGGCAGTGTGATCCAGTTGAAGCTCGCGCACCCGATCGCCACCAACCGCGACAAAGCGCAGCGTAGAGGGGCGAGGGCCGGCTGGAGGGGGCGGCCCGGCTCATCGACCGCCATCGAGGTGCCGGGCGTCTCAATTGCCTGTTCCACCCGCGCCCGCCGAGGAGAGCGCCGTGCGCCTCGACAAATCGACCCGTCGATCACCCCGCCGCCACGTCCGTTGACATCCCGACGGCATCGAGCTGCCGTCCCTCATGATCCATGTGCAAATAGTTCGGGTTGAACAGGCCGGCGCGCATCAGCCGGTCGAGATCGGGGACAGCGAGCGTCTTTCCCTTGAGCACGATCAGGCCGTCGGCGCGCAGCTCCTGCAGCGTTCGGTTGACGTGGACCTTGGAGAGCCCGGTCGCGTCAGCAAGGTCGCCCTGGGTCAGCGGGAAGTCGCAGCTGTCGCCCTGGGTCAGGCCGGCGAGACGCAGGCGCAGCCAGATCTCGCAGAGCAGGTGAGCCATGCGCTCCAGCGCGGTGCGCTGGCCGAGGCTCATGGTCCATTCGCGCTGGATCGCGGCGTTGACCAGCGTCTCCCACCAGAACGCAGTGACGATGCGCGGATGTCCGGCCGCGACCTTGTCGAAGAAATCGCGGGAGAGGTCGGCGATCGACACCGCGGTGATGGTGCCGATCGAATGATCCATCTCACGCAGGATGAAGACGTTCACGTCGCAGATATCGCCGGGCAGGAAGAACGACACCACCTGGCGGCGGCCATCCTCGAGCTGCTTGTAGCGGCAGGCCCAGCCGGACAGGATCAAATGGACGTCCTTCGGCTTCTCGCCTTCTCGGACAATGTCGACGCGCGGACCGAAGTGACGGACGCGCTCGGTCGACGCGCGATTGAGAATAGCGTGGTCGACCGGCGAAAGCCGTACGAACTGCTCCAATTTCCGGACTAGCGACGCCAACGACATTGGTCTCCCCGGATGCTAAATCGGGTAACCGCCGCTCCGGCTTTCAATAACGTATGTTACATTGCACAGCTATTGCTGTATGTTCACTAGTGTACACACGCCGGAGGACGCGACGGCGACGTCCTCGGGCGCTGTACAAATCTGATGTCACTGGGGTGGCATCAGCAAAACGTGACGCCTGCAGGCCGATGTCCTTCAGACGAGCGGCACGCCGTAATAATCGTTGACCGCGCGTGTGGTGCCGTTATCGGCCCAATTCCAATCCCGCTCGCTGCCGTATTTCGGCGCACCGCGCAGCTGGCTCTCGGTCACGCCGGTGACATAGCCACCGAGCCGCGTGTCGTATTTGAGCGATTGCCACGGCAGCGGATAGTGGTCGTTGCCGAGACCAAGAATGCCGCCGAAGCCGAGCACGGCGTAGGACACCCGGCCGCTTGTCTTGTCAATCATGACGCGCTCGATCGAGCCGATTTTGCGTTCGTCTGATCCGTAGACCGCGGTGCCCTCGACCTTGTCGCTGCCGATGAGATTTCCGACCTCTTTTGCGTCTGTCGCCATGTCACATCTCCATTGATCTCTGGAGGCCAACGATGGACCGGGGTCATCGTTCCTGCCGCATTGCCGCAGTTGCTGCAGAGCGAAACGACGTTCAGCCTGTCGGGGGATCGCCGCTGTCGTCAGGCGTCATGCCCGAGCCCGGCGTCTTGCCGGCGTCATTCAGCTTCGGATCCCGCGTCGCTTCGCGTGTTCGCGACTTTCGGAGGTCGGTCTTCTGAGCGGTCTGCGCGCGCTCCTTGTCGGCCGGCTGCTCCTGACCCTTGTCGTCCTTGACGGTACCGTGATTGGAATGTGCCATTGCCGATCTCCCTTGGCTGATACCCCTAAAGATGTGCGGGCCCCGACGATGAAATTCGCCGAGGCCCGTCACCGGAGTGGTCCACTGCCCCCGGGGTGAAGAGCAGTGAACGCACGGGTGTTACGCGTGCCGCCGGAGATCGTTCCTGCGAAGCAAAAGACGAATTCGATCCGCTGATGTCATGGGTTAACGACGGCTTCCGGGGAACATGCCAAGTATTCCCGGTTCCAGGCCGGAGGCGGCATGATCAAGAAGAAACGCAACAGGGCGCGTCCCCCCGGATCGTTCGAGGACCGCCTGCAAAAATTTGCCGAAGATGCACGCCTAGCGGCACGCAAGCTGCCGCCGGGGCGGGAACGCGAGACGCTGATGAAGAGAGCCAGACAGACCGAGACGGTGATGGAAGTCAGCGAGTGGCTGACGCTCCGCAAATAAGCCGCGCCGGACACCGGCCCACAGGGAGGGCTGCGATGATCGAGGAGAGATTTGACTCACATACACTCGCCATCATGAATTTTGCGCTCGACCGGGTTTGTGCAGAGGCGCGTCATGGCGAGGAACATGCCACCCGCAAATACGTTGCCAAATACATCATCAGGTGCGCCAGAAGCGGCAGAACGACGCTTTCCGAGCTCACTGAAGCCGGACAGCAGGCGCTGACCAAGGTCACCGCCGCGGCGGAATAGCCGGTCGCAGCAAAGCCGCGGGCAACGCTGCCAGCCTGGACCCGTCATCCCCGCGCAAAGGCTTCGCCTTTGTCGCTGGAGGCGCGAGCCTTGCGGTGCACTTGCACCGCTGGGCGAGCCTCGAAGGATGCACGGCCACAGTCGGGCCGTCGACCCTTCGAGGGCCGCTGAAGAAGCGGCCACCTCAGGGTGACGGTCTACGTTCTACACGTCATCACGAGCGAGAACGTCTGCGCCTCTTACAGCGCCGCCGCCGGCACCCGGGCGCGGATCTCCGCGATCTTGCGCTTCAGTGCGGCCTGCCGCGGATCGGGCATGATGGCGGCGCGGGCTTCCGCAATCGCGACGGCGAGATCGGGAAGCGCGAGCGCGCCGTCGAAGGTCGGCTTGGCGAGCCCGTCGATGATCGCGTGCCAGTCCGCAATGCCCTGGCGATAGGGATCGCCATAGCCCTGGATCATGGTCGCGGTCTGCACCACCGCCGATGCGGCAGCCGGTTGCTTGGTGAGGCTGCGGTCGATCATGTGCAGCCAGCGCTCGACCCAGACGCGCTCCTTGGCATAGCGCACCGAGAACAGCCGCCAGCGCTTCAGGCCAGCCTCGATCCTGAGCCGGCGCACGCTGAAGCGGTTGTTGGCGCTGAAGCGGATCGAGACCCTGCGGCGGCGCCAGCCGAAACGATCGAGCACGGCGAGGATCGGATCGGCAACCACAGCCGGCAAGGCGTCGATCAGCTCGTCGAGACGAAATCGCTTGACGTCGTCGGCCGAGCGCGCCGCAAGGCCGCCCGCCGCATTGACCTCGCCGAGCTTGAGCTGCGCAATCCGGATCGCGTCCTCATAGGCCATCCGCTCCGCCATCAGCCGCGCGATGTCGGCGAGCAGGGCATCGTCAACGCCGCGGCGTCCGACGAAGCGCTTGAGCCGGTCGATATAGAGCTGGGCATAGCTCGTGCTCTGATAGGCAATCAGGAGATGGATGGCCTCGGTGACCGCAGGCCCGAGATGATCCGGACAAGCCTCGGGCAGCACGGGCGGCCCCTCGTCCTCGTCGCCGATGATATCGGCGAAGAGATAGCGGAGCGAAGCCAGGAGACTGTCGTCATCCGGCACTGCGGCGCCTCCAGAACTGGTCACGGCGGGCTCATGCAGGTTTTGGCTCCGCAACCTGCGGCGTGGTGTGTTGCGCGAGCCGCTGCTCGAGCGTCGAGATATTCTGGAACAGGCGGGCGCTGAACAGCCGCAGGAGGTAGAAGCCGAACGCCGGGTTCTGGACGTAAAGCTGCTCGACCTGGTCATAGGTCACCGACAGCACCATGCCGCCTTCGACGCATTCCAGCGTCTGGGTCCGTGTGTTCGACGGCGACAGCATGCCGAACTCGCCGACGATGGCGCCGACCGGCAGCTCGATGCCCGATTCGACCAGGCGGAAGCGGCCGCTGACGATGTAGAACATGCTGTCGGCCTTCTCGTCCTTGTAGAACAGGACTTCGCCCGCCGTGCATTTGCGCTCCGTCGTGAACGGCTTCAGCCACTCCATCGACAGATCGCTGTTGACCGATTTCTTCACGTTGCGGACCAGCTGCAGCATCTGGTGCAGGCGGTAGGTGTTCACCGGCAGCAGCACGGAATGCAGGATCAGCACGGCGTAATTGTGGGTCGGGATCGCGGTCGCGATCAGGATGATGTTGGTCAGGATGGCGAACACGCGCAACGGGATCATGGTCCGCATCGACAGCGTGGCGACCACGAAGATCGATGCGAATAGACTGCCGGCGGCGCCGGCGTGTTCCGCGAGGTGTGAGGTGTCCATCGGAAACCAACCAATGCTCAAGAAGTGAATAGATCGTCTTATTAGTCGCTTCATTCCGGGGCGGGTCGTATCGGCCGCCAGCATCCCTGATATACGGTGAAAAAGCGACGATTTGTCCGATTTCTCACATTCGCGGGCGCAAAATCGGGGCAGGATGGTTAGGCCTTTTGGGCCATTCGTCCAACGAACGGCTGTCCTGCTGACTTGATGCGCGAATGGCCCGCGCGTTGACGGCCTCAAGGAGGACGGGCACGTTGTGACGCAGGCTCCGCCGCGCGCGGGTCCCGATTTCAACAGTTCGTCGACAGGCAACCTCCGTTCTGATGTCCAAGCGGCTCGTCCTTCCGGCTTTGACCGCCTTCGTTTCGGCCACCGCCGGCCGCAACATGACCACGGCGGCCTATGTCGCGGTCGCGACCGGCATCGCCATGATGACGCTGCTGACGGTGCAGCCGGCCTATGACGCCGCCCCGCACTGGATCGGGGCGCTGCTCTCGGCCTGCCTTGCCTATTTCGTGTTCGAATGGGTGGTGCGGCTGCGCCATATGCGACGGCAGGGCAAGCTCTGGTTCTACGCGCTGTCCAGCGCAGGCGTGGTCGATGCAATCGGCGCGCTGGCGGTGCCGCTCGCCTTGCTCTCCGGCCTGGAGCCGAAGACGGCATGGCTGTTCGGCGTGCTCTGGGTGCTCAAGGTGGTGCCGGGCATTCCCGGCCTGCGCCAGCTCCGGCGCGTGCTGGTGGTGGAGTCCGGCCCGCTGCTCAGCGTGCTCGTGATCTTCCTGATGGTGGTGTTCCTGGCTTCCGTCGCGGAATATTTGCTGGAGCGGGACGTCCAGCCGCAGACCTTCGGCAGCGTGCCGGCGGCATTGTGGTGGGCGGTGGTGACGCTCACCACGACAGGCTATGGCGATGTGGTGCCGATCACCCCGCTCGGCCGCGTGGTCGCCGCCATGGTGATGATCTCGGGCCTCGGCGTGTTCGGGCTGTGGACCGGTATCCTGGCGACCGGCTTTGCTGCGGAAACCCGGCGCGACAATTTTCTGAAGACCTGGGAGACCGTCAGCAAGGTGCCGTTCTTCGCGCATCTCGGCCCGGCCGCGATCGCCGACGTCACCCAGGTGCTGCGGACCATGGACCTGCCGCCGCGCACCATGATCATCCGCAAGGACACCAATGGCGACTGCATGTATTTCGTCGCTGCCGGCGAGGTCGAGGTCGACCTGCCCGGGCGCAAGGTCAAGCTCGGCGAAGGCGCGTTCTTCGGCGAGATGGCGCTGCTCGGCAACGCCAAGCGCGCCGCCAGCGTCGCCACCAGCAAGGTGACCCGCCTGTTGGTGCTTGACCTGGTTGATTTCCGCCTGTTGATGGCAAGGCATCCCGATCTCGCCGAGACCATCGACGCCGAGGCGAAGCGGCGCGAACGTGAGAACCAATAATGGAGACCAAGATGGCTGACGCGGCCGACACCGCCAGCGGACCCGTGCTCGAGATTGCGGGGGCGCGCCACCATCCGCCTCAACCGGCCGAAGCATCTTAACCGCCTGCAGGCCGAGGATCTCGGCGAGCTCTTGAAGCTGTTCGACCGGATCGAGGCCGATCCTGCGATCCGCGTGCTGGTCCTGACCGGAACCGGCCGAGCGTTCTCCGCCGGTTACGACCTCAACTCGGTGGCCGAGCGCGCGGTGAGCGCCAGCGAGCAGCAGAGCGCGGGCTCGGCGTTCGAGGTTGTGGTCAACCGTCTGGAAGATTTGAGCGTGCCGACGATCTGCCGGCTCAATGGCGGCGTCTATGGCGGCTCGACCGACCTCGCGCTCGCCTGCGACTTCCGGATCGGCGTCGATACCGCGGAGATGTTCATGCCGGCGGCGCGGCTCGGGCTGCACTACTACACCAGCGGCATCAAGCGCTACGTCACACGGCTCGGCGTCGACAACGCCAAGATGCTGTTCCTGTCCGCGCAAAAGATCACGGCGCCCGAGATGCTGCGGATCGGCTACCTCACCGCGATGGTGCCAATCGACCTGCTCGACGAGGAGGTCGACAAGCTTGCAAATGTTTTGGCCGGCAATGCGCCCAAGGCGATGGCCGGCATGAAGCGCGCGGTCAACGAATTCGCCCGCGGCGAGCTCGATGCAGCCGCAGCCGACGCCCGCCACCGCGACAGCATGCGCGGCGACGAGATCAAGGAAGGCATCCAGGCATTCGCCGAGAAGCGGGCGCCGAAGTTTTAGCGCAGCGCTTCAAATCAATAGTACCGTCACCCTGAGGAGCGCGCTCTTGCGCGCGTCTCGAAGGGTCGACGGCCCAACTGTGGCCGTGCATCCTTCGAGACGCGCTACGCGCTCCTCAGGATGACGGCTTAGCAGCGACGCGCGACGCTTCACCCTCCCCTTACGCCCGCTTCGACCGCATCGCGCGGACTTGCGCGATCTCCGGATCGCCGGCGAGCGCCTGGTAGCGCTTGCTGTCGACGGCGTAGATCGCGATGCGGCCTTCGGTATCGGCGTGGACGCCCCAGCCGAAGCGCTTGCCGAGCGGCGAGGCGCGCATGCAGGCCTGGCCGCGCGAGAAGAACGCCTCGCGGGCGAGGCTGCGCGCCTGCTTCGCCACCTTGCTGTTCGCAGCCTTGGCATCGAGCGCGCGGCCGGCCGCCGACGTGGCGAACACCACGTCGTCGGATGTGTATTGGTACGGCGCGCCGGATATCATCCGGTATTGCAGCACGGCGACGGTCGGCTGGCCGCCGCGCGGCTGCGGCTCCTCACCGCTCCGCGCCGGACAATCCTCCGCCACGCGGATGAAGGTGTCGAAGCAGTTGGTGCTGTGCAGTGGGCTGTGCGGCATCTTTTGCAGTGTCCTGGCCATCACAACGCTCGTATCACACTCCGGCGGCCACAGCATGCTGCGCCGCCATCTCGTCGTCGGCTTCCGATATCCGTACAAGCGCCGGGCGCGCGGTGATGCGCTCGGCATAGCGGACGAACACGTCCCGTTTCGGCACGATACCGAACATCATGGTCCAGCTGAGCGCGATGCCCCAGAGGATATCGGCCGCCGTGATCTGCTCGCCGAGCAGATAGGGCCCTTTCGCGAGCTGCGCCTCCAGTGCGCCCAGCATGGTGTCGTAATCGGCGTAGGGCGACTGGGTGATCGGCGCCGGCTCGCGCTTCATGAAATGGTCGATCACGGCCGGCTCGAACGAGGCGCCGTAATAAGCGATCCAGCGCAGATACGGGCCGCGGCGTGGGTCGTTGAGCGCGGGCGTCAGGCCGGCCTGCGGAAACAGATCGGCGAGATAGATGAAGATCGCGACCTGCTCGGTGACCAGCGCGCCACCATGGCGAATCGCCGGCACCTTGCCGAGCGGATTGATGGCGAGATAGGCGTCCTTGCGCTGCTCGCCCGCCTTCATGTTGAGGACATGCAAATCATAGGGCGCACCGAGTTCCTCGAGCAGCACGCGCGTGCCGGTGGCGCGGCTTTGCGGCGAGTAATACAGCGTGACGCGGTCGGTCGTGGTTGTCGCGGTGGTCATGGGCAGTCTCCTTGCGCCGTCGGGCGGCATGGCCTCCTTATGTCCGCCTATACCTGACATCTTGTGTCAGGTATGATATGGCCATGCGCGCAAGCCGGCTGTTTTCCATCCTCACCACCCTGCAGGCGCGGGGACAGGTCACCGCGCCCGAGCTCGCCGAGGCCTGCGAGGTCTCGGTGCGCACGATCTACCGCGACATCGACGCGCTCTCGGCCGCCGGGGTGCCCGTCTATGCCGACCGTGGCGCGGAGGGCGGCTATCGCCTGCTCGATGGTTATCGCGTGCGGCTGAACGGGCTGTCGCAGGGCGAGGCCGAGGCGCTGTTCATGGCCGGCCTGCCCGGCCCCGCCGCGGCGCTCGGCCTTGATGCCGCGATGGTCGGGGCGCAGACCAAGCTGATGGCGGCGCTGCCGGAAAATTTGCGGCCGAACGCGCGAGGGATGCAGCAGCGCTTCCATCTCGACGCGCCGGGCTGGTTCGGCGAAACCGAGGAGCCGAAACACCTTCGCGCCATTGCAGCCGCCGTGCTGCGCGAGAACCTGATCGAAATCCGCTACCAGAGCTGGAAGGCCGAGAAGCGGCGGCGGGTGGCGCCGCTCGGGCTCGTGCTGAAGGGCGGCAGCTGGTATCTCGCCGGCCTCGTCGACGGCAGTGTACGCACCTACCGCGTCGCGCGCGTGCTGGATTGTGAGACGCTTGAGACGCCATTCGCGCGGCCGGCGGATTTCGACCTCGCCGCCTATTGGCGCGCCTCGATCGAACGGCTTGAGGCCGAGCTGCATCCGAACCAGGCCACGGTGCGGCTGTCGCCGTTGGGGCTGAAACTGTTCGATGCGCTGGCGCACCCCTACGTGAAGGCGCGGATGCGGCTTGCCGAAGGCAGCGAGGCCGACGGCTCGCGGGTCGCCACCATGCCGGTCGGCAAGACGGTGTGGCACGCCGCGACCGAGCTGCTGCGGCTCGGCGCCGAGGTCGAGGTGATCGCGCCCGCGGAGTTGCGCGAGAAGATGGCCGAGCTGACGGGCGCGATGGCCGCGCGCTATGCCGAGACGCCGGCGCGCCGCGCAGCCCGGCGCTAGTAACGGCTGTCGGAGCTGATCACGAAGCGGTCGAGAAAATTGACCGGCAGGATCTCGAACCGGTCCAGCGTCAGCGTAATCCCGGTCACGAAGTCGATGCCCTTGATCGTGCCGTAGAGGTCGATGCGCCGGCCGCGACGCAGGCCGCGCGTTTCAGGATGTTGCTCGATATCGATATGGGCATAGATCGGATTGTCGAGCCGCGATTGCCGGTGCCAGCCGCGCTGCAGGAAGCTGAACTGCAGCACCGAGCCCGCACCCCAGTCGATCGCGTCGAAGAAGCGGGTCTCCCAGGCGACCGGCTGGCCCAGATAATGCGCGGCGATGAACGCGTCGCGTTCGAGCGCGGGGAGACGGTGCAGCTGCCTGTTGATCCTGCCCGCCGTGAGCGAGGCGTCGTTCGCCATTGTTCTTGTTGTCGCTTTTTTTCTTGTCGTTTCTTGTTTGGTCGCTCTTGCCGCTTTTGTCTTTGCCCTGGGCGGACTCAGCCTTCAGGAATTATACGTCCACGAATGTGACAGTATCTGCCACGGTCGCACGCGAGGTGCGGTAGCTGTTCACCTTGTGTGCATGATCGGCATAGCCGAACGAGATGCCGCAGACAACCCGGCGATCGTCGGCCAGACCAAAATGGCGGCGGATCAGCCCGGAATGGCGGGCGATCGCGGCCTGCGGGATAGTGCCGAGCCCGAGCGCCTGCGCCGCCAGCATGAAGTTCGAGACATAACCGCCGCAATCGATCGCGCCATAGATGCCGAGCGGCTCGTTGGTGTGGATCACGGCAATGTGCGGCGCGCCAAAGAAATTGTAGTTCTCCAGCGCCTGTTTGGCATAGGCCGCCTTGTCGCCCCTGGCGATGCCGAGCGTGTTGTAGAGCTGAAAGCCGCTTTCGCGGCGGCGCTCCAGATAGACCCCGACATATTCGCGCGGCGGCGTGAAGTCGTAATCCTCGCCGAGGCCGCGCGAGGCCTCGGCATAGATCGCCTTGCGGAACCGTTCCTTGGCCGCGCCGGAGACGATCAGGACCTGCCAGGGCTGGCTGTTGCACCACGACGCGGTGCGCTGCGCAGTCGCCAGGATGTGCGCGATGGTCTCGCGCGGCACCTCGCGCGGCTGGAACGCGCGCACCGAGTAGCGCTCGTCGAGCAGCTCCTCGAGCGCGCCGATGCGGTCTTGTTGTTTTACGACGGCGTCCATTGCGCATCCTATTCTGCGTAGGGTGGGTTAGCCGAAGGCGTAACCCACCGCTTCTGTCGCACGTGGTTGATAGCCAATGGTGGGTTACGCTTCGCTAACCCACCCTACGATCCCCTCAACGCCCCTTGGTCGGGATCTTGTTGTAGGGCACGTCCTTGTCGACCCGGATGTCGCCGGGAAGACCGAGCACGCGCTCGGCGATGATGTTGCGCAGGATCTCGTCGGTGCCGCCGGCGATGCGCATCGAGGGCGACGACAGCAGCATCTGCTGGAACTGGCCGTTGGCCTGCTCCTCATCGGTGCCGGTGAGGCTGCCGGCCGCGCCCTCGAGGTCCATCGCATAGGTCGCGATGTCCTGCAGCATCAGGCCGGAGACCAGCTTGCCGATCGAGTTTTCCGGACCGGGCCGCTCACCCTTCGACAGCGCCGAGATCGCGCGGTAGCTGGTGTATTTCAGCCCGCTCGCCTTCACCGCCCAACTCGCGAGCCTGGAGCGCACCGCCGGATCGTCGATCGCGAGGCCATCCTCCAGCATCAGATTGGAGCAGAACTCGAACACTTCAGGCACGCCGGTCGCGAGCCGCGAACCGATCGACATGCGCTCGTTCATCAGCGTGGTCAGCGACACGCTCCAGCCCTCGCCGACGGCGCCGAGGCGCTGGCTGTCGGGGATCACGACGTCGGTGAAATAGACCTCGTTGAACTCCTGCATGCCGTTGGCCTGCTTGATCGGCCTGACCTCGACGCCGGGGCTCTTCATATCGAGGAAGAACATGGTGAGGCCCTTGTGCTTCGGCACATTCGGATCGGTGCGCGCGATCAACAGGCCATAGTCGGAATAATGCGCGCCCGAGGTCCAGATCTTCTGGCCGTTGACGACCCAGTTGTCGCCCTTCTTCTCTGCACGGGTGCGCAGGCCCGCAACGTCGGAGCCGGCCGACGGCTCGGAGAACAGCTGGCACCAGATCTCCTCGCCCGACGCAAGCTTCGGCAGATAGCGGCGCTTCGCGTCTTCGCTGCCCCAGGCCATCACGGTCGGGCCGCACATGCCCTCGCCGATCTGGAACGGCTGGGTCAATTTGCCGTAGACACCCTCTTCCTGCTGCCAGATCACGCGCTCGATGGGGGTGGCGCCGCGGCCGCCATATTCCTTCGGCCAGTGCAGGCAGGCCCAGCCGCCCTCGGCCTTCTTCTTCTGCCAGGCCTTGCCGACCTCGACCATGTCGTGCCTGGCGAGCTTGATGCGGCCGAGCGACGACTTTGACAGCTCCTCCTCGAACTCCTTCGGCGCGTTAGCGGCGACCCAGCTGCGGGCGAGGCTACGGAATTCGGCTTCCTGCGGCGTGTCATCGAAATTCATGGCGGCTCCTTGTTCTGTCGTTCCGGGGCGATGCGAAGTATCGAACCCGGAATCTGGAGATTTGTTATGCGGCTCGAGGTTCCGGGTTCGCCGCGTCGCGCCGCCCCGGAACGACGGTTAAGCTCTTCCCTTGGTCGGGATCTTGTTGAAGGGAACGTCCTTGTCGACCCTGATGTCGCCGGGCAGGCCCAGCACGCGCTCGGCGATGATATTGCGCATGATCTCATCGGTGCCGCCCTCGACGCGGGTGCCCGGCGCGCGCAGCAGCATCGCCTGGAATTTGCCGGCGACCTCGGCATCCTCTATCCCGCTCAAGGCACCGGCGGCGCCCTGCAGGTCGAGCGCGTAGGCCGCGACGTCCTGGATCATCGAACCCGCGACCAGCTTGCCGATCGAGTTCTCCGGCCCCGGCCGCTCGCCCTTCGACAGCGCCGAGATCGCGCGCATGCTGGTGTATTTCAGCCCGCTCGCCTTCACCGCCCAGTTCGCCAGCTTCGAGCGCACCGCGCGGTTCTCGATCGCCGGGCCGTCCTCCAGCATCAGGCCGTTGCAGAAGTCGAACAGCTCGGGGAAGCCGGTCGAGACACCGGCGCCGATCGACATGCGCTCGTTCATCAGCGTGGTCAGCGACACGTTCCAGCCGTCATTGACATTGCCGAGCCGCTGCGAGTCCGGAATCCGCACGTCGGTGAAATAGACCTCGTTGAAGTCGGAGGCGCCGCTCGCCTGCTTGATCGGCCGCACCTCGACGCCCGGGCTCTTCATGTCCAGGAAGAACATGGTGAGGCCCTTGTGCTTCGGTACGGTCGGATCAGTGCGGGTGAGCAGGATGCCGTAGTCGGAATAATGCGCGCCGGAGGTCCAGATCTTCTGGCCGTTGATCACCCACTCGTCGCCATGCTTCTCGGCGCGGGTGCGCAGGCCCGCGACGTCGGAGCCGCCGGCGGGCTCCGAGAACAGCTGGCACCAGATCTTCTCGCCGGAGGCGAGCGACGGCAGATATGTCCGCTTCTGCTCCTCGCCGGCGAACGCCATCATGGTCGGGCCGCACATGCCGTGGCCGATGATGAACATCGAGCTCAGGCGGCCGAACGGGCCTTCCTCTTGCTGCCAGATCACGCGCTCGATCGGCGACGAGCCGCGGCCGCCATACTCCTTCGGCCAGTGCAGGCAGGCCCAGCCGGCGTCGGCCTTCTTCTTCTGCCAGGCCTTGGCGACCTCGAGGATGTTGGCGCCCTTGAGCTGGAAGCGGCCGAGTGAGGCCTTGCGCAGCTCTTCCTCATATTGCTTCGGCGCATTGGCCGCGACCCAGGCTTTCGCCTCGGCGCGGAATGCGGCTTCCTGCGGGGTGTCGTCGAAATTCATGGTCTATCATCCCTCGTCGGTGCCGTAGGATGGGTAGAGCGAAGCGAAACCCATCTCTTGACCACCCGCTTCATGATGGGTTTCGCTGCGCTCTACCCATCCTACGAATCTACGATTGCCGTTACGCCGCGTTCTTCTTGCGCATGCGGTCGATCAGCGCGTCTTCCCAATAGGACAGGCTGCCGAGGCCGAGCGCCACCGCATTGGCGCGGCGGTAGTACATGTGGCAGTCGAACTCCCAGGTGAAGCCCATGCCGCCGTGGACCTGGATGTTGTTCTTGGCGCAGTGCTGGAACGCCTGCGTCGCGCTGATGCGCGCGGCGGCAGCGGCTTCCGGCAGCTCGCCGGCATTGGTCGAGAGCGCCCAGGCGCCGTAATAGCAATTCGAGCGCGCCAGCGTCGCCGAGACATACATGTCAGCCAGCATGTGCTTCACCGCCTGGAACGAGCCGATCGGACGGCCGAACGCGATGCGGTCGAGCGCGTAGTCGCGACCCATCTCCAGCGCGCGGTCGGCGCCGCCGACCTGCTCGAACGCCATCAACACCGCCGCGCGATCCAGCACCTGGGTGATGACGCTCCAGCCCTCGCCGGTCGCGCCGAGCGGCTCGGCCTTGCAATCCTTAAAGGTGATCTCTGCCTGGCCGCGGGTCAGATCGATGTTGGTGAGCGACTTGACTTCGACGCCTGAGGCCTTGAGGTCGACGATGAACAGCGAGATATCGGATTCACGTCCGCTCGAACCGGTGCGCACGGCCACCACCGCGAAGTCGGCGATCGCACCATCGGCGACCGGCTTCTTGACGCCGTTGAGTACGCCGCCATTGGCCGTGACCTTGACCGCCTTCGGCGACGGATTGCCGTGGCCCTCGAACAGCGCGAGCGTGCCGATGGCATCGCCGGTGGCGATCTTCGGCAGCCACTTCTGCTTCTGCGCGTCACTTCCGGCGATCAGGATCGCTTCGGCGGCGAGATAGACGGTCGAGGAGAACGGCACCGGCGCCAGCGCACGGCCCATTTCCTCGGCGATCACGCAGAGCTCGAGATGGCCGGCGCCCGCGCCACCAAACTGCTCCGGGATCGCGACGCCGAGGAAGCCCATCTCGGCAAGGCCCTTCCACAGCGCCTTGTCGTAGGGCGCCTTGCCGTCGAGCACTTCGCGCACGGCCTTCGGCGGGCATTGTTCGCTCAGGAATTTCCGCGCCTCGTCGCGCATCTGCTTCTGTTCGTCGGAGAAATCGAAATTCATGGCGCTACCCGCGTTGTTGTTTGGCTTCGTAGGATGGGTGGAGCGAAGCGATACCCATCGATTGCTTGGTCAGATGATGGGTTTCGCTGCGCTCTACCCATCCTACGGTCAGTTCAAAACGATCACGTCGTCGCCGGGCTTGTCGGCATAGAGCCTCTCGACCAGCGCGGCGCGGCGTTCGAGGCCGGCGCGCTGGTTGATGTAGCCCTTGTCGGTGAGCTCGTTGCCGTCGATCGACGGCGGCTCGACCATCAGCATTGCACGCGCGATGCGCATGCTGCTGCCGGTGGTCGACGCGTTGTGGGCCTGCAGGCCTTTCCTGAGGCAGGCGACCACGTCGGGATGCCGGATCACGTCCTCATAGCTCGCCTCCGCATTGCCGACGAGCTGACGGCAGGCGTGCAGGTTCGGCCAGCACAACAGGCCGATGAAGTCACGGTCCTGCCCCGCCACGAGCGCGTCATGCACGACCGGCGTCGCGGCCGCGATCGCATCGGTGCGCAGCGAGCCGACATGGACGAAGGTGCCGGTCGTCAGTTTGAAATCCTCGACCACGCGGCCGGCAAAGATGATGCCCTGCAGCGGATCTTCGGGATCGACGAACACACCGGCATCGCCGATGCAGTAGAAGCCTTCCTCGTCGAACATCTTGGCGGTGAGGTCAGGCTGGCCGAAATAGCCCGGCGTGACGTTGACGCCGCGCAGCCGCAATTCGTATTTCGCGCCGCACGGCACCATCTTCAGCTCGACGCCGGGGAACGGCAGGCCGATCAGGCCGACGCGCTCGGTGTCCCAATAGGTGCCGGTCGAGGTCGGCGCGGTCTCGGTCGAGCCCCAGCCGGTGTAGAACACAATGCGCTCGCCAGTGGTCTTCACCGCCAGCGCCTGCATGCGGTCGTAGAGATCGTCAGGCAGCCGCGCGCCGCCATAACCCATGATCGCGAGGTTCTTGAAGAAGCTCTGGCACAGCGCTTCGTCCTTCTCCATGACGGCTGCGAGCGCGGCATAGCCGGCCGGCACGTTGGCGTAATAGGTCGGCGACACCTCGCGCAGATTCCTGATGGTTTCCTCGAGCTGACCCGGCATCGGCCGGCCGTCGTCGATATAGAGCGTACCGCCGTCGACCAGCACCGGATTGAACGCGGCATTGCCGCCCATGGTGTGATTCCACGGCATCAAGTCGAGCACGGTCGGGATCGGGCCAGCCGTTTCACGCGGCCGCACCTGCATCATCATCGCCGCATTGGCGCACATCATCTCCTGGGTATTGATGACGGCCTTGGGCATGCCGGTCGAGCCCGAGGTGAACAGCAGCTTGCCGACGGTTGTGGGCGTGATCTTCGCGATGGACTCACCGACCGCGGATGTCACCGGCGTTGCGGCAAGCTCGGCAAAGGCCACGCTCTTGATGCCCTCGCACGGACGCAGCACGTGAATGACGGTGATCCCTGTGAGATCGATCGCCTTCAGCGCCTTCTCGAAGGCCGCACCGTCCTGCACCATCACGACGGCGGGCTTGATCAGGTTGAACAGATATTTGAGCTTGAGATGATCCTGGCTCATCAGCGAATAGGCCGGCGACACCGGCGCGGCCGGCAACCGTGCCTGCATCGCCGCCTGCGTCATCAGCGCATGCTCGATCGAATTGCCTGAGAGGATCGCGACCGGCCGGTCTCCGCCAACACCGAGATTGAGCAGGCTTTGCGTCAGCGCATCGACGGTGCGCTTGGCGTCACCATAGGAGACCTTGCGCCACTGCCGGTCGGGACCGCCGCGCTGCGCCAGCCAGATACGCTCCGGTGCCTGCGCCGCCCATTTGGCGAGATAGGCCGGAATATGCGTCTCGTAAGCCTGCAGCGGAATCCGCGACTTCAGGACGATGGTGCCGTCGTTGCGCCGCTCGACCGCGACGTCACGTGCGAGCCAGTCCACCTTGCGAAAGGCGGGTTTTGTCAGCATCGCCGCGTCACCATCCATTTTGCGTCTCCCGGAATTTCTTGTCCTTTGCGGACTTTTTATCAGCGCCTGATATAGACAGGCTTTCGTTTCTCAAGGAAGGCCCTGATGCCCTCCTGAAAATCTTCCGAGCGGCTGCACAGCACCTGATTGCGATCCTCCATCGCAATCACGGCCTCGATCGAGCCGGCATCGACGCTCATATTGATGCATTCCTTGGAGAGGCGGAGACCGACCGGCGAGGCCGTCATCATCGCTTCGACATAAGGATTGGCCGCGGCGTCGAGATCGGCGGCCTCGACCACCTCAGAGACAAGGCCGACGGCGAGCGCGCGGTCGGCATGGATGAAGCGCCCGGTGAGGATCAGTTCGGACGCGACGGACACGCCGACGAGGCGCGGCAGGAAATAGCTGGTGCCGATGTCGCAGCCGCCCAGGCCGAGCTTGATGAAGGCGCAGTTCATCCGCGCATTCTTTGCGGCGATGCGGATGTCGGCGGCGAGCGCCAGCGCAAAGCCGCCGCCGGCGGCCGCGCCCTGCACCAGCGCGATGATCGGCTGCGGACAACGCCGCATCAGCATCACGATGTCGGCAATGCGGCGCTGCGAGTCCAGCGACTCCGTGACGCCCGGCGGCTCGGTCTGTCCGTCGCGGCGTGCCATCGCGTGCTTGAGGTCGAGCCCGGCACAGAAGTTCGCGCCGGCGCCCTTCAGCACCACGATTCGGGTATCGCGATTGCGCTGCAGGCCCTGGAAGTAGGTGTTGAGCGCATCGATCATGGCGGGATCGAGCGCGTTCAGGCTGTCCGGACGATTGAGCGTGACCCAATCGACTCCGTCGTGATGTTCGATCAGCAGCGGATGAGACACGCGTATGGTCCTCCCGACCGTTCAGCGAACGCGATGCTCGTTACTGTGCCCTCTCCCCTTGTGGGAGAGGGCATGTTCGCTATTAGCCTTGCATTCGGTTGGGTGAGGGGTCTGTCTCCGCGGGGAGAACCCCTCATCCGTCGCGGACTACGTCCGCGCCACCTTCTCCCACATCCGCCTTCGCCTAAAGGCTTCGGCGGACAAGAGGGGAGAAGGGAAGTACGGCGGAATTCGCCGTTAGCGCGGCGCCATGCGGATGGCGCCGTCGAGGCGGATGGTTTCGCCGTTGAGCATCGGGTTCTCGACGATGTGGACGGCGAGGTTGCCGTACTCCGAGGCATCGCCGAGGCGGGCCGGATGCGGCACCTGGGCGCCGAGGCTCTTGCGGGCTTCCTCGTTGAGGCCCATCAGCAGCGGTGTCAGGAACAGGCCGGGCGCGATGGTGTTGACGCGGATCTTCAGGCTTGCGAGGTCGCGCGCGGCCGGCAGCGTGAGGCCGACGACACCGCCCTTCGAGGCCGAATAGGCGATCTGGCCGATCTGGCCTTCATAGGCCGCGACCGAAGCGGTATTGATCGCGACGCCGCGCTCCTCGCCGATCGGGGCTTCGGTCGCCAGCCGCTCGGCGAACAGGCGCAGCACGTTGAAGGTGCCGATCAGATTGACATTGATGATGCGGACAAACTTCGCCAGCGGATAGACGCCGTCCTTGCCGACGATGCGCTGCGAGCCGCCGATGCCGGCGCAGTTCATCAGCACGCGCGCGATGCCGTGCGCGGCCTCGGCCTTGGCGATCGCCGCCTTGATCGCTTCCTCGTCGGTGACGTCGGCATGCAGCGCGACGCCCTTCACCTCGGCGGCTACCTTCTCGGCGTTTTCCTTGTTCTGGTCGATCACGCCGATCCTGGCGCCCTTGGCGGCCATGGCGCGGGCGGTCGCGGCGCCGAGGCCGGAGCCGCCGCCGGTGATGAGAACGGCAACGTCTTTCAACTGCATGGAATAACCCTTCCTTGAGCGTTTCTTCTCTCAACTTCGTACTTTGTTATCCGGCGGCGACAGCCGCCGTTTCCTTATCGGGATTGAGCACGCCGCCGAAGATCAAGGCTTCCATGTGCTTGATGTATTCGCGGCAGACCTCGTCGGTGACCGGACCGACGCCGACCGCGCGCGACATCGCGTGGCGGCCGAAGAACAGATGATCGCAGGCGCCGATCAGGCTGGTGTAGAACAGCACCGGATCGATCTTGCGGAACTCGCCGGCCTTGATGCCTTCGGCCAACAGCCGGCGATGAAAATCCAGCAGCGGCGCGACGAAGAATTTCGACACCTCGTCCGGAGCGCCTGCCGAGCTTTCGTGCAGCAGATAATGGATCAGCCGGTTCATATAGGGGAACTGGTGATAGGCGCGGATGATGCCGCCGATATGCAGCCGCAGCTTCGCGGACGGCGAGATCGGCTGCGCCAAGAGATATTCGAGTTGCGATATCTCGGTCGCGGCATCGCGCGCCAAGAGCGCCAGCAACAGCCCGTCCTTGTTGCCGAAATGGTATTTCACCAGGGCTGCGTTGACGCCCGACTTCTGCGCGATGTCGGACAGCGACACCTCGATCGAGGCGCGCTCGATCATCAGCTCGCTGGCCGCCACCAATAGCTTGTCCGCCGTGGCGTTTTTGCTCGCGGCAAGTTTCGTCGGTACGCTGGTATTCAACTGCGCTCTGGTCCCGCTCTTGGTTCCGGGCTCGCCGGTAAATCGAGGCCGCACATAAGCCCATGGCGGGGCTGCACTCAAGAGTTAATTGATTGATTGACTAAGCCGCCCCTTAAATCCGGCCCAACTTTCAAAACCGCCCAATCAGAACATCAGGGAGATCAGACATGGCCGAGGCATATATCGTCGCCGCCGCTCGCACCGCGGGCGGCCGCAAGGGGGGACGTCTCGCCGGCTGGCATCCCGCCGATCTGGCCGCGACCGTTCTCGATGCGCTGGTCGAACGATCCGGCGCCGACCCGGCGCAGGTCGAGGACGTCATCATGGGCTGCGTGATGCAGGCCGGCGAGCAGTCCAACAACGTCGCGCGTAACGCGGTGATGGCATCCAAGCTGCCGGAGAGCGTGCCGGCGACCTCGATCGATCGCCAGTGCGGCTCCTCGCAGCAGGCGCTGCATTTCGCGGCGCAGGCCGTGATGTCCGGCACCATGGACTGCGTGATCGCCGCCGGCGTGGAATCGATGACCCGCGTGCCGATGGGGCTCGCCTCCTCGCTGCCGGCCAAGAGCGGCTTCGGCCACTACAAGAGCCCGGGCATCGAGGCGAAGTACCCCAACATCATCTTCAGCCAGTTCACCGGCGCGGAGATGATGGCGGAGAAGTACGGCCTGTCGAAGGATGAGCTCGACGAGTACTCCTACAACAGCCATCAGCGTGCGATCGCGGCAACGCAAGCCGGCCATTTCAAGGATGAGATCGTGCCGGTGAAGATCACCCGCGCCGACGGCTCGACCGACACCCACCATATCGACGAAGGCATCCGCTTCGACGCCAGCCTCGACGGCATCAAGGGCGTCAAGCTGATCGCCGAGAACGGCAGGCTGACCGCGGCGAGCGCCAGCCAGATCTGCGACGGCGCCTCCGGCGTGATGGTCGTCAACGAGAAGGGCCTCAAGGCGCTCGGCCTCACACCGATGGCGCGCATCCATCATCTGACCATGATGGGCGGCGACCCCGTGATCATGCTGGAAGCGCCGCTGCCGGCGACCCAGCGCGCGCTGCAGAAGGCCGGCATGAAGGTCGACGACATCGACCTGTTCGAGGTCAACGAGGCCTTCGCCTCGGTGCCGACCGCGTGGCTGAAGACCACCGGTGCCGATCCGGCGCGCCTCAACGTCAACGGCGGCGCGATCGCGCTCGGCCATCCGCTCGGCGGCTCCGGCACCAAGCTGATGACCACGCTGCTGCACGCACTCAAGCAGCGCAACAAGCGCTACGGCCTGCAGACGATGTGCGAAGGCGGCGGCATGGCGAACGTGACGATTGTCGAGCGGCTGTAAGCCTCGTTAGGTGAGGCGCACAGCCTCCACACAAAAAGCGTCGTCCCGGCGAAGGCCGGGACCCATAACCACAGGCGCTTGTGGTTAGGCACGGCTGGGGCCGCAACCCAGTCCAACAACAAAAATTGGTGGTTATGGGTCCCGGCCTTCGCCGGGACGACCACTTTGTTTGAGGAAACATCTTTGACCCATCCGTCGATCCACGCGCGCAACCATCCGAACAAGATCGCCTACCAGATGGCGGCGACCGGCAAATCCATCACCTATCGCGAGCTTGACGAGCTTTCGAACCAGGGCGCACATCTGTTCCGCTCGCTCGGCCTGAAGGCAGGCGACCACATCGCGCTCTTGATGGAAAACCGGCTCGCCTTCTTGGAGATCTGCTGGGCGGCGCAGCGCTCGGGGCTCTATTACACGGCGATCAGCCGCTACCTGACGGAAGATGAGATCGCCTACATCATTAGGGATTGCGGGGCTAAGGTCTTCATCACCACGCCGCAATGCGCCGACAAGGTGAAGGGCCTGATCAAGGGCGAACCCGGCGAGCCGCTGTTCTACATGATGGACGAGCCCGCGCCCGGCTTCCGCTCCTACGACAAGGAGGCCGGCGCGCAGCCGACCACGCCGGTTGCCGACGAGGTCGCGGGCTACGACATGCTGTATTCCTCCGGCACCACCGGCCGGCCCAAGGGCATCAAGAAGGAGTTCGAGGGCAACCGGATCGACGTGCCGAACCCGTTCCTGCGGATTCTCACCGCCGACATGTGCGGCATGAACGCCGACAGCATCTATCTGTCGCCGGCGCCGCTCTATCATGCGGCCCCTCTGCGCTTCAACATGATGGCAACCGTGCTCGGCGGCACCTCGGTCATCATGGAGCATTTCGATGCCGAGGAATTTTTGAAGCAGGTCGAGAAGCACAAGGTGACGCAGTCGCAGCTGGTGCCGACCATGTTCGTGCGCATGCTGAAGCTGCCCGACGAGATCCGCGCACGCTACAAGGTCTCCTCGCTGAAAGGCGCGATCCACGCCGCGGCGCCCTGCCCGGTCGACGTCAAGGCCAAGATGATCGAATGGTGGGGACCGATCCTGATCGAGTATTACGCGGGCTCCGAGGGCAACGGCGTCACGGTGTCGACCTCGCAGCAATGGCTCACGCATCGCGGCACGGTCGGCCGCGCCGTGGTCGGCAAGGTCAAGATCCTGGACGAAAACGACGAGGAGGCGCCGACGGGGCAGATCGGCCAGGTCTATTTCGCCGACGCGCCCGCCTTCACCTATCACAACGATCCCGAGAAGACGAAGAAGGCCTATAACGCCAGGGGCTGGTCGACGCTCGGCGACGTCGGCTACCTCGATGAAGAGGGCTTCCTCTATCTCACCGACCGCAAGAGCTACATGATCATCTCCGGCGGCGTGAACATCTATCCGCAGGAGACTGAGGACGTGCTGATCACGCATCCCGCGGTCTCCGACGTCGCGGTGTTCGGCGTGCCGAACGAAGAGATGGGCGAAGCGGTCAAGGCCGTGGTGCAGCCGCGCGACATGACCAAGGCCGGCAAGGATCTCGAGGCCGAGCTGATCGCGTTCTGCAGACAGCATCTGTCGCCGATCAAATGCCCGAAGAGCATCGACTTCGAGGCCGAGCTGCCGCGGACGCCGACGGGCAAGCTGGTGAAGCGGCATCTGCGTGATCGCTATTGGCCGAAGCCGGCGGGCAAGGCGTGACTTCTTGCCCTCCCCTGAGAGGGGAGGATTAGGGACCGGCGGTGCTTTGCCCACTCAGAGACGCTGACCCGAGCTACAGCGCCGCGGCCGGCTCGCAGGCGGCCGAGGCCACGGCGCGCAGATGGAGTTGGCCGTGCTGGCCGGTCGCCGTGGTGGTCCACTGCGCGTCGATCTGCTGAAAATCTTCCGACAGCTTGCCGCGATGGCTGCCGCCGGTCTCGAACGAGCCGTTGCCGTCGGGCGACCACTCGAACAGCTCGACCTCGAGATCGGACAGCCGGACGAACATCCGCACCTTGATCTTGGTCACGCGACGGCCGACCTCATACGAACCGCAGCCGAGCGCTTCCGCGTTCTGCTCGTTCAGGGCGTGCACCTGGTCGAAGGTGATGACGACGTTCTGCACCGTCTTGTCACCATCCCACAGGAATTCGCCGATATAGGCGTGCGGCAATTTTTCGGTCAGCTCGTTGATGTCGGCGGCGCGCGCCACCGGCAGCAGCAGCAGGCTTGCGGCCACGATCGTCAGAGCGGGCCGCGCCATCCAGCCGGGCAGCATTGCAATCCTCGCGTGGCGCATGCGGTATGCATCCCCTGGCCAAAGTTGCTATCGTGAGAACAATGACCGCCAGCATACAGCCAAATGCGCTGGTTCTGCGGCTGTCCTGAACAGGTGATCCTTACGATGGCAGCCCTCCCCGACGTCCCGCTCCCCGCCACCATCCGCTCGCGTTATGTCGACGGGATCAACGGCCTGCGCATGCATGTGCTCGAAGCCGGCTTCGAGACATCCGGCCGTCCCTGCGTGCTGCTGCTGCACGGTTTTCCGGAGCTGGCGTTCTCCTGGCGCAAGGTGATGCCGAAGCTGGCCGCGGCCGGCTATCATGTGATCGCGCCGGACCAGCGCGGCTATGGCCGCACCACTGGCTGGAGCGCGGATTATGACGGCGACCTCGCGTCGTTCCGCCTGCCCAACCTGGTGCGCGATGCGCTCGGGGTGGTCGCAGCGTTCGGCACCAAGCATGTCGATGCGGTGATCGGGCATGATTTCGGTTCGTCGGTCGCGGCATGGTGCGCGCTGATCCGGCCCGACGTGTTCCGCGCGGTCGTGATGATGAGCGCGCCGTTCGCGGGGCCGCCGTCGCTGCCGTTCAACATCGCGAACACTCCGGCAAAGCCCGCGGGCGAAGACCCGGTGCATCGCGAGCTCGCCGCGCTGCCGCGGCCGCGCAAACACTATCAGTGGTATTATTCGACACGTCCGGCCAACGACGACATGCATCGCGCGCCGCAGGGCGTGCATGATTTCCTGCGCGCCTACTACCATCACAAGAGCGCGGACTGGAAAGACAACAGGCCGTATCCGCTTGAGTCGTGGTCGGCGGGCGAACTGGCAAAGCTGCCGACCTATTATGTGATGGATCTCGCCAAGGACATGGCGGCGACGGTGGCCGAACAGATGCCGTCGCGTGAGGCGATCGCTGCCAACACCTGGCTGCCGGATCGGGAGCTCGCCTATTACAGCGCCGAGTATCAGCGCACTGGATTCCAGGGCGGGCTGCAATGGTATCGCTGCGGCACCTCGGGCGCGTTCACCCCGGAATTGCAGACCTGGAGCGGCCGCAGCATCGACCAGCCCTCCGCCTTCATCTCGGGCAAGCAGGATTGGGGCACCTATCAGCGGCCCGGTGTGTTCGAAGCGATGCGGACCAAGGCCTGCAGCAGGATGATCGGCTGCCATCTGGTCGACAGCGCCGGCCATTGGGTGCAGCAGGAGCAGCCGGAGGAGGTCAGCCGGCTCCTGCTCACATTCCTGCGAGAGGCCGGCTCCCGGCCCTGAGCCGTTGCTCGATCCAAGTTCATCTCATTGTTCTGAAAAGCGTTCTTCGCCAAAACTGCGCTGCCGCCCGGCGCAGTTGCGCCCGGATTCGGGGCCACCTTGATTTGACCCGGCGGCGGCGCGCTCCTATTATTTAGAACTATTCTAATTCTAAACTGAATGAACAGGGTGCGTTGCCGTGAAGAACTTTGCCGATCTGACCGAGCGCGAGGTGCTGGCGGTCGCGATCGCCTCCGAGGAGGAGGACAGCCGCATCTACATGTCCTTCGCCGAGGACCTCGCCGGGCGATATCCCGATACCGCGAAGATTTTCGAGGAGATGGCGGAGGAGGAGCGCGGCCATCGCCACCGGCTGCTGGAGACCTACGAGCAGCGCTTCGGTCAGCATCTGCCGCCGATCCGGCGCGAGGATGTCAAAGGCTTTTTGCGCCGCCGCCCGATCTGGCTGACCAAGAACCTGCCGCTCGACACCATCCGCAAGGAAGTCGAGACCATGGAGCTGGAGGCCGAGCGCTTCTATGCGAAGGCCGCGGAGAAGGCCGAGGATGTCGGCGTGCGCCGGCTGCTCGGCGATCTCGCCGAGGAGGAAAAGGGCCACGAGAAGCTCGCGGTCAAGCTGACCGGCGACATCCTCAAGCCCGATGTGCGCGCCGAGGAAGACCGCACGCGGCGGCGGATGTTCGTGCTGCAATATGTCCAGCCCGGGCTTGCCGGATTGATGGACGGCTCGGTCTCGACCTTGGCGCCGCTGTTCGCCGCCGCCTTCGCCACCCATCACAACTGGCAGACTTTTCTGGTCGGACTTGCCGCCTCGATCGGCGCCGGCATCAGCATGGGCTTTGCCGAGGCGCTGTCCGACGACGGCTCGCTGACCGGGCGCGGCTCGCCCTGGCTGCGCGGCCTGACCTGCGGCTTGATGACGACGCTCGGCGGCCTCGGCCACACCATCCCCTATCTGGTGCCCGACGCCTGGCCGAACGCATTCTGGATCGCGACCGCAATCGCCGGGATCGTGGTGTTCTTCGAATTGTGGGCGATCGCCTTCATCCGCTCGCGCTACATGGACACGCCGTTCCTGCAGGCGGTGTTCCAGATCGTGCTGGGCGGCGCGATCGTGCTCGCGGTCGGCATCCTGATCGGTGCGGCGTAGAAATTCCGATCAAACGCGGCAGCCATGCGGCGGCTACAGCGCTTGCGGGCGGCAGCCAAACTGCCCATCATCGCGCCAACCAGAACCGGGAGCACGCCGTGGCCAAATCGCAATGGAGTTTCAGGACCGCCGTCGAACTGTCGGAGGCGCTGCGCAGCAAGCAGGTCTCGGCGGTCGAGCTCGCACAGGACGCGATCGGCCGCATCGAGCGCCACGACGGCAGGGTCAACGCGGTCTGCGTGCGCGATTTCGAGCGCGGCCTCACTGCTGCACGCGCGGCCGATGCCGCGATCGCACGCGGCGAGCACAAGCCGCTGCTCGGCATCCCGATGACGGTGAAGGAATCCTTCAACGTCGCGGGCCTGCCGACGACCTGGGGCTACCCGGCGCAGAAGGACTTCACGCCGACTGAGGACGCGCTCTCGATCACGCGGGTGAAGGACGCCGGCGGCGTGATCCTCGGCAAGACCAACGTGCCGGTCGGGCTCGCCGACTGGCAGAGCTACAACGAGATCTACGGCACCACCAACAACCCTTACGACCTCGGCCGCACTCCGGGCGGCTCCTCCGGCGGATCGTCGGCGGCGCTCGCGGCGGGCTACGGCGCGCTGTCGCTCGGCTCCGACATCGGCGGCTCGCTGCGCGTGCCGGCATTCCACTGCGGCATCTATGCCCACAAGCCGACCTTCGCGCTGCTGCCGTCGCGCGGACACACCGCGCCGCCGCTGCCGCCGCTGATCTATGAACGCGACCTCGCGGTGACCGGCCCGATGGCGCGCGGCGCGGCCGACCTGTCGCTGCTGCTGGACGTAATGGCCGACCCCGATCCGCTCGACGCCGGCAAGGCCTATCGCCTCGAACTGCCCGCAGCGCGCCACGCGAACTTGCGGGATTTCCGCATCCTCGTCATCGACACCGATCCGGTGCTGCCGACCGACAAGGCGGTCCGCGGCACGATCGACAAGCTCGCCAGCCATATCGACAAGGCCGGCGCCAAAATCTCGCGCGCGAGCCCGCTGCTGCCGGATTTCGCGGCGTCGTCGCGGCTCTATATGCGGATGCTGCTGTCGTTCCTCGGCGCGAACTTTCCGCCCGATATCTATGCCGGCGCCTGCGCGGCGGCGGCGGCATTGCCGGCCGACAACACCAGCCTGCAGGCCGAGCGGCTGCGCGGCATCGCGCTCAGCCATCGCGACTGGGTGCAGGCGACTGCGGCGCGCTCGCGGCTGCGCGCGCAATGGCGCGAGTTCTTCAAGTCCTTCGACGCGGTGATCTGCCCGATCATGCCGACGCCGGCCTATCCGCACGATCATTCGCCCGATCAGGAGCAGCGCAGAATCCTGATCGACGGCGAACCGCACATCTACACCGACCAGCTCGCCTGGCCCGGCATCGCGACCCTGCCTGGCCTGCCTTCGACTGCGATCCCGACCGGCTTTGCGCCCGACGGACTGCCGCTCGGCGTGCAGATCGTCGGCCCCTGGCTCGAGGACCGCACGCCGATCAAGCTCGCCGAGCTGATCGAGCGCGAGTTCGGCGGATTTGTGCCGCCGAAGATGTTCGATGATTGAGTAAGTTGCTGCCGTCATTGCGAGCGGAGCGAAGCAATCCATATATCAACGTGCGCGGAACGATGGATTGCTTCGCGGAGCCTGTCATCCGGCGGCGCTTGGCGCCGACTGGGTGCTCGCAATGACGAGCAATAGCAGCCGGGAGGAAAACAATGAGCAACGATCTCGAAGAGCTGACAAAACTCAACAAGGATTACGTCGACTCGGTTCAGAACTGCGACGTCAAGCGCTTCGATGAAATCCTGGCGCAGGACTTTTACTGCACCAATCCAGACAAGAGCCTGGTCGACCGCGCCGCCTTCCTGAAGCAGACGGCGATCCCGGTGAAAATCAAGGGCCTGAAGGCCGAGGACATCAAAATCCGCATCCTCGGCGATTTCGCCATCATCCACGCGAAGACCAGCTACACCAACGCCGACGGCGAGCCCGCACACGGCCGCTACACCGATTGCTGGGCGCGGCAGAACGGCAAATGGCTCGCCGTGTCCGCGCACGTCGCGCGGTGACGGCTGACAACAATCTCAACCGTCGTCCCGGCGAACGCCGAGACCCATAACCACCGCTATTTGTGGTGACTAAAGAAAGTCGTCCACCTCTGTGCCCCAAGTGGAGCCGCGGCGTATGGGTCCCGGCTTTCGCCGGGACGACACAAGCTCAGCTGTCGAACATGATCACGCTGCGCAGCGTCTTGCCGGCCTTCATGTTGGCGAAGCCCTCGTTGATCTCGGAAAGCTTCAGCTTGGCCGAGATCCAGTCCTCCAGATGCAGTCTGCCGCGCATGTAGAAGTCGACGAGGCGCGGCATGTCGACGCGGAAGTGGTTGGAGCCCATCGAGGAGCCTTGAATCCTGCGCTCGCGCAGGAAGTCAAAACCGTGCAGCTCGATCTTCTGGCCGAACGGGATCATGCCGACGATGGTCGCGGTGCCGCCGGGCGCCAGCATGGCGAAGGCCTGCTCGGCGGTGTCCTTGCGGCCGAGCACCTCGAAGGAGTGTTGCACGCCGCCGCCGGTGAGCTCGCGCACCTGCTGGACGACGTCGCCGCGGGCGGGATCGACGATGTCGGTGGCGCCAAGTTTGGTCGCGAGCTGCAGCTTGGCCGGATTGGTGTCGATCGCGATGATACGGCCGGCGCCGGCGATCTGCGCGCCGTTGATCGCGGCCATGCCGACGCCGCCGCAGCCGATCACCGCGACGGTCTCGCCGGCGGTCACCTTGGCGGTGTTCACTACGGCGCCATAGCCGGTGATGACGCCGCAGCCGATCAGCGCGGCGAGATCGAGCGGCATCTCCCTCTTGATCTTCACGATGGCGTTCTCGTGCACCAGCATCTGCTCGGCGAACGACGAGAGATTGAGGAACTGGTGCAGCTTCTCCGACCTGTTCCAGGACAACCGGTTGGAGGCGCCGGGCAACATCTTCACTGTGGTGTCGGTGCACAGCACGGTGCGGCCGGTGGTGCAATTGTCGCAGGTGCCGCAGAACACCGAGAGGCAGGTGACGACGTGATCGCCCGGCTTCACGTAATTGACGTCGGAGCCGACCTTCTCGACCACGCCGGCCGATTCATGGCCGAGCACCGCGGGCAGCGGATGCGGATACAGGCCTTCCATGAAGTGCAGGTCGGAGTGGCAGAGACCCGCGACTGCGGTGCGGATCAGGACCTCGCGCGGCCCGGGATTGGGCACGCTGACATCCTCGATCACCAGCGGCTTGTTGACTTCATGCAGAACGGCGGCCTTCATCGGGGTCTCCCTTGGCGTTTTTGTTTGTTTGAACGGTGCGCTCGCGCGGCAGCCTACGCTGCGATGAGCAATTCGCCAACCTCGGCCATGCCGACGGCGCGATCGCCGAGCAGGTGCTCCGTCATCCTGCGCTGAACGGCATTTTCCGCAAGCCGGAACGGATCGCCGGGCATCACGCGATGGTCGATCACCATCCGCGACAGCAGCAGCCGGCGCGCATCGCCGCGCATCTCGTGAATGCGGCCGCCTTCCCACGCCAGCGCCACGGCGCTTGCGACATGATAGAGCAGGCTGGTGGCGCGCCGCGCATCGCCCTCATTGTCGATGCTCCCAGAGACCTCGCGCGCAAACCCGATCGCGCGGTCGCTGAGATCGCGCAGCCGGCTGCGCCAGGCTTGCGGCACGTTCGGGCTGCCATCGAGCCGCACATGCAGATCGGCCGCGAGCGCATTGTCGGCGCCATGGCGGCCGACCGCGCGCTTCAGCGCGTCGATCGCGACGATGTTGCCGGTGCCTTCCCAGATCGAACCGAGATGCGCGTCGCGCAGCAACCGGGGCGTGACGAATTCCTCGATGTAGCCGATGCCGCCGCGCATCTCCATCGCGTCGCCGCAGACTTTTCGGGCATCGCGGGTGGCGCGGAATTTCAAGGTCGGCGTCAGGATGCGCAGCAATGCCGCGGCATCCTGGCTGCCGGCCTCGGCGCGGTCGAGCGCGTCAGCGGTCAGAAAGCTCATCGACAGCGCCTGCTCGGTCGGCAGCATGATCTTCATCAGCTGCCGCCGCGCCAGCGGCAAATCGATGATGCGGCTTCCGAACACCACACGGCCCTTCGCGACCGTCATCGCATCGTGGAAGGCGCGGCGCATCAGCGCAGTCGACTTCACGCCGTTCGAAAGCCGCGACGAGTTCACCATCTCGGCCATCTGCACGAAGCCGCGGTCGAGCTTGCCGACGGCGTAAGCGATCGCGCCATCCAACTTGATCTCGCCCGAAGCCATCGAGCGGGTGCCGAGCTTGTCCTTCAGGCGCACGATCCGGTAGTGGTTCTGCGCGCCGTCGTCGAGGAAGCGCGGCATCAGGAACAGGCCGACGCCGCGGGTGCCCGGCCCGGCGCCCTCGGGGCGCGCCAGCAGCATCACCACCTTGGCATCGGCGTTTGAGCAGAACCACTTCTCGCCGTAGAGCCGCCAGTGGTCGCCTTCCTGCACGGCGCGGGTGGTCAGCGTGCCGACGTCGGAACCGCCCTCCTTCTCGGTCATGAACTGGCCGCCCTGCGTCAGTCTGCTCATGTCGGTCTGGGTCAGTCCGTCCAAATATTTCGCCTTCAAAGCCTCGCTGCCGAAATTCGCCAGCAGCTTCGCGCAACCGTCGGTGACGTTGATCGGGCAACCCATGCCGAATTCGGTCTGGTTGAACAGGAAGGTGAAGGCGTGCTTGGCCACGACAGGATATTTATCGGGCCAGCCCATGATGTCCTTGCGGATCGACAGCGCGTGAATGCCGAACTCGCCGAACGCGACTTTCTCGATATCGCGATAGGCCGGATGATATTCGATGTGCTGGACGTCGCGGCCGAACTTGTCGCGCTGATGCAGCACAGGCGTATGCCGGTCGGCAAGCCGTGCGCATTCGTCGAGAAAGCCACCGGCCAATCCGCCGAGACGGTCGAGATGCGGCTCGATGTGGCGGAACAACGCTTCGGGCAGATGCAGTTTCAGAAGATCTGTCAGCGCGGGATCGGCCCGGTAGAAATTCATTCCCGTCGTATCGGGCGCCAGCAGTCCCGGCTGGCTGACGGACGACGTTTTCTGATCCTGCTTGAGCGGCTGCATTGAATTCCCGGCTTCGCTTCTCATTTGTTTGGGCACGACTATCCTCCTCCGGCCGAGCAAAGGAAAGCCCAATGGATATTCCGAAGTACAAGATCGCCCTGATCGTCGGCGCCGGCGAGGGCCTCAGCGCCTCGCTGACGCGGCTATTTTCGCGGGAGGGAATTCGCGTGGCGCTGGGCGCCCGCAGCATCGAGAAGCTCGGCGCGCTCTGCACCGAAACCGGCGCGCGGACCTATGCCTGCGATGCCACCAAGGCCGAGGATGTCGAGCGTCTCTTCGGCCTCGTCGAGCGCGAGATCGGAACCCCTGATATCGTGGTCTACAACGCCTCTGGCCGCTCGCGTGGGCCCTTCGTTGAACTCGTCCCCTCCGAGGTCGAGCGGGCGATCGCGGTCTCGGCGTTCGGCGGCTTCCTGGTGGCGCAGGAAGCGGCGAAGCGCATGCTGCCCAACAAGAAGGGCGCGATCCTGTTCACCGGCGCCTCCGCCAGCGTCAAGGGCTATGCGCTATCGGCGCCGTTCGCGATGGGCAAGTTCGCATTGCGCGGGCTGGCGCAGAGCATGGCGCGGGAACTGTCGCCGCAGGGTATCCATGTCGCGCATTTCGTGATCGACGGCGGCATCCGCAGCGCCGCCCGCACCGAGCCCGCTGATCGCCCGGATTCGATGCTCGATCCCGACGCGATTGCATTGAGCTACTGGAACGTGCTGCAACAGCCGCGCAGCGCCTGGACCTGGGAGCTGGAATTGCGGCCCTGGGTTGAGAAGTTTTGAGATGACGGAGATCATCTCTAAGGCGTAGGCTGGGCTGAGCGCCGATCCTAACCGTCATTGCGAGGAGCGAAGCGACGAAGCAATCCATTTCTCCACTCGCGGTGGCATGGATTGCTTCGCTGCGCTCGCAATGACGACAACAATTCAACCCCGGGGGAATAGATGACCAGCGAAATCAAGATCGAAACCGGCACCGACGAACTGCTCTGCGTGATCCGCGACCGCGTCGCCGTCATCACCCTGAACCGTCCGGATGCCCGCAACTCGCTGTCGGACACGCTGACGCCGGCGCTGCGCACGATGATCCGGACCTGCGGCGAGAACCCCGAGGTCGGCGTGCTGCTCGTCACCGGCGCCGGCAAGGCGTTCTGCGCCGGCGGCAACGTCAAGGGCATGGGCGCGCATCGCGACCCGAAGAAGCTCGAAATGTCCTATGAAGACAAGGTCGCGGACCTTCAGGAGCGCCAGCGCCTGCTGACCGGCGCACTCGCCTCGGTACGCAAGCCGACCATTGCCGCGCTGCCCGGCCCCGCGGTCGGCGCCGGGCTTGCGATCGCGATGGCCTGCGACATCCGGATCGCGGCGCAATCCGCCTTCATCTCGACCGGATATCTGCGCGTGGCGCTGAGCGGCGACTACGGCATGGCCTGGCTGCTGACGCGGCTGGTCGGCACCTCGCGCGCCCGCGAATTGATGTTCACCTCCGAGAAGGTCGATGCCGTCAGATGCGAGCAGATCGGCCTCGTCAACCGCGTGGTGCCGGACGAGGCGCTGCAGGACGAGGCTTTTGCGCTGGCGAAGTCGATGGCCGAAGGCCCGACCTTGGCGCTGCGCTACATGAAGGACAATCTCGACGAGGCGCTGCAATTCGACTTCGCGACCGCGCGCGGCCACGAGGCCGAGCGGTTGATCCGGCTGACCACGACGGCCGATCACAAGGAAGCGGTGCAGGCGTTCATCGAGAAGCGCAAGCCGGTATTCCGGGGGAATTGAGTTCGGCCTCTTCTCCTTCCCCCTGAAAGGGGGAAGGTCGGGATGGGGGTCAGCCACACGCACGGTTGCCCGTGGAGAGAGAGAGAGAGAGGATCCCCACCCGCTTTGCTCTGACGAGCAAAGCGACCTCCCCTTTTCAAGGGGAGGTAAGAGCCATCGCGGCAGACTTAAAAAGAAAAGGGCCCGGTTCTGGGGAGGCCGGAACCGGGCCTAGTCAGTCAAACCGCAAGCGAGGACATCGCGGCCAAGCGGGAAGTGGCGGCAAGCCGCCAGCTGGCACAGGGAATGTCTTGCGGTTCGACGTGGATCTCTTTCGCAAAGCGCACCAGCTTCCAGTCGCCGGGGCTTTGCATGAAGGCATAGTCGGACTTGCGGGCGAGCCCGATCATCGTCGCATTGGAACGCAGCGTGTCGCCAAAAATGCGCTCGGCTCCGAGGGACGCCGCGCGGCACTCGAGATTCTTCAGCAGCGCCTTGCCAATGCCGTGGCCCTGCCACCGGTCATCGATCGACAGGCCGAACTCGACGCTCGACGTATCGGCATGGAAGGCATAGCGGGCTTCGCCGACAATGGTTTCGAAACCATCGACCAGCATCGTCGCGACCACCGTGAACCGGTCAGCCTCGCCGACATGAATAAAACGCTCGAGCTCCGTCTTCGGCAGCTCGCTCAGTGCGCCCAGGAAGCGGTTGTAGCGGGACCCCGCGGAGAGCGATCGGATGTAGTTCTGCAGTTCCTCGCGATCGCGCGGCTCGACGAAGCGCACCTTGATCTCGCTGCCGTTCTTGGCGCGCAGCACGTCGGAGTATTGCTTGAGATCGTCGAGATGCAGCGCAACCATGACACGCTCCTCGGGTGAAGAAACTGGCCGGCGCCCCTCCATCGAGGCGGCGCCGGCGACGGCGGCCCATTAGGCCCGCCAGAACGGCTTGTCGGTCTCGAACACGACGTCGCTGCGGGACATGCCGATGTCGTGCAGGTCGCGCTCGGTCCACTGCGACAGCTCGCGGCGGCGCTCGTAGCGCTCCCACCAGACATGCAGCGTCTCGCCGACCTGGTTCAGCAGCCCCGATGCATGATGATCGGCCGTATGATGATTTGTCATCGATTCATGGGTGAAAATGGACATTTGCGGCTCCTATCGGTAAACCTGTTGGCGGCAATATCGGAGCTATTCGGCCCGTTCACAAACGACACTTTGTACCGCTTCGCATGAATTAACGTCATGCATTGGGAGACCTTTCTGGCATGACCAGCCGCCTGCCTTCGCTGAACGGCCTGAGGGCATTCGAGGCCGCCGCGCGGCACATGAGCTTCACGCTGGCGGCGTCCGAACTGAACGTGACCCAGACCGCGATCAGCCATCAGATCCGGCGGCTTGAGGAGGAACTCGGCGTCCGCCTGTTTATCCGCCAGAACCGCTCGCTGGGCCTGACGCCGGAGGCCGCCGAATACCTTCCCGGCGTCCGCGCCGCTTTCAACGACCTCCGGCTTGCGACAGATCGGCTGCTACGCCGGGACGACGATCACGTGCTCACCGTCTCGACCTTGGCGTCGCTCGCCGCCAAATGGCTGCTGCCGCGGCTGTCGGCATTCCAGGAGGCGCATCCCGGCATCGACGTCCGCATCACCACCTCAACCAGCCTGGTCGATTTCCACCGCGACAAGGTCGACGCCGCGATCCGCTACGGCCGCGGCCAATGGGCCGGCCTGCGCGCGGACTGGCTGATGGCGGACGAGCTGTTTCCGGTGTGCAGTCCCTCGCTGCTGCAGGGAACCAAGCCGCTCAAATGCCCTGAGGATCTCAGGGATCATGTGCTGCTGCACACCAGCAACGCCAACAGCGACGACTGGCGGCTGTGGCTGACCGCGGCGGGCCTGCCGACCGACGTCTCCAAACAGCCGGGCGTCACCTTCGACCTGCTGTTCGTGACGCTCCAGGCCGCGATCGACGGGATCGGCATCGCGATGGGCCGCACCTCCTATGTGCAGGACGACATCACCAAGGGCCGGCTCGTGGTTCCCTTCAAGATCGCACTGCCGGCGGACGCCGGCTTCTATCTGGTGTCGCCGCAGGGACGCGCCGATACGCCAAAACTCTCCGCGTTCCGCTCCTGGCTCGGCGCCGCGGCACATACCGCGCCTTGATGCGGCGCACGCTGCGCTCAAGCTTCGCTCGAAGGCGCTTCCAGCAGATTTCCACCTACGGCTTTTTTCCGATGGCCTCGGCGTGATTTCGGGGTTGGTCGCGCCGGACAGGCGTGCCAAATTGCCGCACATGGCAGGGTAACTGCCTTGGCTGGCGAGACAATTTTCGCCGGCCCTTTTGTTTCGGGGAAGGAAAAGGCGTTATGTCGCAGTCGAGTTCACCACAAGTCCCGCAAATCAAGTCGCGTCTTGGCGCCATCCTGCGCGCGACCAGCGGCAATTTCCTCGAGCAATTTGACTTCTTCCTGTTCGGCTTCTATGCGCCCCTTATCGCCAAGGCCTTCTTCCCCTCCGAGAACGAGACCGCGGCGCTGCTCAACGCCTTCGGCGTGTTCTGGCTCGGCGCGCTGATGCGCCCAGTCGGAGCGATTGTGCTCGGCGCCTATATCGACCGCATCGGCCGCCGCAAGGGCCTGATCGTAACGCTCGCAATCATGGCCGTCGGCACGGTGGTGATCGCGATCTGCCCGACCTATGCAAGCATCGGCATTGCCGCTCCGATTATCGTCCTGCTTGCCCGCCTGCTGCAGGGCTTCTCCGCCGGCGTCGAGCTCGGCGGCGTCTCGGTCTACCTCGCGGAGATCGCCACACCCGGCAATCGCGGCTTCTATACCTCGTTCCAGTCGGCGAGCCAGCAGGTGGCGATCTTCGTCGCCTCGATCCTCGGCTTCATCCTGAGCGAGAGCATGCCGGCCGCAACCGTCGCGGACTGGGGCTGGCGCATCCCGTTCTTCGTCGGCTGCCTGATCATCCCCGTGATCTTCTTCCTGCGCCGCACGCTGGAGGAAACCCCGGCGTTCCTGGCGATGAAGAAGCATCCGACTGCAAGCGAGGTGTTTTCGTCGGCACTCGCCAACTGGCGCATCGTGATCCTCGGCATGATGATCGCGGTGCTGACCACCACGACCTTCTACTTCGTTACCGTCTACACGCCGACCTTCGGCAAGACCGTGCTGAAGCTCTCGACCCAGGATGCGCTGCTGGTGACGCTGCTGGTCGCCGTGACCAACTTCATCTGGAATCCGGTCGGCGGCGCGCTGTCCGACCGGATCGGCCGCAAGCCGGTGCTGCTGGCGATCGCCGGCCTGTCGCTGGTGACGGCCTATCCGGCGCTGCACTGGCTGGTCACCGATCCGAGCTTCGGCAAGATGCTGGCGGTCGAGATGATGTTCTCGTTCTATTTCGGCGTCTACAGCGGCACCATGCTGGGCTCTCTGGTCGAGATCGTGCCGGCGCATGTCCGCACCACCTGCTTCTCGCTGGCCTTTGCGCTGGCGGCCGGGCTGTTCGGCACATTCACGCCGTTCGCCTCGACCTGGCTGATCCAGCAGACCGGCGACAAGGCCTCGCCCGGCTACTGGCTGATGTGCGCGGCCGTGCTCGGCATCGTCGCCGCGCTGATCGTCTATCGTGACGGCCAGACCATCGAGCAGCGTGAGACGGTTGCGGCATGATCGTGCGCATGCAATTGGGGCAGACTCTTTATTTGAGCATGATCTTTCGGAAAACCGCTACACGCTTTTCCGGATCATGCTCATTCGCCCGCCCCTGTTGCTTTCCATGCCAACAACGATAACAAGAGCGCATGGTTGATCTGACGCGCAGGTTCGACGTGCTGGTGATCGGCGGCGGCAACGCCGCGCTCTGCGCTGCGATCAGCGCACGGCGCGCCGGTGCTTCGGTGCTGGTACTGGAAGGCGCGCCAAAGTTCTACCGCGGCGGCAACACCCGCCATACCCGCAACATGCGCTGCGCCCATGACGCGGCGACCGAAATCCTCACCGGTCCCTACACCGAGGAGGAATTCTGGCAGGATTTGCTGCTGGTGACCGGCGGCCAGACCGACGAGGAACTGGCCCGCTTCATGATCCACGAGTCCAAGGACATCCTGAACTGGATCGTCCAACAGGGCGTGCGTTGGCAGCCCTCGCTCGGCGGCACCTTGAGCCTCGGCCGCACCAATTCGTTCTTCCTCGGCGGCGGCCGCGCGATGCTGAACGCGCTGTATCTTACCGCCGAGGAGCTCGGCGTCGACATCCTCTACGATGCCGAGGTCATCGATCTCAAGATCGAGGACGGCATGTTCCTCTCGGCCCAGCTGAAGCAGCCGGTCGGCGGCAGGACCGAGGTGCGCGCCTCGACCCTGGTCGCGGCCGCCGGCGGCTTCGAGGCAAATATCGAATGGCTGAAGCAATATTGGGGCGAGGCCGCCGACAATTTCCTGATCCGCGGCACGCCGTATAATCGAGGCGCGATCCTGAAGATGCTGCTGGCCAAAGGCGTGCAGGAGATCGGCGATCCAACGCAGTGCCATGCGGTGGCAATCGACGCCCGCGCGCCGAAGTTCGACGGCGGCATCATTACCCGTCATGACTCGGTCGTGTTCGGCATTGTCGTCAACAAGCATGCCGAGCGCTTCTACGACGAAGGCGAGGACATCTGGCCGAAGCGCTATGCGATCTGGGGCCGCCTGGTCGCGGCGCAGCCGGACCAGATCGCCTACATCATTTTCGATTCGACCGTCGTGACGAGCTTCATGCCGACGCTGTTTCCGCCGATCGCAGGCTCAACGATTGCCGAACTCGCCGGCAAGCTCGAGCTCGATGCGGCCGCGCTGGAAAAGACCATCACCGAATTCAACGCCTCGGTGCAGCCCGGCAGCTTCGACCACACCATCCTCGACGACTGCCGCACCGAAGGCATCACGCCTCCGAAGACGCATTGGGCGCGCAGGATCGAGACGCCGCCCTATCTCGCCTATCCGGTGCGGCCCGGCATCACCTTCACCTATCTCGGCACCCGCGTGAACAAGCAGTCGCGGATGCTGATGAAGGACGGCAAGCCGTCCGCCAACATGTTCGCCGCCGGCGAGATCATGGCCGGCAACGTGCTCGGCAAGGGCTACGCCGCCGGCATCGGCATGACCATCGGCAGCGTGTTCGGCCGCGTCGCCGGGCGGGAAGCGGCGAAGAATGCGCGGAACTGACAGCTAGGCGGGAGCGATGCACGGGACGAGGATCTTGCAGGAAGCCGACCGTCTGATGACGGTGTGCAATTCCTGCCGCTATTGCGAGGGCCTGTGCGCGGTGTTTCCCGCGATGGAGATGCGCCGCGCCTTCTCCGACGGCGACCTCAACTATCTCGCCAATCTCTGCCATGCCTGCGGCGCCTGCTATACCGACTGCCAGTTCTCGCCGCCGCACGAATTCAACGTCAATGTGCCGAAGACGCTCGCGGTGGCGCGCGCCGAATCCTATGCCGCCTATGCCTGGCCACGCGCCTTCGCCGGCGTGTTCGCGCGCAACGGCCTCGTCATCAGCCTGATCGCGGCGCTGAGCGTCGCCGCCTTCATCTTCGGCTTTGCCGCCGTCAACGACCGCGGCGTGCTGTATGGCATCCACACCGGGCCCGGCGCGTTCTACAAATTGATGCCGCACAATGCGATGGCGCTGCTGTTCGGCGCCGCTTTGCTCTACGCCATCCTGGCGCTGGCGATGGGCGCGCGCGCGTTCTGGCGCGCGATCGGCGAGCCCATTGGCATGAAAACGGACGCGAAATCGCTGTTGCAGGCGGTGCGAGATGCCGGCGAGCTGCGCTATCTCGACGGCGGCGGCGTCGGCTGCTTCAACGAGGACGACCACCCGACCGACCGCCGCAAGCTGCATCACCACTTCACCTTCTACGGCTTCGCGCTGTGCTTCGCCGCGACCTGCGTCGGAACGCTGTATCATTATCTGCTGGCGCGCGAAGCGCCCTATGCCTGGTGGGATCTGCCTGTGGTGTTGGGCACGCTCGGCGGCATCGGGCTCGTGGTCGGCCCTATCGGGCTCTTGTCAGAGAAATGGAAGCGCGATCGGGTGCTGGTCGACGAAAAGCAGATGGGCATGGACACCGCGTTCATCCTGATGCTGTTCCTGACCAGCATCACTGGCCTCGCCTTGCTGCTGTGGCGCGAGACTGCCGCGATGGGCCCGCTGCTCGCGCTACACCTCGGCGTGGTGTTCGCGCTGTTCATCACCATGCCCTACGGAAAATTCGTGCACGGCATTTACCGCTTCGTCGCGCTGGTGCGCTACGCGCGGGAACGGCAGATGACGGCGGAGTGATTAAGAATGTAGGGTGGGTTAGCGAAGCGTAACTCCCCGACTTCGTGCCGCGGAGAAGATGGTGAGTTACGCCTTCCGCCTTCGCTCGTTGAGCTACGGCGGACGTAGTCGGCTAACCCACCCTACGGGACCGCCCGCGTGGCGCCAGCGCGGCGAACACTACAAATCCACCACCACGTAGTCGCTTTCCACCGCGACCTTGATGGTCTCGGCGACATACGGCCCCTTCACCACATTGGTGCCCGGCTCGACGCTGACCGGATAGGCGCGTACGCGGAAGCGACGCGGGTCGCAATAGGACTGGCCGGTGCGGATGTCGAACTCCCAGCCATGCCAGGGGCAGCGCAGGATCTCGCCGAGCTTGGTGTATTCGATCTCGCCGGGATCGGAGGATGACGCGAGCCCGATCAGCGGGCCCTCGCAGAGCGCCGCGCCCTGATGCGGGCAGCGGTTCAACAGGCCGAAGAACTCGCCCTTGACGTTGAAGACGGCGATCGGCCGTCCGTCGATCTCGAAGAATTTTCGCGACCCGGGTGGCAACTCGTCCACCGGGGCAATCACATGACGCGCCATCTATGAGATACCTTACAGCTGCTTCGCATTGTCGAGATAGAACGCCTGGCGGTTAGCATCGCTGACGCCGGCCGGCAGCACGCGCGAAGGCTCGTCGTAATCCCAATGCGGATAGTCGGTCGCGAACAACAGTCTGTCCCAGCCGATCCATTCGATGGTCTGGAACAGATGGTCGCGGCTCTCCGGATCTTCCATCGGCTGCGTGGTCCACCAGATGTGGTCGCGGATGTATTCCGACGGCTTGCGCTTCAGATGCGGCACCTCGGAATGCAGCCGCGCAAACACCTTGTCGAGTCGCCAGGCGAGCGACGGCGCCCAGCCGAAGCCGGCCTCGACCATCACCATCTTCAGTTTCGGGAAGCGCTCGAACACGCCTTCGAGCACCAGGCTCGCCAGCGCGGTCTGCTGGCACTGCGAATGCCCAACCATCTCCTCGATGTAATAGCTCGGCCAGCCCGAGGCGGTGATCGGGTTGCCGCCGAAGCCGAAGGCGTGCACGCCGATCGGCAGGCCGGCCTCCTGCGCCGCCTCATAGATCGGCCAGTAGCGGCGCTGGCCGAGCGGCTCGACGTTGCGGCTGAGCAGCAGCACCTGGACGAAATTCGTGTCGCCTGCGCGCTTGCGGATTTCCGCTGCCGCCGACACGCCCTCCTCATTGGCGACGACCACCGAGCCCTTCAGCCGCGAGTCCTTGCTGGTCCATTTCTCGATCTGCCAGTCGTTGATCGCCGAGCAGATCGCGCCGGCGAGGTCCTGGTTGCGGATGCCCTGCCCGGTGTTGAGCGGATTGAGCACGCCGAGCGCGACATTGTTGGGATCGAGATGCTGCTTCTGCATGAAGGACAGCGACGAGCCCTGCGGCCCGCCTTCCGGCGGATAGGCGTCGCGGCGCGAGGCGTTCGGCTGCGCCTTCGGATAGGGCGGGCCTTCCATCATGCCCTGATAAGCATGAACGCCGAAGGTCTCGAGATGGCTGTGCCAGCGCTTGGCCAGATAAGGATGCAGCTCGTCCTTGGTCGCGCGTGCCGGATGGATGTCGCAATCGGCGATCGCGGTCTTGATGCCCGTCGACGCGGCCGCCTCGGGGCGTTCCCGAACCTGGATGTTCATGGCGTCATCTCCTTCACCTTCAACCGTCCATAGGTCGCGTGCGGATTGTCGATCATGATCTTGCGGACCAGGTCCGGCGACAACCCCTTCGGCAAGACCTCGTCACCATCGAACTGCCAATGCGGATAGTCAGTCGAGAATAGGATCAATTCGTCCGACTGCATATGGTCGAACAGCCGGTTCAGGGTGTCGCCTTCCGGCGGCGCGTCGACCGGCTGCAGCGAGAAGCGGATGTTGCTTCGCACAATCTCCAGCGGCGCACGATCGACCCACGGCGTTTCCATGCGCACGCCGCGCCAGAACTTGTGCAGCCGCCACAGGAACGGCGGCAGCCAGGTGAAACCACTCTCCAGCATCACCATCGTTAAGGCTGGATGGCGCGCGAACACGCCCTGGACGATCAGGCTGGTGAGCTGGGTCTGGAACGCTTGCGCCTGCGCGACGTAATCCTCGATGTGATAGGAGCCCCAGCCGACCGAGGTCGGCGGGTTGTGGTAGGCGCTGCCGGCATGGATGCCGATCGGCAGGCCGTGCCGTTCGGCCGCGGCGTAAATCGGCCAGTAGTGACGCTTGCCGAGCGGCATGTCGCCCATCACAAGCATCAGCACCTGCACGAAGCGCTTGTCCTGCGCACAGCGCTCGATCTCGGCCACCGCCTTGTCGATGCTCTGCATCGGAATCACGATCGATCCGCGCAGCCGATCATCCTTGTCGAGCCACTCCTTGACCAGCCAGTCGTTCAGCGCGCGGCAGAAGGCATCGGCCATGTCTTCGGAGAACACCAACTGCACGCCGTAGAGCGGGTTGCAGATACCGTAGGCGGTGCCGAACTTGTCGAGCGCCTGACTTTGCATGTCCCCAAGGCTCGAGCCCGGCTTGCCTTGCGCGGGGCGCCAGTCCGGCCGCGACGAGATCGGCGAATTGGTGGGATAGGATTGCGAGATCAGATCCGTCATGCCGCGCGTCGTCACCTGGTCGCGCCAGTAGTCGTTCATGTACGGCAGCAGGCTGGTGAGGTGAGGCACGGCGGGATGCAGATCGCAATCCACGCCGCCCGCGATCGGCAACGTCATGGTGTTTCCTCCGCGCACGCTCTCACAACAACTGTCGGGGCGCCGCTTGGTTGTTGTCCGACATTCAATCAGTCCATGCTGCGATCCGCAACTCGGCAGAGGCCGGTGTGGTGTGCTAGGAAGGCAGAACGCCCTACAGGATTTTCATGGCAAGCAACGAGAAAGAGCGCCGATGAACGCACTCATATCCATCGCTGAGCAGGTCGCCGCGAAACTGATCGCCAACAAGCAGACGATTGCGGTCGCGGAGTCCTCCACCGGCGGACTGATCTCCGCGTCACTGCTCGCGGTGCCCGGCGCATCGGCCTATTTCCTCGGCGGCGGCGTGATCTACACCCGCGACGCGCGGCGTGCGCTGATGGACATTTCCGACGACGCGATGCGGGGTCTCCGCTCGTCGTCAGAACCCTATGCTCAGTTGCTGGCGCGCCAGATCCGCGAACGCCTCGCGACCGATTGGGGATTGTCGGAAACCGGCGCCGCCGGCCCGACCGGCAACCGCTACGGCGATGCCGCCGGCCACAGCTGCATGGCGGTCTCAGGCCCGCAGCAGCAGGTCATCACGCTGGAAACCGCCAGCGGCGACCGGCAGGCCAACATGCAGGCGTTCGCAAAGGCGGCGCTGGAGCTACTGCTGAGGAATCTGTCGCGCTAGTTCAACGGCGTCGTCTCGGCGAAGGCCGGGACCCATAACCACAAGTGTTGGCGGTGAGCTGCGCTATGGCCACACCCTGCATCATAACTCATTCCTGGGGTAATGGGTCCCGGCCTTCGCCGGGACGACGCGGGGGAGAGATTCGCGGACTATCAATCAGCGGAGCAACGCTGCGCGAAGAATCTCACTTCTCGCGGAACGAGCGCATGAACTGGTCGCTCATCGGCTTCATCAGATACGACAGCATGGTGCGGTCGCCGGTCTGGACGAAGGCTTCCACCGGCATGCCTGGGATGATCTTCACCTCGCTGCCGAGGCGCGCGACCTCTTCCGGGGGCATCGAGACGCGGATGGTGTAGTAGCTCTGCCCGGTGCGCTGATCGGTGTTGACGTCGGCGGAGACGCGCGTGACGACGCCGTTCAGCTCGGGCGTGGTACGCTGGTTGAAGGCGGAGAGCCGCAGCACGGTCTTCTGTCCGACCTGCAGCTTGTCGATGTCCTGCGGGTTGACCTTGGCCTCGACCGACAGATCGTCGGCCTTCGGCACGATCATCATGATGGCGTCGCCGGCGGTGATCACACCGCCGACCGTGTGCACGGTCGACTGCAGCACGACGCCGTCCTGCGGCGCGCGGATGTCGATGCGGCGAAGCTGGTCTTCGGCGGTCACCTTGCGTTCGACAAACTCGCCGATCTTGTCGTTGGTCTCACGCAGGTCCTTCGAGACCTCGGAGACCATGTCCTTGTCGACCTGGATGATCTGCAACTCGGTCTCGGTGATCTTGCCCTTGGCCTGGGCGCGCGAGGCGATGTATTGCGCGCGCTCGCCGGAGAGCCGCGCCGCGTCGCGCTCCAGCGTGGTCAGGCGGGTGAGCTGCACCAGATGCTGCTCATAGAGCTGGCGGACGCCGACCAGCTCCTGCTGCACCAGTGCGATCTCCTTGTCCTTGGCGGCTTCCTGCGCCTGCAGGCCGGAGATCTCCTCGTTGAGCTGGGTGACGCGTTCGCGCAGCTGCGCCTTCTGGCCGCTGCGGCCGTTGACGCGGACTTCGAACAGCTTGGATTCGCTCGCCATGATGTCGCGCACGTCGGGATCCTTGGCCTGCTCGGTGAGCTGCGGCGGGAAGGCGATCTTGTCGTTGCCCCGCTGCTCGGCTTCGAGCCGGGCTGCGCGCGCGTAGAGGCCATTCAGCGTCTTGACCACGATCGCAAGGCTCGCCTTCACGACCGTCTCGTCGAGGCGCACGACGACATCACCCGCCTTGACCACGTCGCCGTCACGCACCCGGACCTCGCCAACCACGCCGCCGGTCGGATGCTGCACCTTCTTGACGTTGGACTCGACCACCACCGAGCCCGGCGCGATCAGCGCGCCCGAGATCGGCACCGTGGTCGCCCAGCCACCGACGCCGCCGCCCAGAACCAGAACCACGACGAGGCCGACGATCAGATGCTTGCGGATCGAGAGACGTGCGTTGCGCGGCTGATCGGTCATGCGATCGCTCATGACTTGGCTCCCCCCGCATCGGCGACGATCTTGATCGGCGTCGGCACCGGCGGCGCGACGCGCTGCAGCACCTGGGCGAGCACGGTCTCCTTCGGCCCAAAGGTCTGCATGCGGCCGTCCTTCAGCACCAGCAGCTGGTCGACGCCCTCGATGCCGACCGGCCGGTGCGCGACCACGATGACGATGGCGCCGCGTTCGCGGGCACCACGCACCGCGCGGGTCAGAGCCTCGTCGCCTTCACTATCGAGGTTGGAGTTCGGCTCATCCAGCACGATCAGAAACGGATCGCCGTAGAGCGCGCGCGCCAGCGCGACGCGCTGCGCCTGGCCAGCGGAGAGCGCGGTGCCCTGCTCGCCGACCTGGGTGTCGTAGCCCTCGCGCATCTTGATGATCATCTCGTGCACGCCGGCTTCCTTGGCCGCGGCGATGATGCCGTCGGACTTGGCGTCGGGATCGAACCGGCAGATGTTCTGCGCCACCGTGCCGGCGAACAATTCGACGTCCTGCGGCAAATAGCCGACATGGCGCCCGAGCTCGTCCGACGACCACTGGTCGAGCGCTGCGCCGTCGAGCCGTACCTTGCCGCGCGCCGGCACCCAGACGCCGACCAGCGCCCGGATCAGCGACGACTTGCCGGAACCGCTCGGGCCGATCACGCCGACGCCGCTGCCGGCTTCGGCCGCGAAGGTGATGTCCTGCACGATGGCGCGCTGATCGCCGGGCGCAACCATGGTCACCGCCTCGACCGAAAGCCTCTTCTCCGGCGCCTGCAGCAGCGTCTGCTCGGGGCGCGCCGGAATCTGTTGCAGCAGGCGGTTGAGCCGCTGCCAGCTCTGCCGCGCGGCGACAAAGCCCTTCCAATGCGCGATCGCGAGATCGACCGGCGCCAGCGCCCGCGCGCTCAGGATCGAGCCGGCGATGATGATGCCGCCGGTGGCCTCCTGGTGGATCACGAGATAGGCACCGACCGCGAGCACCGCGGACTGCAGCATCATGCGCAGCACCTTGGCGACCGCACCGAGCCCACCGGTGACGTCGCTCGCGTGCTGGTTGCCGGAGAGATATTCCTCGTTGGCCTCGTTCCAGCGCTTGTTCATCCGCCCGGCCATGCCCATCGCCACGAGCACCTCGGCGTTGCGGCGGCTCGAGGCGGCGAGATCGTTGCGCCGCGCCGCGAGCGACATCGCTTCCTTGGCGGGCGAGCGCGACATGTATTCGGTAATCAGCGTCAACGTCACCAGAATGACGGCGCCGACCAGCGCGGTGACGCCGAGCAGCCAATGGAACGCGAAGCAGATCGCCATGTAGAACGGCAGCCAAGGCAAATCGAAGAACGCGCCGGGACCCATGCTGCCGAGGAAGGAGCGCACGTTGTCGAGATCGCGCAGCGGCTGCAGGCCCTCGCTGCGATTGCCGGCCATCAGCGGCAGCCGCACGATGGTGTCGAACACCCGCGCATTGAGCGCCTCGTCGAGCGAGGTGCCGACGCGACCGAGGATCCGTCCGCGCAAGAGATCGAGCACGCCCTGGGCGATGTAGAGCACCGCGGCGATGACCACGAGGCCGACCAGGGTCGGAACGCTACGGCTCGGCAGCACGCGGTCGTAGACCTGCAGCATGAACATCGAACCTGTCAGATATAACAGGTTGATCATGCAACTGATGAGACCGACGCCGATGAAGGCACTGCGACATGCGCGCAGCGCCTCAGCCAGTTCGGAACGCCGGACAGCGGGCGCGGCTGCCATGAAAACTGTTCTCTGCAAACAAAGCGTTACGTGATGACCACCTTGTATAGGCGTTTGCGGCCATCGTCCATTTCAAGTCGCGTCGACCAGAGCATGGTTCGCGGGCTATTTTTGTGATCCCACAGACAGTTGACGGAATAATTAGGGTTAACCGGCCGCGGAACCCGGCGCGGTAACAGGTGCGGTAACAGGTGCAGTTCTTGGAAAGGGCACGAGAATGACCGACATCGAGACCCTGCCGATCTCGCCGTTCACATCGAGCAATACCCCGCTGCCGACGCCAAGGCCGGCTTCCGGGCGCCAGCGCGCCTCGGGGCGAACACCGATCCACGCGCCCCGCGGTGGCCTGAACAGTTGCACCGCCAGATTCGGATTGGGGTCGGCCACCACGTTCTGGACCGGGCGCGCGATGCCGTGGGTCCAGTCGGCGGGACCGAGCACCCGCGCCAGCGGGCCGGCATCGGTCGTCACCTCATGATGCATGCGAAACCAGGCAACCTCGCCGCCGACACGGGCTTCCATCGCATCCATGAACCAGCTGCGGCCATGGCCATGGACGGCGTGCAGGTTGCGCAACGGAAAGGCCGTGGGATCGACCGGGTCGGCTGCACTTCCGTCAAGGCCCGGCACCTCGACGGCACGTTCGCGGGACAGCGTCACGCGCACCGTCGCGGTGGGCTGCGCTTCGCCGACCGGCCAGAGCGTGTTGTCGACGACGCTGACCCGGCCGCCCTCGGTCACGACGGTGACTTGCGTGCGCAATTCGGCCATCGGGGTCGGCCGCAGGAACCAGGCTGAAGCTGAGATCGCGGTGCCCCAGTTGCGCGCGCCGGCCATCGCCTCGACCTCGGCGGTCAACAGGCTTGCGACCGCCCCGCCCTGAAGGCCTGCGAACGGCCCCGCCGCAGCGCGGCGGGCTTCCAGTGGTGGGGCGTGGCGAGCGGTTCGAAGATGGCCAAGGTGCGTTCCCTGAGGTGAGCAGGATTGAGCGATCTGGCAATCTGAGCGAAGAATAGCAGCCATGACAAAAGGCCGTTCATCACTTCAGGTGAACAAAATTCACCCATTGGACGCTCCGGATCCGCGCCTGATCCCGCCGCTCGCGGCGCTGCTCGCCTTCGAGCGCGCGGCCACACAGTTGAGCTTCCGCGGCGCCGCGCGCGACCTGTCGCTGAGCCCGTCGGCGATCAGCCACCAGATCCGCGGGCTGGAGCAGCAGTTCGGCACCAAACTGTTCGTCCGCGGCGCGCGCTCGGTGCGGCTGACCCTGGACGGCGAGCGCTATCTCGCAAAGGTGTCGGCCGCGCTGGCGACGCTGCAGGAGGCTAGCCGCGACATGCTGCGGCAACGCCGCGAGAGCAGCGGCGAACTCTGGATCAGCTCATTGCCGTTCTTCACCAGCGCCGTGCTGCTGCCGGCGCTGCCGGAGTTCAAGCGGCGCCATCCGCAGCTGACGCTGCGGATCGAGGCCACCCATCGATATGCCGACTTCATCGGCTCGCGCGTCGACGTCGCGATCCGCTACGGGCGGGAGCATGCCGCCGGGCTGAAGGTCGAGCCGCTGGTCCGGGTCAGCGGGCAGCCGGTCTGCGCGCCGGCGCTGGTCAAGGCCGGACTGCGGCGGCCGGAGGACCTGTCGCGCGAGGTGCTGATCCATGTCACGACGCAGCCGCGGGCCTGGCCGGCCTGGTTGCAGGAGGCCGGGCTGCCGAATCTTGCGCCGCGCGGGCATCTGTGGCTCGACAGCGTGCCGGCGATGCTGGAGGCCGCCGAACACGGGCTCGGCGTCGCGATCGCGATCGCTCCCCTGATCAAGGCGCGGCCGGGCTTCGGCAAGAAACTGGTGGCGCCGTTCGCGTTCGAGGCCGCGCCCAGCGAGACGATCTACCTGATCTCCCGCACCGAACAGGCGCGCGACCGGCGCATTGCCGCAGTGCGGCGCTGGATTGCCGACGCGGTCGCCCGCGTCTCCTAAACCGTGGCGGCCGCGGGTTCTGCGAGCACGCAGCGCGCCAAATGGCCGGGCGCGACCTGCACGCCGGGCGGCAAGCCTTCGCTGCAGCGCGGCTCGGCGAACCTGCAGCGTGGCGCGAACGAGCAAGCGGCCGGTGCCTGATCGAGCGAGGGCGGCGTGCCCGGGATGGTTTCGAGCCGCTGGCCGCGCATCGCGCCGTGGATGGTCGAGGCCAGCAGACCCTTCGCATAGGGATGGACCGGCGTGCGCACGATGTCGCGCAGGGCGCCCTGCTCGACGATCTGGCCGGCATACATCACCGCGACGCGGTCGCAGATCTCGATCGCGACGCCAATGTCGTGGGTGACGAAGATGACCGACATGCCGAATTCGCGCTGCAGCTCGCGCAGCAGCAGCAGGATCTGGATCTGCACGGTGGCATCGAGCGCCGTGGTCGGTTCGTCCGCGAGCAGGATTTTGGGCTTGCAGGCCAGCGCCAGTGCGATCATCGCGCGTTGGCGCATGCCGCCCGACATCTCGTGCGGATAGGATTCCAGCCGCCGCCTGGCGGAAGGGATCCGCACGACTTCGAGCATTTCGAGCGCACGCGCGGTGGCATCGCGCTCGCTCTTGCCCTCGTGGCGCATCACCGTCTCCGCGATTTGGCGGCCGATGGTGTAGACCGGATCGAGCGCCAGCGCCGGCTCCTGGAAGATCATCGAGACGGTCTGGCCGCGGAATGCGGACAGCGCCTCGTCGTCCATCGCCAGCACATCCCGACCCAGCACTGTCACGCTGCCGGAGATCTGCGTGCGCTTCTTCGGCAACAGCCGCATCAACGCGCGCAAGGTCACGCTCTTGCCCGAGCCGGACTCGCCGAGCAACCCCAACACCTCGCCCTCGCCGAGCGACAGGCTGAGATCGTTCACGGCATGCACCGTGCGATCGCCGGTGAAGCGGATGTTGAGGTTGTTGATCTCGACAAGATTGGTCATGCGAGCTTGGGCACCCTGGCGTGGAAATCGGTCGCGCGCTGGAACGCTGCGCCGATCCGCAGCAATGCGGCTTCCTCGAACGAGCGGCCGATCAGCTGCATGCCGACCGGCAGGCCCGCTCTGGTGAAGCCCGACGGAATCGAGAGCGACGGCACGCCGAGATAATTGACCGGACGGGTGAACCGCGTCAGCCGCTGGATCACCGCCTCCGCGCCCGGACCGTTGCCGACGTCGCTTTCGGCGATCGTCGGCGCCGGCACCGGGGCCGACGGCGCAATAACCGCATCGACGCCGCTGATCGCCGAATTGTGTGCGGCGAGCGCAGGGCCGCGCCAGCGCATCGCCTCGAGATAGCTGACGGCAGGAATGGTGAGCCCGTTCTGCAGCCGCATCAGGACCTGCGCGCCGTAATCCTGCGGCCGCTCGATCATCCAGCGCTTGTGGAAGGCGGCGGCCTCGGCCGCGAGCACCAGCTGCGACGCCGCGCTGAGCTGGCGCTGATCGGGCAGCTCGACCTTGACGATCTCGGCGCCCTCCTTCTTCAGGGTGGCAACCGTCTCGTCGAGGATGCGCGCCACTTCAGGATCGAGGTCGTCGACATAGAACGCCGTCGGCACGCCGATCTTGACGCCCTTCAGCGACTGTCTGGTCGCGGCCAAATAGTCGGGCACCGGCTGCGTCGACGCGGTGAGATCCTCGGGATCGGCGCCGGCCATCAGGCCGAGCAGCAGCGCGCAGTCCTCCGCGGTCTGCGCCAGCGGACCGACGGTATCGAGCGACTGCGACAGCGGCATCGCGCCGGCGCGGCTGACGCGGCCGACCGTCGTCTTCAGCCCGGTGACGCCGCAGAAATGCGCGGGCATGCGCACCGAGCCGCCGGTGTCGGAACCGAGCGCGGCAAAGGTGAGCCGCGCGGCGACCGCCGAGCCCGAGCCCGACGACGAGCCGCCGGTGATGTGCTCGGTATTCCAGGGATTGCGCACCGCGCCGTAATGCACGTTGTGGCCGGTCGGCCCATAGGCGAACTCGACCATCTGCAGCGAGCCGAGCCGGACCTGTCCGGCATCCTTCAATCGCTGCAGCGCCGTCGCGGTCGTCTTCGGCACGAAGTCGCGGCGGATCAGCGCGCCGCAGGTCACGACCTTGCCGGCGTCATAATACATGTCCTTGTGCGCCAGCGGCACGCCGTGCAGCGGGCCACGCGCGTTGCCCTTGGCGAGCGCCGCATCGGCCTCGGTGGCCGCAGCAAGCGCCTGTTCGGATTCAACAGCCATATAGGCGTTGAGGCGCGGCTGCCACTCTGCAATGCGATGCAGCACGGCGCGCGTCACCTCATGCGAGGAGACCTTCTTGTCGGCAATCGCCTTGGCGACTGCGGTCAGGGTCATGAGGGCCGGCTCGGTGCTCATTTCGACACCTTTGTGATCTGCGCCAGCAGGAAGCTCGCGGGTTCGAGATCGAAGGGCAGCGTGCCGGAGATCGGTGCAAAACCGTCGAAGGCGGGCCCGATCGAATTGGCGATGCGGGTGGCGGTCTCGTCGTCAGCGGGCACGTCGGCGACGTGCGCGATCACCTTGACGTCTTTGGGAGTGGGTCTGGTCATGCCGCGTTTTCTCCTTTTGCTTTTGCCGGCGCGCGGCTGTGCCCTGAGCCAGGAATGGCCATGTAGCACGCCGCTTGATGGCCCATTGTATCGAGAACGCTGAGTTTTGGCGTGTCGTTTGCGCAGAGCGGCTCCGCAAACGGACAACGGGTGTGAAACCGGCAGCCCGATGGCGGATCGATCGGATTGGGCGGATCGCCCGAGATCGGCGGCACCTCGGTACGCATGTCGGGATCGGATGACGGCATCGCCGCCAGCAGCGCGCGGGTGTAGGGATGCGCCGGCGCGTCCCAGACCGCATCGACCGGGCCGAGCTCGACGACCTCGCCGAGATACATCACCAGCACGCGGTCGGAGATGTAGCGGACGACGTTGAGATCGTGACTGATGAACAGATAGGTCAGGCCGAATTCGCGCTTGAGGTCGGCGAGCAGGTTGAGCACCTGCGCCTCGACCGATTTGTCGAGCGCGGACACCGCCTCATCAAGGATCACGAGCCGCGGCGACAGCGCGAGCGCACGGGCGATATTGACGCGCTGGCGCTGGCCGCCGGACACCTCGTGCGGATAGCGGTTGGCGAAGATCTCCGGCCGCAAACCGACCTTGCCGAGCAGCTCGCGCGCCAGCGCCCGCGCCGCGCCGTCGGCCATGCCGTGCACCTTGGGCCCGAACGCGATCGATTCCTCAATGGTGAGGCGCGGATTGAGCGAGGCGTAGCTGTCCTGGAACACCATCTGCATGCCGCGGCGCAGATCGCGCAGCGACAGCGACGGGCCGACCTGCAAACCGTCATAGACGATGTCGCCGGCATCGCGGGTCATCAGGTGCATCAACAGCCGCGCGGTGGTCGACTTGCCGCAGCCGGACTCGCCGACAATGCCGACGGTCTCGCCCTTCATGACCGCGAAGGTGACATCGTCGACGGCGCGCACGGTCTTGCGCGGGCTGAACAGCCCGCCGCGCACCGGGAAGTGTTTTGTCAGCCCCTTGACCTGCAACAGCGGCTGCGCGGCGCCGCCGATGTCGGCGACCGGCTCCAGCATGTCGGCAGAGAGATTGTCGCTCATGCCTTAGTTCCTGATGTCCATGGCGCTGCGCATGCCGTCGCTCAGCAGATTGAAGCAGATCGAGACCGCGAAGATCATCGCGCCGGGCAGCGCCGCGACCCATGGATTGACATAGATCGCGGTGCGCAGCGTGTTCAGCATCAAGCCCCATTCCGGCTCCGGCGGCTTGGTGCCGAGCCCGAGGAAGGAGAGACCGGCGGCGAGGATCATCGACACCGAGATCAGGCCGGTGGCGTAGACGAAGATCGGGCCGAGCACGTTGCCGAGCATGTGCACTCGCATGATGGTGAACGGACCGGCGCCGGACGCGCGCGCCGCCTCGACGAAATCCATGTTGCGCACGCCGGTGGTGACGCTTTCGGCGACGCGGGTGATCTGCGGCACGAACACGATGGTCAGCGACACGATTGAATTGGTGATGCCGGCACCGAGCGCGCCGGAGATCGCGATCGCCAGCAGCACCGAGGGAAAGGCGTAGAACACGTCGACGGTACGCATGATCGCGGTGTTGAGCTTGCCGCCGACGTAACCGGCGACGAGGCCGAGCGAGGTGCCGATCACGAAGGCGAGGATCACCGGCAGGATGCCGATCACCAGCGAGAGCCGTCCGCCATAGATCAGCCGCGCCAGCATGTCGCGGCCGAGCTCGTCGGTGCCGAGCGGATAGCCCGGCGTACCGATATGGCGGAGGCGGCGGATCATCGAGCCCTGATAGGGATCGGCGAGATGCAGCCATGGCGCCAGCAGCGCGGAGGCAAAGATCAGCACCAGGATGATGGCGCAGGCCATGCTGACCTTGTCGCGCCTGATGCGGCGCCCAACGGTCGCCCAGTAGCCGCGCGCCTTGGTCGCGGGTGCCGCCTGCAATGCGGTATCGCTCATCGCACTCATGGTTAGCTCCGCTTGATGCGCGGATCGATCGCGGCCTGCGCGATGTCGACCAGGAGATTGAGCAGCACGAAGAACAGCGCCAGCACCAGGATCGTGCCCTGCAGCAGCGGCAGATCGCGCTGGAAGATCGCCGAATTCAAGAGCAGGCCCGAGCCGGGCCAGGAGAACACCGTCTCGATCAGGATCGAGCCGCCGAGCATGTAACCGAGCTGAAGTCCCATCACCGCGAGCGCGGTCGGCGCGGCGTTCTTGATGACATGGCGAAAGACCCCGGTCTCGCGCAGGCCCTTGGCGCGCAGTGCCTCGACGAAATCCTGGCTCAGGATATCGCCGGTCAATGCGCGCACGGTGCGGGTGACGATGCCCATCGGGATCACCGAGGTGGTGATGGCGGGCAGCACCAGATAGCGCAGATGCTCCCAGTCCCACGCCCAGGCGCCGGAGCCGCCGGGCCCGGCACCAACCGCGGGCAGCCAGTTGAGCTGCACCGAGAAGATGATGACCAGCACCATGCCGAGCCAGTAATGCGGCAGCGAGACGCCGGCGATGGCAAAGGAGGTCGCGACCTTGTCGACCCAGGTGTCGCGGAAATAGCCGGCGATCAGGCCGAACAGCAGGCCGAGCGTGAAGCCGATCATCGCCGCCGCGATCGCCAGCATCACGGTATTGCCGACCGCGCGCATCACCTCGGTCAGGACAGGACGCCCCGTCGCGATCGAATTGCCGAGATCGCCATGGATCGCGCGCCACAGCCACAGGCCGAATTGCACGGGCAGCGGCCGATCGAAGCCGTAGGCGGCGCGCAATTGTGCGGCGAGCTCCTGCGAGGCATCGGCCGGCAGCACCGCAACCAGGGGATCGCCGGGCGTGATGTGCACCAGCAGGAAGCACACCAGCGCAACGCTGAGCACGATCGGAATGACGTAGACGATCCGTCTGGACGTATAGGCGAACACGTTGCGCTCTTTCTTCCTTCTCCCCTTGTGGGAGAAGGTGGCGCGCGGAGCGCGCCGGATGAGGGGTTCTATCCGCGGACAACGTCATTGCAGATCGGGGAGGAGCGTCCGCGGAGACAGCCCCTCACCCGGCTTCGCTTCGCGAAGCCACCCTCTCCCACAAGGGGAGAGGGTGCACCGATTGCGCGTCTAGTGCCTCACGGCACAATCGAGACCGGCGAGAAGTCGACGAACCAGCTCTTCGGCTGCACAAAGCCCTTGATCTTCGGGCTCATCGCGCGCGGTGCGACGTCGTGCGCGACGTAGAGGAACGCCGCATCATCGACCGAAGCGGCATGCAGCTCGGCGAGCGCCGCGTCGCGGGCGGCCGGGTCGAAGGTCTGGCGGGCCTTCTTCACCAGTTCGTCGAACTTCGGGTTGTTGTTGAAGCCCCAATTGTTCGAGACCGGCGGCGCCATGCCCGATTGCAGGAAGCGCACCAGCGCGAAGAACGGATCCATCGCCGCATAGGTGACGTTGGTCGCATTCGATCCGTTGGCGGACGGATCCTTGGCGCCGCGCCGCCAGTTGGTGAACAGCGTATTCCATTCGATGACGTCGAGCTGCACATCGAAGTAGCACTCGGCCAAGGCCTGCTGCAGATATTCGTTCATCGGCAGCGGCAGCATCTGGCCCGAGCCCGATGCCGAGGTCTGGATCTTGACCGTCAGCTTCTTGTTCGGCCCAAAACCCGCCTCCTGCATCAGCTTCTGCGCAGCCGGCTTGTCGTATTTGATCTGGAAGGTCGGATTGCCGCGCCACGGATGGCCGGGCTCGAACGTGCCGGTCGCGGGCACCATCAGGCCCGCGAGCAGGCCGTCACGCAGCCCTTCGCGATCGATGCAGAGATTGGCGGCCTTGCGGACCCGGATGTCGTTCCACGGCGAGCCCTCGACGCGGGAGAACTGCCAGGGCCAGACATGCGGCTCCTCGTTGGAATAGAGGGAGAAGCCACGCTGCTTGATCTCGGGCAATGCGTCCGGCGCCGGCGCCTCGATCCAGTTGACCTGCCCCGACAGCAGCGCCGCGGTGCGGGCATTGGCCTCCGGCATCGGCAGCAGCACCATCTTGTCCGTCTTCGGCACGCGGGCCTTGTCCCAGTAGTTGTCGTTCTTCACCAGTTCGAGCCGCTCACGCGGAGTGAAGCTCGACATCTTCCAGGGGCCGGTGCCCGAAGCGTCCTTGGCGAACGCGGCCCATGCGACCTGCGACTTCGCCTTGGCGTCGGCGCCTTCGGCCTTGTCGTAGAATTGCTGCCACTTGGTCGGGCTCGCCATGAACAGATTGGTGAGATTGATCGGCAGGAAGCTGTCCGGCTCCTTGGTGGTCAACTCCACCGTCATGTCGTCGATCTTGCGCGCGGAAACCAGCGTCGGCATCCGCGAGGCGGTGACGCCGACCTGGCTCGCATCATATTGCGGCGCGTCCTGCTTCAGGACCTTGTCGACATTCCAGACCACCGCATCGGCATTGAACGGCGAACCATCGTGAAAGGCGACGCCGGGACGCAGCTTGAACACCCACTTGGTCTTGTCGGAATCGTCGACCTTCCATTCGGTGGCGAGGCCCGGAATCATGGCGCTCGCCTTGTCCGACGACGACAGGTCCCACATCGTCAGCGCGTCATACATCGTGAGCCCGGTGAAGCGATTGCCCTCAAACCCCTGGTCCGGCTGCCCGAGGGTGCGCGGAATATCGGCAGCCGTCATGCCAATACGCAGCACGGTCTCGGCACGGGCGATCGCCGGCACACCGGCAGCAATCGCGAGCGCCAGCATGATCGCTGTCGCATTGGTCTTCCCGTTACGCATCTGAGCAGCCCCTTCGAGTCTGGTGACGTTTTGGTGATTATTTCTTAGGCAAGCGTATGCAATGCCCGTGCCAAGGGGAATAGTTCTTCAGCAAATAACCGCTGGGCGCTGATTTCTTCCCACCTTAGACTAAGACGGGGCAATAGTGCCTATTCTGGCATCACGCTTGCAGGATTTGGTTCCGACTTCCCACCAATGGAGCCTTTAATATGCGTGCGCGCAATTCGATCCTGATGGCAGCAATGGCGCTTGCCCTGACCGCGGGCTGGCCTGCCCTGTCTGCGCGGGCGGAGTCCATTGTGCGCTACGGCATTTCGATGGCCGACATTCCGCTGACGACCGGCCAGCCCGATCGCGGCGCCGGCGCCTATCAGTTCACGGCCTACACGATCTACGATCCGCTGGTTGCCTGGGAGATGGATGTTGCCGACCGACCGGGCAAGCTGGTGCCGGGACTCGCGACCGAATGGAAGGTCGACGACACCGACAAGACCAAGTGGCGCTTTACGCTGCGCAAGGGCGTCAAATTCCACGACGGCAGCGACTTCAACGCCGACGCCGTGATCTGGAATCTCGACAAGGTGCTGAACGACAAGGCACCGCAATTCGACAAGCGGCAGAGCGCGCAGGTCAAGACCCGCCTGCCCTCGGTCGCGAGCTACGCCAAGATCGACGACTCGACCATCGAGATCACGACCAAGACGGTCGACTCCTTCTTCCCCTACCAGATGCTCTGGTTCCTGGTCTCGAGCCCCGCGCAATATGAGAAGCTCGGCAGAGACTGGGACAAGTTCGCCAGCCAGCCCTCCGGAACCGGCCCGTTCAAGCTGACGAAACTCGTGCCGCGCGAACTCGCCGAGCTGACCAAGAACCCGGACTATTGGGACAAGAAGCGGCTTGCGAAGGTCGACAAGATGATCCTGATCCCGATGCCGGAGGCATTGACGCGCACCAACGCGTTGCTGGCCGGCCAGGTCGACCTGATCGAAACGCCGGCGCCCGACGCCGTGCCGCAGCTCAAGGCCGCCGGCATGAAGATCGTCGACAACGTGACGCCGCATGTCTGGAATTATCATCTGAGCGTGCTGCCCGGCTCGCCCTGGACCGACATCCGCCTGCGCAAGGCGCTCAACCTCGCGATCGACCGCGACGCGGTCGTTGCCCTGATGAACGGGCTGGCAAAGCCCGCCAAGGGCCAGGTCGACCCGTCGAGCCCGTGGTTCGGCAAGCCGACCTTCGAACTGAAATACGACCTCGCGGCCGCGAAGAAGCTGGTGGAGGAAGCCGGCTATTCCAAGGACAAGCCGCTGAAGACGACCTTCATCATCGCCCAGGGCGGCACCGGGCAGATGCTGTCGCTGCCGATGAACGAGTTCCTGCAGCAGAGCTTCAAGGAGATCGGCATCGATGTCGACTTCAAGGTGGTCGAGCTCGAGACGCTCTATACCCACTGGCGCAAAGGCGCGGCCGACGAGATGAACGCCGGCATCACGGCCAACAACATCGCCTATGTGACGTCGGACCCGCTGTACGCCATCGTGCGGTTCTTCCATTCCGGCCAGGTCGCTCCGGTCGGCGTCAACTGGGGCGGCTACAAGAACCCGAAGGTCGACGCGCTGATCGACGAGGCCAAGCAGACCTTCGATCCTGCCAAGCAGGACGCGCTGCTGGCGCAGGCGCACGCGCTGATCGTCGACGATGCCGCGCTGGTGTGGGTGGTGCACGACACCAATCCGCACGCGCTGTCGCCGAAGGTGAAGACATTCGTGCAGGCGCAGCACTGGTTTCAGGATCTGACGCAGATCGGACTTGAATGATTCTCTTTACCGTCGTCCCGGCGAAGGCCGGGACCCATAACCACGAATGGGTGTTGTTGGAAAGCCGTTTGGCCGCGTGCCCGTTACGCCGGCCGCGGCGTATGGGCCCCGGGTCGCGCTTCGCTTGCCCGGGACGACAGTGAATCTGGCGCCTATTTCGTCGTCAACGCAAATGCGCCGTCCCAATCCTGCGGCGGCGGCTCCTTCTGGAAGGCGCGGATGCGCGCCTCATAGAGGCGATACAAGTATTGCAGCGTCTGCGCCTCGTCGGTCTTGCGGCCGCGCTCGATCGCGGCCAGCGCGCCGTCCCAATCGCGGCCGCGGTAGCAGGCGAGCATCTCGATGGTCAGGTTGCGCAGCCGCTGGAAGCGGCCCGATTGCGCAACGTCCTCGCGGCCGGCGATCGCATAGATCACCTCGGGCTCCTTCTTGCCCTTGACCATGATGAAGTCGAGCTCGAGGATCGCGAACTTCTCCTTCACCTCGAGCGCGGTCTTCGATCCCACGATGATCGGGAAGCCGTACTCCTTGGACTGCCCCTCCAGGCGCGCGGCCAGATTGACGCTGTCGCCCAACACCGAATAATTGAACTTGAGATCGGAACCCATGTTACCGACCACGCAGCTGCCGGTGTTGAGGCCGACGCCGATGTTGAGCGGCACATAGACGTGGCCGCCCTCCTGCGCCTCCTGCTCGCGTTCCTGGTTAAGTTCGTCGACACGCTCCAGCATGTCGAGCGCGGCGTCGCAGGCATTGAGGTGGTGCTGCTTGTCGTCGAGCGGCGCGTTCCAGAACGCCATGATGGCGTCGCCCATGTATTTGTCGATATAGCCCTTGCGGGCGAGAATCGCGTTGGTGAGCGGCGTGAGAAAGCGATTCATCAGCTGCGTGAGGCCCTGCGGATCGCGCTTGTAGGTCTCCGAGATCGCGGTGAAGCCGCGCATGTCCGAGAACATGATGGTCATCTCGCGCTCCTCGCCGCCGAGCACGAGCCGTTCCGGCGCATTAGCGAGCTGCTCGACCAGCGCGGGCGACATGTACTGCACGAACTGCGACCTGATCTGCCGGCGCTGGTGCAGCTCGCGCACGAAGGCGGAGAAGACCAGCGTGAGGTAGATCGCCGTGGTCGACATCAGCGGATAGGTGAAATCGATCAGGAGCCGGTGCTGGGAGTAGAAATACCAGGACGTGCCGATCAGCACCGAGGCGAACATCCCGCCGACAACGACCAGCGTCACCGGGCCGAATTTCGGCGCAAAGGCGATCACCAGGAGGCCCATGATCAGCGCGGCGAAGAATTCAATGCCGATGCCGTAGTTGGGCTGCGAAACGACGTCGCCGGTCAGCGCGCTCTCCAGCACCTGGGCGTGAATCTCGACACCGGGCATCGCGGGCGTGACCGGCGTCGTCTTGATGTCGTTCAGCCCGATCGAGGAGGTGCCGATCAGGATGAGCTTGCCGGCGATCTTTTCCGGCGCGACACGCCCCTCCAGCACGTCGATGGCCGGGACATAAATCGAGGGATCACGGCGCGCGTAGCGGATCCAGAGCTGGCCGTTGAGATCGGTCGGGATCGTGAAGCCCTTGACGCCGAGGCTCTTGATGCCGGCCTGGTCGGTCTTGATAAGGATGGTGCCCGCGCCGCTCGCCACCCGCAGCATCTCGAAGGTGAGCGACGGCATGGTGACGCCCTGGGCGACCATCATCATCGGCACGCGGCGCACGATGCCGTCGCGTTCCGGCCTGATCGTGAACAGGCCGCGGCCGGCGGCGGCCTCCTCGAGCACCGGCACGTTGCGCAGCAGGCCGACGAACTCGAACATGAAGCGCTGCGGCGCCTCGCCGAGCATCGCCAGTCCGGTGACCGGGAGCTTCTCGTTGAGGTCGGCGCGCACATTGGGACCGCCGGACTCACCGAGCACGACGCGCGAGTTCCTGATGGCCTCGGCGAGGATGCTGTCATTGCTCGGAAGCTGCCTGAGCCTGGCGCGCATCTCCTCGTCGAGATTGCCGAACGTATCGGCTGCGATGTCAGGGTTGAGACGGTCCGGCTCGGCGAACACCGCGTCGAATGCGATCACGACGGCGCCGAGCCTGGTGAGATTGGTGACGATCTCGGCGATCCGCGTCCGCGGCCAAGGCCACTGCCCGAGCCGGGGATCGGCGAGGCTCTTCTCGTCGATGTCGACGATGGTGACGGGACGCGCGGTCTTCTTGCGGGGCTCGATCAACTGGAAGGTATCGAAGGTCCTGACCCGCAGCTCCTGCACCGGAGCCGGGTCCATCACCCGCAGCGCCGCGATACCGATCAAAAGCACCACGCAGACCAGCCGCGCATAACCGAAGCGCCGTCCGAACCACCGTCGTATCGCCTTCAGCCGTCTCATGCCCTCTGGATATCACGCGCGGAGCATTGTTCCAATCGAACAAGCACCCGCGGTGCACAAACGGCCAGGCCAGGCGCGCCGCCAATGGCGGCACAGCCGCGCCTCCGTCAGGTCACGTGAAGCAGGAAGTCGTTGTGGCTGAGCTGCGCGGGCGTGACGTTGCGAAGCGTGATGGTGTCGGCGCTGTCGACCGTGATCAGGGTATCCGCGGCGTTGGTCGGCGATTGCGTGACGTGCTCGCTGATCCAGGTATCGGGATCGATACCGCCGGTCGACAGGATCGCCGAAAGGTCGATCTGGTCGAGGCCGGGCGTGAAGTTCACGATCGTGTCGTGGTTGAAATTGTGGTCAAACACGAACTTGTCCTGAAAGCCAGATCCGAAAAACACGTCCTTGTCGCTGGTGCCGGTCAGCGTCACCGGCTGGGGCGGGTCCTGCTGGACGTTGAAGATCAGATTGACCGTGTCGGTCGCGCCATGGCCGTCGGTCACGGCGAGCGCGATCTTGTCGGTCGCCGGCGGCGTCTGGCCGGGGTTGTAGATGAGGCCCGGCGTCCCGAGCGCGGTGTTGATACCGGAGAGGAGCCCCTCCTGCGATGGAGGCGTGACGCTGCTGCCCGAACCGGCCGTCGACGTAGCCGCCACGGTGAAGATCTCGTCCGATGTCGCATCGGCGTCGGTCACCGTCAGGCCGGTGATCGTCTCGGTCCCGTCGCGATTTTCGGTGATGCTGACGTTGTCGGCGTGGATCACAGGCGCGTCGTTGGCGCCGACGACGTCGATCGTCAGCGTCGCCGTCCCGACAGCGTTATGCGCATCGATCGTCTCGACGGTGAACGTGTCGGTATAGTTGCCCTTGGCCAGCGCGTTGATCGCGGCGGCGTCCGGAACATAGCTGTAGGTGCCGTCCGCATTGACCGTGAGCGAGCCGTAGAGGCCTGCGATCGGCGAGTTGACCGCAACGTGGTCCGAGTTGAGCGCGGCATAGGTCAGCGTCGCGGTCTCGCCGTGATCGACATCGTGGCCGTGGAGTGCGCCGGTGAGCGCGCTGAAAGTGTCATCGGCGGCGGTATCGGTCAGCGTGCCGGCGTTGACGTCGGCGAGCGTCGGCGCGTCGTTGGCGCCGTTGATCGTGATCGTCACCGGTTCGGTGATGACGCCGCCATGATGGTCGTCGACCTGGATCGTGTAGGTCAGCGTCAGCGTCTCGCCGGCGGCGAGATAGTCGAAATTCTGGTCCGCGGCCGAGAAGGTCCAGGTGGACGACCCCGTTGTGCCGCCGGTCGTATCGGTCAGCGTGCCCAGCGACAGCCAGTTCAGGATGGTGGACTCGTCCTCGGGGAGGCCCGTGGTCGACCCGGCTTCGGCCACGCCAATGATCGTCACGCCGTGGGTGTCGCTGAGGTCCGCGTCGGTGAACGTCACGGTGCCCGTCGCGCCGTCCGGCTTCAATGAATCCGTGGTGTCGGGCAGTTCGGAGATGGTCGCCGCCTGCGCCCCCGAGGTGACGGCTGGCGTATCGTTGCTGCCGGTGACCGTGATCGTCACCGGCTGGCTGATGACCCCGCCATGATGGTCGTTGATCTCGACCGTATAGGTCAGCGTCAGTGTCTCACCATCAGCGAGATAGTCGAAATTCCGATCGGCGGCCGAGAAGGTCCAGGACTGGGATCCGGTGACCCCGCCGGTCGAGTCGGTCAGCGTCCCCAGCGAGAGCCAGTTCAGGACGGTGGAATCGTCATCGGGGAGACCCGTGGTGGTCCCGGATTCCGCGACGCCGGTGATGAATACGGTGTGGATGTCGCTGAGATCGACATCCACGAACGTCACCGCGCCCGTTGCGCCGTCCGGCTTGGATGAACCCGTCTCGTCGGGCTGCTCGGGAATCGCGGCGGTCCCTGGCGCCGACGCAAACGTCGGCGTGTCGTTGGTGCCGGTGACCGTGATCGTCACGGGCTGGGTGACGACGCCGCCATGGTGATCGTCGACCTGGATCAGGTAGGTCAGCGTCAACTTCTCGCCGGCGGCGAGATAGTCGAAACTCCTGTCGGCCGCCGAGAAGCTCCAATGGCTCGATCCGGTCACGCCGCCGGTCGAATCCGCCAGTGTACCGAGCGACAGCCAGCTCAGCATCGTCGCCTGACTGGGAAGGCCCGCGGTGACGCCCGTTCCGGTGACGCCGGCCACGGTGACAGTGTGGGTGTCGCTGAGATCGACGTCGGTAAAGGTCACCGTCCCGGACGCGGTATCGGATATCACCGAGCCGGTCGTCCCGACATGTTCGGTGATCGCTGCCGCCTGGGTCGGCGACGTGATCACCGGCGTGTCGTCGGTGCCGACGATCGTGATCGTGACCGGGAGCGTGACGACGCCGCCCTGATGGTCGTCGATCTGGACCGTGTAGGTCAGCGTTAGCGTCTCGCCTGCGGCGAGATAGTCGAAACTCCTGTCAGCGGCCGAGAACGTCCAGGCGCGCGATCCCGTCACGCCATCGGTCGAATCGGTCAGCGCGCCCAGCGACAGCCAGCTCAGCACGGTGGCATGGTTGGCAAGTCCGGTGGTGACGCCGGCCTCGGTGACGCCGGTGATGGTGACCGAATGCGTATCGGTCAGATCCGTATCGGTGAACGTCAACGTGCCGTGCACCGTATCCGGCACGGCGGAGTTCGTCGTCGCGGCAAGCTCGGTGATCGAGCCGAGCTGCGCCGAGGACGTCACCACCGGCGTGTCGTTGGTGCCGGTGATCGTGACGGTGAATGTCCTGAACGCGGTCTCGTTGCTCGGAGCGTAATTGTTATCCACGCGCGCGGTATAGGTCAGCGTCAGCGTTTCGCCGGCGGCCAGGAAGTCGAAGGCGCCATCGTCAATGTTGTAGGTCCAGGTCGCCGAACCGATATTGTTGTTCAGCGGATCGTGCACGAGCTGCAGCGGGATCTCGACAGCATGGATGGCCGCAAGCTGCGCCGCCGTCAGCGACGAGGTGACGTCGTTGCCCTCTGCGTCCCGATAGCTGGACGAGGTAAAGCTGACGATCGCGCTCGGCTTGTCGCCGAGATTGACGTCCACCCATGCGATCCGGCCCGTCGCCGTGTCGAGCAGTCCGCTATGGGTCTGCCCGGCCTGCTCGGTGAATTCCGCATTCTGTGTCACGACCGCCGGCGCCCCGGGGGCGTGGTCGGTCTTGCTGGAGGGGGCCTCTAGTCCGGCATGGCCGGTCAAGGCCAGCAGAAAGCTTATCGGCAAGGTCACGTCGCCGCCGGCAAGCTTGAGGGTGGTCGTGACCGGAACGACGCTGTCGGTGAAGTTCGTCGTGAGCTTGGTATTGGGATTGTTGTTGTCGGTGAACTTCAGCGCGAACACGTCCGAGATCAGCCGCTGCGCGTCGGCGGACAGCTGCGCCGACGAGACGAAGCTGACGCTGCCCTGGCCGTTGACGATGGTCTGGGTGCCGGCCTGATCGACGGTTGCGATCGGATTGAGCGTCGTCTTGTCGAACAGGATGTAGGAGCCGGTGGTCCCGTCAGGCTCGACCAGCACCTGGAATTTGGCCGGCGGCACGCCACCCGAGCCCTGCACGTCGAAATCGATCTCGACCAGCACCGCGGTGCCGCGGATGCCCATGGTCGCGACCGGCGTATCGACCTTCATGTCGCCGTGCTTGGCGGTCGCGCCGGCAACGAACGAGATCGTGCCCGAGACGAGGCTCATCAGCGACGAATTGCTCGACCCGTTCGGGTCGTAGATCATCTCGTTCAGCACCATCTTGGCATTCGGTCCGAGACCGAACACTGTGCCGTCGATGAAGGTGATGCCCAGCGTCGAGTCGCTGCCGGACTGCACCACGTCACCCTTGTTGACGTTGTCGCCCTGGTTCAGGACGACCGCGACGCCGTTACGGACGGCGGTGGCGCTGCCCGTCAGCTTGGTGACATGGCCGATGACCTTGGCCGGTTCGGCCGCGCCGCCGGCCTGGGCATACTGGGTGTAGCCGGTGAGCGCGTTGACGAGGTCGCCGGTGAGATGTGCGCCATCGGGTGACGCCAGCGCCGCGCGCTTCTCGCCCTTGAAGTAGTCGTGGAGGACGAGTTCCCGATCATCCTTCGCGATGACGAGGTCGAGCCCCGTCCGCTTGAAGTCGCCGGTGAACAGCAATTGCCCGTCGTCGACGGTGATCGCGCCGCGCGGCGCGTGCGTGGAAACGCTGTCGACGTGGACCGACCCACGGGCATAAGCATCCGCGTTCGGCAAAAGGCCGTCGAATTTCTCGACAAAGTTCACTGCGGATCACCGCACCACGAAGGTTAATGACTCAAGAATATCCGAATGATTTTGCCTGCATATCATCGGATAAAGCTCGACGAAACTGTCCTGTGCTTGCGCAAGGTGCTTCGATCGCGCCGTTTGAGCGGGTGTGACTTGGCTCACTCTTGTATGAGTCGTGTAGTTCTGATTTGTGCGACGGTACCGTAAGGTGGGATTGCAGCCAAGATACGTATTTGACCACGTATTCGTGGTATTGACCGGCATTTCTGTACTTGCCTCTATTTCCCCGCAGCCCCGAGAGGGCATTTGACTCCAAATTCCCGGCCAAAGCTGTGAGTTAGCTTACAAATCACAGCAGTCCCGCGCGCGGACCGGCCGGTTAACCAGGAGGCAAGCATGAGACGGAAGACGGTGGATAAAGGTTCGCCGGTTCGTTTCACAAACCGGTAAAGTTTTCGGGACCCGGCCCACGCGCCCTTCAGCCTCTCGTCCGGTTTCCCCACATCTTAAATCGATTCGAACGGATCGCTTGCCATGCTGGACGGCATGAAACGATCCGGTCGCGTGCGCGGTGCAGCATCCACCCGCCGAAGAGCGGACAGGGGGTGTCACATGGGATTCTCGGTTCGCTCATTTGCGCTGCGCGCCGTCATGCTCGGCGTCGGCCTCGCGCTGGCCGCGCCGGCCGCCGAGCTCAACGCCGCCTCGCTGCTTTCGCCCGGCCCGGCAACGCTGTTCAGACAATCGACCGAGCCGTTTGGCCTCGCGACCAGCCTGCTGGCCGACGGCGGCCTGCATGACAAATGGCGCGGCGTGCAGCGCCAGCTCGCCGACGAGCTGGTGCAGCTCGCCATCTGTGAAGGCGACCGCACCGGTTGTGCATCGCCGGAGGCGCTGCGTTTCCTCGCGATCGTCGATGCCGGACGGGCGCGCGACGGCCGCGCCCGGCTCGGTGCGATCAACCGCGCGATCAACCTCGCGATCCGCCCGGGCAACGATCTTGCGACCTATGGCGAGCCCGACGTCTGGGCGACGCCGCTCGCCACCTTTGCCCGCGGCAGCGGCGATTGCGAGGACTATGCGATCGCGAAATTCGTGGCGCTACGCATCGCCGGCGTCGCGCCGGAAGATCTGCGGATCGTCGTCATGCATGACCTCATCGGCGGCGAGGACCATGCCGTGGTCGCGGCGCGGCTCGACGGCCGCTGGCTGACGCTCGACAACCGCCGCATGGCGATGATCGAGGACGCCGACATCAGGAGTTTTCGGCCGACCTTCGTGATCGACCAGCATGGCGTCAGCCGATATGTCGATGCGCCGCTCGTCGCCGAAGCCGCATGGCGGCCGGCTGCGCGGGGGAATTGACGCATCCGGTTCAGGAGCGCTGACCGGCCGCGACGGATCGCGTTGCGGTCTCGACGTCATTCCGGGGCACGCGTGAGCGTGAACCCGGAATCTCGAGGTTCCGGGTCTGGTGCTGGCGCACCATCCCGGAACGACGGTGAGTTTCGCCCGCTCAGAACATCAAATTGTCCTTCACCAGCACCCAGCGGCCGCCCTTGACCTGCTGGACTTGCGTGATGGTGTTGGCGAGATGATCGGTCTTGGTGAACTTGGTCGGCGGCGAGCTGAAGATGTCGAGGAACTTGTCGCCTGACTCCAGCGCGTCCAGCATCTTCTGGCCGGTGAGATCCTTGCCGGCCTTCTGCGCGTAGAAGGCGAAGGTCATCACCGCGTTATAGCCGATGATCGCCTGGGTGTTGGCGTCGGAGTTGAACATCTTCTTGTAGTTGAGCAGCCAGTCCTTCACCTTGCCCTTGGCCGTGTCCTCATAGGGAATCTCGAAGCCTGACGCCGCGTAGAGTCCCTCGACGGCCTCCTTGCCGAGCGCCGGCACTTCGAGCACGTTGGTCGGGGTGGCACCGAGGAAGGTCACGTCCCAGCCGAGCTTCTTCGCCTCGTTCATCGCGCCGATGGTCTCGCGGATCACGGTGCCGAGCACGACGAGGTCGCAGCCGTCGGACTTCATCTTGGCGACCTGCGCCGAGAAGTCGGAAGCGCCGCGCTTGTAGCTCGTCACCGAGGCCGGCTGCACCTTCATCGCACCGAGCTGCTGCGTGAAGCCGTCGAGCACGTTTTTGCCGTACTCGTCATCCTGATGCATGATGCAGGGCTTCTTGAAGTTCTTCCAGTCCATCATGTATTTGAGCGCGGCGCGCGTGCTCTCGACATAGGGCAAGAGGTTGTTGAACTTCAGCCGCTCCTGCGGCTTGGCGGGATCGAACTTGAAGGTGAATTCGGCAGCGGTCAGCGGGAACAGCTGCAGCACGCCGGCATCGAACAGGATGTCTTGCGCGGCGAGCACGGTCGGCGAGCCCATCGGGCCGATCATCGCGAACACCTTGTCGCGCTCGACCATCTTCTGCGAGGCCAACACGGCCTTCTTCGGGTCGTAGCCGTTGTCCTCGAGGATCATCTTGATCTTGCGGCCGTTGATGCCGCCGCTGGCATTGATCTCCTCCACCGCCATCTTCATGCCGTTGGACACCGGAACGCCCCAGACCTTGATCGGGCCGGACAGGTCCTGATGCGTTCCGATCACGATCTCGGTCGGCGAGATGCCTTCATTGGTGACCTTGGTCTGGGCTGCGGCCGGCAGACAGGTCAGCGCCAGCGCGCTCACCGCAAGGCCCAGCGCCTTCAGCGATTTCGACATTGCAGTCTCCTCCTTCAGTGGCCCATGTTGAGCGAAGGGTCGGGCCTGCTCGCTCCTTCGCCAAGTCCGTCGTCGCATCTATTCTTGAGCATGATCTATTCGGAAAACCGCTTCACACTTTTCCGGACCATGCTCTATGCCACCGCCCGCGCGCCATACATGGCGTCGATCTCGGCCGCGTAGCGCTTGTTCACAAAACTGCGCTTCAGCTTCATGGTCGGCGTCAGCTCCTCATCCTCGGGCGTCAGCTGGCGTTCGATCAGGTAGAATTTCTTGACGGTCTCGACGCGGGCGAATTTCACGTTGACCGCCTCGATCTCGCGCTGGATCAGATCCTGGATCTCGCGGGCGCGGCACAGGCTCGCGTAATTGGTGAAGGGGATGTCCTGGTCCTGGGCGTATTTCTCGACATTCTCCTGATCGATCATAATCAGGCAGGTAAGATACGGCCGCTTGTCGCCGATCACGACGGCGTCCGAGACGTAGGGCGAGAATTTGAGCTGGTTCTCGATCTCGGACGGCGTGATGTTCTTGCCGCCGGAGGTGATGATGATGTCCTTCATCCGGTCGGTGATCTTCACATAGCCTTCGTTGTCGATGGCGCCGACATCGCCGGTGTGCAGCCAGCCTTTTGCGTCGATCGTCTCGGCGGTCTTCTCCGGCTGGTTGAGATAGCCCATGAACAGGAAGTCGCCCTTGATCAGGATCTCGCCCTTCGGGCAGATCATCACCTCGCCCCAGGGCGCGGCCTTACCGACCGAGCCGAGCTTGATCCGCTCCGCCGGCATCATGGTCGCGACGCCGCAATTCTCGGTCTGACCGTAGACCTCGCGCATGTCGATGCCGAGTGCGAGATACCAGCGGATCAGGTCCGGCGAGATCGGCGCCGCGCCGGTCAGCGCGATCCGGCAGCGGTCGAGCCCGAGCATGCGGCGGATGTTGCGGAACACCAGCCAATAGGCCGCGCGGTTGGCGAGCCGCAGCGACAGCGGCGGCGTCTCACCCTCAAGCCGGCACTCGGTCATCCGGTTGCCGATCGCAAGCGCGCGGGCGTACATCCAGTTCTGGAACGGGGTCGCATCCTTCAGCGCGATGGTGATGCCGGAATAGAACTTCTCCCAGATCCGGGGCACCGCGAGGAACGCAGTCGGCTGCACCTCGCGCAGATTGTCCGGCACCGTCTCCGGGCTCTCGGCAAAATTCATCACCGAGCCGAGCGCGAGCGAGAGGTAATAGCCGCCGACCCGCTCGGCGACGTGGCAGAGCGGCAGGAACACCAGCCGCTCCTCGTTGTCGGTCGAGGGGTAGAGATCGTTGGCATGGCGCATCTGGTGCGTCACGCTGCGGTTGGAATGCATCGCGCCCTTGGGCGGACCTGTGGTGCCCGAGGTGTAGACCAGGATCGCGAGATCGGAGGCGGTGCGGCTGCCGGTCATCTCGTCCCACAAGGCGTCATTGCCCTGCGCATGATTGCGGCCGAGCGCCGTGAACTCGGCAAGCGACAGCACCATCGGATCTGAGAAGCCGCTCAGGCCCTCCATGTCGAAGACCACGACCTTTTCCAGCGTCGGACAGCTCGACCGGCAGGTCAGCACCTTGTCGAGCTGTTCCTCGTCCTCGACGAACATGACCCGCGTGCGGGAATCGTTGAGGAGATATTCGACCTGCGCCGCCGAATCGGTCGGGTAGACGCCGGACGAGACGCCGCCGGCGCACAGGATGCCCATGTCGGCATAGACCCATTCCGGCACCGCGTTGGCGATGATCGAGGCGACGTCGCCGGGGCGGAAGCCGGTCGCATGCAGGCCAAAGGCGATATCCCTGGAGATCTGCAGCCACTCGCGCCAGCTGGTCGGCTGCCAGATGCCGAACTTCTTCTCGCGGATCGCGGGCTTGTCACCACGCGTCTGTACCGCGAGCAGAAAGCTCCTCGCGATCGTGTCGGCAACCGTCAGCACCGCTGGTCCTGCCATGCGCGCTCCCTCCTCTGCCGCCTGCCTCACGTGCCGGGCCTTCGTGCCGGTCTTGTTCGCGAAACAGGCCTGAAATCTAGCTCCAACTCGTTCCCAACGCCAAACCTTCCTCAGCGCCAGCTTTCTTCAACGCCGACCTTCAACGCCACGTCTTCTTTTTCTTCCAGCGCCGCTCACCCCGCGCGCCGGCTTCCTTGGCGCCGAGATAGAACTCCTGGATATCCGGCGAATTCATCAGCCGCTCGCAGGTGTCGTTCATGACGACACGCCCGATCTCCAGCACGTAGCCGTAATGCGCGGTCTCCAGCGCGATCTTGGCATTCTGCTCGACCAGCAGGATCGACATGCCCTGCTCCTCATTGACGCGGCGGATGATGGTGAAGATCTCCTTTACCAGGATCGGCGACAGCCCAAGCGACGGCTCATCGAGCAGCAGCAGCGTCGGCCGGTTCATCAGCGCCCGCCCGATCGCGAGCATCTGCTGCTCGCCGCCCGAAAGCTGCCCGGCCGGCTGGCCGAGTCGCTCCCTCAGCCGTGGAAAATAGCCGTAGACGCGCTCGAGGTCCTGCGCCACACCGTCGCGGTCCTTGCGCAGATAGGCGCCCATCATCAGGTTTTCGCGCACCGACAGGAACGGAAACACCTCCCGCCCCTCCGGCACATGGCTGAGGCCGAGCCGCACGATCCGATCGGCCTCCATGCGCTGGATCGGCTTGCCCAGGAATTCGATCGAGCCCTTCTGCGGATCGAGGATGCCGGAGATCGTCTTCAAAACGGTGGTCTTGCCGGCGCCGTTGGCGCCGAGCAGCGTCACGATCTGACCGCGCGGCACCTCGAGGCTGATGCCGCGGATCGCCATGATCGGCCCGTAATAGCTCTCGATATTGGAGAGTTTGAGGATGATGTCTGATGTGCTCATGGCATCATCCTCATGCGCCGAGATAGGCTGCGACGACGTCGGGATGATGCTGCACCTCCGACGGCGAGCCCATCGCCAGCACGCGGCCGTAGTTCAGCGCAATCACGCGGTCGGAGACCCGGTTGACCAGCGTCATGTCGTGCTCGACCATCAAGACCGTGATGCCGAGCTCGCTCTTCATGTCGCGAATCCAGAACGACATGTCGTCGGTTTCCTCGACATTGAGGCCCGACGACGGCTCGTCGAGCAGGATCAGCTTCGGCTCCGAGCACAGCGCTCGCGCCAGTTCGATCACCTTGCGTACGCCGTAAGGCAGGCCCGATATCAGCTTGTCGCGATAGGGCTCGAGATCGAGGAATTCGATCACCTGCTCGACCCGCCGGCGATGTGCCTTCTCGCCGGCGCGGACGCTCGGCAGGAACAGCAGCTCCTGCCAGAGCTGGGTGGTGGAGTGGCGATGGCGTCCGACCAGGAGATTGCTCAGCACGGTGGCATTCTCGAACAGCTCGATGTTCTGGAAGGTACGGGCGATGCCGAGCCTCGCGATATCGTAGGCCGGCTCCTGGGTGATGTCCTGATCCTCGAAGAAGATCCTGCCCGAGGTCGGCGGATAGATCCGCGAGATCAGGTTGAAGATCGAGCTTTTGCCGGCGCCATTGGGCCCGATGATCGACAGGATCTCGCCCTTCTCGACCGCGAAGCTGACGGCATCGACCGCCTTGAGGCCGCCGAAATGCAGCGACAGGTTCTCGGCGCGGAAATAGCTCATCTGTTCCGCTCCGATTTCACGTAGATCTTCTGCCGCTTGAAGGTCGCGCGCTTGTAGAGCGGGAACAGCTGGAAGAAGAGCTTGATCTTGAGCCAGCGGCCATAGAGCCCGAGCGGCTCGAACAGCACGAACACCACGATGATGACGCCGTAGATCGCGCCCTTCAGCCCGTTGGCGGAGGCAAAGGCTGCGACCGCGTCCTGGATATGTCCGGCGCGCTCCGTGCCGGCGCCGAGGGTTGCGGCAATGCCTGCGATCACGCCGGGCATATCGTCCTTCAGATAGGTCAGGAACGGATCGATCATGACCAGGAAGATCGCGCCCAGCACCGCGCCATGCAGGCTGAAGGTGCCGCCGATCAGGATCACGATGATGAACTCGATCGAGAGCTGCAGCGTGAACATCTCGGGCGAGATGAAGGAGAGCTTGTGGGCGAACAGCACGCCGGCGAAGCCGGTGATCGCCGCCGAGATCGCGAACGACTTCACTTTGTAGAGCGCGACATTGATTCCCATGCTGCGCGCCGCGGTCTCGCTGTCGCGGATCGCGACAAAGGCGCGGCCGGTCGGCGAGCGCAGCAGATTGAGCGTGCCGACGATGGTCAGCACCAGCACCGCGAGGCAGAGATAATAGAAAGTCGGGCCGTCGCGCAACATCGTGGTGCCGAACAACTGTATGGCCTTGACCCGCATGCCCTCATTGCCATGGGTCACGCTTTCCCAGCGCGCCAGGATTTCCTCGACGATGAAGGCAAACGAGATCGTCGCGATCACCAGATAGATGCCCTGCAGCCGCAGCGCCGGAAATCCGACCAGCGCGCCGACCACGCCGGTCAACAGCCCCGCCGCGAGGAAGTAGACCGGAAACGGCACGTTGAATTGCTGCAGATAGGCCGCGGTGTAGGCGCCGATCGCCAGAAACGCGGCGTGGCCGAGCGAGGCCTGTCCGGTGAAGCCGGTCAGGATCAAGAGCCCGACGCCGACGGTTGCATAGATGCAGACGAAGACGAGCTGGCTCATCAGGTAGCTTGAGAGCACGTAAGGCGCGATCAGCAGCACCGCCAGCAACAGGCCGTAGGAATAGACATAGCCCGAATGTGGGAACAGCCTGATGTCGTCTTCATAATTGGTCTTGAAGAGAAACCGCATCCTCGCTCCTCAAACCTTCTTGCGGACGTGAAGGCCGAACAGGCCTTCGGGCTTGAGCAGCAGCACCGCGAGCAGCACGATGTAGGGCGCGACGTCCTTCCATCCCTGCGGCAGATAGAAGCCGGCCATGCTCTCGATCACGCCGATCAGGACGCCGCCGACCACAGCACCGGGGATCGAGCCGAAGCCACCGAGCACGGCGGCCGGAAACGCCTTCAACCCCAGCACCAGGCCGACATTGGAATGGATGAAGGTGATCGGCGCCAGCAGCACCCCGGCGCAGGTCGCCACCGCCGCCGAGATCGCCCAGACGATCGACACCACGCGCTTGACCGGAATGCCCATGTAATAGGCAGCCAGCATGTTCTCGGAGCTGGCGCGCATCGCGGTGCCGAGCGTGGTGCGGTTGAAGAACAGAGAGAGCAACGCGCACAGGATGATGGTCGCCGCGATCACCGACAGCTTGTCATAGGCGAGCACCAGGCTGCCGATCCTCAAGACGCCCTGGCTGAACGGGGTTTCGATCTTGAAGTCGTCGGTGCCCCAGATCATGCCGGTGATCGAGCGCAGGAAATAACCGAGCCCGATCGTCGCCATGATGATGGAGAATTGCGGATAGCCGAGGATCGGTCGCACCACGACCCGCTCGGCCAGCATGCCGAACAGCGCCATGCAGATCACCGCACCGGCGAATCCGACCCAGTAATTCAGCCCGAGCATGCCGATGAAGGTGAAGGCGAAAAAGCCGCCCAGCATCATCAAATCGCCTTGCGCGAAATTGACGACCTCGGTTGCCTTGTAGACCAGCACGAAGCCGAGCGCGATCAGGCCGTAAACGCAGCCGAGCGCGATGCCGCTGACGAGCTGCTGAACAAAGTCCAGCATCCTTCCCTCCCCGATGCCCGGCGATTCTTTCCGATCGCTCGTTGCATCCCGCCTTCGCGCCCTTGTGTCGGAAGCGCTGAAAGCTGCCTATGTCCGCCCCGATTGAGCCAAAAGGCCCGATCCCTGTCAACAAACCCTTGATCCGTAAGCATCATCACATTTGCGGATAAATGCCGCAGCACGGACTAATACGGATATCAGCTTCGATTTGTCCTGCGCGATTCACCGCACCGAAACGGTTTTTGTCCAAGCTCACGCAACCGAAGAGCGCAATCCCGGATCGCCACCACGCCATGACATCCGAACTGTCGGCACTCGCCGTGCGAGGGTTAACCAAGCGTTTTGACCGCCCGGCGGTCGACGCGCTCGATCTCACCATCCGTGTCGGCGAATTCTACGCGCTGCTCGGGCCGAACGGCGCCGGCAAGACCACGACCTTGCGCATGGTGGCGGGCCTGCTGCGGCCCGATGCCGGCTCGGTGTCGATCCTGGGCATCGATGCGCTGGCCGATCCGGTCGCCGCCAAGCAGATCATGGCCTGGGTGTCCGACGAGCCGATGATCTATGACAAGCTGACGCCGCTGGAATATCTCGAATTCGTCGCCGGCCTCTGGGGCATCGACCCCCGCACGTCGGAGCGGTCGGCGCACGATCTCCTGATATCGCTTGGGCTCGAGCCGCATCTCAACCAACGCTGCGAAGGCTTCTCCAAGGGCATGCGCCAGAAGGTGGCGCTCGCCGGCGCGCTGGTGCACGATCCCCGCCTGATCATTCTCGATGAACCGCTGACCGGCCTCGACGCGCTGTCGGCGCGTCACGTCAAGGGCCTGCTGCAGGAGCGCGTCCGCGCCGGCTGCACCGTGATCATGACGACCCATATTCTCGAAGTCGCCGAACGGATGGCCGACCGCATCGGCGTGATCGCGGCCGGCCGGCTGATCGCCGAGGGCACGCTGGCCGAGCTGCGGGAGCAGAACGGCCGCAACGACACGACCCTCGAGGACATGTTCATCGCGCTGGTCGACACCGAGGCGGCAGCCGCGTGAGCTCGACCGCCCATCTCACCTGGTTCGTCCGCCACGAATTCCGCCTAGCCTGGCGCGAATGGCTGGCGATGATGACCGGCGGCCGGCGCCGGCGCAACCGTGCCGTGATCGGGTTGTTGTTGTTCGCGGCGATCCTGCATCTGCCGGCCTATGCCGTGGTCGCCCGCTATGTCGACCTGCGGTTTCCGCTCGACCCGTCGTCGCTGATCGTGCTGACCGCGACGATCTTCCTGTCCTGGGCATTGATGCTGTCGCAGGCGATCGAGTCGGTGACGCGGGTGTTCTATGCCCGCGCCGATCTCGATTTGATCATGTCGTCGCCGGCAAAGCTGACCAACATCTTCTCGATCCGGATCGCCGCGATCGCGCTGACGGTGAGCAGCATGGCGCTCTTGCTGTCGACGCCATTCGTCGACGTGCTGGTCTATCTCGGCGGCCCGCGCTGGCTCGCCGGCTTCGGCGTCGTCCTTGCGATCGGGCTGTCGGCGGCGGCTGCCGCGATCGCCGTCACCGCTTTCCTGTTTCGCCTGATCGGGCCGAGCCGGACCCGGCTGGTGGCGCAGATCGTCTCCGCCGTCATCGGCGCCGGTTTCGTCATCGCCCTGCAGGTGGTCGCGGTGCTGTCCTACGGCACGCTGTCGCGCTTTGCGTTCCTGACCTCGGATACCGCGGCTCGAATTGCCCCCGCCCCCGACAGCCTGCTGTGGTGGCCGGCGCGGGCATCGCTCGGCGATCTCGACATCATGCTGCTGCTGCTCGCCGCTGCGCTGGTGATGCTCGGCGTCGTGATGGCGGTGTTCGCACCACGGTTTGCCGACACCGTCGCGAGCGTCGCCGCCAATCCAGCTGCGGTGACGCGGGGGCGCGCCCGCGCATTCCGCCCCGGCTCGCGGCAGCAGGCGCTGCGGCGCAAGGAGTTTCTGCTGCTGCGCCGCGATCCGTGGCTGCTGTCGCAGACCCTGATGCAAATGCTCTATCTGGTGCCGCCGGCGTTGATGCTGTGGCGCAGCTTCTCCGGCACCTCGACCGCGATCGTGCTGATCACGCCCGTCATCGTGATGGCCGCAGGCCAGCTCGCCGGTGGGCTCGCCTGGCTGACCATCTCGGGCGAGGACGCGCCCGATCTGGTGGCGACCGCGCCGCTGCCGCCGTCACGCGTGACCCGCGCCAAGGTCGAGGTCGTGCTGATCGCGATCGCCGTCATCTTCGCGCCGCTGGTGGCCGCACTGGCATTTGCCTCGCCGCAGCAGGCCGCGGTCACGGCGATCGCGATCGTCATCGCGACCGCATCCGCCGCCGCGGTGCAACTCTGGTTCCGCGTCCAGGCCAACCGCAGCCAGTTCCGCCGGCGCCAGACCTCCTCCCGCATCGCCACCTTCGCGGAAGCCTTCTCCTCGATCGGCTGGGCGGCAACCGCGGCGCTGGTCCTGACGATCCCGTCGGCCGCGCTCGTCAGCGGCATTCTGACGCTGTTGACGCTCGTCATCGCCTGGAAGATCAGCCCGCGGCGCGCGTGAGAACCACGCTAGATTCTTGTTTGACGCGTTTCTTCACGCGAACCGGTATCCACTTCGCTCGAAAACGCTCTAGCCTTTCACCAGCTCCATCACCGCCGCGGCGAACGCCTCCGGGGCTTCCTGCGGCAGATTGTGTCCGGCGCCCGGGATCACGCGATGGGCCCGGCGGGCGGTGTATTTTGCCGCGCTGGCGCTGCCGTCGCGCGCAGGCGTCACGCCGTCGTCGGCACCGTCGAGCGAGATCGTGGGGGCGGTGATCACCGGCAAGGCGGCCAGCCGCCGCTGCACCTCCGCATATTGCGGATCCCCGTCGGCAAGGCCGAAGCGATGCCGATAGCTGTGGATCACAACGTCGACATAATCGGGATTGTCAAATGCGAGCGCGCTACGCTCGAAGCAGGCCTCATCGAACGCCCAGCTCGGCGACCATTGCGACCACAATAGCTTCGCGATGCCGCGCCGGTTGGCGGCAAGCCCGGCGCGCCCGCGCTCGAGTTGGAAGTAATACTGATACCAGAGCGCCGCCTCGTGATCCGGCCGCGCCGGCACCATCGCATGTGCGATGTCCTGGGTCATGTAGCCATTGGTGCAGACGAGCCCGATGCAGCGCTCCGGCCAGAGCGCCGCACCGACCGAGGCGGCACGGCCGCCCCAATCGTAGCCGGCGAACACCGCGCGCTTGATGCCGAGCGCATCCATCAGCGCCATCATGTCGGCCCCGACCGCCGCCTGCTCGCCCGAGCGCGGCGTCGCCTTGTCGCGGAAGACCGTGGGTCCGTAGCCGCGCAGATAGGGCACGATGACGCGGCAGCCCTGCGCCGCCAGGTCAGGCGCGACGTCGACATAGGAGTGAATGTCGTAGGGAAAGCCGTGCATCAGCATCACCGCCGGGCCGTCGGCGGGGCCGGCCTCGTAATAGGCGATGTTGAGCGCGCCTGCATCGACATGGCGCAAGGGCTCGAGCCGCTTGGTCGATGATGCGCGCGGCGAAGGGGCAGTGTCAGTCACGCATAACTCCCTGATCGCTGTGATCTGCTCGGCATGGTAGCGCGTCCTGCCGGATTAATCCCCCGGATCGTGTTGCACTCAGCGCCATGGAGCGATGCGCCGGTCTCATCATGACGGCACGCCAATTGCGCGATAGTCTCGCGGCCGCGGATGCCGCCGCAGACGGAACAGGTCATGCTGAGATTGCTCGCCGCACTCGTCGTGCTCGGAACGTTGACCAGCCACGCCTTCGCGCAGGACGCCCAGCGCAGCGAATGCCTGGCGATGGCGAGTGCGCCGCCGCGCGCCATTCCGGTGAACTACCGGCGCGTCGCGGCCAAGGCCGATGAGGTCGCGATTACCTATGCAGGCCATTCGACGTATTACATCGACACGCCGGGCGGTATCCGGATCGCGACCGACTACAACGGCGTCTATCAGACCGGGCGGCTGCCCGATGTCGTGACGATGAACCGGGCCCACGCGACGCATTACACGCTGTTCCCCGACCCCAGGATTCCCCACGTGCTGCACGGCTGGGGCGAGAAAGGCGGGGCCGCGCATTATGCGATGCGGATCGGCGACGTCTATATCCGCAACGTCACCACCGACATCCGCCGCTACTGGGGCGAGGGCTCCGGCGGCGAGATGATCAAGGACGGCAATTCGATCTTCATCTTCGAGGTTGCCGGCCTCTGCATCGGCCATCTCGGCCATTTGCATCACAAGCTCGACGACAGCCATTTTGCCGCGATCGGCCGACTCGACATTGTGATGGTGCCGATCGACGGCACCTATACGATGTCGCTCGACGGCGTCTCCGAGATCACCAAGCGGCTGCGTGCCGCCGTCGTGCTGCCGATGCACCGCTTCGCGACCCCGCTCGACGAGTTCATGCGCCTGATCGGCCAGCAATTCGAGATCGACCGCCGCGGCGGCGAGCGCACGTTGCGGATTTCGCGCGACACCCTGCCGGCGACGCCGACGGTGATCATCCTCGACGGGGTGTGAAGTCTCTTACAAGAAGAAGCAAAACCAAACGGGAGTGAAGAATCGATGGCCACCAGCACCAGCACTCTGCCCGCCTCCGCCAGCGGGCTCTATGCCAACCCGCGCCAAGACTGGCTCGCCCAATATACCGAGGAGATCATCGATCCTGGCAGGCCGATCGTCGATCCGCATCACCATCTCTGGGATCGTGGGGGCTTGCGCTATCTGGTCGAGGAGATGCGCGACGACATCGCCTCCGGCCACAACATCGTTGCCACCGTCTATGTCGATTGCCGGTCGATGTATCGCGCCGACGGCCCGGAGGCGTTCCGCCCGGTCGGCGAGGTCGAGTTCGCCAACGGCGTCGCGGCGATGGCGGCGAGCGGCGGCTACGGCAAGGCCGCGATCTGCGCCGGCATCGTCAGCCACGTTAATCTTCTGATCGGCGACCAGGCCAAGGCGGTGCTGGAGGCGGAGATCGCCGCCGGCAACGGCCGGTTCCGCGGCATCCGCCACTCCTCGGCCTGGGACGAGGACCCCAACGTCGCCCACATGTATGCGAACCGGCCGAAGGGAATTCTGCTCGATTCCACCTTCCGCAAGGGCTTTGCCTGCCTGGCACCGCTCGGCCTCAGCTTCGACGCCTGGCTGTTCCACCCGCAGATCGACGAGCTCACCGACCTCGCCAGCGCCTTTCCCGACACAAGGATCGTGCTCGACCATTGCGGCGGCCCGGTCGGCACCGGCCGGTTCGCCGGCAAGCGCGCCGAGACCTTTCCGGTCTGGAAGGCGTCGATCCAGGAGATCGCCAAATGCCCGAATGTCGTGGTCAAGCTCGGGGGGCTTGCAATGCGCCTGCTCGGCTACGACTTCCACCTCCGCCCCCGGCCGCCGTCGTCGGAGGAACTCGCCGCCGCCTGGCGGCCCTATGTGGAAACCTGCATCGAGGCCTTCGGCCCAAGCCGTTGCATGTTCGAGAGCAACTTCCCACCTGATAAGGGGCAGTGCAGTTACCAGGTGATCTTTAACACCTTTAAACGGCTTGCTTCACAATATAGCGAAGCCGAGAAGACCGCGTTGTTCTCGAAGACGGCAAAGGATGTCTATCGGCTCGATATCGGGTAAGCTCTCGACTCATGGATGACGGCATCACCATCCGACCGCTTCGCGAGGCTGATGCGGAAGCGGTGGTCGCACTTTACGCAAAGGCAGCTGCGGTGGAACCGCGGCTGGGACCTGTCACGCTGCCGCAATGGGACCAGTTCCTGAAGCTGCCGCAGAATCGTGGCGGGCGCGACTTTCGTATTGCCGAGCGGAATGGCCGGCTCGTCGGCCTCGCCGAATCCTCGTTGCGCGACCAGGGCGCGCATCATTCCCGGTTCCTCAAGATCGTCGTGGCGCCCGAGATGCGCCGCCGCCGGATCGGCCTCGCGCTGATCGACGACATCCTTGCGATCGACGCCGATCCCGATCTCACCGTGCAGACGCTGGTGAGCAGCGATTGGCCGGCAGGAATGGCCTTCGTGACCGCCTTCGGCTTTGTTCATGTCGAGTCCGAGATCGGGATGAAGTGCGTCGAGCCGTTGCAACCGGCCCGTACGCTTGCGGCCGCCCGCGCCACCATCGAGCAGGTGACCGACGTCACCGCTTGCGCGGCCGAGGTCGCACGCATCCACAATGCCGCCTATGCCTCGGACGCCGCATTCCGCCTGTATTCACCGGAGGAGATGGCGCAGGTGCTGACCGAGAGCGGGGTCTGGATCGCGTCGGAGGATGGGCAGGTGTCGGGATTCTGCCTGACCGAGCCGGAGCGGAACTCGATGTGGATCGAATCGGTCGCCGTCGACCCGGCGCGGCAGGGACGCGGGCTCGGCCAGCTCTTGGTCTATCGCGTGCTGAGCGCACACGACGTCTCGGTTGAGCATCCCTGCTGGCTCAACGTCTCGAGCCGCAACGCGCCCGCGCTGAAGATCTACCGCCGGCTCGGCTTCCGGCCGCAGCACGAGACCTGCCGCTTCAGCGCCCCGCGCCGCGAACTGATCGCCGCGCGCGAGCGCAAGCCTCGCTAGCCGCGCCCTACGCCCACTCGCCCTTCCGGAACACCGGCACACTGCGGCCGTCGGCATGGATGCCGTCGATGTCGGTGTCGGCCGAGCCGATCATCCAGTCGATGTGGATCAGGCTCTTGTTGCCGCCCTGCTCGGCGATTTGCTGCGGCGTCAGCCTGTCGCCACAAACGAAGCATTTCGAGTAGCACTGGCCGAGCGCGATGTGCGAGGCGGCATTCTCGTCGAACAGCGTGTTGAAGAACAGCAGCCCGCTCTTCGAGATCGGCGAGGAATGCGGCACCAGCGCGACCTCGCCGAGGCGGCGTGCGCCCTCGTCGGTGTCGAGCACCTTGTTCAAGACTTCTGCGCCGGGCGAGGCCTTGGCCTCGACGATGCGGCCCTCCTCGAACTTGACCGAAATATTGTCGATCAGCGTGCCTTGATAGGACAACGGCTTGGAGCTGACGACGTGGCCGCTGACGCGGCGGCAGTGCGGCGTGGTGAAGACCTCCTCGGTCGGGATGTTGGCATTGCAGACAATGCCGTTCTTGGCGGTCGAGGCGCCGCCTTCCCATTCATGGCCGTCGGCGAGCCCGATCGTGAGATCCATTCCCGGACCGGAATATTTCAGCGCGTGGAAGCGCTGGCCGTTGAGCCAGTCGGTGCGTTCGCGCAGTCTGGCATTGTGCTTGTCCCAGGCGGCGACGGCGCCATCCTGATCGACCCGGGACGCGGCGAAGATCGCATCCGCCAGCTTGGCGACCGCGACGTCCTCGGCATCATCGGGGAACATCTGCTTCGCCCAGGACGCACTCGGATAGGCGATGATGTTCCAGTTGGTGTCGAAATTGACGATCTTCTCCAGCGCCGGCTGGTAGGCGATCGAATTGGCCTTGCTGGCGCGCGCGACTTTCGCCGGGTCTTCGCCCGACAGCAGCATCGGATTGTCGCCGACGATCGCAAGCCGCGCGGTGTTGGCGCCGAACGCCTTCGCCATGCCCTCGTAAAGCCAGCCCGCGGCGCGATCGAAGCTCGCATCGTTGGCGTAGCGGTAGCGCGCCAGCGTGAGCTCTTCGTCGGAGAAGAACGGGGTCACGATACCGGCGCCGGCCTTGTAGGCATGCTCCACGACCCGCCGCACCAGCGGCATTGCCACTGAGGGTGCCGTCAGCAGCAGATCCTGCCCCGGCTGCAGCTGCAGGCCGACCTTGATCGCGACTTCGGCGAGCCGATCGAGTTTTACAGGATCGATCGAGGCGGAAAGGTTGCGTTGATGTGCGGTCATGAAGTGTCCGGCCGTGTCGTTTGAGGGTGTTGAGGATTCGTAGTCCAATTCGATCCGCATTCGCAAGGTTCCCGCCCGCCGCACCCGATCACGCGACGGCGAGCAATTGCCTCGAATTTTACCGCTTCACTGAATTAAGCACCCGGTCGACCATCTCGGGCGCGAGGCCGAGATAGTTTTTCGGTGCGGTGAGGCGGTCGATCGTCGCCCGATCGATCCGGCTTACGACGCGTTGATCCGCGGCGAGCGCCGCGGCCAGCGTCAGGCCCTTGTCGTTGGCGACACGGCAGGCGTCGTAAACCACATCATGCGCCTCCTGCCGCCCGATCGCGGGCGCCAGGCCCATCATTACGGCCTCCGCCACAATCAGCCCGCGGCTGATGTCGAGATTGTCGGCCATCCGCTTCTCGTCGACGATCAAGCCGCCAAGCGCGAATCTGGCCTGATGCAGCGCGCCGGCGGTCAGCACGAAGCTTTCCGGGATCGCCATCCACTCGGCGTGCCACGGGCCGGTGGCGCGCTCGAAATCCTGCACCATCGCATCCAGCATCAGGCCGGCATGCTGGCGCACGGCCTTGGCGGCGGCGAGCATCAGCTCCGACGAGATCGGGTTGCGCTTTTGCGGCATTGTCGAGGACGCGCCGCGTCCCTTCACGAAGGGCTCGTAGACCTCGCCGAACTCGGTCGAGGCCATGATCATGATGTCGAGCGCGATCTTGCCGAGCGTTCCCGTGACCAGCGCCAGGAAATTCACCGCTTCCGCCAGCCCGTCGCGCGCGACATGCCACGTGGAGACCGGAACGCCGAGGCCAAGCTCCTCGCACAGCGCCTTCTGCACGTCGAAGCCCTTGTCGCCCAGCGAGGCCAGCGTGCCGGCGGCGCCGGCGAACTGCCCGACCAGCACGCGCGGCTTCAGCTCCGCCAAGCGCGCGGCATGGCGATCGAAGGCCGCGAGCCAGATCGCGGTCTTATAGCCGAAGGTCACCGGCAGCGCCTGCTGCAGATGGGTGCGGCCGGCCATCGGCGTGTCGCGGTAGCGTTTCGAGAGATCGGCGAGGATGGTGCGCAATGCAGCAATGTCGGCCTCGACAATCCTGAGACCGTCGCGCAGCTGCAGCACCACGGCGGTGTCCATGATGTCCTGCGTGGTCGCGCCCCAATGAACATAGCGGCCGGCCTCGCCGCACTGCTTCACCATCTGATGCACCAGCGGCAGGATCGGGTAGCCGACGACATCGGTCTCCTGCTTCAGCAGGTCGAAGTCGAGTGCGGCGACATCGGTACGCTCGGCGATCTCCTCGGCAGCTTCCGCCGGGACCACGCCGCAGCGTGCTTCGGCCCTGGCCAGCGCGACCTCGACCTCGGCATAACGGGAGATCAGCCGCAGATCGGAAAACACCTCGCGCATCTCGCTTGTGCCGAAGGCATCGCGAAACAGCACGGAATCGAGCACGGTGGTCGAGGTGGGGAAGCCGGACATGGACAGATCCTTGGGCGCATCCTATTGCCGATCGCAGTCGGCAAAGTCCCTATCACGGCGCAGCCCTGCGCCCTACCCCTCGGCAGGCACCTCGCCGAACACCTCGGCTGCGATCTTGCTGGTCTCGATCGCAGCCGGAATGCCGCAATACATCGCGACCAGCAGCAGCACGTCCTGCACCTGCGCGGCGGTGCAGCCGTTGGCCAGCGCGCCCTTGGCATGAACGCGGAACTCGGCGGGCTTGCTGCTCGCCGCGGTGATGCCGAGCATCACGAGGCTACGGATCTGGTCGGACAGCCCGCTGCGCTCCCAGACGTCACCGTAGACATAAGCATTGATGATGTTTTGCAGCGGCGTGCCAAAATCACCGGCAGCCGCCATCCGCTTGGCGACATCGCCCTCGCCGAACATCTTCTGACGCCGCCGCAGCCCGCGCGCATGGAGATCGCTGATGTCGACCATCGTCTGGCTCCCTGTATGGGCTATTTATACGGATAATTATGGCGCACCTCAATATTGCGAAAGGCCTTCCGCTTGCATTTCTGACGTATTTATCCGTATAAATTTATCAAAGCAGGCGCGAAGGGGACCGGAATGAAGTTACGGCTGGGGCTGCTTGCCGTCCTGCTCTCGGCACTTCCGGTCCTGCCGGCTCTCGCGGCGGACGGCTTCCCACAACGACCGCTCAAGATCATCGTGCCCTTCCCGGCCGGCGCCGGCCCCGACAATGTCGCGCGGCTGGTCGGCCAGCATCTGCAGGACGCCTTCGGCCAGACCGTGCTGATCGAGAACCGCGCCGGCGCGCTCGGCAGCATCGGCGCCCAGGAAGTCGCCCGCAGCGCGCCCGATGGCTACACGCTGCTGATGGGTACCAACACGACCCATGCCAGCAACGTCGCGACGCTCAAGAGCCTGCCCTACGACCCGGTGAAGGATTTTGCGCCGGTCATCCGCACCACCACGACGGCGATGGTGCTGCTGGTCAACCCGAAGCTTGCGGCCAAGGACCTGCCGCAATTCCTCGCTTACGCCAAGGCCACTCCCAATCTGACCGCGGGTTACGGCTCCGGCGCGTCGCAGATCTCGATCGCGCAGCTGCAATCGCGCGGCGGCCTGTCGCTGATCGCCGCCTCCTATCGCGGCGTGCCGCAGGCGATGACCGACGTGATGGCGGGGGTGATCGACCTGACGTTCGGCGATTTCTCGGTCGCGATCCCGCAGATGCAGGGTGGCACCTTGCGTGGCATCGGCGTGACGTCGGCGACCCGCAACGAGCTCACCCCGGGCCTGCCCGCGCTGTCGGAAGCGATGCCCGGCTTCGAGGCCACGATCTGGTACGGGCTGTTCGCGCCGGCCGGCACGCCGGAGCCGGTGGTCAACAGGATCTACGCCGAATGCGCCAGGTACCTCGCAATGCCGGAGACGAAGAAGAAGCTCGCCGATGTTGGCGTGATCGTGGCGCCGCTGGCGCCCGCCGAGTTCGGCGCCTTCGTCAGGAGCGAGGTCGTGCGCTGGTCGGCGGAGGTCAAGGCGGCCGGCATCCAGCCGCAATAGACGAGAGCTCTGTCGCATCATGGCTCGCGAGACACCTGTTGGCATGATTGGCCTGGGGCTGATGGGATCGGCCCTCTCCGCGCGGCTGATCGACGCCGGCGTAGGCGTAATCGGCTTCGACATCGATGCCGCGAAGAACGACGGCTTGAGGGCCAGCGGCGCCGAGTTCGCCGCCTTCGCCGCCGATGTGGCGGCGCACTGCCGGACCATCGTCATCGCGGTGTACGACGCGGGCCAGGTCAAGGGACTGCTTCCGGACCTCGCCAACGCGGCGGTGCCGCCGCTGGTGATCTGCACCACCACCTGCGCGCCGGGCGAGATCGCTGTGATCGCCGAATTCGCCTCGCGCTCGCGCTTTGCCTTGATCGAGGCGCCGATCTCGGGCACCAGCGCCGAGGTCCGCGCCGGCACCGCCACCGCGCTGGTCGCCGGCGATGCCGATGTCATCGACGCCGCCGAGCCGACGCTCGACATCCTCTGCCCGCAGCGGATCAATGTCGGTGCGATCGGCAATGCGAGCCGCACCAAGCTCGCCATCAACCTGATCCTGCAGAACAACCGCGCCGCGCTGGCCGAGGGCATCGCCTTTGCCGAGAGCCTGGGCCTCGACGGCGCCACGTTCCTTGCGACGGCGCGGCAATCGGCGGCATATTCCAAGGCGATGGACAGCAAGGGACGGAAGATGCTGGCGCGCGATTTCTCGCCGCAATCGCATATCGCGCAGACCTTGAAGGATACCGAGCTGATCCTGCGGGAGGCCCGCCGGCACGGCCTGCCCTTGCCGCTGACCTCAGTGCAGGCCGAGCTGCTGCGCGCGGCGGTCGCGCTCCAAGGCCCCGAGAGCGACAGCGCCGCCGTGATCGAGGCGATCCGTGCCGGGCGCGGCCGGGATGAGGGGCATTCATGATCAATTGTGCGATCATGGGCCTCGGCCGCTGGGGCCGCGCGCTGGTCGAGGCCGCGCAGAACGAGCCGCGGCTCAGGATCACAAGCGCGGTCGAACCCGACAGCAAGGGCGCCGCGAGTTTCTGCGCGGCGCATGGCCTGTCCGCCGCGACGAGCCTGGAGGCCGTGCTCGCCGCGCCCGAGATCGACGCCGTGCTGCTGGCGACGCCGCATTCGCTGCACCGGAGCCAAGTGATCGCGGCCGCCGCGGCCGGCAAGCAGGTGTTTTGCGAGAAGCCGCTGGCGCTTCGGCGCAACGACGCCGCCGAGATGTTCGCGGCCTGCCGCAACGCCGGCGTGCTGCTCGCGGTCGGGCATAATCGCCGGTTCTGGCCCTCGATGCGGGCGCTGCGCGCGATCACAGCCTGTGGCGAGCTCGGCACGATCCTGCATGTCGAGGGCCACAACAGCAACGAGAACTCGCAGACCATCACCCAGGGCTGGCGGCTGTCGCCCGAGGAGTCGCCGGGCGGCGGGCTGACCGGCGCGGGACTGCATGTGCTCGACGGTTTCGTCAGCCTGCTCGGCCCCGTACGCCAGGTCTATGCCCGGTTGAGTGCGCGCGCCGTCGGGCCGCCGCCGCTCGACACTGCAACCTTGGCGATTGAATTTGTGAATGGCGTGAGCGCAACCCTTGCGACAATCCGCGCAACACCGTTCTATTGGCGCGTGCATGTGTTCGGAACGAAGGGATCTGCCGAAGTGCTCGACGAGGTGACGATGGTGCTGCGGAAATCCGGCGAGGTGCCCGCGACGACGCGCTATCCGGCGGTCGACACGCTCACCGCGGAACTCACAGCCTTTGCCGATGCGGTCGAGGGCAAGCAGCCGTTCCCGGTGCCGGAGGCAGATGTGCTGGCAACGCTCGCTGCATTCGAGGCGGCACTGCAGTCGATGCAGACAGGACATCCGGTCGCCTGCCATACGGCATACCAGTGACCCACCATGTCTGAACAACCGGACAGGGCGAGATCGTCCCGCTATCGCGACATCGCCACCGGACTGCAGAGGGACATCCGTCTCGGCACCTACGCGGTCGGCAATCTGCTGCCGACCGAGACCGAGCTGATGGCGAGCTTCAGCGCGAGCCGCCAGACCGTGCGCGAGGCGCTGCGCATCCTGATCGAACAGGGCCTGATCGTGCGCCGCGCCGGCCTCGGCTCGGTGGTGATCGCATCCGAGCCGCCGGTATTGTTCACCCACAGCGTCAAGTCGCTCGGCGAGTGGCTGCGCTACTCCAACGAAACCTACCGCGACGTCGTGGCTAGCAGCGACATCGTCGCCGACCGCAAGCTGGCCGGGCTCCTGAAATGCGAGCCCGGCAGGAGCTGGTTCTTGATCGAGGCGGTGCGCCGCTCGGACCAGTTCGCCGCGCCGCTCGGCTGGACCGAGATCTACGTGCTGCGCCGGTTCGCCGATGTCGTGACCCGCAGCGACCATGGCCGCACCCCGGTGCATGAGCAGATCGCCAAGATGTACGGCCAGGTCACCGAGCGCGCCCAGATGGAGATCTTCGTGCGGGGCATGCCGGCGCCGATTGCCAAGGCGCTCGGCGTCAAGACCGGCTCGCCGGCGCTCACCGTGGTACGCCGCTACTACGGCCTGCGCGAGGAACTGTTCGAGGTCACCATCACCACGCACCCCGAGGGGCGCTACACCTACACGATGGACATGCAGCGCTCGCTGCGACCGAAGCTTTAGGGGAAACGCCTTATCGCGCCCGCGCCAAATGCGTGCTGGCAGAGGTGTGCGCCATCTGCGGGGTGCCGCTCACGCCCCAGATCGCGACCGCGATCAACGCGGCCGCCCAGACATATGGCACAGCATTCAGCTTCTTCATTCCGAGATCATCCCCAACGTCCTGGGAGCACTGATCAGTCTCACGACCCTGGTCGTGAATCTCACGACCTCGATCATCAGCGTCTCACCAGGCATCCGTCCTCACAACGCTACTAAGGTTAGACCTTGTCGGTTTCAGGACGCCTTCGTGCCAATCCGGAAATGATTTCGTCGGAACCGGCCTCTCTCATCCCAATTGATGAGACCGCGGGCCCGACCGGCTTCGGCTCCATTCGAGACAAAGGCAAAGAGAATTTTCTGCCCAAATTTGATGGTGTGGAACGGCCCTTCGAACCGGCATCAAAAGTGCCTAACGTGGTCGCTTCGAGAGGCGCCACAAGGGAAGGACCGTTCCAATGGAGAAGATTATCACAGTAGGTTTGGATTTGGCTAAGTCGATCTTCCAAGTGCACGGGATCGGCAACGACGGGAGAGTATTGGTTCGCCGCATGTTGCGACGATCGCAGGTGCTGCCATTCTTTCGAGCGCTCTCCTCTTGCCTGGTCGGCATGGAGGCTTGTGCGAGTGCACATCATTGGGCGCGCGAAATCGCGGCCCTGGGGCATTCGGTCCGCATGATGCCACCGGCCTATGTGAAGCCTTATGTCAAACGAAATAAGA